>NZ_JBEZDP010000001.1:0-628001 GCF_040648395.1 Micromonospora sp. NPDC049151
TCGATCGCGACGGCGTTGCAGGAGTCGAAGCTGGAGAACCTCGGCCACCTCGGTGACCGTAACGACCACGACTCGCAGGGCCTGTTCCAGCAGCGCCCCTCCAGCGGCTGGGGCACGGTCGAGCAGATCACCGACCCCGAGTACTCCACGACCGCGTTCCTGAAGGGTCTCAAGCAGGTCGACGGCTGGCGCGACATGCCGCTGACCAAGGCCGCCCAGACCGTCCAGGTGTCGGCCTACCCCGACCACTACGCCCAGTGGGAACAGCAGGCCGCCGACCTCGTCGCCGAGCACTGGAACAAGTAAGCGAGACAGGCCGGCACCCCGAACGGGGTGCCGGCCTTCACGCGTCCGGGTGAACCGGCCACGGTAGCCGGGGTGCCCGCGGTGCCGACGAGGGTTGGATGCGGGGCATGGACGAGGTGGACGCCCCGGCGCTGCGGCAGGCGTACGACGCGTTGTTCGCGGAGATCGACGCGGGCGGGTTCGGGCCTCCGCCGGAGGGGGATCTGAGCGCGGAGCAGATCGTGGCTCACCTGGCCGCCAACGACGAGCTGATGAGCGAGGCGACCGAGGCGGTGCTGGCCGGTTCGCCGTTCGCCTACTACGACCTCGACACCATCCACCGGCCGCAACTGGACGCGCTGGTCTCCGAGTGCGGCGGGCTGGACGGCGTGGCCGCGCTGTTCCGGGCCACGAGCCAGAAGCTGTGCGCGTTGGCCGAACGGCTCGGCCCGGCGGCGGAGACGCCTGTGGACACGGTTTTGCGCGAGGGTTTCGACCTGGACGTGGACGACTCGCTGCCCTGGGGCAGAGCGCTGGATCTGCACATCCGCGTGCACCTGCCGCTGCATCTCACCCAGCTCCGCGCCCTGCGCCGCCAGCCCCACCTTGCCTGAGGATCAGGCCGGCAGACCGCCGATCATGCAGGTGTGGCAGTGGACAACTCCGACATGCCAGGCCTTCCAGGTGCCACAACTCCAAGATCGACGGAAGCTGGCGGGGGTGTGGGCGGGGCGGGAGACGGGCGGAACGTGCGGCGGTAGGCGGTGGGGGACACGCCGACCCGGGCGTGGAGGTGCTGGCGCAGTGCGGCGGTGGTGCCGAAGCCCGCGTCCCGGGCGATCCGGTCGACGCTCAGATCAGTCGTCTCCAGCAGCAGCCGGGCGTGTTCGGTGCGTTGCTGGAGCAGCCACTGCGCCGGGCTGAGCCCCGTCTCGGAACGGAAGTGCCTGGTGAACGTACGGACGCTCATCCGCGCGTGCGCCGCCATCTCGCGCAGCGCCACCGGCTCGTGCAGCCGCTGCCGCGCCCACTCGCGGGTGGCGGCGGTGCCGTGGTCCGCGCCGCGTGGCACCGGCCGTTCGATGTACTGGGCCTGCCCGCCGTCACGCCACGGCGGCACCACGCAGCGCCGGGCCGCCCGGTTGGCCACCGCGCTGCCGTGGTCGGTCCGTACGACGTGCAGGCACAGGTCGATGCCGGCGGCCACGCCGGCCGAGGTGAGCACGCGACCGTCGTCGACGAAGAGCACGTCGGGGTTGAGCCGTACGCCGGGGTGCAGGCGGCGGAAGCGCGACGCGTACGCCCAGTGCGTGGTGGCGGGGCGGCCGTCGAGCAGGCCGGCGGCGGCGAGCACGAACGCGCCGGTGCAGATGGACATGACGCGCGCGCCCCGGTCGTGCGCGGCCCGCAGCGCGTCTGCCACCTCGGCGGAGACGATCCCGTCGTGCATCGGCGGGCCGCCGTGGATGCCGGGGACGATCACGGTGCCGGCGCGCTCCAGCAGCTCCAGGCCGTGGTCGGGGAGGACCTGGAAGCCGGCGCTGCTGCGTACCGGCAGCCCGCCCGGGGTGCAGGTGGCCGCCGCGTAGAGCGGGCTGCCGTCGTCGGTACGGCCGGCGCCGAAGACCTGGGCCGGGGTGCCGAGGTCGAGCGCCACCACGCCGTCGAGGGCGAGGACGGCGATCCGGTGCGGTACAGACATGGCCCGATTATTGCGCATGATGTCTTTCCGGCCACTCGTCCCCCGCAACCGCCCGGCCGGAGACTCGGCTGGTGACCCGATCCCGCCCGCATCCGGCCTGGCTCGTCGCCGCCGTCGCCTTCGTGGCGCTCGTCGGCGCGGCCGGTTTCCGCGCCACGCCCGGCGTGTTGTTGCACCCGCTGCACGCCGAGTTCGGCTGGCCGCTGGCGACCATCTCCGCCGCCGTCTCGGTCAACCTGCTGCTGTACGGCCTCACCGCGCCGTTCGCCGCCGCGCTGATGGACCGGTTCGGCATCCGCCGGGTGGTGGCCGGCGCACTGTTGCTGGTGGCCGCCGGCAGCGGCTTGACCGTGGGGATGACCGAGAGCTGGCAGCTCCTGCTCTGCTGGGGCGTGCTCGTCGGGCTCGGCACCGGCTCGATGGCGCTGGCGTTCGTGGCGACGGTGACCGGGCGCTGGTTCGTCAGGCGCCGGGGCCTGGTGACCGGCGTGCTCACCGCTGGCGGCGCGGCCGGGCAGCTCGTCTTCCTCCCGCTGCTGGCGGTGCTCGTGCGCGACCACGGCTGGCGCACGGCGGCACTCGTCGTGGCCGGAGCAGCGCTGGCGGTCGTACCCCTTGTGGTGTGGTTGTTGCGGGAGCATCCGGCGGACCTGGGGCGGCCCGCCTACGGCGCGACCGAGGTCGTGCCGCCGGCCCGGCCGGAGGGCGGCGCGGCGGCGCGGGCGGTCGGCGCGCTCGCCGCCGCCGCGCGGACCCGGGCGTTCTGGCTGCTCGCCGGCGGTTTCGCGATCTGTGGGGCGACCACGAACGGCCTTGTCGGTACGCACTTCGTGCCGGCCGCGCACGACCACGGCATGCCGGAGACCACAGCCGCCGGGCTGCTCGCCGTGGTGGGGCTCTTCGACATCGCCGGCTCGATCGCCTCCGGCTGGCTCACCGACCGGGTCGACGCCCGGCTGCTGCTCGGCGCCTACTACGCGTTGCGCGGGGCGTCGCTGCTGGTGCTGCCGAGCCTGTTCGCCGGCTCGGCCCGGCCGAGCATGCTGGTCTTCATCGTCTTCTACGGGCTGGACTGGGTGGCCACAGTGCCGCCGACGGTTGCGTTGTGCCGGGAGTGGTTCGGCGCGTCCGGGGCCGTGGTGTTCGGCTGGGTGTTCGCCGCGCACCAGTTCGGCGCCGCGTTCGCGGCCACCGGCGCGGGTCTGGTCCGGGACCGGCTCGGCGACTACGCGCCGGCCTGGTACGTGGCGGGTGCGCTGTCGATCGGCGCGGCCGGGCTGTCGCTGCTGCTGCGCCGCCGTGCCGCCGGGGAGCCCGCGTTCGCGCTGCCGGTGCCGGCCCGGCGGGCCTGGAGCTACCGGGGCTGACCGTCAGCCGGCCGCCCACTGCTGCTCGGCGGCGCCGCCGCACGGCGCCTGCTCCAGCTCGCGCCCGGCCTCGGTGCCCGCGTCGTCGACCTGCGCGCACTTGCCGCTGTGCACCGCGACCAGCAGCGCCGCGCCGTTCCCGGCCGGCTGGAACCGCCACTGCTGGTTGGCCTGCCCGTTGCAGGACCACTGCTGGATGTCGGCGCCGTCGTCGGTGCTGGCCTCGTTGACGTCCAGGCACTTGCTGCTCGCCGCGTTGACGAGCAGGTAGGTGTCGTTCGTGACCGGCGTGACCACCCACTGCTGCTCCGGACCGCCGGTGCAGTCGGCGAGCGCGGCCTGGGCGCCCTCGGCCTCGTCACCTGTCACGCCGAGGCAGCGCCCGGACGGCACGCCCCGCAGCACCTTCGGCGTGGCGACTGGTGCGGCCGGTGTGGTCGGCGCCGCGCTCGGCGAGGGCGACGCCGAGGTCGGGGCGGGCTCCGCCGTCGGTTCCGCGCCCGGCTCGCTCGGCTCCGCTGTGGGCACCGCAGCCGCCGGCACCACCGGCCGCTCGCCACCGCCGCCGAGCACGCCGGTGGCGAAGAAGGCCCCGAGGAGTACGCCCGCCACGCCGACGCCCAGCGCGACCCGCATCAGCGGGTCCTGGGGCAGCCGGACGCCTCGGACACCACGGGCGCGGCGGGCACCGTAGACGGTGCCGGACGGGTCGGAGTGCGGGTCGGCCATGGGGGCATAGTGACCCACCGGGGCCGCCGGGTGCCAGTCGCCCGGCGGCACGGTGACTCAGTCGACGACCCGGACGTCCTTCCAGAACGCCACCCGGTCGCGGACCATCTCCGCCTCCGGCTTGGGATCGGGGTAGTACCAGACGGCGTCCGGGCTGGTGGCGCCGCCGTGTTCCAGCGTGTAGTAGGAGGCCGTGCCCTTCCACGGGCAGACCGTGTGGGTGTCGGACTCTCGGATCAGATCCTCGCGCAGCGCGGTACGGGGGAAGTAGTGGTTGCCCTCGACCAGCACCGTGTCGTCGCTCTCGGCGACGACGAGGTCGTTCCAGACGGCTTTCGGCATGTCCTCCACGCTATGCCGGTCGCCGCGCACCGGCCACCGCTGCGCGCGTGGGCTCCTCGTCTGTCACGTCGGCGACGGTCGCGCCGAGCGCGGCCAGCGCGGCGTCCGCGTCGAGCGCGACGGCCAGGCCGTGCTCGCCCGCGCCGAGCGTGACCTCCCGGCCGCGCAGCCGCTCGTCGGCGACCACCGGCCAGGCGGTGGTGGAGCCGAACGGCGTGATGGTGCCGCGCGCGTAGCCGGTGGCGTCCTTCGCCGCGGCGGCGTCGGGCATCGACAGCCGGCTCACCCCGAGCAGGGCGCGCAGCTTCGGCCAGGAGATCACCCGGCCGCCGGGGGTGAGCACGAACAGCAGGTCACCCTCGCCGCGGCGGACCACAATCGTCTTGACCACGTCGGGCACCTCGACGCCGCGCGCCGCGGCCGCCTCGGCGAGGCTCGCCACCGGACCGTGGCGGATCACCCGGTACGGCAGGCCGGCATGGTCGAGAGCGGTCAGCGCGGGATTCGCCATGGCGGCCACGCTAACGCGCGCGTCGTCGGCGAGTCGCCGAATGGCCACCGTGGACGTCCCACGAATTTGTCGTACCCGCGCGTAAGGTGATCTCATGCACGCTGTCCGTGATCATGAACGGGCGGTGGACACGCTGCGACGCTCCTACGCCGCGGTGCCCGCCGGGGAACCCGTACGGCTGGCCAAGCAGACCTCGAACCTGTTCCGGCCCCGCTCCGCGCCGCGTACGCCGGGGCTGGACGTGAGCGGCCTGACCGGTGTGCTCGCCGTGGACCCGGCGGCCCGCACCGCCGACGTGCAGGGCATGTGCACGTACGAGGATCTGGTCGACGCGACGCTGCCGCACGGCCTGATGCCGCTTGTCGTGCCGCAGTTGCGCACCATCACGCTGGGCGGGGCGGTGACCGGGCTGGGCATCGAGTCGACGTCCTTCCGTAACGGCCTGCCGCACGAGTCGGTGCTGGAGATGGACGTGCTCACCGGCGCGGGGGAGATCGTCACGACCCGGCCCCGGGGCGAGCACGCCGACCTGCACCGCGCCTTCCCCAACTCGCTGGGCAGCCTGGGCTACGCCACCCGGCTGCGCATCGAGCTGCAACCGGTCCGACGGCACGTGTCGTTGCGCAACATCCGGTTCACCCGGCTGGAGGAGCTGGTCGACGCGGTCGGCGAGGTGGTCGCCAAGGGGGCCTGGGGCGGTGAGCCGGTCGACGCCATGGACGGGGTGGTGTTCAGCCCCGGCGAGGCCTACCTGGTGCTGGGCGCGTTCACCGACGAGGCCGAGGGTCCGCCGTCCGACTACACCGGCCAGGAGATCTACTACCGCTCGCTGCGCCGGCGCACCCGCGACACGCTGTCCGCGTACGACTATCTCTGGCGCTGGGACACCGACTGGTTCTGGTGCTCGGCGGCGTTCGGGGTGCAGCACCCGGTGGTGCGGCGGCTGTGGCCGCGGCGCTACCGGCGCAGCGACGTCTACCACCGGATCGTCCGGTTGGAGCACCGGCACCAGGTGGCCGCCCGGGTCGACAGGTGGCGGGGCCGCCCGGCGCGCGAGCGGGTGGTGCAGGACGTGGAGGTCCCGCTGGACCGCACGCCCGAGTTCCTGCGCTGGTTCGCGGCGAACGTGGGCATGACGCCGGTGTGGCTGTGCCCGTTGCGGCTGCGCGAGCCGTCCGGTCCCGGGTCGGCGAAGGCGTGGCCGCTATATCCGCTCCAACCGGGCGAAACGTATGTGAACATCGGCTTCTGGGGAAGCGTGCCCATCGCGGCGGGCACCGCCGACGGCGACGTCAACCGCCAGATCGAGCGCATGGTGTCGGAGGTCGGCGGCCACAAGTCGCTCTACTCCGACGCGTACTACGACCGGGGCGAGTTCGACCGGCTCTACGGCGGGGACACCTGGCGTGCCGTGAAGGACCGTTACGACCCGGACCACCGACTCACCGGACTGTACGAGAAGGCGGTATCCCGAGCATGAGTCTGACCGACCGAACACCGGGGGCGGCGAGCGCCCCGGCCGGCCCGCCGGCGGGCGGGCGGCGTACCGGACCCACTGTCGCGGAGGTCGTCCGCGCGGTCACCACCGGCGACCTGCCCATCCGGGTCACCGGCTACGACGGCAGCGCGGTGGGCCCGGCCGACGCCGGGATCACCCTGGCGATCCGCACCGAGCGGGGCCTGTCCTACCTGCTCACCGCGCCGGGCGACCTGGGCATGGCCCGCGCCTACGTCAGCGGCGACCTGGGGTTGGAGGGGGTGCACCCGGGCGACCCGTACGAGGCGCTGCGGATGATCAAGGACGAGGTGCCGCTGCGCGTCCCGGCGGTGGCCGAGGCGCTCGCGCTGGTCCGGGGGCTGGGCTGGGAGCGGCTGCGTCCGCCGCCGCCCCCGCCGCAGGAGGCGGCACCGCGCTGGCGGCGGCTGATGACCGGACTGCGCCACTCGCGTACCCGGGACAGCAGCGTGATCTCGCACCACTACGACGTGTCGAACGCCTTCTACGAGAAGGTGCTCGGGCCGTCCATGACGTACACCTGCGCGGTGTACCGCAGCCCCGGCGACACCCTTGAGGAGGCGCAGCGGAACAAGTACGACCTGGTCGTCGGCAAGCTGGCGCTCAAGCCGGGGATGCGGCTGCTGGACGTCGGCTGCGGCTGGGGCGGCATGGTCCGGCACGCGGCCCGGGAGTACGGCGTCAAGGCGCTCGGCGTGACGCTGTCGAAGGCGCAGGCCGACTGGGCGCGGGCCGCCATCGAGCGGGAAGGGCTGAGCGAGCTGGCCGAGGTGCGCCACCTGGACTACCGGGACGCGCCGCGCGAGCAGTTCGACGCGATCTCCTCGATCGGGCTGACCGAGCACATCGGCGTGCGCAACTACCCGGCCTACTTCGGCGCGCTGCGTTCCCGGCTCAAGCCCGGCGGGCGGCTGCTCAACCACTGCATCACCCGGGCCGACAACCGGGCGCCGCACCGCTCCGGCGCATTCATCGACAGGTACGTCTTCCCGGACGGCGAACTGGCCGGGCCGGGCCGGCTCATCAGCGAGATCCACGACGCCGGGTTCGAGGTGCACCACGAGGAGAACCTGCGGCAGCACTACGCGCTGACGCTGGCCGGCTGGTGCCGCAACCTGGTCGAGCACTGGGACTTCTGCGTCGGCGAGGTCGGGCCGGGCACCGCGAAGGTGTGGGGGCTCTACATGGCCGGCTCGCGGCTGGCGTTCGAACGCAACGGCATCCAGCTGCACCACGTGCTCGCCACGCACAACGGCCCCGAGGGGGTGAACGGGTACCCGCTGCGTCCGGACTGGACGCCCTGACGCGACGTACCGACGAAAGGCCGCGCGGACCGCGCGGCCTTTCGTGGAAGTCATTGACAAAGAAGTTTTGTACGTACAAGCTGATTTTGCCATGAGAGACGTCCTTTACCTGGAACAGCGCGAGCAGGCCGAGGTCCTGCTCAAGCCGCAGCGCATCGAAGTGCTGCGGCAACTGGCCGAACCCCGCACCTGCACAGAGGTCGCGAGCCGGTTGGAGCAGACGCCGCAGCGCGTCTACTACCACGTCAAGCAGCTCGTCGCGGCCGGGCTGGCCGAGCAGGTGGCGCAGCGGCAGGTGCGCGGCATCACCGAGGGCATCTACCAGGCCGCAGCCCGGTCGTACTGGCTCTCGCCCCGCCTGGTCGGCCGCATCGGCGGCACCCGCCGGGCCCGCGACGAGCTGAGCCTGGGCTACCTGCTCGACCTCATGGAGGAGGTCCAGGCCGACATCGCCGCGCTGGACCGCGCCGCCCCCGAGCTGCCGTCCATCGGCGTCTCCGGCGAGATCCGGGTGCCCGCCGAGCGGCGGCAGGAGTTCCTGCACGACCTGCGGACGACGCTGCGAGACCTGTGCACGCGCTATGGCGGCGCCGAGGGAGACGCCTTCAAGCTCGCCGTGGCCTGCTACCCGAAAGGCGACACGCATGACTGAGCCGATGACCATCCGCGCCCGCCTCGCCGCCCCGGTGGCGACCGTCCGCCGGGCCCTGACCGACCCCGCCGAGCTGCGCGTCTGGCTGGCCGAGCACGTCGAGGTCGAGCTGCCCCGGCGGTACGAGTTCTGGGGCCGCTACACGCCCGACGGCGACGCGCCACACCAGCGGCTGCTGCACGTCGACGACCGGACGCTGCGCTTCGCGTGGACGCTCGACGGGGTGGAGACCACCACCGAGTTCGAGGTGGAGCCCGACGGCGACGGCACGATACTCACGCTGCGGCAGAGCCACTTCGACTACGCGGAGGCGATGAGCGGCAGCAGCATCCGGGGGGTGCTCCAGACGTACTGGTACCTGGCGATCGCCCACCTCAACGATCACCTGGACGGCCGGCCGCTGCTGCCGCGTACCGACTTCACCTCCGCCGACCTGCGCGGCGAGACGGTCATCGACGCGCCGATGGACAAGGTGTGGACCTCGCTCACCGACTCGGAACAGGTCACCGCCTGGTTCGGCTACCCGATCGGCGTCGAGCCCTGGGAGGGCGGCCGGTACGCGATGGGCGGCCTCGACGCCGGTGAGGCCGCGAAGGTGTTCGACGTGACGCCGGGGCGGGCGCTGTCCATCGACTGGGGGCCGGTCGGCGTGACCTCCTGGGAGCTGGCGGAGTCCGACGGCAAGACGAAACTGACGTTCGTGCAGTCCGGCTTCGACGAGGGCAACCCGCCGTACGCGGCCTGGTGCGGCAACGTGGCCGGGTGGGCCGAGCTGCGCCGCTTCCACGAGGTGCCCGAGTGGCACCCGATCTGGCTGTAAGGAAGGGCCCCCTCTTAACGCCTCCGGTAGAGGAGGGGGCCCCTTTTAACACGGGCCTCGGGTGGGTAATGCCGGGCGATGTTCTTCATCTTCGGGCTGCGCACCAAGGTCGTCCGGTCCGGCGTCGTCACCGAGGTCTGCCGCAACTGCGGCAACCAGGCCGCCCAGGTGATCACCCGCCGGGTCACCAAGTTCAGCCTCTTCTTCGTCCCGCTGATCCCGCTGCGCACCCGGTACGCGCAGCAGTGCACATTCTGCGGCGCCCAGTACGACATCTCGCGCGCCGAGGCCCAGCGCCTCCCGGTCGGCTGACAATGACCCGCTTTCTCTGCTGGCTGATCGGCCGGCAGCCGGTCACCCCACCCGCCGTGCCGGTGCACACCGCCGCCCGTCCGCCCTGCACGCCCGGCCGCCGGCACCGCCGACGGCGCCGTCCGGTCGCGGGCGCGCAGTCGCCCCGCTCGCCCTGGAACCGCTCCGCCGGCCGCTGACCGACCGGGCCCGGGGTGTTAACAAGGGGCCCGTCCTCTACCGGAGGCGTTAACAAGGGGCCCTTCCTTACACTTCATCGGGTGGAAGATCGGCTGGCACGGATCAGGGGTGGTGGGCCGCCCCGGCGGCACAACGCCCGCACCATCGCCGCGCTGACCGGCAACCCCGGCTGCACCCGCCGCGCGGTACTGGACAGCGCCGGCGCGGACAAGCCGGCGCTCGCCGAGCGGCTCGGCTTCCCGGCCCGGTTCGGGCAGTCGCGCTTCGCGATCACCCGGGGCAACGCCTTCGAGGCGCAGGTGAAGGCCGACGGTGGCGCACTGTTGCTGCGCCTGGTCGCGGAGCGCCTCGGCGTGCCGGTCCCGGCCGAGGCGACCTGGACCGACCTCGGGGCCGACGACGACCGGCCGGAACGCTCCCGGGCGGCGCTGACCGCCGGCGGGGACGGCCCGGCGCTGTTCGACCATCCGCTGCTCGGCCTGGACGTGGCCGGCACCCGGGTGCACCTGGAACCCGATCTGGTCGCCGCCCGGCTCGGTGGCCGGTTCCACGTCGTGGAGATCAAGTCGTTCCCGGTGATCGACGGGCAGGCCGACCCGGGCAAGGTCGCCGCCGCCGCGATCCAGTCCGCCGTCTACGTGCTGGCGCTGCGCGAACTGCTCGCCGCCGAGGGACACGACCCGGAGCTGGTGTCGCACGAGGTGGTGCTGGTCTGCCCGCGTGACTTCGCCAACCAGCCGGTGGCCAGCCTGCTCGACGTCCGGCGGCAACTGCTGGTGCTGCGCCGCCAACTGGCCCGGATGGCCCGGGTCGAGGATCTGCTCGCCGCCGTACCGGCCGGGTTCACAGTGGACCCGGCGGCCGATCCGGCCATGCTCGCCGCCGCGCTGCACCGGGTGCCCGCGCGTTACGCGCCTGACTGCCTGGCCGCCTGCGAGCTGGCGTACTTCTGCCGGCACGAGGCGCGCGGGCAGACCGGCGCGCTGGGCCGGCCGGTCCGCGAGGCACTGGGCGGCGTGGAGGAGGTGGCCGACGTGCTGGCGCTCGCCGAGGGCGTCGCCGCGCCCGAACCGGAGCAGGCGGAGGCCGCCGCGCTGCTGCGGGCCGCCGCGCGCCTGCGCGCCGAAGCCCTGGCCGGAAACCCCGCGTGAGTACGCTGCGCGCGCTCGCCCGGGCGCAGGCGGTCGCCACCGGGCGGGCCCAGCCGGTGGCCACCGTCCGCCACCTGCACCTGTCCGACCGGCCGCTGGTGCTGGTGCCGCTCGCGCTCGCCGGTGAGGCGAACGCCCCGCTCGCGGCGATGGTCGGCGCCGCGCCCGACGAGGCCCGGCTGCTTGTGGTGCCGCAGCCGCGCAACCGGGACCAGCGGTTCGCCTTCGCCGCCGAACTGGCCGCGATCGTGCTGCCCTACCTGGACGAGTTCCGCGACCTGACCGAGGCGGTTCCGGTCGACCGGGGCCGCGACGTCCGCCACCGGTACGCCGACGCGCCGCAACTGCTGGTGCCGAACCCGGCCGGGATCACGTTCCTGCGGCTGTTCGGCCGTTCCACCCGGTTCCGCCGTACCGACGGCGACTATCCGGTGCACCAGTCGGTGCCGCTGCTCGGGCGCTGGCTGACGTTCTTCGCCGAGCGCGCCGAGCAGCCCGGCTCGTCGGCGCTGCTGGCGCTCACCGACGCGCTGACGCTGCACTGGGCGACCGGGCAGAGCGTGGTGGAGGACCTGCACCTGCCGGCGGTGCTGGGCTGGCTCGACCCGCCGGCCGGGCTGACCGGCGCCGAGGCGGCGGCCCGCGCCGAGGACCCGGCCCGCTGCCCGCCCGCCGGGCCGGCCACCGACCCGGACTTCGACAACCGCAGACTGGCCCCGGCGATCGAGGCGTACACCCGGGCCGAGGACGACCCGGTTGCGCGCGCGGCCGCGTACGACGAGCTCACCGGCCTGCTGCGCGACCAGCTGGCGCCCACCTGGGAGCTGATGTGGCGCGGCGTCGGGCTGCTGCGGACGCTGCCGGCCGGCGCGCGGGTGACCGGCCGGTGGGCCGGTGACCGGGACGCGTTCACCGCGCACGCCGAGCATGTCGACACCGGGGGCGGCCCGCAGCCGCGCCGCGACGGCGCGGTGGCGGCGGCGCTGCGGTTGCAGCGGCTGGAACGGGCGTCGACCGCCTGGGCGGTGCAGCGCGCCTACGACGATCCGCTGGTGATGGCCGAGCACCGGCTGACCGGGGAGGCGTTCGTCGGCGAGGTGACGCTCGCCGACCCGGCGCGGGTGGACGACTCCGGCAGGCGGCCGGTGCTGCGCCCGCGCATCCAGGTGGTCACCACCGAGCCGGTGCCGATGCCGGTGGGCGCGACGCTGTACTCCCCGTCCCGCCCGGGGCAGAAGGCGAAGATCGTGTTCGTGACGCCCGGCGGCGACGGCAAGACCGAGGTGGTGCTGGAACTGTCCGGCGGGATGGGCCGGGGACTGACCGCGCCGCCCGGCACCGTGCCCGAGGTGGGCGAGCGGATCTGCCTGACCAGCCTGTCCGACGGTTTCCTGCCCGGTGGCGCGTTCCCCGCGCCGGAGGAGACACCGTGGACGCACGGCGGGCCGCCCGGCACGGCCACCGCGCCGCAGGATCCGGCCCCGGCGGAGGACTGGTCCTGACCCGCGTGGCTCAGGCCGGCGCCGCCCTCACCCGGGCCGTCGCCGTCCGGTGACCGACATCGACGGACCCTGGCGGCCGTCCCCGGCGCTGGCTAGGCTTGCGCCGTCCGTCGTCCGGTCCTCGTCGCCCGAGGGTGCACGTCTGGAAGAGAGCCGGAGCGCATCGTTGTATCCCAGCACGACGTGAGCCTCGCCGCCGCGGCGCCGGCCCGTCATCCGCTCGCCGGCCGTGTCGGACTTGTCGCGGCCGCCGTCGCCGTACTCGGGGAGATGGCCTGGCTGGCCGCTCGCCTGCCGGGTGCGGCGCTGGTGAGCGACATCGGCGCGATGGCGGTGTCGAGCTGGGCGGCGGTGCTCTGCGTCGGTGCGGCGCGACGCCGGCCGGCCGCGTTGCGCCGGTTCTGGGAACTGCTCGCCGCCACCATGGCCCTCGCCGCGCTCGGCCGTGCGGTGTGGACTGTCGAACGGATCGGCGGGCTCGGCCTGCCCCACACACCGCTGGTGGCGGGCCTGTTCGCCGCCGGAATCGTCACCGGCACCGGCGCGCTGCTCTGCTCCCGCACCGGCCCGCGCAGCCTGATCGGCCGGGCCCGCACCCTGCTCGACGGGGTGATCGTCGGGCTGGCCCTCATCCCGATCGGCTGGGTGGTGGTGTTCCACCAGATCACCGACGCCGCGCTGGCCGACCCGATGCGGACGTTCGGGCTGCTCTACCCGATGTTCGACCTGATGCAGCTCACCATCCTGGTGGCGGTCGCCGGTCCGGGCCGGCCGATGTGGCGGGCGCTCACCGTGATCGGCGCAGGGCTGGCCATCCGGTCCGGCGCGGACGCCGTCTACGTCTCGCTGGTCGCGCGCGGCGACTACACGCCCGGTCACCCGGTCGACGTGTGCTGGCCGTTGAGCTACCTGCTGGTCGGCCTGGCCACCCGCTATCCGCCGCCGATCGGCGAGGACGGTGAGGACGACCTGGTCGACTCGCCGCTGCCGCCGTGGTGGCGGGTCGCGCTGCCGTACCTGCCGGTGGGCGGCGCGATCGTCGCGGTCCTGGTGTCCCGGCAGCCCAGCGGGCAGACGCCGCAGGTCGTGTTCGTCGGCATGATGGCCCTGCTCGGGGTGCTGGCGCTGCGCCAGGGGCTGGCCGCGAACGAGAACCTGCGGCTGGTCGGCCGGCTGCGCCGGCTCGCGTACTCCGACCAGCTGACCGGCCTGCCCAACCGGCTGACGTTCGTCCGGCGGCTGCGGCGGGCGTTGCGCGTGGGCGGTCCGGTCGCCGTGGTGCTGCTCGACCTGGACGGCTTCAAGCAGGTGAACGACAGGTTCGGGCACGCCGCCGGGGACCGGCTGCTCACCGCCACGGCGGAGCGCATGCGGGACGCGGTCGGCGCGGACGGGATGATCGCGCGGCTCGGCGGTGACGAGTTCGCGGTGCTCGTGGCCGGGGAACGCCAGGTGTCACCCGAGCGGCTCGCGGTCCGGCTGCTGGCCGCCCTGGAGCCGCTACCAGGCGAGGAGGACCTCGGCGTCCACCCGTCGGCGAGTATCGGCATCGCCGAGTACGGGCCGCAGCACACCTCGCACACCGACCTGCTCCGCGACGCCGACATCGCCATGTACGCGGCGAAGGCCGCGGGCAAGGCCGCGTACCGCACGTGCACGCCGGAGCTGCGCGAGTCGGCGGTCAGCCGGGCCGAGCTGATCGCCGACCTGCGCCGCGCGGTGGACGAGGGCCAGTTGCTGATGGAGTTCCAGCCCATCGTCGACCTGGACACCGGCACGGTACGCAGCGCCGAGGCGCTGGTGCGCTGGCGGCATCCCCGGCTGGGTGTGCTGACCCCGGCGCGGTTCCTGCCGCTGGCCGAGGAGACCGGGCTGATCGTGGCCATCGACAGGTGGGTCATCCACGAGGCGTGCCGGGCCGCCGCGACCTGGCGCGAGCACGCGCCGGACGTGACCGTCGCGGTGAACATCGCCGCCGCCCACCTGTGCCGGCCCGACCTGATCGCCACCGTCACCGGTGCGGTCGGCGCGGCCGGCCTGCCGCCGCGCGCACTCACCCTGGAACTGACCGAGTCCGCCCTGATCGAGGGCAGCGAGTCGGTGCTGGACCGCCTGTCCCAGCTGCGCGACCTGGGCATCCGCATCGCCATCGACGACTTCGGCACCGGGTACTCCTCGCTGAGTTACCTGCACCGCATCCCGGCCACCGAGCTGAAGATCGACAGGTCGTTCGTGTCCCGGCTGGACGCCGGGGACGCCCGCGCGTACGCCACTGTGGAGATGGTGAACCGGCTGGCCGGCGCGTTCGACCTGGCCGTGGTGGCCGAGGGTGTGGAGACTGTCGCGCAGCACGCGGCGGTCACCGCGATCGGCTGCCGGCAGGGCCAGGGCTGGCGGTACGGCCGTCCGGCCGCCCTGCCGGATCTGCTTCCCGCGCTGTCCGGGGCCGGCGCCGGACGCTGACCGGCCCGGGTGGGCGGGGGGCCGAAGGTCCCGGACAGGACAGGGGATTCGACCCTGCTCACCGGCGGTCCGCAGCGGTCATGATATTCCTCGTTAACCCAGACGAAGACGCCTCCACACGGGAGTTTGATATGAAGCGACGGACGCTCGACCTGCTGTTCAGCATCGGTGGACTCGGACTGGCGGTCCTGCTGCTCGTCGTCGGCGTCGTCCTGACGACGAACGCCAACTTCGCCAACGACTACGTACGCGACCAGCTCGGCGCGCAGCACATCACCTTCACCCCGGCCGACAAGCTGTCCGACGAGGAGAAGAAGTCGGACTGCCTGCGCGAGTACGCCGGCCAGAAGATGACCACCGGCAAGCAGGCCGAGTGCTACGCGAACGAGTACATCGGGCTGCACCTGAAGAACATGGCCGGTGGCAAGACCTACGCCGACCTGGGCGAGCCGCAGAGCGCGCTGCGTGAGCAGGTGGCCCAGGCCGAGCAGAGCAACGCCGCCAACCTGGCCGACCTGCAGAAGCAGCTCGCCGAGGTGAGCGCCCAGCGGGAGACCGTGTTCAAGGGCGAGACGCTGCGTGGCCTGCTGCTCACCTCGTACGGCTTCAGCGAGTTCGGCCGCAAGGCCGAGCAGGGCGCCCTGGCCCTGTACCTCGGCGCGGGCCTGCTGTTCCTGCTCTCGGTCGCCGGCCTGGTGCACGCCTTCCGGACTCCGGCCAGCGCGACCTTCGCCGCTCCGGAGAAGGAGAAGGTCACCAACTGACCCGCACCGACGACGCCCCCGGCCATCCTGGTCGGGGGCGTCGTGCTGTCCGGCTTGACCCTCACGTCGCGGGAGGCGGGAGTCTCGGTCGCGGAAGGGAGGGAACCATGGCGTACACGGTGGGACAGGTGGCGCGGGCGGCCCGGGTGACGGTCCGGACGCTGCACCACTACGACGAGATCGGGCTGCTGCGGCCCAGCGGGCGCACGCCGGCGGGCTACCGCCGCTACGACGAGGCGGACCTGGACCGGTTGCAGCTCATCCGCTACTACCGTGAGCTGGGGTTCCCGCTGGAGGAGATCGCCGAGATCCTGGACGATCCGGACGCCGACCCGGTGGCGCACCTGCGCCGGCAGCACGAGCTGCTGTCCGGGCGGATCGGGAAGCTCCAGGAGATGGTCGCGGCGATCGAACACGCGATGGAGGCGAGGACGTTGGGGATCCAGTTGACGCCGGAGGAGCGGTTCGAGGTGTTCGGTGACTTCGACCCGGACGAGCACGCCGAGGAGGTCGAGCAGCGCTGGGGTGACACCGAGGCGTACCGGCAGTCGCAGGAGCGCGCGGGCCGCTACTCGAAGGAGGACTGGCTGCGCAACAAGGCGGAGAACGAGGACTGGGGGCGGCGGTTCGCCGCGCTCATGGACTCGGGTGCGCCGGCCGACGGTCCGGAGGCGATGTCGCTGGCCGAGGAGCACCGGCAGCTCATCACCAAGTGGTGGTACGACTGCTCGTACGAGATCCACACCGGCCTGGCGGACATGTACGTGGCGGACCCGCGGTTCACCGCGTACTTCGAGACGCTGCGGCCCGGGATGGCCGCGTACCTGAACGAGGCGATCCACGCCAACGCGATCACCCGGTCCTGACCGGGAGCGGGTGGCAGGATGGCCGGCATGTTCATCGTCGCCGGCACCCTCTACGTCGATCCGGCCCGGCGGGACGCCTACCTGGCGTCCTGCGAGGCCGCCGTCCGCGCGGCCCGTGCCGCGCCCGGCTGCGTCGACTTCGCGGTCAGCGCCGACCTCGTCGAGCCGGGCCGGATCAACGTCTACGAGCGGTGGGAGTCGGACGAGCAGTTGCTGGCGTTCCGGGGCTCCGGCCCGGAGGACGACCAGGTGACGGAAATCCTCGGCGCCGAGGTGCACAAGTTCCGCATCTCCGGCGTCGAGGCCCCCTGACCCGTCGCTTGACGACGACGTCGGGCAGTGTGACCACGGCTGTCACGCCCTTCGGCCGGTCAGCGGGGAGGTGCTGTGGGTGGCGGTTCCGGCGGCAGGCTGGGCGCCATCCGCCGCAGGGACGTGAACGTGGGCACGAGCGCGTCGTACAGCTCGGAGAAGAGGGGGAGCAGGGCGGCGTAGGTGGCGGCGGAGGACGGGTCCGGGTGGACCGTCTCCTCGATTCGGACCAGATCGGCGGCGACCTCGATCGAGGAGATCAGCCCGAGTGCCTGCATGCCCAGCAGCGCGGCCCCGAAACCGGATCCCTCGTGCCCGGCGGGGAACCGCACCGGCATGCCCAGCGCGTCGGCGAGGATCTGCCGCCACAGTGGACTGCGGGCGAAGCCGCCGCTGGCGCGGATCTCGCGTACCTCGTTGCCGGCCGCCCGGACCGAGGCGAGGACCAGGGCGAGCTGCTGGCAGACGCCCTCCAGGGCGGCCCGGACCAGGTGCGGCCGGCCGTGGCCGTGGGTCAGCCCGACGTACGCGCCGCGGGGCAGCGCGTTCCAGTGCGGCGCCCGCTCGCTCAGCAGGTACGGCAGCATGATCAGCCCGCCGGAACCGACCGGCGCCTGGGCGGCCAGATCGAGCAGTTCCTCCTCGGCGTGCGCGCCCAGCTCCGGGGCGAGCGCGTCGTTCGCCCACTGGAGGACGATCCCGCCGTTGTTTATGGCGCCGCCGACCACCCAGCGGTCCTCGGTGAGCGCGTAGCAGAACACGCCGCCGAGCGGGTCCACGCCCGGGTGTTCCACCATCACCCGCATCGCGCCGCTGGTGCCGATCGAGCAGGCCACGACGCCGGGCCGTACCGCGCCGAGCCCGAGGTTCGCCAGCGGCCCGTCCCCGGCACCCACCACCAGCGGGGTGCGCGCGGGCAGCCCGGTGGCCCGCGCCGCCTCGGCGGTGAGCCCCGGCAGCACGTGCGTGGTGGGTACGAGCCGGGGGAGCCGCTCCTCGGTGATGCCGGCGAGGCGTAGCGCCTCGCCGTCCCAGGCCAGCCGGTGGATGTCCATCAGCCCGCTGGCCGAGGCGACCGAGTGGTCGGTGACGAGAGCGCCGGTGAGCCGGCGCAGCACGAGCTCCTTGATGCCGACCCAGTGCGCGACCCGCTCGTGCAGCTTCGGTTCCCGCTCGGCGAACCAGACCAGCTTGGGCAGCGGCGCCATCGGGTGCACCGGGGTGCCGGTGCGCCGGTGCAGGGCGAGCCCGGACGGCACGGCACGCAGCCGCTCGGCCTGCGCGCTGGCCCGGGAGTCGGCCCAGGTGATCGACGGGGTGAGCGGGGTGCCGTCGGCGTCCAGCCCGATCAGGCTGTGCATGGCGGTGCTGAACGACAGCCCGGCCACCGGAACGGTCAGCTCGTCGACGACCGCGCGGATCACGCCCAGCACGGCCCGGTGGATGAGTTCCGGGTCCTGCTCGGCCCAGCCCGGGTTCGGCTCCTCCAGGGGGTAGCCGATCGAGTGACTGGCCAGTTGCCGGCCGGAGGTGTCGAACGCGACCGCCTTGGAGCTGGTGGTGCCGATGTCCACACCCACCACGACGGCCGGGTCGCCCACCGGTGCACCTCCTCACCGCCGGGGCCGCGTTCACCCCGTTGTCGCGGCTGATGTTACGGACGCGTTCGAGCCCTCGCATTCCGGAACGGGAGCGCGGGGAGGCGGTGGCACGGAACGTGAGAGGACGTGAGAGATTTCGCCGATTGTGGAGGTCAATCAGCCGATCGGTCTAATTGGCGACTTTTGCGTGTCTTGGTACCCCTGCCGGATCGTTTACATGAACGACACCCCGGTTGGTGTGCTCGCGCGGCGGAGGAGTCAGCGTGGCGAAGACTGATTCGACGGGTTCCACATGGCGGTACCGGTGGGCGCACCGGCAGAACGAGCGGCGGCAGCGGGCCTTCCGCGCGGCCGACGAGGCGTGGCGACGCCGCGACGACGAGCTGCGCCGCCTGCGTACCCTCGCGGTGTCCTTCCACGGCTCGGCCCAGGCGGGCGTCGGCCTGCCGATGGAGCTGGCCCCCGGCGAGGTGGTCTTCTGGACGCTGCCGGCCGCGCAACTGGTCGAGGTACGGCACACCGCCGTGCTCCCCGCCCCCGAGCTGACAGTCGACCCCGACCCGCCGGTGCTGCGCCCCCGCCGCCCCGAGGGCGTCAAGGTGGTCGACGCCGGGCTCGCCGTGCTCACCAACCGGCGGCTGGTGCTGCTCGGCGGACGCGGCCGGCGGGACTGGGCGTACGGCCGGATGACCGGCCTGTCCCACGACCCCGGCGCACCGGTCACCCTGATCCAGGTGCTGGACCGGCGGCGTACCTCCGGGTTGCTGCTGCCCACCGGCGCGGCGGCCGACTTCCGGTTCACGCTCACGCTGGCGTTCGCCGACGCGATCGAGCAGCGCGCCGCCGTCGTGGCCGAACTGGACGAGCTGATCGCGGAACACACCGCCGCGCGACCCGAACGTCCCGCCGTGCTCACTCCCGCCCAGGCCCGGATCACCGCGCTGGTGCCGGGCGGCCGGCGCACGGTGGCGGTCTGCGGGGCGCTCGCCTTGATCGTGCCGGCGATGCTCGTCGAGTCCAACCCGCCCACCCGGGCCGGCTCGGAGCGGGCCGCCGCCGCGACCCCGGCGGCCACCGGCACGACACCGCCGCCGCACGTCGCGCCCGCCGTCCGGGGCCGGCCCACTCCCAGTCCCGAGCCGTCGCGCGCCCGCCCCGCGCCGCCGCGCGGCACGCCGCAACCGCCGGTCCAGCGCCGCTGCGGGGCCCCACAGAACCCCTTCGGGTACGACTTCTGCGGCGGGCAGCGGATCCGGCGTCCGGCGGCCGGGGTGTGCGACTGGTTCGAGTGCGTACCCGGGTTCTGGTCGGATCGCGGCTGGCTGGTGCAGTGCCGCGACGGCTCGGTCAGCCGCACCGGCGGGCAACGCGACGTGTGCGCCGGTCACGAAGGGCTCCGCCGTACCGTCTGGCGGTGAATCCGCTCGCCTCCCGTAGGGGTGCCCGGATACCGTCCGGCCGTGTCCCGAACTGTCACGCTGGCCCTGCTCGACGCCGCCGGCCGCCCGCTCGGCGCGCTGCCTCCGTTCGACGTACGGGAGCCGTGGTGGCAGGAGGTCCACTCGATCGTCGACACGGTCCGGCAGCGCCACGGTCTGGAGGTCGCCGTGCTGCGGCTGCTCGACGCCGACCGTCCCGCGCCGCCCGGCGGCCACGTCCGCTACCTGGCGCGGGTAGCCGACGCCCCTGCCGTACCCCTGGAACCGGCCGCCGTGGACCTCGCGCCGCATCCGCTGCGCCAGCCGTGGGCGCACGCCGGCGGCCCGGCCCGCAGCGTCGCCTGGGCGGCCGGCGAGCTGGGCCGGCTCGGCCGCCGGGTGACGGCGGTGGCGCAGCAGCGCACCTGGAACCTCTCCGCCATCTGGCGCCTGGACACCGACCAGGGCCCGGCGTGGCTGAAACAGCTCCCCCCGTTCGCCCACCACGAAGCCACAGTCCTGGCCTTCCTCGGTGATCAAGGAGTTGGTGGCGGTGTCGATCTCCCTGACGACCTGAACTCCTTGATCAATGGGCCGGTGGTGCTGGCCGCCGACGGGGAGGGGCGGATGCTGCTGGCGGACGTGCCGGGGGAGGACCGGTACGGGGCTGGGGAACGGGAGCGGGCCGCCATCGCGGCCGGGCATCACCTGGTGCAGCTGCGGGCGTGCGGCAGCGTCGGCGAACTCGTCGCGGCGGGGGTGCCGGACCTGCGCGGGGCGGCACTGGCCGACTGGATCCGGGAACGGCTGGCCGGGCACGACGTGTCGGCCGCCGCCGACCTGCTCGACGGGCTCGACCGGCGGCTGCGGCAGATCGGCGACTGCGGCCTGCCGGACACCCTCGTGCACGGCGACCTGCACCCCGGCAACGTCCGCGGCGACGACGGCGGCCGGACCGTGATCGACTGGGCGGACTCGTTCGTCGGCCACCCCGCCTTCGACATCCTGCGCCTCACCGAGGACGTCGATGCGGACGCCGCCGCCCGGCTGGTCGACGCGTGGGCGCGGCGGTGGCGGGCCGGCGTGCCCGGCAGCGACCCGCACCGGGCCGTCGACCTGCTCCGGCCGGTCGCGCCGCTGCGGCAGGCCGCCGTGTACGCGATGTTCCTCGCCGCGATCGAGCCGAGTGAACACCCCTACCACGTGCACGACGTGCCGGCCGCGCTGGCGCGAGCGGCGGCCACGCCCTAGACCCGGCGCACCGGGATCCACAACTCCGCGTCGGCGATACCGCCGTCCCCGGCGACCCGGACCCGCGAGATCTCCGGCCCCGGGCGGACCTCGTACGGGTTGGCCGGGAACCACTGGGTGAACACGGCCCGCCACAGGTGCTGCACCGCGACCGGGAACGCACCGGAACTGGAGAACACCGCCCAGTCACCGGCCTCGACCGGCAGGCTGCGCAGGCCGTCCGGCACGTCCGCGCCGGTCACCGCCGCGTACCAGTAGTCCAGCTCGGTGCCCTCGGCGCGGGAGCCGGCCAGCTCGGCGCTGACGTTGACGATCCCGTGCGGCTCCTGGTCGGACAGTGCCTCGATGCGGCGTACGGTGGCCGGGTCGATGCCCCTGACGAACGCCACGATGTGCGGGTTCATCCCCTCGTGCACGAGCGGCACCCGGGCCGCCAGACCGGCGAGCCGGAAGGCGTCCTTGGTCACGATCCGGTAGTCCATGCTGGTGTTCCCTTCGACGACGAGCCGGAAGGACAACCGGGGCTGGGACCGCAGCACCGCGCCGGCCTGCCGGGCCCGCGTCGGTCCGACGCCGTGTACGGCCCGGAACGCGCGGGCGAACGCCTCGTTCGAGCCGTACCCCCAGCGGACCGCCACGTCGAGCAGCGACTCCCGGCCGGCGAGCACGTCGGCGCCCGCCAGCGTCATCCGGCGGCGACGCACGTACTCCGACAGCGGCAGCCCGGCCAGCGCCGAGAACAGCCGGCCGAAGTGGTGCTCCGACACGCCCGCGATCCGGGCCAGCGTGGCCACGTCGAGCGGCTGGTCGAGCCGCTGTTCGAGGTGTTCCAGCGCCGCGTTGAGCCGATCCAGCACCCGTTCTTCCCTCCTGGTGACGCCGTCGACGCTAGGTTGCCGGCCGCCCGCCGACCCGATCACACCGGACCCGGTCCGGTCGCCTCATCGACAGTGGCGAGGGTGTCGCATCATGACGTGGTGATCTTCCGGAGGCGACACCACAAGAAGAAGAACCGCGGCTGTGACTGCGACGCGTTCGACTGTGAGGCGCTGACCTGCTGCGACCTGGGCATCTTCTCGACCCTGCTCACCCTCGGCTCGGTGACGGCGGGCGTCGTCCGGCGGCCCGCCGTGGACCGGGCCGGCCGGGCCGCCATCCTCGGTTACCGGCGCTGGCTGTCGCACCGCTGGCCGGGAACCTGTCGCTACACGCCGACGTGCAGCGCGTACGGGCTCGCCGCCGTGGAGCGGTACGGGCTGGCGGTGGGCGGCCGGATGGCTGCCGACCGGGTCCGCCGGTGCCGCCACGACGTCCCGCACGGCACCCACGACCCGCTGCGCTGAGCCCGCGCCCCCGGCCCGTCGGTCCGCCTCCCGTGCCGGCGGGGTCACCCAGCCGAGGTGGGGCCGCCGAAGACGACTGGTACGCCGGGGGAGTAGAGCACGCTCATCGGGGGTCCGTCGGGTGCGGGCAGGCCGCCGGCCGTGACCAGCTCGTCGTCCAGGTGCAGCAGTTCGGCGCGGTGCAGCGGCCACTGTGGATGCCAGTTCGGCAGGTGCAGGGTGCGGCCGTACGCGCGGGTGTGCAGGCCCCAGCGGGCGGTGAGGAAGTGCTCCAGCGGCGTCGGCTCGGGGATCGGTGCGCCGACGCGCACCGTCATCCGGTTTGTCGCACCAGCCGGACCGGGCCAGCGGCGACGGCAGCGGTAGGTGAGCGTGTCGCCGGAGCGGTCCAGCCGCATCGCCGACCACTTGTACGGCAGGCGCAGGCTCAGCTGGGCCACCAGCACCGGCACCAGCCGGGACGCGTCCAGCGAGCGGAACACGACAGCCCGCCGCCCCGAGCTGTCGACCGAGTAGAGCCGTACGTTCGTCTCCCAGAACGTGCCGAAGTAGGGCACACCCGGGCCGCGGCCGAGACCCACCCCGACCATCTGGAACCCGATCAGCCCGACGTAGGTGAGCCCGTCGAACGTGTCAGGCCGGGTGCCGGCGGGCAGCAGCGGTGCCACCCGTTCCGGCGGGACCGCCCAGTGCAGGAAGGCGAGGTCGTGCCAGCGCTGGGCCAGCCAGGCCCGGCGGATGGCGCGTACCGGAGCGTGCTCGACCGGTTCGATCTCCACCGGCCCATCCTGACTCCCGGACGCAAGCGACTCACTCCGGGCGGTGGCAGACCGCCTCGACGTTGTTGCCGTCCGGGTCGCGGACGAACGCGCCGTAGTAGGTGGCGTGGTATTCCGGCCACTCCTTCGGCGCGTGCAGCACCTCCGCGCCGGCCGCCACAGCCGCGTCGTGGAACGCGCGCACGGTGGCACGGTCGCCGGCGGTGAACGCGATGTGCACAGGCACCGGCATGGCACCTGACGGCGCGGGCTCGACCCAGAAGTCGGGCGCGTCGACGCCGTAGCCGATCGGGCCGGGCTCCATCAGCCGGCGAGCGCCCAGCGGGGCGAGCACGGCGTCGTAGAAGGCGCCGCTGGCCGCCAGGTCGCGCACCGCTATGGACAGGTGGTCGAGCACGTCGCCTCCCGGGGTCGTCGATGACCGCGCCAGGCTACGAGCCGCCTACGACACTTCCGCCGGCGTGAGGGACGCGCGCCGTCGGCGCCAGCAGCGCGCCGAACACGACGGCGAGCCCGCCGATCACGTAGCCGCGCCGCCGGACGCTCCCGGACGCGGAGACGGCCGCGAGCGGCGTACCCGATCAGCGACCCGGCCACCGCGAGCGCCGCGCCGCCGAGCAGCGCCCGCCCCCAGCGGGCCTCGCCGGTCAGCGGGACCACCCACCGGAAGAACGCCAGCGCCACGGCGAGCAGCGCGGTGGCGGCCAGCGTGGACACGCCGACGGCCGGGCCGGGGCGTGAGGGCTGCCGGGCCGCCAGCACGGCGGCGAGTACCGGTGACGCGAGCACGGGCCACCACAGCGCGGTGGAGACCGGCTGGTCCTCCTCCCACCTGTGGGTCCACTCGAAGAAGACCAGCGGAGCCGGCATGGTCGCCGCCAACCACGCGCTCAGCACTCCGGGACCGGGCATCCGCATGCTCATCAGCCGATCCTGCGCCACCCGGATCATCGACGAAAGTTCGCGAGCCGTCCGAAAGGGATCGCTCACGCAGCGTAGTATCAGGCGTGACACAGCCGAACACACGGGGGAAACGATGTTCGAGCGCCTGGGCAGATTCGTCGTGGGCAAGGCATGGTGGGTGATCGGTGGCTGGGTCGTCGCCGCGATCGCGATCATCGCCGCGAGCCCGTCACTGAGCGACATCACCTCCGCCGACCAGGAGAGCTTCCTGCCGCGCTCCTACGAGTCGGTGCAGGCCACCGAGCTGGGGGCGAAGTCGTTCCCGCAGGCGGCCACCGCCACCGCCACGGTCGTCGTCAAGCGCGGCGACGGCAAGCCGCTGACCCCGGCCGACGAGGCGCGCGTGGGGCAACTCGCTACCGCGCTCAAGGCCCGGAACATCCCGCAGACCTCCGGCTACCTGACCGGCCCGCAGGCGGTCGCGCCGGACAGGTCGGTGCAGGTGGTCACCGTCGGTCTCGACGCCGACAGCCCCGACGACCCGGGCCTGCTCGACGCGGTACGCGCCCTGCGCACCGCCCTCGGGCCGGACCTGGCCGGCAGCGGCCTGACCGCCGGGGTGGCCGGCGACGTGGCGAGCTTCGTGGACAACGAGGACACGTTCAACGACGCCTTCGCCGTCGTCGGCATCGCCACCATCGTCTTGATCATCGGGCTGATCCTGATCATCTTCCGCAGCCCGATCGCCGCGCTGCTGCCCGTGGTGGTGATCAGCGTCGTCATGTCCGTCACCACCGGGCTGGTCGCCGCCGCCGGCAAGGCGTTCGACCTCAACGTCAGCCAGGACCTGCAGACCATCCTGCTGATCGTGCTGTTCGGCATCGGCACCGACTACATCCTGTTCCTGCTGTTCCGCTACCGGGAACGGCTACGCGCCGGTGACGACAAGCGCACCGCGATGGTCGTCACGGTGCAGCGGGTCGGCGAGGTCATCACGTCCGCCGCCGGTGCGGTGATCGTGGCGTTCCTGGTGCTGCTGCTCGCCTCGCTCGGCTTCTTCGGCTCGCTCGGCCCGGCGCTCGCCATCGCCGTCGGCGTCATGCTCGTCACCTCGCTGACGCTGATCCCGGCGCTCGTGTCGCTGCTCGGCCGGTGGGTGTTCTGGCCGTCGAAGGCGTGGCAGCGCGTACCGAAGGCGACCCTGTCCCGGCGGCTCGGCGCCGCCGTCGGCCGCCGCCCGGCGGTCGTCGCCGCGGCCTCCGGCGCGCTGCTCGTCGCGCTCGCCGCCGGGGTGCTCGGCTACAAGGCCGACTACGACTTCGGCGCCGGCTTCCCGCAGGACACCGAGTCGGCGCGAGCCGCCACGGACCTCCAGCGCGGGTTCGCCGCCGGGGCGCTCGCGCCCACCGAGGTCTACCTGACCACCGGCAACGGCACCCCGCTCACCGAGCAGCAGGTGAACGACTTCGCCGCCGCGTCGGCGCGGGCACCGGGCGTCGGGCGGGCACAGCCACCGGAGCGCAGCGCCACCGACCCGAGCGTCGCGCGGATCAACCTGCTGCTGGACGAGAACCCGATGTCCAACGAGGCGATCACGCTGGTGCGCGACGACCTGCGGGACGCGGTGCACGAGGCGGCTCCGCCCGGCACAAAGGCACTGGTCGGCGGCACCACCGCGATCTTCGCGGACATCAACTCGGCGAACAACAGGGACCTGTCGGTCATCCTTCCGGTCGCCGCCGCCCTGATCGCGCTCATCCTCGCGTTGCTGCTGCGCAGCCTCGTCGCGCCGGTCTACCTGGTGATCGCGGTGCTGCTCAACTTCGCCGCCACGCTCGGCGCGACCGTGTACGTGTTCCAGGGGCTCCAGGGCAATCCCGGCGTCACGTTCCAGTTGCCGATCATCCTCTACCTGTTCGTGGTGGCGATCGGCACCGACTACAACATCCTGATGATCGCCCGGCTACGCGAGGAGGCACGCGAGGGCCACGAACCGCACCGCGCCGCCGCGATCGGGGTGGAACACGCCGGCCCGACGGTCGCCGCGGCCGGGCTGATCCTGGCCGGCACGTTCGGGGTGCTGATGCTCGCGCCGATCTCGTTCCTCCAGCAGATGGGCTTCGCGGTGGCGATCGGGATCGTGCTGTCCGCGTTCGTCATGTCGATGTTCTTCGTACCGGCGCTGACCGGGCTGATCGGTCACAAGGCGTGGTGGCCGGGGCATGGTGACGAACGGCGCAACGGTGGCGGCCGGCACGCGGCACCCGAGACGGCCGACGCCGCCCCGGTGTGACCGGCACGTCCGCCCCGGCGCGGTGCTCTTTCCGCGCCTATCGGATATCAGGCGGCGATCGCCCGGGCGGCGGCGTACATGTCGGCGGGGAGCGGATGCCGCAATTCCCAGAGGATGCGCATCGGCCGGTCACCGGTGTGCTCCTGGTACGTCATCGGGCCGGCGTACAGGTACGGCGGTGCGCCCAGGTCACGGTCGGCGATCTTTGTCTCGCGGACGAACAGGTGCACCGTCGAGCCCTGCGCGACGTGGTTGACGTACCGCTGACCAGTGGCCGAGCCCGACGAAGTGGTGCTCTGCGACTCCCACTGGAAGAGCCGGTCGGTGATGGCGCGGTCGGCGTACATGGTGGTGGGGGAGTAGTGCTCCTCCGACTTCACGAGCGTGACGAAGAACAGATCCGCGCGCTCGTCCGGCAGCCACTTCACGCCCTCGCGCAGCGAGCCCGGGTTCGTCATGCCGAATGCCGCGCACGCCTCGTTACGGCTGTAGCGGGCGTGCACCCGCAGAGGGACCCGGCCGGCTGCTGGCCGCTCGGTGACCCGGTGGATGCGGTCGCGCAGCACGTCGGCGACCTGCCGCAGCTCGGCGCAGCGCTCCGGCTCCGCCCACAGCCGCCGGAGCCGGGCGTCGCGTTCGGTCAGCGGCACCGATGGCCCCCACAGGCTGAAATGCAGCATGTCGAACAGTCGCCCCGCGGCGGGGCGCTGGCCGGCGGCGACCCGGGCGATCAAGTCCAGTCGATCGACATCGTCGGTGTGGAGCATCCGGCCGATCGACCGGCCCAGGTCGCTGTCGTCGGGGCCGCCTTCGGCCGGGTCGAGTCCGGCGAGGCGCCGCAGTCCGGCCCAGCCACCGACGCTCGCCGACCGGTAGACGTCCTCGATCTCCAGGCCGGTCTCGCGCAGGAAGTCGGACAGGCTCACGTCACCGAGCTGCCGGAGTTCCGCCACCAGCGCGTTCTTCGACGTCGGCAGCGCCGACTTGAGATTGGCGAGCACGATCTCCTTCGCCACCCGGTCCAGCTCGATGTGGCAGCCGCTGGGCAGCGAGGGGAAGTCCTCCCGGACGGCGGTCTCGACCGTCCGGCGGCTGACCCCGGCGAGCGCCCGCCAGCGCAGGTCGAACCGGAAGTTCGCGTGCTGCCCGCCGATGAAGTCGAGCACCGTCAGGCACGGCTTGTCGTCGTCGAGCCGCAGGCCCCGGCCGAGCTGCTGGAGGAAGATGGTGGCGCTCTCGGTGGGGCGCAGCATGAGAATGGTGTCGACCATCGGCAGGTCGACGCCCTCGTTGAACAGGTCGACTGTGAAGAGCGCCTTCAGCTCGCGCTTGCGGAAGCGGTCGATCAGCGCGTGCTGCTCTGGCCGGTTGACTCTTGATGTCACGGACGCCGCCGGCACACCGTGCCGGGTGAACCAGTCGGCCATGAACTCCGCGTGCCCGATGCTCACGCAGAAGCCGAGCGCGCGCATCCGTCCGACATCAGCGATGCGCCGGACCGCGTGCAGGATGAGCCGCGCCCGCGCATGGTTGCCGGTGTAGACGCCGTCGAGGTCCCCCTTGTCGTACCCCTGTCCGCGCTTCCACCGCACCCGCGCCAGGTCCACGTCGTCGTGCAGCCCGAAGTATTGGAACGGTGCCAGCAATTGTCGTTCGAGGGCTTCCCACAGGTGCAACTCCACCGACGCGCGACCGTCGAACCACCGGCGCACGTCGGCGCCGTCGCTGCGCTCGGGGGTAGCGGTCAGACCCAGGAGTACGCGCGGTCGAAGCCGCTCCAGCAACGCCGTGTACGTCGGTGCCTCGGCGTGGTGGAACTCGTCGACGATCACCATGTCGTACGCCTCGGGGGCGATCTCCTGCCGGTACAGCGACTGGATCGACGCGAAGACGTGCTTCCATCCCTGCGGCCGGTCGCCTTTGACCAGCGTCTCACCGAACGTGCCGTTGCCCATGACCTGGCGGAACACCGACCGGCTCTGCCGCAGGATCTGCTCCTGGTGCGCGACGAAGAGCAATGAGTCGACATGACCGGCCCGCCGCAGCCGGCGGTAGTCGAGCGCCGCCACCACCGTCTTTCCGGTGCCGGTCGCCATCACCACCAGGTTGCGCCAGCGACCGTGCACCAGACGCTCGGCGTCCAGGTCGTCAAGAACCTCCTGCTGGTACGGGAACGGCCGCACGTCCAGGTTCGCGATCTCGGTCGGTGCGTCGTCGGCGCGTTCACCGCGCAACGCGACGCGCAGGCGCTCGGAGTCCGTTGCCGGGTCGTACGGCTCGAACGCCGAGTCGTGCCAGTAGTCGGCGAACGTCGCCTCGAACGTGTCTATGACGTGCGGCTGCTCGAGGTTCGAGATGCGGACGTTCCACTCCACGCCGTCGACGAGCGCGGCCCTGGACAGGTTCGACGAGCCGACGTACGCGGTGGTGGTGCCGTTGCTCCGCCGGAACAGCCACGCCTTGGCGTGCAGACGGGTGGTCCGCGTCTCGTAGGACACCTTGATCTCGGCGCCCAACTCGGCGAGCCGGTCGATCGCCCGCTGGTCGGTGGCACCCATGTACGTCGTCGTGATGACCCGTACCCGGCCACCCCTGGCGATCAGGTCGGTGATGGCCGGCTCGATGATGCGCAGACCGTGCCACTTGATGAAGGCGCAGAGCAGGTCCACCTCGTCTGCCGACGCCATCTCGTGGCTGACCTCGTGGCCGATGCGTGGCTGGTGTCGGCCGTTCACCAGGAGCGCGCCGGTGGAGAGCGGCGTCGACGGGCGGATCGGGAAGACCGGTGCGGCCGGCGGGGTGGGTGGTGCCGCGATGGCGTGAAGCAGACGTTGAGCGTCCGCCACCTGGTCGTCGGCGGTGACGGCGCGCGGCTCGGCCTGAGCGATGTGCGCGGCGATACGGTTCGCCAGGTCGACCTGACGCGCCAGCTTGTTCTCCCCGCCGCCGACGCCGAGAAGTGCGCGCCGGGCCAGTCCCGCGATGTGCCGGGCCAGGACATCATGCGCGTCGGCGGCATCCAGCTTCGCGTCCCGGACCAGGGCGTTGTCGATGTGTCTGAGCCGCGTCGCCAGCTTTTCCGTGATCAGGTGCTCGTAGATGCCCTTCTCAAGATCCCCCACGAGGGCAAGCTAGCCGCGATGAACGCCAGGCGGAAGCTGGTGCGGTAGGTGTCAGGAGCTTTGTCCCTCCGCCTGTCAGATCATCGACACCTGGAGGTGAAGGTCGACGCGTTGCCCATCACCGGCTCGACGCGATGGCTTTGATGCGGACCTCGAACAGCGGTGCCCCTGCCCGCGTCGGCTGGAGCCACCCGGCCGGTTGCCAACCCCAGGAGTCATACGCCTGCTGGGCGGCAGTGTTGTCGGGGCGTACGAGCAGTGTGGCCCTCTCTTCTCGCCGAGTGCTCAGCAGCCGGTCGTGGAGCGCCCGCGCGATACCCCGGCGCTGCCACGATCGCCGCACCAGCAGTTCGCAGACTGCGAAAGTCCGGTGCCCGTTCTCGTCAGTGAAGCCCTCCGGCACCGGCTCGTGGATGCCGCTCCACCAGGACGTATCGGCTGCGAGCGGGAAGCCGTAGACGTAGCCGACCAACTCGTCTTCGACGCGGGCCGACACCAGCTCCCAACCCTGCCGGGGCATGTGTGCCGCGAGCTGCCGTTCGTACCGCTCAGCCGTGTAGCGCGGACCGTCGGCGGCGTGCGCGTCGAGGTACACGTCCACAAGCTGGCCCACCAATCCCTCGGCCTCTGCTGCGGTCTGGTGGCGTAGTCGTAGATGCTCCCGCACGAGCACAGGATCTCATCGGCCAGCGGTCGCTCATCGAGGGCTCAGACGAGATCAGCGAATGGTCTCCAACGTAGACCGTTCACGCCCTTTGCAATTGACGTCAAGCGGTTGGAGAATTCGGCCGCAACCCTCGATGAGCTTGTGAGAAGCGGCGTGGCAGCGGCGATCATCTTGAGCTCGCGGGCTTCCCGCAGTAGTGGCCAGTCGCGGTCGGACGTCACGTCATATCCGTACGCTTCGGCGAGCGCACGATGCGCCCCGGTCTTGCCGAAGCGGGCCTCGCCCACAGCGACCGCGGCCAGGTCCACCTGCCACGGCCCGAGGCAGGTGGCGTCGAAGTCGCAGAGCAGGATGCGACCTGATGCATCCCGTAGCAGGTTGCCGACGTGGGCATCCCCGTGGATGAGCGAGTGTGGTGCACGCTGCCGCAGGTCGGCGACAGGTGGCTCCAAGCGGTCGCACCACTCCACCAGATAGTCGTGGTCCTCGGTGCTCAGCCCGTCGGCATCCGCCAGGCGTCGACGTGCGTCCCCGATCGGGTCCCAGGCTGGCAACGGGAAAGGCGGAGGTCCAAGCGTATGAAATCGCCGCAGTGCCGAGCCGAGGTCATCCACAGTTGGAACAGGTGCGGTGGCTGGCACATAGGTCCACACCGAGGCCACCAAGTCGCCGACTTCGACCGGCTGTGTCACGCCCGGCACCAGCCGGATCGTCGGCGCGTCCAACTCGGCGAACCATCGCGCCAGTTGAACGACCTTCCGCACTCGGTCTCTGAGTCGGTGCGTTCGTGCGATCCGGATGACAAGCCCGGAGTCCGGCAGCGCGAACACGGCGTTGTTTGTCAGCCGCAGGAGCTGGGCATTCTCGGCCGGCACCTCAAGCTTGCCGGCGATCTCCCGCATGGCTCGGGTCATCGCCTCTTCCGAGAACCGGCCACTCATATCGCGGCCGCAGCTCGTGCGATGAGCGTCCGTTCGAATTCGGCGACGACCGGAAGGTGACGGTGCCGTCCGAGGTCGCGACGCAGATTGACTACTCGGTCGACCACTCGACTGGAACTCAAGGCACGTGACTGTTCCACCACGCGCATGCCGACAGTGACCGCCCGCTCGGGCTCATCGGCGAGGAAGAACGCGCTGCACAAGCCGACCTCGTTCAGGACCATGCTGCGGACGTTCGCCGGTCCGAAGGCGACGATCGCTTCCTCGACGCTCCGTACGGCCTGCGTCGCCTGCGTTCTGGACTGCCGGGCCATGTCGCGGTACACGCGACCGTACTGGGCGAGCAGTTCACCGCGGTCGTAGAAGGCCATCCACGCCGGCTCACGCTCGGGATCCACACGCTCGAACTGATCACTGGCCCGACCGAGAAGGGTGAGCGCGTTGCTGTGGTCGCCGAGCGCGGCTGTCGAGGCAGCCTCCGCGCCCCAGAGCAGCGCCCTCACCCCCGGGGTTGCCCGCGATCCCAGCTCCGAGTGGGCCAGACGCAGAGCGGCTAGGGCGTCCTGGTTGTGCCGAAGGTGTTGTAGCTGCTTGGCCTGCGAGTATCGAATCAGGGCCGCTAGCTGAGCATCGTCAGCGGTTGTTGCCGCCCGCTCGCCGGCAGCGAAATGCCGTTGGGCGTCGGCGTGCCGGCCTGCGTCGAGCGCGGTCCAGCCCGCCAGTTGACGAGCCGCCGCTACCGCCGCGACCAGGCGCGGTGTCAATCCGGCCGAATGCGACCAGTCGAGCATGCGGTACACCGACTCCGCGAACCGGGCTACCTCCCGATAGAGCAGGCCACCGCCGCATTCGTAGTCGACTGACCGATAGAGCTCCAGCACCGCGTTCAGCCGAGACACGTCCGCACTGCCGATGCGGCGGGGCCGGGGTTCCTCACCGACGCCGACCAGTCCGGCTCCCGCCGACACCGCCGCGATGCCGGCCAAGAGTGTTCGCCGTCCCAGGTCCGGTGCTGCGTCTGCCCGGGCGCTCGTCGGGGAGCCCGGACCGACTGCGAACCAGAGCGATTTCGGCGGGATGCGGAGCACTGTCGCCCAATGCGTCAGCCGGTCGAGATGCACCTGGGCAGGCCCGTTCTCGATCCGGCTCAACTGCGCCTGTGTGATTCCCAGCCACCCGGCGACGACGCTCTGCGGCAGAGGGCTCCGCCCGTGGTACGGGTGGTGCCGGTACGCACGGATCACCCGCCCGAGGTGCCGCCCGGCCAGCGCCGTCCGTACCGGCTCATGGTCCCAGAACGAATCGGGTACGGCGGGCGGCGTGCTGAGGCGGTCACGTTCGGCGGCCTGACAGGGCGCGCAGCGTCCCGTGCCGTTGTCGCGTGCCAGGCGGCCGCCGCAGCGGGGGCAGTTCGCAGGTGTCACCGGCAACCTCGCCGTTCGCGGAGAACCTGTGTCCGAAGTCGAGCCTAGTCATTCAACCCGTTGCGGAGCGGCCCGGTATACGCACCGTGCATATCATCGACTGTTTTGTCTCGATTACTGACCGTATGTGTTGGACGCATGGCGGCCACGATCAACAGGGCATGCGCCGCCTGCTGAGAAGGACTGAAGGTCGGCTCATGGCCCGGGGCGGGTGCTGGGCTCCGGCGGCACCGCATCCCCGATCGCGGCTTCCGCCGTCCCCGCCCGCCCCGGCGCCACTCCACGAGACCCGACCCGGAGGCGCCTGCCGATGTCCCCCGTACTCGCCGACTTCCCCGTCCTCATCCCCGTCACCGACGAGGATCTGCTCGTCGCCGCGCTTGCGGTGCGCGTACACGTGCCCGAGCACTGGCCGCAGGGGCCGCTGTGCCGCAGCGAGCGCGTCCCGTACCCCTGCCGGCTGGCCCGGTGGGGGAGGGCGACGCTCACCGCGGCCGGGCTGCCCGACGAGGCCGTGGCGGTTGCGATGGTGGCGTCGTGATCTACGTGACCGGGGAGCGGGTGCAGGCGTACCAGGTGCGCAGCGCGGTGTTCGACACCCGCTGGCGTGGGTTGGACCCGACGCAGGTGCACGACTACCTGTGCCGGGTCGCCGACGAGATCGACCGGCTGCACCGGGAGTTGACCACGGCGCGCACAGAGTCGGAACGGGTCCGCCAGGCGCTGCGGCAGTGGCAGTCCCGCCACAACGGCTGCCGGCGACGCGGCCACGATGAGTGAGCCGCGCTGGATCATTCACCTGCCGACCACGCTGACGTGCCGCGACGCCGCCGCCGAGTTGGCCACCGCGCTCGCCCGTTCGCTCGGGCATCTGGATGCGGTCGACTTCGGTGAGACGACGCTCAGCGAGGAGGACGCCCAGCACGTGCGGTACCGGCTCTGGTGCGATGTGCGGCTGTCCGACGGTGAGCGCTGCCGATTGCGCGATGGTCACGGCGGGCTGTGCGGGGCAACGGAGCTGCGCTGACTCCGATGCTGCTTCGGCGTGTCGATTGGCGTTCGTCCTGGTGACGGGCCGGTCCGCTGGGAGCGATCCCAAACCGGGCGACCATCCACCCTGTACGGTCGCTACACTCCCCGAAAACGCCCGGAACCGTCCACGGAGCCTGGAGACGCCTGTGACCCGCGACAAGGCCGCACCGCCCGGAATCGACGTCACCATTCCCAGCGTGGCCCGGGTCTACGACTACTTCCTGGGCGGCAAGGACAACTTCGAGGTCGACCGGAAGGTCGCCGAGCACGCCCTGCAGATCACGCCGGACGGGCCGGCCGCCGGCCAGGCGAACCGCGCCTTCCTGCGCCGGGTGATCCGCCATCTCGTCACCGAGGCGGGCATCGACCAGTTCCTCGACATCGGGTCTGGCCTGCCCACCCAGGGCAACGTGCACGAGGTCGCCATCGAGCACAACCCGGCCGCCCGGGTCGTGTACGTGGACAACGACCCGATCGTCCTGGCGCACGGGCGGGCGCTGCTCGCGGCGGAGGGCACCGCGACGGTGATCCAGGCCGACATCCGGGAGCCGGAGGAGATCCTCAACGATCCGGACGTCCGCCGGTTCCTCGACTTCGACCGTCCGATCGGTCTGCTGCTGTTCGCGATCCTGCACCACATCGGCGACGACGAGGATCCGCGATCCGTGGCGGCGGCGCTGATCGACGCGCTGCCGTCCGGCAGTTACGTCGCCATCTCGCACTTCCGTGACCCGGGCGAGCGGGATCCGGAGGGTTCCCGCAAGGCCCGCGAGGTCGAGCGGGTGTTCAACGAGTCGCTCGGCACCGGCCGCTGGCGTACCGACGAGGAGATCCTTGCCTTCGCCGATGGGCTGACGGTGCTGGAGCCGGGCCTGGTGCCGCTGGCGGAGTGGCGTCCGGACCCGGACGCGCCCGCCCCGCAGCAGACCGACACCTACCACACCTTCGTCGGACTGCTCGCCCGCAAGCCGTAGGCGCCCGCTCGCGGACACCGCGAGCCCTCGACGGTACGACCCGAAGCGCAGGTGCCGGAGCCGCGCCCAGGTGGCACGTGTTAAGAAGAGGCCCCGCCTCTACCGGAGACGTTAAAAGGGGGCCCTTCCTTGCACGAAGCCGAGCAGGTGATCCAGCGTGTGCTGCGGGATCTGCGCGACGGCACGCACCGCGGCGTCGTCGTGGACTCGCCACCCGGCGCGGGGAAGTCGACCCTCGTGGTCCGCGCCGCGATCGAGACGGCCGCCACCGGCGACCCGCTGATGATCGTGGCGCAGACCAACGAGCAGGTGGACGACCTCATCGACCGGCTCGGCCGGAAGGCGCCGGAGCTGCGCGTCGGGCGGCTCTCCGCGACCGACTACCGGCCCACCGAGCGGGTCACCGCCCATCCGGCGGTCCGGGTCGCGGCGAAGGTCGCCGACCTGGGCGGTCCGGCGGTCACCATCGGTACGGCGGCGAAGTGGGCCACTGTCACCGAGGGCAGCTGGCCGTGGGCGATCGTGGACGAGGCGTACCAGATGCGCGCGGACGCGCTGCTGCGTGTGGCGGGACGGTTCGAGCGGGCGCTGTTCGTCGGTGACCCGGGGCAGCTCGATCCGTTCAGCACCGTGGAGACGTTCCGCTGGACCGGTCTGACCTGGGACCCGATGCAGTCGGCGGTGGCCACGCTGCTGCGCCACAACCCGGAGCTGCCGGTGCACCGGCTGCCGGTGTCGTGGCGGCTGCCCGACTCGGCGGCGCCTGTGGTGTCCGCCGCGTTCTACCCGTTCACCGGGTTCCGCGCCGGGACCGGGCCGGCCGACCGGGCGCTGACGTTCACCGAGCCGGGCACGGGTGACGCCTACGACGCGTCGGTCGAGGTGGCCGCCGCGACCGGCTGGGCGTTGCACGAACTGCCGGCCCGGCACACCGTGCGTACCGACGCCGAGGCCGCTGCGGCCTGCGCGGAGCTGGCGCTGCGGGTGCTGGCGCGCGGCGCGGTCGCGGTGAGCGAGGCCGCGCCGGGTGGGGCGCCGGTCACCGCGGACCGGATCGCCGTCGGGGCCGCGCACCGCGACCAGGTCGCGGCCATCCGGTCCCGGCTGGGCGCGGCCGGGGCGGGCATCACCGTGGACACCGCCAACCGGCTCCAGGGCCGGGAGTACGACGTGACGATCGTGCTGCACCCGCTCTCCGGCCGGCGTGACGCCACGGCGTTCCACCTGGAGTCGGGGCGGCTCTGCGTGCTCGCGTCGCGGCACCGGCACGCCTGTGTGGTGGTGGCGCGGGCCGGGATCGGTGAGCTGCTCGACGCGTACCCGTCGACCGAGCGGGTGCACCTGGACGTGCCGGTGAAGTTCCCGGACGGTTGGGAGGCCAACCAGACGGTGCTGACCCACCTCGATGCGCACCGGGCGTGACGAGGGGCCGTCGCGGCATCATCGGCGGACCGTTCGGGTCTTCCGGCTTTTCCGGGCGGTGGGCACGATGGCCGGATGCATCCTCACGACCCCTACCAGCAGGATCCGTACCAGCACCAGCCGTACCAGCAGCAGCCGTACCAGCAGCAGCCGTACTATCCGCCGGCGTACGTGGAGCAGCCGAGCGAGGGGATGAGCAGGTGGGCGGTCGTCCTCTGGGTGACGGTGCCGGCGCTGCTGGTGATCCTGTGCTGTGCGGGGTGTGTCGTCTCCGGGTTCGCGGGCGGGTTCATGGAGGGCTTCAACGAGGGCCGTTCGTCGTCGTAGGCGCCGCACCGCCGCCTCGGCGCGCGGCGCTGGCGCCGGTGCGTTAGACATGGATCATGACCGCGAGCGTGCTGCCCTGGCTGGGCGGGGGCCTGGTGGCGGTGGCCGCCGGTTTCCTCGCCGTTCTGCTGCCCCGGCGTCGCGCCCGGGCCGACGGCCGGCGGGTCGCCTGGTCGTCGGCGCGGGCGGCGATCCACGACGCCACGGTCAGCCGGGACGCCGCCCCGGTGGCCGTGCCGGAGGCCGAGCGGCTGCTGACCCGCGCCGAGCTGCTCGCCGCCGGGGGCGGCGGCGCCGACGCGGCCCGCGCGGCGGCCGAGCACGCCCGCCGCGCCGACGAGCTGTGGCGGGCCGGGCGATGACCGGGGTACGCCGGGAGCTGCTGCGCTGGTCGCTGCTGGCCGCCGCGGCGGCGGTGCTCGTGGTGTTCCTGGTGGCGCAGCGGCAGAGCGTGGAGGTCAGTTACGGGCGTTCCCCGTCGAGCGCCGCGTTGCCCGAGGGCTCGGCCGGGGAGCTGAGCGACGCGAGCGTGCCCTCGGTCGAGGAGATGACCGCGCTGGTGGCGGCCGACCCGGTGGTCCGGCTGCCGGGTGCGGTCGCGCGCTGGGACGAGCAGCGGGTCCGGGCCGCCATCGGTGACCGGGGCACCCGCATCCTGGTCGCCCCGCCCGGTCTGGACGAGGCCGAACGCCGGCGGGTGAAGGACGTGGAGAACGCCGAGATCCGGATCGTCGGCACCGAGGTCAGCGGCGGCATCTACGTGGCCTCGCCGGACGACGTGCCGGGCTGGCGGGCCCGGTTCGCCACCCGCGACGTGACCGGCCCGCTGCTCACGCTGCTGGCCACGCTGCACGAACAGCCCCTCCCGCCGGATCGCGACGACCTGCGCTGGCGCGAACCGGCCGGCCCGGAGCTGGCTCCGGTGGTCGCCGCGCTGCGGGCCACCGGCCGGTACGTGGGCCCCGGCGCCACGCTGGCCCGGCTGCCGGAGAAGGCCGCGGGCACCGCGTTCCCGGACGGGGCCTGGTTCGTGGTGCTGCCCGCCCAGCCGTACGGGGAGCCGCTGCCCGCGTACGGGCCGGCGCTGCACCGGCTCGCCCCGGACCAGCCGCTGGTGGTGATGTACGGCGACTGGATCGAGTACCACGGTCCGGACGCGGCGGAGTTCGCCGAGGTGGCCACCGCGAGCTTCTACGCCCAGTTCGGCGGGCGGATCGGCCGGTACGCCTACCCCCAGCAGAACGTGCTCGGCACCTTCCTGGCCCAGGTCACCGACGTGCGGTACGCGGGGCTGTTCGATCGTCCGCTGCCGTACCGGCCGTTCGACCCGCTGCGGGTGGCGTTGCCGGCGCTGCCCTGGCTCTTCGCCGTTTGCGTGGCGGGTTTCGTGGTGCTGTCCATCCGTACCGTGCGGGGGTCCGGCGGCAGCCCGGCCGACGTGGGTCCCGCCGGCACGACGGCCCGGCTGGCCGGGCTCTCCGCGTTGGCGGTGGAGTTGTCGCTGCTCACCGACGCACGCAGCGATCCGGCGCTGGTCCGGGGCGTGGGCCGGTTGCGGGCGGCCCGGGCCGCGCTCGACGAGGGGCTGCCCGACCGGCACGTACGCGGACTGCTGGCCGACGCGGCGGCCGAGCTGGACGACGTGGCCCGGGACGTCCGGATGCCCGGCTACCGGCCGGACGTCTACCTGCGGGCGAGGCTGTCGTGAGCCGCGTCGCGAACCGGCCCGGGCGGGCGGTGGCCCCTCGTGGCGTGGCGGCGACCGGTCCGCGCCGGCTGCTCGGCCGCCTGATCGGCACCGCGTTCGGCCGGGCGGCGCTCGCCTGCCTGGCGCTGGCCGGCTGGGCGCTGTGGACCGGTGGCATCCTGGACGGGCCGGTCGCCCGGCAGGTGCGCGGCTCGTCTGTCTACGCGGCCCCCGGCGTGGACCTGGACCGGGCCGCCGCCGAACGGGTCATCGGCAACCGGCGGCTGGTGGTGCTCATCATGGAACCGGGCGCCGATCTGCGCGAGGCGTGCGCCGACACCGAGCGCGCCGCCCAGGGCACGCTGGTGCTGGCGATGAGCCGCGACGGCGAGGACTGGGACACCTACGGCTGTTCCCGCCTCGGCGGTGACCTCGGCCGGGCCGTGGTCACCGAGACCACCATCGGCAGGGGCGTGGACGCGTTCGTGGACCGGCCGGTCGAGGCGCTCAAGGTGATCGTGCTCAACTACGACCGGCTGGTCCGGGCCGGTCTGGTGCCGGACGGTGCTCGTACCATCAGCCCGTCGCTGCCCCGGTATCTGCTGGCCGGCGGCGCGGTGGCCGGGGTCGTCGCCGGTGCGGCGGTGCTCTGGTTCGGCGGCCGGCGGGCGGGCCGGCTGGCCGACGCGCGGCGGGCCGGGCGGGACGCGCGCGCCGACGAGCGGGCCGCGCTCGGCGCCGCCACAGCGGTCCTCGCCCAGCAGATCATCGACCTGGACGGGCGCGCGGGGCCGGTCGCCCCGGCCTACCGGCGGCTGGCCGCCGACTACGTCGGCCTGCTCGACGAGGTGTCCGGGCTGGACGGAGACGCCGGGGCGGTGCGCCGGCTCCGCGAGCGGGTCGAGGAACTGAGCGACCGCGCCGCGGCGCTCGCCGACGACGCCGCGTCCGGCCGGCGCGCGGGTGGCCGCAAGCCGGAGAAGGCGGCGGCCGGGAGGCCGGACAAGGCGGCGGGACGGCGCGGGACGCGCGGACGGGGCCGGCGGTGACCCGCCGACCCCGTCGTCACCGTGCCGTCAGCGCTGGGCGCCCACCGTCGCGGCGGCCGGCCAGCTGCCGGTGAAGACCTGGGCGGGCGTCGCGCTGCGGGCCGCGAAGCCGAACAGCGAGTCGACCCGGGAGGCCTCGGCGGAGCTGGGGTACGGGTTGGTGCAGCTCGTGCCGGCGCTGCCGCCGGACATCAGGATGGCGCAGTTGCCGTTGTAGTTGTCCGGCAGGCCGAGGATGTGGCCGATCTCGTGCGTCATGATGCGCAGTGCCGAGTACTGCTGGGCCTGGTTGTAGTCGATCACCACGCGGCCGTTGCCGAGGCTGGTGCGCTGGGCGTACGAGCCGCCGCCGTAGGTGTAGGTGATCCGCAGGTTGGACCCGCACTGCGCCATGTTGATGTTGTTGGTGTAGTTGTTCCAGATCGCCGCCGCCTGCACCGCCGTGTTGGCGAACGGGCCGGCCTGGCTGATGTTGTAGCAGACGTTGCGGACGGCGGCGGAGGCCGGAGCCGGGTTGACGGCTACCGCGCCGAGCGCTGCCAGTGTCGCGGCCGCGAGGGTGGCGAGGATCCGGGACAGCTTGGGCTGACGCATGGTTCACACTCCTTGGGATGGGGGGTGAGCGGAACGCCGCAAGCCTATAGATAGCCGTCTATCGATATCAAGGGGTGGACGCGTGCGGGTCGGCCGCGTTGATCGCGGCCACGACCTTGTCGTAGTCCCCACGCGCCTCGGCGTGACGAAGGAACTTCACCCGCTCGACCTGGATCTCCGTCGCGTCCGGCTGCGCCTCCAGCAGCGACATCACCTCGGACACGAACTCGTCCAGCGGCATCGCCGTCTCGTTTGTGTCGTGGCCGGGCAGGAGTTCGGTGCGCACCGCGGGCGGTACCAGTTCCAGCACCCGTACGCCGGTGCCGGCCAGGTTCAGCCGGATCGACTCGCTGAGCATGTGCATCGCCGCCTTGGAGGCGTTGTAGCTCGGCGTGACCCGCAGCGGCACGAACGCCAGGCCGGAGGAGACGGTGAGGATGGTGGCGTCGTCGCGCTGCCGCAGGTGCTCGACGAACGCGGCGATCAGCCGGATCGGGCCGAGCACGTTCGTGGTCACCACCTCCTCGGCCGAGGCGAGGAAGGTGTCCGGCGAGCGCCAGTCCTCGATCCGCATCACGCCCGCCATCGTCACGAGGACGTTGAGGTCCGGGTGCCGGGCCAGCACCCGGTCGGCGGCGGCGGCGATGCTCGCCGGGTCGGCGGTGTCGATCGTGACGGTGTCCAGGCCGGGGTTCGCGGCGGCGATCTCGTCGAGCAACCCGGTACGCCGGCCTCCGACGATCACCGTGTTGCCCCGGTCCCGCAGGGCGAGCGCCAGGGCCAGGCCGATTCCGCTGGTGGCGCCGGGAATGAAGATCGTGTTTCCGGAGATGTCCATGCGCCAAGCCTGCGGTGCGCGGCGGCGCGGGTGAAGAGATCCCGGATCGGGGGATCGCGGATCCCTGGTTCCCGGCGGCGTACGGCGGATACTCGGATCATGGACCGCCAAGCCCTGGCCGAATTCCTGCGCCGCCGCCGGGAGACGCTGCGCCCCGGCGACGTCGGGCTGCCCGAGGGCGCCCGCCGCCGGGCACCCGGCCTGCGGCGGGAGGAGGTCGCGTCGCTCGCCGCCATGTCCACGGACTACTACACCCGGCTGGAGCAGCGGCGCGGCCCGCAGCCGAGCCCGTACATGCTCGGCGAGCTGGCCCGGGCGCTGCGGCTCAGCGCGCACGAACGCGCCTACCTGTTCCGGGTCGCCGGGCACAGCCCGCCCGAGACCGTCGCCACCACCGGCCACGTCGCGCCGGCGCTGCTGCGGGTGCTGGACCGGCTGTCCGACACACCGGCGCTCATCCTGTCCGACCTCGGCGAGACGCTGGCGCAGAACCAGCTGGCGGCCGCGCTGCTCGGGGACCGCTCCGGCCACACCGGGCTCGCCCGCAGCGAGGTGTACCGCTGGTTCACCGACCTCGCCGAGCGGGAGCGCTACCCGGTGGAGGACCGCGACCGGCAGAGCCGGGCCCAGGTCGCCAACCTGCGTGCCGCGTACGGGTCGATGGGACCCCGGTCCCGCGCGGGCGAGCTGGTGCGGGCGCTCTGTGCCGCCAGCCGGGAGTTCGCCGAGCTGTGGGAGCGGCACGAGGTGGCGCAACGCTTCGCCGACCACAAGACACTGATCCACCCGGAACTCGGGCCGATCGAGCTGGACTGCCAGGTGCTGTTCACCGAGGACCAGTCGCAGGCGCTGCTGGTGCTCACCGCCGCGCCGCGCAGCGAGGACGAGGAGAAGCTGCGGCTGCTCGCCGTACTCGGACACGAACGGTTCCCCTCCACCGCCACGTGAACGCGGCACAGGAACCGTCGTTCACGCCGCCGGGAATCCGTGGGATTCCTGTCAATCTCCCGTCACGCAGGGTGTTTAACTGATCTGTTCCGGTCGATAGCGTCGGGCCACTGCCGTCGACGAAGGGCCGACGATGAACGACAACGGACACCCGCTCAACCGCCGGCGACTGCTCGCCGGCGCTGCGGCGGCCTCGGCGGTCACACTGACCGGCCTGACCGTCGCCTCCACCACCGGCGCCGCGGCCGCCCCGGGCCGCGCCGCGGCGCCGCTCGTCTCCCGGGACCGCATCGCCACCGCCGCGCTGCGCGCGCCCGACGGATCCGCGCCAGCGGTCGCCGTCCAGGACGACTTCCACGCCCGGCTCGCCGCCTGGCTCGCGTTCTGGTCGGCGAACTCACCGTCGGCGTGGAGCGTGCCGGTGCAGGTGGTAGCCCGGATCGAGGCGGCCGGCGACGCGCTGGTCCTGCACGCGATCCGGTACCGCCGCGACGACGAGCTGCGCGCCGGCTTCGCCGCCGGCCGGCGGGACACCACCCACCTGGCCACACTGGCCAGCCTGCACCACCACTTCCCGAGCGTGCGGGTCCGCCCGGACGGCACGATCCGGGTCGCCGACGGACCCGCCGGGTTCACCGGGTCGCCGGAACAGGTCGCCTTCGCTGTCGCCGCCTGCCGCGAACTGTGGGGCGACGCGGCGGCGACCGCCGACCGCTGGGCGGAGCACGGCGCCCGGGTGCTCGCCCGCACCGGACAGCGCACACCCGCCGCCTCGCACGTCGGCTGGGCGGCCTTCACCCGCACCAGCCTGCGTCGCGGGCTGGGTACCGAATCGTACGAGTGACCGGAGGAAGCACATGGCCCGCAACGAGTTCCGCTTCGTGGTCGACGGCGTCGACCTGAGCCCCGAGCAGCACAACGTGATCGCCGCGGAGATCCAGAAGGCCGGCCTGGCCGCCCTGCGTACCGCCGATGCCAGGCTGACCAACCCGCTGACCCTCGGTCACGGCAACATCAAGCTGCGCGGCGAATGGAAGGGGCTCTGGGTGATCGACGGACCGCTCGCCGACGAGCTCGGGCAGAAGATCAACGACATCGGGTTCTGGATCCAGCGGTGACCGACACCGCCCCGCCGGCCGGCACGCCGGAGCGGATGTGCCCGAGCACCCCGGCGTCGAACGCCACGGTGTTCCTCGGCATGATCACTCCGGCGGGCCGGGTGGCCTACGTGACCCCGGCCGTACCGGCCGAGGTGGCGCTCGCCGGGCTCGGCGACTCCGAGAAGCCGATCGAGTCGCGGGCCCGGCTCGCCGGCCCGTGCGTCACCTCGTCCTGTGGCTTCTGGACCGGCTCGCACTGCGGGCTGGGCGCCCGGCTCACCGCCTCGTACGCCGAGGTCGCCCCGCCCGCCGAGGAGGCGCTCCCGAAGTGCGCGATCCGGCGTACCTGCCGCTGGTTCGCCGAACAGGGACCGGCGGCCTGCCCGGCGTGCTCGCACGTGGTGACCGACGCGCGGGTCTGAACGACAATCCTTGTCGGACCCCTCGACTAGCGTCGTGAGGTCATGGAGCCGGGGTTCGGCCGACACATCATCGGGCGGGAGCATCCCGCTGGGCTGTTGCGTGCCGAGGTGGCCCGGCTGGTCGACAGCCACGGCGGCCTCGTCCTGGTCGGCGGCGAGCCGGGCATCGGCAAGACCACGCTGGTCTCGGCCGCCGCCGACGAGGCCCGCCGCGGCGGGGCGCTGGTGCTCGGCGCCGCCTGCTGGGACTCCGACACCGCCCCCGACTACTGGCCGTGGCTGCAGGTGTTGCGCCGGCTGACCCGCTCCGCCGACGACCCGGCCGTCGCCGGTGCCGCCGACGCCGGGCTGGCGGCGCTGCTCGGCGAGCGCACCGCCGCCGGATCGCCCGGCCCCGGTGGCGGCGGTCCGAACGGCGACAGGGTTTCCGGCGGCGACGCCGTCCGGGCCGGGGACGGCGTCGACGGCGATCCGGGCGGCGGCGACGGTGTCCTCGCCGGTGACGAGGGCCGGGCCGAGTTCGACAGGCACGACGCGGTGACCGCCGCCCTGGTCGCCGTCGCCCAGCACCGCCCGGTCGCCGTGGTCCTCGACGACCTGCACTGGGCCGACCCGGCGTCGCTGCGGCTGCTCCGGTTCGTCACCCAGCACGCCTGGTTCGAGCGGCTGCTGCTGATCGGCACCTACCGGGACGCCGAGGTCGAATCCGGCGAGCACCCGCTGCGAGGGCTGCTGCTGCCGCTGACCGCGAAGGCCACCACTGTCACGCTGTCCGGGCTGGGCCGGGCCGAGGTGGCCGCGCTGATGGCCCGCGTCGCCGGCCGGGAGCCGGCCGCGAGCCTCGTCGACGAGGTGCACCGGCGCACCGGCGGGAACCCGTTCTTCGTGGAGCAGACCGCCCGGCTCTGGCACACCCACGGCCTGACCGACACCGTCGCCCCGGGCGTCCGGGAGGTGGTGCGCCGCCGGCTCGACCAACTGCCCGCCCCGGTGGTCGAGGCGCTCACGGTGGCGGCGGTGCTCGGCCGCGAGTTCGACAGGCGGACGCTCGCCGCCTGCGTACCCGCTCCGGCCGGGCAGGTCGACCGGCTGCTCGGCCGCGCCGCCGCGGCGCGGCTGGTGCTGCCCCGCGACGGCGGCCGGTTCGTCTTCGTGCACGACCTGGTCCGCGAGACGCTCTACGACGGGCTGGCCGAGGACGACCGGCGGGCCCGGCACGCGGCTGTGGTCCGGGCCGTCGATCGATCGGGCGCGCTCGCCGGCGCGCTCAGCGCGGCCCACCTGGCCCGGCACGCCTGGCTGGCCGGCGCCGACCTGGATCCGGCACGCGCCGGTGACCTGCTGCTGGCCGCCGCCCGCGACGCCGGTGGCCGGATCGCCGTCGACGAGTCGGTACGGCACTACCGGCGTGCGCTCGAACTGACCGGCGAGCCCGGCCGGCGGGTACGGGTGCTGCTGGAACTGGCCGGGCTGCTGCACCACGCCGGCCCGCCGGCCGAGGTGGAGCGGCTGCTGGCCGAGGCCGCCGCGCTGGCCCGGGACCTGCCGGATCCCGGCGTGCTGACCCGGGTGGCGCTCATCGCCCACCGGCAGCACTCCGCCACCCGCCGCCGGCTCGACGCCGCCGAGCTGGTCCGGGAGGCGTACCGGCGGTTGATCGCGGAGCCGGACCCGGAAAGGCCGGTACGCGCGCTGGTCACCGACCTGATCACCGCCACCGAGACGCTCGCCCGGCACGGCCGCGACGACGAGGCGCTCACCTTCAGCCTGTGGGCCCGCCACGACACGACGTGGGGCCTCGGCACCGCTCGGGAACGGGCCGTGGTGACCGCCGAGATCCGGGAGGTGGCCCGCCGCGGCGGCGACCGGGAGACCGAGCTGTGGGCCACCGCGCTGCGCTGGGTCGCGTTGCTGGAGCTGAGCGACCCGGACTACCGGCACGAGCTGAGCGCGTTCGTGACCGGCGCGCGACGCGGCGACGTCGCCCGGCAGCGAGTGGCGGCGCTCGTGGACACCGCCATCATCGCCGCCTTCCACGGTGACCTCGCCGCCGCCGAGGCGGGCTTCGCCGAGGCGGAGAGCTACCGCGAGCCGGGGCACTCCGACCACGCCTTCATGACGCACCACGTGCGCTGGTCGATTCTGCTGCTGTACGGCCGCCTCGCCGAGGCCGAGGCGGTGCTCGACCGGGTGGGCACCGGGCACCCGCAGGTGGAGCTGCTCCGGGCGATCACCGCGGCCGAGCGCGGCGACGCGACCACGGTGCTGCGGCTCACCGCCGCGATCGAGGCCGCGGGAACCGCGTACCCCCGGCCGGTGTCGCCGTTGTGGCTGCGCCTGCGGGCGCAGGCTGCGGCAGTGGACGGCGACCCGGCGCGGTGCGCGGCGGTACGCGCCGACCTGGCCCCGCACCGCGGGCAGTGGGCGGCGGCGTTGTTCGGCTGCGACATCGTCGGCCCGGTCGACCTGTGGCTGGGCGCTGTGGACGCGGCCGAGGACCGGTGGGACGACGCTGTCGACTGCTACGCGGCGGCCTGGGACGCCGCCGACCGGCTGGGCGCCCGGCCCTGGTCGGTGCTGGCCCGGGCCGGGCTGGTGGGCGCGTTCGCCGGGCGCGACGGGCCGGGCGACGCCGCCGAGGCGCGGCGGCTACGTGCCGAGACGGTGGCCGAGGCGCGGGCGCTGGGCATGGTCCAGGTGGTCGACCGGCTGGGCGCGGCAGATCCCGCCCCGGCCGCGTCCGCCATGGTCGCACCCGTGGCGCTCCGGTCCGGCGCGGGCGCTCCGGCCCTGGTCGCCGCGTCGTCGCCGGCCGGCCGGCGGGCCGCGTCGGGCCTGCTCCGGGCCGGTGCCGTCCACGGGCGGTCGCCCGACCCCGGAGCGGGCGCGAGTGTGGCCGGGCCGGAGTTCCGCCCGGACGGGCCGGTGTGGCGTCTCGCGTACGACGGCGTCGTGGTGCACCTGCCCGACGCCAAAGGGCTGCACGACCTGCGGCTGCTGCTGGGCCGGCCCGGCGTCGACGTGCCCGCCGTCGAACTGCTCGACCCGGCGGCCGGTCCGGAACTCGTGGCCGCGCGTCGTCTCGGGTCCGATCCGGTGCTCGACGACGAGGCGAAGGTCCGCTACCACCGGCACCTGCGGCGGCTCGACGAGGAGATCGACCGGGCGGCGGCGCGCGACGACGGGCGGCGGCTGGCCGAGCTGGACGCCGAGCGCGCCGCGCTGCTCGACCAGTTGCGGGCCGCCGCCGGGCTGGCCGGGCGCACCCGGCGCCTCGGTGACCAGGCGGAACGGGCGCGCAAGGCGGTCACCGGGCGGATCCGGGACACCCTGCGCCGCATCGACGAGCGGCATCCGGTGCTCGCCGCCCACCTGCGCGAGTCGGTCACCACCGGGGGCGCCTGCCGGTACCGCCCACCCGAGCCGGTGCCCTGGCGGCTCTGACCGCCGAGGTGGCGGGGCCGGCCGGCCCCGCCACCGCCGTCGCGTCAGTGGCGGTTGTAGCGGTACATCGTGAGCGTGCCGAACACGAACAGGAAGAACGCGCTCCAGAGCATCATCCACATGGTGCTCGGGCCGTCGATCGAACCGGCCATCGCCGCGCGGACCGAGGTGACCAACTGGGTGATCGGGTTGGCCTTGACGAACGCCTGCAACCAACCGGGCATGGTGGAGGGTTCGACGAAGACGTTGCTCAGGAACGTCAGCGGGAACAGCACCATCATGCTGACCCCCATCACCGACTTCTCGCTGCGCAGCACCAGGCCGAAGAACGTCCACACCCAGGAGAACGCGAACGAGAAGACCACCAGCAGCCCGATCGCGCCCAGCACACCGAGCAGCCCGCCGTCGGGCCGGAAGCCGAGCACCACGCCCACGGTCAGGATGACCACGGCGGCCAGGACGTAACGCAGCACGTCGCCGAAGATCATCCCGACCAGCGCCGACGGCCGCCAGACCGGCAGCGTACGGATCCGGTCGAAGACGCCCTTCTCGATGTCGTTGTTCAGCCCGACCCCGGTGTACATGGTGATCATCACGACGCTCGTGACCATGATGCCGGGCAGGAAGAACTGGAGGTACGCACGCGGGCTGTCGGCGAGCGCGCCACCGAACAGGTACGTGAACATCAGCACCATGATGATCGGGAACGCGGTGACGTCGAACAGCTGCTCCGGCACGTGCTTGATCTTCAGCAGCGCGCGCCAGCCGAACGTCAGCGACGCCGACAGCGGGCCGGGCCGGGCCGGTCGTTCGGCCGGGGCGAGCACAGTGGCCAGCGCCTCGGCGGACGGCACGTAGACGGACGGCGCCCGCCCGGTGGTGATCGCGGTGTCGCTCATCGCGCCGCCTCCAGTTCGTCGTCCCGCTCGTCCGCCGGGACGGCCGGGTGGTCGGTCAGGGCCAGGAAGACCTCGTCCAGGCTGGGCTGGCCGAGGGAGAAGTCGTCCACCACGATGCCGGCGGCGGCCAGCTCGCCGAGCGCCCGCGCCGCCTGCGCGCCGGCCTCCAGGTCGGTGCCGTGCTCGCCGACGCGCGCGGTCAGCGCCACCGGATCGGCGGCGAGCTGCACCGGTACGCCGAGCGACGCCCGCAGCACCTGCTCGGCCTCGGCCCGCCGCCCCGGATCGCGCAGCCGGATGTGGACGCTGCCCGCGCCGACCGACGACTTCAGCTCGCCCGGGGTGCCCTCCGCGATCACCCGGCCGTGGTCGACCACAGCGATCCGGCCGGCGAGCTGGTCCGCCTCGTCCAGGTACTGCGTGGTCAGCAGCACCGTCGTGCCGTACGCCACCACGGCCCGTACGATCGCCCACACCTGGTTGCGGCTGCGCGGGTCCAGGCCGGTGGTCGGCTCGTCGAGGAACAGCAGGTCCGGCGTGTTCAGGATGCTCGCGGCGATGTCGATGCGCCGCCGCATCCCGCCGGAGTACTTCTTCACCTGCCGTCCCGCCGCCTCGGTCAGCCCGAACGCGGCGAGCAGCCGCTCGGCCCGGTCCCGGGCGCCCGCCCGGCCCAGCCCGAGCAGCCTGCCCAGCAGGACCAGGTTCTCCGCCCCGGTCAGGTCCTCGTCCAGCGAGGCGTACTGGCCGGTCAGGCTCACCCGGGAGCGGACCGCGTCGGCCTCACGCACCACGTCGTGCCCGAAGACCCGGGCCGTGCCGCCGTCCGGGCGCAACAGCGTCGCCAGCACCCGTACGGCGGTGGTCTTGCCGGCGCCGTTCGGGCCCAGCACGCCGTAGACGGTGCCGGCGGGGACCCGCAGGTCCAGCCCGTCGAGTGCCCGGGTCGAACCGAAGGACCGGACCAGGCCCTCGGCCTCGACGGCCAGGCCGGTGTTCCGGTTGCTCATGAATCGCTACCTCTCCTCGTCGGTGTCCGCGACAGGCGTACGGGCGTGCCGCCGGACCGATCGCCTGTTCAACGAGGCCGGGGAACCGTGGTCGTACCGGCCTCACCCGGAAGGCGCCAGACGGTCCGCCAGATCCGATCTGGCGGTGGCGCGGCCACGCCGGGCGGGTGGCGCGTCGGCCACCCGGCCCGGCGCCGGTCAGCGGGCCGAGTCCAGCCGGGTCCGCTGCTCGGCGGTCAGTTCCAGGTCGACAGCGGCAAGGCTCTCCTCCAACTGCGCCACCGAGGAGAAGCCGACGAGTGGGATGGACGGCTGGTCCCCGCCCATCAGCCAGGCCAGCACCACCTGGTTGACGGTGGCGCCGGTCTCGCCGGCCACCACCCGCAGCGCCGCCAGCCGGGCCGGGGTGGCGGGCAGCACGTACTCCTCGCCGAGCCGCTCCGGCCGCACGTACGCGCCCTTCAGCAGCGGCGAGTACGCGACCAGCGCGAGCTGCGGCTCGGTACGCAGGTAGCTGAGCAGGTCGGGGCCGACCCAGCCGACGTCGCCGTCCGGGTCCAGCTCGCTCGGCACGTCCAGGCGCCGGGGCAGATAGCTGCGGTGGTACTGGAGCACCTCGTACCCGGGCAGGCCGGCCGCGGCGGCGAGGGCCCGGGCCCGTTCGACCCGCCAGGCGCGGTGGTTGCTGGCGCCCAGCAACCCGACGGTGCCCTCGCCGACCAGTTCGGCGAAGCCCTCCACGGTCTCCCGCACCGGGATCGTCCGGTCCTCGATGTGGGCGTAGAGCAGGTCGATCCGCTCGCCGCCGAGCCGCTCCCGGCTGCGCTCGGCGGACTCGCGGATCACCTTGGCCGACAGCCCTTCGGGGTTGTCCACGTAGCTGGTGCCGGGCGCGAGCGGACGGGCGCCCAGCTTCGTGGCGATGACCACCTCGCCGCCGATCCCGCGGCTGCGCCGCCAGCGGCCGAGCAGTTCCTCGCTCTCGCCACCCTGGCCCCCGTTCTGCCAGAAGGCGTAGTTGTCCGAGGTGTCGATGAAGGTGCCGCCCGCCTCGACGTACCGGTCGAGGATGGCGAACGAGGTGGCCTCGTCGGTCGCGGTGCCGAACAGCATCGCGCCGAGACTGAGCACACTGACCTCGCGGCGGGTGGCCGGGTCGGTGCCGATGGTGCGGTAGCGCATGGATGTCTTCCTCCCCGTCGGAGCGTTGCCGGTCACCCTGCCCCTTCGAGCGCGCGCGAAGTCAACAGCGCGACGACGGCAGACGGAGGGGCCCCGGTCGCCCGGGGCCCCTCCGTCACGTACGGTGCTCAGCTCGGGATGTAGTCGAACTCGTCCGGGTTCGGGCCCGTCCGGCCGGCCTCGCCCCGGTCCAGCGAGGTGAGCCGCTCCATCGCGGTGTCGTCGAGGGTGAAGTCGAAGATCGCGAAGTTCTCCTCGATGCGCTTGGGCGTGGTCGACTTCGGGAAGACGATGTCGCCGCGCTGCACGTGCCAGCGCAGCACCACCTGGGCCGGGGTCCGGCCGACCTGCTCGGCCACGTCGATCACTGTCGGGTCGTCGAGCACCCGGCCCTGCGCGATCGGGGACCACGCCTCGGTGAGGATGCCGTGGGCCTTGTCGTACGCCCGCACCTCCTCGTTGCCGAGGAAGGGGTGCGCCTCGATCTGGTTGACCGCCGGCACCACGTCCGCCTTGGCGGCCAGCCGTTCCAGGTGCGCGACCTGGAAGTTGGACACGCCGATCGAGCGGACCGTGCCCGCGTCGCGCAGCTCCTCCAGCACCTTCCAGGTGGAGACGAAGTCGCCGTCGTAGCGCGTGGGCAGCGGCCAGTGGATCAGGAACAGGTCGAGGTAGTCGAACTTCAGCTCCCGCAGCGACTGCTCGAACGCCTTGCGGGCGTCGTCCGGACGGTGGAAGCCGTTGTTCAGCTTGCTGGTGACGAAGACCTCGCCCCGGTCCAGCCCGGCGGCGCGGATCGCCTGGCCCACCTCGGCCTCGTTGCCGTACATCTGGGCGGTGTCGACGTGCCGGTAGCCGACATCCAGCGCGGTGCCGACAGCGCGGGCGGTGTCCTTCGGGTCGATCTGGAACACGCCGAAGCCGAGCTGCGGGATGGTGTTGCCATCGTTGAGCGGGATGTCCGGAATGCCGTTGGGGGCCATGAGAGCCTCATCTCCGATCGTGTGGTGCCCGGGGGCGCGTCCGTGCGACAGCCCCCGGCCGTGCCAACCGGATGTCTCTACCCGCTCGCCACGCTTCCTCACGTCGGGGACGGGCGTCAAGCCCAGATCGCCCGCGCCCACTCCGGGTGGTCGACGAACGGATTGCGGTTGCCCTGCCAGCGCTCGTAGATGCGCTGGTTGCGGCGCTGTTCGAAGGCGTCCGGCGGATCCTGGTCGTTCCAGGCCAGCAGCTTCGACAGCCGCCCGAGCCGGGGCGCGGATCCGTTCGAGACCGAGTCGTTCGGTTCCAGGTCCGGCCAGCCGTCGTCGCCCTCGTACCGGATCGCCATGTAGAGGATCATGCGGGCCACGTCGCCCTTCACCGCGTCGCGCGGCTCGAACGAGTCGGCGTCGGTGTAGCAGCCGGGCGCCTCGGCCACCGTGCCGCCGCCTGAGTCGAAGTCCTTGTTGCCGCGCAGCGAGTTGACCGACACGTCCTCCGGCCGCAGGTGGTGCACGTCGGTGCCGGGGCCGGTGGCGGTGCCGAAGTCGCCGTGCGACTTGGCCCAGACGTGTTCCCGGTTCCAGTCGTTCACACCGCCGCCGTTGCTGGTCTTGCTCTGCGAGCGTCCGCTGTAGAGCAGGACCACGTTGGCCGGGTTGGCCGGATCCTGGTCGGTGTCCTTGAGCGCGTCCCACACCTGGTCGTAGCTGAGCTTCGTCTGCACCCTGATGATGCCGTGCAGCGCGGTGCGCAGCGCCGGCCCGGTCTTGCCGGCCGCGCTCGCGTAGTACGCGTCCGGCGTGCCGGTCGGCGCCGGGGTCGCGGTGGGGGTCGGGGTCGGCGTGGCACCGCCGCCGAGGCTCATCGAGGTCGGGTTCTTCAGCCCGCCGTGGCTGAAGTACGCGGTGAGCGCGCCGGTCGCGGTCACCTGCCGCCCGCGCAGCGACGGGTTGGTGAGCAGCCCGAAGGTGCTCCGCCAGGCGGCCGTCACCTGCACGTACAGCATCCGGCCGGTGCCGGTCTCGCCGGCCTGGTCGGCGATGGCGATCGCGGTGTCCGCGGTGAAGCCGGAGGTGAGCACCGTGTTCGTGGCGGTGGGCTGGCCGATGACGTAGCCGGTGACGGTGGCCGTCCGGCCGTCCTGGGCGGCGAGCGCCTGCGCCACGGTGAGGGCCGTCGCGGCTGACGCGGAGCCGGTCACGCCGAGCGGGATCGCGACCGCGACGGCGAGCACGACCGCCGCGACCAACCGCCCGGGTCGCGAGCGGGTGACGCGCTTCATATCCATGATCAGCGATGTTAGCCGGATCGCGGTGAACTGCGGGAGGTCACCGGGCCAACTTTTCGTCCCGGCCGGCCTCGAACAGCACCGGCCACGGCCGGGCCGCCGGGGTGAGGAGCGCCGGCCCGGCCTGTTCGTCGGGCGTGGCGAGCGTCTCGGTGGCGAGGTTGCCGAACATCGGCGCGGCCGGGTGCGCGGCCCGGATGGGCCAGGCCGCGGAGATCCGCCGGACCAGCGGCGTGCCGGCGATCGGCCGCCAGGCGACACGCGGTTCCCGGCGGGCCAGCGCCGCGGGCTCGACGGCGACCGCGCCACCGGCCAGGAGCAGGCCGAACAGGAACTCCGGGTTGCGCGCGGGGCGGACCCGGGCCGGGGCGAAACCGTGCTGCCGGCACACGGTCAGCAGATGCTCGTGCCAGCCGGGCGCGGTGGCCGGTGGCGCGGTGACCAGGTCCATGCCGGCCAGATCGGCGAGCGCGATCTCCCGAGGCCGGGCCAGCGGCGAGGACCGGGGCAGCAGCACACCCACCGGTACGTCCACCGGCTCGCCGAAGCGCAGCCCGGCCCCGTCGACCGGATGGTGCAGCAGGCCGACGTCCAGCCGCCCGTCCGCGAGCATCCGGTGCTGCTCGGCGCTCGTCAGTTCGTGCAGGTCGAGGGCGAGCCCGGGCGCGCGGGCCGCGAGCGCGTCGAGCAGCGCGCGCAACGTCACGGCCGGGGTCTCCGGGGGTACGCCGGCACGCAGCACCCCGAGCGCGCCCCGGCGGACCCGCTCGGCGACGTGACGCAGCCGGCGTTCACCGGCCAGCAGTTCGTCGGCCTCGCCGAGCAGCAACTGGCCGGCGGTGGTGAGGCCGACCTGGCGCTGCGACCTGTCGAACAGGGCGACGCCCAGCTCCCGCTCCAACCGCTGGATCGACTGGCTCAGCGGCGGCTGCGCCATGCCCAGCGTCTCGGCGGCCCGGCCGAAGTGCAGTTCCCGGGCGACCACCACGAAATGCCGCAGGTGCCGCAGCAGATCCATCCGGGCACCCTAGCGCCGCCGCTGGTTACCGTGTCGGCGTGGATGTGGCGGAACGGGTCGGGGAGATCTTCGGGCGGGCCGGGTTGCGGGGTTGCCTGCATGTCGTGGACGTGGACGACCCGGCCGGCGGTGAGGTGGCGCTGCGCGCCGACGAGCAGATCGTCATCGCCTCCGTCTTCAAGGTGATGGTGGTGCTGGAGTTCGCCCGGCAGGCGGCCGCCGGCCAGCTCGACCCGACCGAACGGGTGCTCGTCGGTGCCGCCGACCGGCTCGGCGGCTGGGGTGTGGCCGGCTGCGCCGACGACGTGGAGGTCTCCCTGCGCGACCTCGCGTACCTGGCCATGTCGGTGAGTGACAACACGGCGGCCGACCTGCTCCTGCGCCGGATCGGTGCGGACGTGCTGCCGATGCTGGCCGCGGAGCTGGACCTGCCGCGCACCCGGATCGTCGGCGGCCCCCGGCAACTCGTCGAGACGATGCTCTCCGACGTGGGCGCGCGCACCGAGGCGGACTTCGCGCGGATCTTCCCCACCCTGCCGCCCGAACGGATCCGCGCGATGCGGGTCTTCGACCCCGAGCACACCAGCTCCAGCACCGCCCGGGAACTGACCCGGCTGCTCCGTCTGGTGTGGCGGGACGAGGCCGGTCCGGCCTCCGCGTGCGCCATGGTCCGGGAGCTGATGGCCCGGCAGCTCTTCTGGACCCGGCTGGCCGCCGGCTTCCCACCCGGGGTCCGGGTCGCCGGGAAGACCGGCACCCTTCCGGGGCTGCACCTCGAAGCCGGCGTCGCGGAGTACCCCGACGGCCGCAGGTACGCGATCGCGGTGGCGGTACGCACGCAACGGCTGGCCGCCCGCCGGATCGACGTGGACCTGGCGATGGGGGAGGCGGCCCGGACCGCCGTCAAAGCATTGCGATGATCCAGGTCGACCACCGGCCTGACCTGCGGTGATATCGGTCTGGATATCGGTCGTTGCGCTCGTCGATCTTGGACATCGGGGACTGCGGGGTGGTGGGCTGGGCCTACCGATCACCGATCCCGAACGGGGAGGACGACACATGCCCGAGAACCGGCCGTCCGGCTACGCCCGCCGTCGACTGCTACGCGACACGGCGGTCGGCGCCGCCGCCGTCACCACCGCCGGACTCGTCGCCGGCACCCCGGCCCGAGCCGCCGGGCCGAGCCCCGTCACCGCGCCGAGCCGCGCCGCCGGCGGTACGCGACGCGGCGGCGCGGTGAGCTTCCGCTGGTGGGGCACCTCCGGTTGGCGGATCGACATCGGGGACCGGACGGTGCTCGTCGATCCGTACCTGAGCCGGTACGACACCGGGCTGTTCCGGAAGCCGTTCAACCCCGACACCCAGCTGACAGTGGCCGCCGACGTGGTCGACCGGCTCGCCGACCGGGCCGAGAACATCCTCGTCACCCACACCCACTGGGACCACTTCAACGACGTGCCGCACATCGCCGCCCGGACCGGTGCCCGGGTCTTCGGCACGCTCACCGCGTATCACCTCGGCCTGGCCTACGGGCTGCCGACCGGGCAGCTGGCCCCGGTCAAGGGCGGGGAGGTGCTCGACTTCGACGGGTACACGGTGGAGGTGGTCGGCTCGCTGCACAGCCGGAATCCCACCTGGTCGATGGCGTTCCCCGGGGTACGGGTCAGCCCGCCGCCCCGTCCGGAGACGATCGCCGACCTGCCCGAGGGTGACACGCTGGCGTACCAGATCCGGATCGACGGCGGCCCGTCCGTGTTCTTCATGGGCGCCAGCGACTTCGACGAGCGCAAGCTGAGCGGGCTCGCCCCGGACGTCGCGATGGTCGCCTCCGCCGCCACCACGGCGACCGCCGACTACGTGCCCCGGCTGATGACCGCGCTGGGCCGTCCGAAGGTCGTGGTGCCGGTGCACTGGGACAACTTCGAGACGCCGCTGACCAACCCGCCGACTGTCGCCGACAGCGACCGGGAACGCCTCGACGCCCTCGTCGCCGAGGTGCGCCGGGTCTCGCCGCGCAGCCGCGTGCTGGTGCCCGAGTACCACACCGCGTACCGGTTCTGACGGCGCCGCTCAGGAGGCCGCCAGCCGGGCGTAGACGTCGCCGGAGCGACCGGCCGGGCGGTACGTCTCCAGCAGGCGTACCAGCCCGGCCGCGTCCAGCCACCGGTCGCTCGCGAACCGCATGGTCTCCACCGGCGAGTAGTTGTAGCGGTAGCCGCCAGCCGTCGCGCCCAGCCGTTCCACCAGGTCCAACACGGCAAGCGCGGAGTCGTGCGCGGGCGGCAGGTACTCGAAGGACAGCCCGCGCACCGGACGACTCAGCCCGGCCAGCACGTCGACCTCGAAGCCCTCGACGTCGACCTTGCAGAACGCCGGTACGCCGTGCCGCGCGATCAGGTCGTCCAGCGTCACCACCGGCACCTCGATGGACCGGTCCCAGCGGACCCCGGCGAAGCTCGGATCGGCGGTGACCGACTCGATCCACGACGACGACATGGTGGACACCGTCGGCGTCGCGCTCGACAGCTCCAGCCGCGCGCTCCCGGACCGGGCACCGACAGCCGTCGGCTCGATGATCACGTCGGCGTCCCGGCCGAAGCCCAGGCGCAGCACCCGCAGGCAGTCCGGCTGCGGCTCGACCGCTACCACGCGTGCGCCCAGCCGGCGCCAGGTGCGTACCCGGCCGCCGACGTGGGCGCCGATGTCGAAGGCCAGGTCGCCGGGGGAGAGGAACTGCCCGTAGAGCTGCCGGGCACGCCGGTGCTTGGCCGGCTGACCGTGGTAGACGGCCAGGGAACGGGTGATCCCCCAGGCCCGCGCGAGCATCGTCACGACATCCCTAACTGTGAGTGGTGGACTTCGGTCCGAACGCGTGCAGGAACCGGTCGCGGAACGACTCCATCGGCCAGACCGGGGCCTGCGGGTCGGGGTTGAGGCCGTCCTGCCAGCCCCACCCGGCGACGCGGTCGAGCACGGCCGGGTCCTTCGCCACGATCGTGATCGGCACGTCCTTGCCGGCGCCTTCCCCGGTGACCGCCCGGGCCGGCTGGTGGTCGCCGAGGAACACCAGGACCAGGTTTTCGTCGCCGTACCGCTGCACGTAGGAGATGAGCGTGCGCAGCGTGTAGACCACCGCCTGCCGGTACGCCTCCCGGGTGCCCTCCGCCGAGCGGTCGGCGCGCGCCGTCCCCTTGTAGACCGAGCCGTCGCCGACGTCGTCCCAGTCGACGAGCGGCGGTACCGGCGTCCACGGGATGTGGCTCGACAGCAGCGGGATCTCGGCCATCACCGGGGCGTGCCCCGGTCCGCGCTCGCGGCGCTGGAACGTCGACAGCGTGTACTGGTCCGGCGGGGAGGAGAAGCTGAACAGCGGTCCCCGGTAGCCGAGTTCCTTCACGCCGTACACCTGGTCGGGGGAGAAGAACTCGGCCTCCGGCCAGGCCCGGGTGAGCGCCGGCATGACCAGCGTGGTCCGCCAGCCGGCGCGCTTGAACGCGCCGTTGAGGGTCAGGTGGTCGCTGCGGACCAGGTTGGTGTAGCGCAACTGGTTGTCCGCCCGGATGCCGCTCATCAGCGTGGCGTGCGCCAGCCAGCTCCCGCCGCCGGTGGTGGACGAGGTGAGGAACGCGCTGCGACTGCCGTAGCCGCCCGCGCGCAACTGCCGGGTCCCCTCGTCGAGGACGGCGTCCACCTCCGGCGCGAGGTCCGGGTCCTCCAGCGCGACCCGGCCGTAGCTCTCCACGAACGTGAACAGCACGTCCTTGCCGCGCAACGCGGTCAGCAACTGCTCGCCCGGCACGTTCTGGAACGGGTCACCGGCGAGCTGCGTGTTGAGCCTCTCCTGGTCGTTGAGGCCCGCCCGCACCTGCCGGGCCCGGTCGTAGAGACCGGCCGCGACCGTGTCGGCGGCGACCGGGACGCCGGGCACGATCTGCGCGCCGAGCACGGCGCAGACCACCCAGGCGGCGGCGAACGCGGTGGTCGCGCGGGCGGTCACCGTCCGGTTCGCGACCACGACCCGGGTCAGCCGCCGCACCGACAGCGTCACCAGCAGCGGTACGGCGAGCACCGCGACCACCGCCAGCGCCACCGCGCCCACCTCGGCGGCGCGACCGTACGACTCGGACAGGAACTCCGCGCCCGCGCCGAGGAACGTCCAGTCGGCGATCAGGTCGAAGCTGCGGTCCAGGACCAGGGAGAACCCGAGGTCGGTGACCTTCAGGACGAGGACCAGGCCGAGCAGCACGCCGAGCGCCGTGGCCACCACCCGGCGCGGACGTGCCGGCAGGACCAGCAGCAGGGCGACGGCGATCAGCCCTTCCACCGGGATGCGCAGGAACGCGCCGGGACTGAACTCGTTGGCGTCGCTCGGCGCGACGAGTGCCACCAGCACGAGCGCGGCGGCCAGCGCGGTGACAGTCACGGCGACCAGCCGCCGGGCACGCCGCCGGCCGGGCGTCGGAGCGTCGTCGGTCGTGGTGCCGGCCTCATTGTTGCCGGTCGCGGCGGCGTCCGGGGCGTCGTCGCCGTCCGCCGGGCGGGACAGGTCGGTCACCGGCGCCTCCCGCCGGCCTCGGCGGGCTGGCGCGCGATCCGCACGTCCGGCGTCCACTCGGAGTGGTGACCGGCGGGCGCGGGGGAGACCGGCGCGGCCGGGAGCGCCACCGGGCGCCGCCGCGACGGTACGCGGTGCCGCCACAACCAGGCGACGTCGCGGCCGAACGACTCGACGAGCATCGCGAGCGCGCCGAGGAGTACCGCCACCGCCAGCGGCCGGGGCAGTACGCCCGCCGCGACCACCGCCAGCGCGATGCCCTGCGTTGCGGCGACCACCTTGCGCCAGTAGCGCGGCGGCAGCGAGCCGCGCATCCACGGCAGCGCCCAGCCGGCGGCGACGAAGACGTACCGCATCGCGCCGATCACCAGCACCCCGGCGCCCACCTGGTCGGCGACGTACCCGCAGAGGACCAGGACGAGGAAGGAGTCGACCTCCATGTCGAACCGGGCGCCAAGCGCGCTCACCGTGCCGGTACGCCGGGCCACCTGCCCGTCGACCCAGTCCAGGGAGAGCGCCACGGCGGCCAGCGTGACCAGGAGGGGGACCGCGATCGGCCCGCGGAACGAGTCGACGGTCAGCGCCGCCACCCCGCCGGTGAGCGTCGCCCGGGTGAGCGTCACCCAGTCGGCCGGCCCGAGCCGGTCCGCGCCCGAGCGGCGCAGCCCGTGTCCGAGCGCCGCGACCATCACCACCCCGAAGAGTAGACCGGCCAGCCAGCCGTACGCGCTCAGGCCGACAGTGCCGGCCAGGGCCGCGAGTACGCCGACCTGGAGAATCGCCCCCGCGAGTGGATCAGTTCGAAGTGCGGACACCATGCCTCCGAGGTAGACGTCACGAACCACACGTGTGTACGGAGAACATGCCCGAACAGTTCGTCCTGATGCCAGAAACGCGCCAGCAGAAGTAGTGACACCGGCAGCTCGGCGCGTTTGTTCGCTTGCACGTAAGTACGTACTTCCGTATTTTGGTGGCCATGGCAAGCGTGGAGGAGCGGCTCGCGGCCCTGGAGGCACAGGTGGCCCGGCTGGCCGGCGACCGGGCCGGGGGCAGGCCGGAGACCGAGGTCACACCGGAGGACGTCTTCTGGGCGCTCGGCGGCCTGAAGCGGCGGATCCCCGCCGACGGCACCGGGGCGGTGCTCTACACCGGCACCGTCCGCACCACCGACCGGCACTACGACTGGCAGTACGGCGCCACGGTCGACGACCTGCTCGACGCCGACTGGGCGGCACTGGCCGGCACGCTCACGGCGCTGGCGCATCCGGTGCGACTGCGGCTGCTGCGGGAGATCCTCGGCGGCCGGCACGGCACCGCCGCACTGGCCGAACTCGACGGGATCGGCACCACCGGCCAGCTCCACCACCACCTGCGGCAACTCGCCGCCGCGGGCTGGCTGCGCAGCGGCGCTCGCGGGCGCTACGACATACCGCCCGAGCGGGTGGTGCCGCTGCTGGCCATCCTCACCGCGGCCCGCCGCTGACCCGGCCATCCACCCCGACGGAAGGCAGCACCATGCGTACCCCGATCGTTCTCGCCGCCGCCGGACTCGTCGCGGCAGCCGCGGCGGCGGTCCTCATGCCCGGGCCCCCGCACCTCGGCCCGGAGCGGACCGGCGACGCGGAACTGGCCGCGACCGTCCGCGCCGCCGTCGACGACCCCGAGAACCTGCGCGGCCTCGCGGTGGCGGTGATCGAGGGCGACCGGGTCCGCGTCGCGGGCCTCGGCAACCGAGCTCCCGGCGGGTCGGCCGTCGAACCGGGCACCCCGTTCGAGATCGGTTCGATCGCCAAGCCGCTCACCGGCATGCTCCTGGCCCGGCAGGTCGCGTCCGGCGCGGTCGGTCCCGACGACCGGCTGGCCGACGTGCTGCCGGACGTGACCGGCCCGGCCGGTGCGGTCACCCTCGCCGAACTGGCCAGTCACCGGGCCGGGCTACCCCGGCTGGCACTCGACTCCGCGGGCGCCATGGTCCGCACGTGGTGGGCGACGTCCACCGCCGGGAACGCGTACGCCGGCTACGACGTGCAGCGGATCGTCACCGCCGCCAGGGGTACCGAGCCCGACGACCGTGGCACCGTGTCCTACTCGAACTTCGGCGCGGCGCTGCTCGGCCAGGCGCTTGCGGCCCGGGCCGCAGTCGACTATCCGGAACTGATCCGGCGCGAGGTGCTGGATCCCCTGGGCATGACCGCCACCGTCGCCGCCACCGGCGCCGACGACCTCCCGGCCGGGCGGGCCGAGGGCGCCACCGCCGCCGACCGGCCCGTCGACCCGTGGCTAGGCGCGGGGTACGCCCCGGCCGGTGTCGGGATCTGGTCCACCGCCGAGGACCTGGCCCGGCTCACCGCCGCGATGCTCGCCGGCACGGCCCCCGGCGCCGACGCCGCCACGCCCCGCTTCGACGCCGGGGACGATCGCCGGATCGGGTACGGCTGGTTCACCAGCCGTCACGGCGACCGGGAGATCGTCTGGCACAACGGGGGCACCGGCGGCTTCCGGGCCTACCTGGGCTTCGACCGGGCGGCCGACCGGGGCGTGGTGGTGCTCGGCAACACCACCCGCGACGTGGATCCGATCGGCCTGCGGCTGCTGGGCGTCCGCGGTGACGCGGCGGAGGAGTCGACGGGCCTGGACGGGTGGATCGGCGCCGCGCTCGCGCTGGCGTTCACGTTCCTCGGCGGGCTCTCCCTCTGGAGCACCGCGCGACGCGGGACGGACCGGGTGACGGTGCTCTCCGACGCTGTCTGGGCGGTGGTCTCGCTCGGCCTCGGCCACCGGCTCGGCGACTGGTCGGTGGTGCCGGGCTGGGTCTGGCCGCTCGGCGTGGCGCTCGCCGGGGCCGCCGTGGTGCCCGCCGCGCAGCGCTGGCGCGGGTTGCCGCTCGTGGCCGGGACGCCACGGTGGCGGCGCTGGACGGGCGCGGCGCTGTCCGCCGCCTTCGCCGCGCTGGCAGTGGTGGTGATCGCCGCCTGAGCCCGGGGCCGCGCGGTCAGCGGGGCGTGCCGCTGTCCCCGTCGCGCCGGGCCAGCGCCGACCGGCGGTAGCCGTACAGGGCGTAGACGACCGCGCCGAGCAGGAACCAGGCGCCGAACCGCAGCCACGTCACCGGGTCGAGGAACGTGATCAGCCAGATCGAGAAGATCACGCCGATCGCCGGCACCACGGGCATGCCGGGGAGCCGGAACGTCCGCGGCGCGTCCGGGCGGCGGTAGCGCAGCACGATCACCGCCACGCACACCACCACGAACGCGAGCAGGATGCCGATGTTGGTCAGCTCGGCGGCCTGCCGGATCGGCAGGAAACCGGCGATGAGCGCCGAGCCGACCCCGACGATCCAGGTGACCCGGGTCGGCACCCGACGTACCGGGTGGACCTTGGCGAACCAGCCGGGCAGCAGTCCGTCCCGGCTCATCGAGAACCACACCCGGGTCACGCCGAGCATGAACGTGAACATCACGGTGAGGATGCCGATGATCGCCCCGACCGCGATCACGCTGGCGAGCCCGGAGAGCCCCACCGCGGCGAACGCGGAGGAGAAGCCGCTCTCCGGGTCGATGTCCCGGTAGTTCTGCATGCCGGTGAGCACCAGCGTGGCCAGCACGTACAGCACCATCGAGATGACAAGTGACCAGATGATCGCCTTGGGCATGTGCCGGCGGGCGTCGCGCGACTCCTCGGCGGCGGTGCTCATCGCGTCGTACCCGAAGACGGCGAAGAAGACGGTGGCCGCGCCGGTGATCGCGCCGCCGACCCCGAACGGGAAGAACGGCGAGTAGTTGGCGGTCTTCACGTGGAAGAAGCCGACCACGATCACCAGCAGCACGACAGCGACCTTGAGCCCGACCACGAACGTCTCGAACCGCGCGGCGGCCTTGATGCCCCGGGTCAGCAGGAACGCGATGAGCAGGCAGAGCACCACCGCGAACAGGTCGACGCGGTGCCCGTCGCCGGTGCCGGGCGCGCCGAGCATCTAGGCCGGCAGATCCGCGCCCAGCTCGTTGACCAGGAAGCCGAAGTAGCCGGAGATGCCGATCGCCACCACCGCGACGATGGCCGTGTACTCCAGCAGCAGGTCCCAGCCGATGAACCAGCCGACCGCCTCACCGAGCACCGCGTACCCGTAGGTGTAGGCCGACCCGGCCTTCGGGATCATGCCGGCGAACTCCGCGTACGACAGCGCGGCGGCGGCGCTGGCCAGGCCGGCGATCAGGAACGACACCAGCACGGCCGGGCCGGCGGTCTCGTTCGCCACCGCCCCGGCCAGCGCGAAGATGCCCGCGCCGATGATCCCGCCGACGCCGATCGCGGTGAGCTGCCACAACCCCAGTTCGCGGGAGAGGCCCTCGTCGGTCTCGTCGGCGATCTGCTCGACCGGCTTGCGCCGGAAGATGCCCTGTGCCACGGCCATTGCCGGCCCCTCCCCGTCGCCCGCGTCGTACCGCCCGGGGCCATCGCGGCCGACGAGCCGTGACCCCGCCATGGACGAACGTAAATCCTCGGCGCGAAGATCGCAGCGCGACGGCCGCTCTCACCCCGGCGGCGGGCCGGCGACCAGCCGCCAGTACTGCCGTTTGCCCTCGTCGCGGACCACGACGCCGAGCCGGGCCAGCTCCCCGTGCAGCTCCCGGGTCTCGGCGTCGTGGCCGCCGTCGAGCGCCCGCTGCCGGGCACGCAGCAGGGCGTCCGCGCCCGGCGGCAGGTCGGGCAGCCCTTCGACCCACCGCCGGTACGCGTCCCGGTGCGGGTCCTGACCGGTCCACGGCCAGCCCTGCCGGGTGAACGCCGCGCGCAACCGCTCGGCGTCCAGGTCGGACTTCTCCCGGGCCAGCTCGCCGCCGGCGGTGTCCAGCAGCACCAGCGTCTTTCCGTCGACGAACACGCCGGCCACGTCGGCGCGGGCCACGTCCCGGTCGTGCCCGTCTCGGTGCAGCCGTACCGTCCGGTGCCCGACCGTGACGGTCAGCCGCTCGCGGACCGCCACCACCGCCAGGAACAGGCCGCCGAGCAGGCCCACCCCGGCCCCGATCGGGTACGCCCGCTCGTCCGGCCACCGGGCGAGCAGCTCGAACAGGCCCTGGAACGGGAACCAGGGCAGCCCGGCGATCCAGCCGGACAGCGCGGTCAGCCCGGCGCCCAGCCCCGCCCCGACCAGCGGGAATCCCGCCCACATCAGCACCAGCTCACCGCGTCCGCCGTCGACCACGACGTCCTCACCGAGCCCTCGGGCCGTCACCGTCACGACACCTCCCGGCGCAGCGTGCGGACCAGACCCGCGGTCAGCGGCAGGACCACCCAGACGGCCAGCGAGACGCCGAGCCGGCCCCACTGCCCGCCGGTCATCTCGGCACCGAGCAGCGGCTCCATGGTGTAGGAGGTGTCCAGCCAGCGGGCCGGCTCACGCAGCGCGGAGATCATCGCGGCGAGCAGGCTCCACACGGTCGGCAGCAGCAGGTAGGCGACGATCGCCAGCGGCGTGTTCAGCAGCAGCAGGCCGAAGGCGGCGCCCATCAGCACGCTCGCGACCTGGAAGACGGCCGCGTGCGGCAGCAGTAGCCAGTCGAACGTCCAGGCCCCCGCCCCGCCGGTGGCGCGGGCGGCGAGCGTGCCGACGGCGGCGACCGCCAGGCTGACGAGCACCGAGGCGAGCGCGGCGAGCACCACCGCGACGAGCTTGGCGACGACCACCCGCTCCCGGCGGGGCACCAGCGCGAACGTGGTGAGCGCGGTGCGCTGCGACCACTCGCCGGTGATGGACAGGATGCCGAGCACCGGCAGCAGCAGGCCGACCGGCAGCAGCGACGGGGTGAAGAAGGCGGTGAACGTCTGATCCGCCCCGTCGAGGACGAACAGTTGCACCACCACGATCGCCGCGGCGATCAGGCCGATGGTGATGAGCAGCCAGCGTCCGGCCCGGGTGTCGGCGAGCTTGCGCAGCTCCACGCCGGTCAGCCGGGCCAGCGAGGGGCCACCGGTGGCCGGCTCGTGCCGCGCCGGTGCGGTCGGAACGGCTGTGGTGGTCATCGGACGGCCTCCTTGGTCGACGCGCCGGCGGTGAGGGTGAGGAAGAGTTGTTCCAGGCCGCCGCTGCCGGCCGGGCGCAGCTCGGTGAGGACCAGCCCGGCGTCGGCCGCTGCCTGACCGACCACGCCCGGCTCGGCCCGGACGACGAAGCCGCCGTCGGTGCCGGGGGACGCGGGCAGCGCGGCCCGGTCCAGCGTCAGGCGCAGCGCGTGCGGGTCGCGGGCGCGCACCAGCGTGCCGGCACCGGCGAGCAGCTCGTCCTTGCCGCCCTGGGCGACCACCCGGCCGCCGCCGATCACCACCAGCCGGTCGGCCACCGCCTCCACCTCGCGCAGCAGGTGCGAGGAGAGCAGCACCGTGCCGCCCCGGTCGGCGAAGTCGCGCAGCAGGCCGCGCATCCAGAAGATCCCCTCCGGGTCGAGGCCGTTTGCCGGCTCGTCCAGGATCAGGACCCGGGGGTCGCCCAGCAGCGCCAGCGCCAGGCCGAGCCGCTGCCGCATCCCCAGGGAGTACGCGCCGACGCGGCGCCGGGCGGCGGTGTCGTTCAGCCCGACCCGGTCGAGTACGTCCGCCACCCGACCCCGCTCCACGCCCATGGTGCGGGCGGCGAGCGTGAGCGTCTCCCGCCCGGTGCGCCCGGCGTGCTGCGCCGACGCGTCGAGCAGCACGCCGATCTCCCGCCCCGGGTTGGGCAGGTCGCGGTAGGCGCGGCCGGCGACGGTGGCGGCACCCGAGGTGGGCGGCGTCATCCCGCAGATCATCCGCATGGTGGTGGACTTCCCGGCGCCGTTCGGGCCCAGGAAACCGGTCACCGAGCCCGGTTCGCACCGGAACGTGACGTCCTCGACGGCGGTGTGCGGGCCGTACCGCTTGCTGAGCTGGTCGACTTCGATCATGCCGTCGAGCCTGCCGGGGCCACCCGGTCACGCGCTGCGGCCGGCGGTCGGCGCCGCCGTCGACCTCGGTTCACCGCAGACGTCGACTTTGGTAGCTGGTAGCGGGTCCGGGCGGCTTCCTAGCATGGACGGGTGACAAGCGCCGCCGTACCCGATCATCCCTGGCTCCTGCCGGGCTCCCTGGTGCCCGCCCGGGCCCGGCGGACGCCGCGGGACTGGTTCGTGGACGGCATGGTGTTCGTGGCCTCGCTGCTCTGGGTGCTGATCGCGCACGGCGACGTCACCAGCGCCACTCCGGAGTTCGGCCTCAACGCCGGTCCGGCCTGGCTGGTGGAGGTCGACCTGCTCATCGGCCTGCTCGTCAGCGGCGCGCTCTGGCTGCGCCGCCGCTGGCCGATCGGGCTGGCGCTGGCCACCGCGCCGCTCGTGTTCTTCTCGGTCACCTCCGGCCTCGCGTTGCTCGTCATCACGTTCACCGTGCTCGTGCACCGGCCGCTGCCGGTGGGCCTGGCCCTGGCGGCCTGGAACGTGCTGAGCCTGCCTGTCTACCTCGCCGTGCGGCCCGATCCGACGATGCCGTTCTGGGGTTCCGTGATCTGGACCGCGCTGTTCATCGGCGTGGTGGTGGCGTGGGCCCTGTTCGTCAGGGCCCGCCGCCAGCTGGTGCTGTCCCTGCGCGACCGCGCCGAGCGGGCCGAGGCCGAGCAGCAACTCCGGCTCGACCAGGCCCGGCGGCTCGAACGCGGCCGGATCGCCAGGGAGATGCACGACGTGCTCGCGCACCGGATCTCCCTGCTCAGCCTGCACGCGGGCGCGCTGGAGTTCCGGCCGGACGCGCCGCCGGAGGAGGTGGCGCGGGCGGCCGGTGTGATCCGGGCCAGCGCGCACGCCGCGCTCCAGGACCTGCGCGAGGTGATCGGCGTGCTCCGGGCCGAGGTGGGCTCCGAGGCCACACCGGAACGGCCGCAGCCCACGCTTGCCGACGTGCCGGCGCTGGTCGCCGAGAGCCGCGACGCCGGGGTACGGGTCGGCGTGGTCGACGAGGTGGCCGGGCCGGAGACGGTGCCGGCGGCGATCGGGCGCAGCGCGTACCGGATCGTGCAGGAGGGGCTGACAAACGCCCGCAAGCACGCACCGGGCGCGGTGGTGACGGTCCGGCTGGCCGGTGGTCCGGGGGACGGGCTGGCGGTGGAGATCGTCAACCCGTGGCCCGTCGGTGCGCCCGCCACCGCTATCCCGGGCGCCGGCACCGGGCTGGTCGGGATCGCCGAACGGGTCACGCTCGCCGGTGGCCGCCTGGAACACGGGCGCGACGCCGACGGCACGTTCCGGCTGACCGCGTGGCTGCCCTGGGCGGCGGCTCAGTGAGCGCCCCGGTCCGGGTGCTGATCGTCGACGACGACCCGCTGGTGCGTGGTGCGCTGTCGATGATCCTCGGCGGGGTGCCCGACCTGAGTGTGGTCGGCGAGGCCGCCGACGGAGCCGAGGTGCCGGCCGCCGTCGCCGCGTACGCCCCGGACGTGGTGCTGATGGACATCCGCATGCCCCGGGTCGACGGCCTGGCCGCCACCGAGGCGCTGCGTGCCACCGCCGATCCGCCCGAGGTGCTGGTGCTCACCACCTTCGACGCCGACGAGCAGGTGCTGCGGGCGCTGCGCGCCGGGGCGAGCGGCTTCCTGCTCAAGGACACCCCGCCGGCCGACATCGTGGCGGCGGTACGCCGGGTCGCGGCGGGGGAGGCGACGCTGTCCCCGGCGGTGACCCGCAAACTCATCGCGCACGTCACGGGCGCCGCGCCGGTGTCCGGCCCGGACCCGAAACGGGAGCGGGCGGTACGGCTGCTCGACGGGCTATCCGAGCGGGAGCGGGAGGTCGCGGTGCTGCTCGGCCGGGGCCGGACCAACGCGGAGATCTCCGCCGAGCTGTTCATGAGTGTGGCGACGGTGAAGGCGTACGTGTCGCGGCTGCTGACGAAGCTCGACCTGAACAACCGCGTGCAGGTGGCCCTGCTGGTCCAGGACGCCGGCCTGGTCTGACGCCAGAAGCTCTCATTAGCGATACTATCAAGAGTGAGAGTATCGGCGATGATGGCGTGAGGTGATGACGTGGCCGGTTTCGTCGGCAGGACGCGGGAGCTGGACCGGCTCGACGGCATGCTGGCGCGCGTCGAACGCGGCGGCCGGGCGGGGCGGCCGGGGCGGGCGGTGCTCATGCGAGGGCGCCGCCGGGTGGGCAAGTCCCGGCTCGTGGAGGAGTTCGTCGAGCGCGCTGACGTACCGCACCTCTTCTTCACCGCCTCGGCGCAACCCACGGTGGCCGCAGACCTGCGCCTCTTCGTCGAGGCGGCGGCCGGCTCAACGCTCCCCGGCGCGGCGCTCTTCACGGCGCAGGCGCCCGCTACCTGGGACGCGGCTCTCGCCCTCCTCGCCGCCGCGCTGCCCGCGGACCAGCCCAGCGTCGTCGTGCTCGACGAGATGCCCTACCTCATCGCCACCGACCCGGGTTTCGAGGGCACCCTCCAGAAGGTCTTCGACAGGGAGTTGTCCCGCCGGCCGGTCCTGCTGATCTGCGTCGGCTCCGACCTGGCGATGATGGAGGCGCTCAACGACTACGGCCGGCCGTTCCACCAACGCGCGACCGAGATGGTCGTGCCGCCCCTGAGCCCCGGCGACGTGGCCGAGATGCTCCAGCTGCCGCCGGCCGATGCCATCGACGCGTACCTCGTCACCGGCGGCCTACCGCTCGTCCTCGACGACTGGGCCCCCGGCGAGACCGTGCGCGACTACCTCGCCCAGGCCGTCCCGGACCCCACCTCCGCGCTGCTCGTCAGCGGGGAACGGGCCCTCGCCGCCGAGTTCCCGCCGCGGTCCCAACCGGGCGTGGTGCTGCGCGCCATCGGCTCGGGGGAGCGCACCTCCTCCTCCATCGCGCGGGCCGCCGGCGGGATCCCGCAGGCTTCGCTGCACCGCGCGCTCCGGCTGCTGACAGACAAGCGGGTCGTGGACGCCACCCTCCCGCTGTCCACCCGTCCGTCGCGCGAGACCCGCTACACGGTCGTCGACCCGTACCTCCGCTTCTGGCTCGCCTTCCTCGATCCGCACCTCGCCGAGATCGAGCGCGGCAGAGGGGATCTGACGCTCGCCCGCATCCACTCGTCCTGGACCTCCTGGCGGGGACGTGCGGTCGAGCCGGTGATCCGGGAGTCGCTGCGCCGGCTGCCGCCGGGGCACCTGCCGTCCGGGACGGGGGAGGTGGGCGGGTACTGGACGCGTACCAACGATCCCGAGATCGACCTGGTCGGCGGTGACCGGAGCCCGGTGGCCAAGCGGATCACGTTCGTGGGTTTGGTCAAATGGCTGGAGAACGGCGCGTTCGACGCCCACGACCTGGCCCGGCTGCTCCACCACCGCGCCCAGCTGCCGGGTGCCGACGACCACACGCCGCTCGTCGCGGTGGTGCGCAGTGGCCGTGCGGTAGACGGCGTCACCGCGCTCGGGCCGGCCGAACTGCTCGCCGCGTGGCGGGATTGAACTACTGCCGTTTCCGGGCCGTACCAGTGGTCGAGGATGTGGTGCGGCCGTTCCGCCGTATCGCTGCCGAGCTGCGGGAGGCCTGCCGTGCGAGTTGGTGAGCAGTCGACGGATCCCATCGACCAGATCCTGGGCGAGGTGCCGGTACCGGCGCCGTTGACCCCTGAGGACGTCCGCCTCGCGGTCCGGGCGGTGGTGGTGCACGCCGCCGAGGAGTGGCCCGCGGGGCCGAAGTGCCGCAACGACGGGTCGTCGTTCCCCTGCCGGTTGCATCGCTGGGGCCGGCGCGTGCTGGAGACTCACGGTCTCAACGACCGGCAGATCGACGCGCTGATCCGGCACGGCAACCCGTTCGTGCACGTGCCCTTCCCGTTCGTGCTGACCGGGCCGCGTCAGGCCGCCCGTACGCCCGGCCAGGTGGCCCGCGGTCCGGTCCCCCGGGGCGCCGTGCCGCCGGTGCGGCCCGGTCTGCGGCCCGTCGCCGGGCGGCCCGCACCCGCCGCCCGCCCTCGCTGGCCCCGGGCGAGCTGACCCCGAGCCCTCGCCTGGTCCCGGGCGAGCTGACGCCGGCCCCTCGCCCGGTGCCGGGCGGGCCCACCCCAGGCCCGCAGGTCCGGGTGAGCTGACGCCCGGCGTCCCGTTCCGGTCGCGTCCACGCCCCGTCGCGGAGTGGCGTCGATCGCGCCGGAGCATGCCGACGGCGGCCCGGCCGGGGAGCCCCCACCCCCGTGCCGGGCCGCCGTCACCGCGTCACTCGACCCCGCAGTCCGGGGCGGCCCAGTCCCTGGTGTTAGCCACCTTGTCCCGGTTGTTCTCCCGCCGCGAGTCCACGTGCGTGTGGTCGTCGTGGTCCGGGTAGCCGGGCCCGTAGATGCCGCTGAAGCCCTGGTCGCGGGCCGACCGGGCGATCTCGCAGAGGCTGCGGTGCTTGGCGATCAGGTCGGCCGCGTTGCCGTAGAGGTGCTGGCTGTCCGTGGCCCCGCCGACCTGCCGGTTGCAGGCGATGCTGCGGAACCCGCTGGTCACGTAGATCGGCTTGTCGCCGAGGCTGCGGCGCAGCGCCTCCAGCTTCCACATGGTGCGCAGCGCGTTCTCCTTGGTGGCCGCCGAGGAGAGCGGGCCGCCGGCCCACCCACCCTTGCCGCAGCCGTTGTCCAGCTCGGCGTAGCTGAAGTGCTTCGGCGTGCAGTCGCTGTCCTTCTGCAGGTCGTAGATCTTGGCAAACGTCTGCGGCCCGGCCACGCCGTCGGCGCGCAGCCCGTACGCGGCCTGGAAGCGCTTGACCGCGGCTGCGGTCTCCGGGCCGTAGATGCCGTCGACCCGGACGACGCCGGCGTACCCGGCCCAGCCGGCCACCCGGATCTGGAGCTGCCGCACGTCGGAGCCGGAGCGTCCCTGCGACAGGGTGCGGTTCCAGGTGTAGCAGCCGTCGGCGTGGGCCGGTGGCGCGGCCACGACGGTCGCCACGGCGGCCCCGGGCAGGGCCAGCGCGAACGCGACCGCCGCCCGCTTCAGGGTGTTGACGCGCACAGAGTCCTCCCGATGTCAGAGCGGAACTGGGGTCCGACGGGCACATCGACCGGTACGTCCCGTCTCTCTCACCGTGACAGGTGCGAGGACTCTTCGTGGTGATTAGCCGAAATTGTTCTCACATCAGGCGCTTGCTGAGTATCAGCTGTGAATAGTGCCCGTTTGCGAACGCGCTGCCGGGTGTCGCCCGTCGGAGGTGAGCGGTAACGTCTGCTCCCGGACCCGGGCGGCGACCTCGACGGGCGGGAGGTGGGCGTTGGCGCGTGGCGGCGTGTTCTGCGTCGAGGGGCAGTGGCACCGCGACCTCAACGAGCGAGGGTCCGTCCTGCCCACGCTCGACCTGCTCGAACGGCTCGGCCGGATCCGCTACATCCACAAGGACGCGGCCACCCGCGACGAGCTGTTCTACTTCGTCGACCGCTGGCTGCTCAAGCAGTACGCGGACCACCGGGTGGGCTTCTTCGCCATGCACGGCGAGCCGAGCCGGCTCTGCCTCACCGACTGGGACTCGGTCGAGCTGTCCGACGTGGCCGAGCGGATGGCCGGCCGCTGCGAGGGCCGACGCCTCTACTTCGGCAGCTGCTCGGTGCTGCGCGCCTCCGACGCCACGCTGCGCGAGTTCCTCGACATCACCGGCGCGGCGCTGATCTGCGGCTTCACCCGCGAGGTGGACTGGGTCGAGTCGGCCGCCTTCGAGACGGTGCTGCTCGACGTGCTCGCGAATGGGCAGCGGCACAACGCCGCCGAGGTGCGGATGCGCTCGGCGCACTGGGCGCCGCTCGCCGCGTACCTCGGTTTCCGGGTCATCTACGCCAACGGCCGTGCCTGGCGGCCGGCGGCCCGCCCGCGCGTGCCGGAACAGGTCACCGCACAGCGGGCCGCCGGCCGTCCGCGCTGAGGACCATCGACCGGGCTGGTAGAACCGAGGCATGGCACGCAGCATCGCGAAGAACACCCGGGTCGACCGGGACGCCCTGATCGAGTTCCTCCGCCCCCGGCACCAGGTCGTGCTCATGACCACCCGCTCCGACGGCCGCCCGCAGTCCTCCCCGGTGTCCTGCGGGGTGGACGCCGAGGGCCGGCTGGTGATCTCCACCTATCCGGAGCGGGCCAAGGTGACGAACATCCGCCGCGATCCGCGCGTGTCCGCGTGCGTGCTCTCCGACGACTGGAACGGCCCGTGGGTGCAGGTCGACGGCGTGGCCGAGGTGCTCGACCTGCCCGAGGCGCTGGAGCCGCTGGTCGAGTACTTCCGCAGCATCTCCGGTGAGCACCCGGACTGGGACGAGTACCGGTCGGCGATGGTCGCGCAGGGCAAGTCGCTGATCCGGGTCACCATCGAGTCCTGGGGTCCGATCGCCACCGGCGGCTTCCCGGCCCGGCTGGCCGGCTGACTCAGTACGCGACAGTGAACCGGGCGTTGCCGAACCGCGGATTCTCGATCTCGTCGACGATCGCCACCGCCAGGTCCTCGTAGGTGAGCACCGACCGGCCCTGCGCGTCGGTCACCGGCTGGTCGGTACCGGTCCGGTAGTGCCCGGTCCGCTCGCCCGGGTGGAACTCCAGCGGCGGCGGGGAGACGTACGTCCAGGTGACCCCGTCCGCGCTGGAGCGGTAGAACTCCAGCGCGTCGGCCTGGCCGTGCGCCGAGTCCCGGTACTCCTCCGGGAAGTCCGGCTCGTCCAGGTAGCGGGTGCCCTTCGGGGTGAGCAGCGTCGAACCGCCGCCGACGTGGATCACCCGGGGCGGATCGGGCAGCTCCCGCAGCGTGTCGACCAGCGTCCGCGCGGCGTCGCGCCACAGCTCCCGCTCGCCGCCGCCGATGGCCACCACCAGCACGTCCGCGTCCTGCGCCAGTTCGCGTACGCTCCGCGCCGAGGTGGCGTCGCCGGTCACCGTGCGTACGCCGGGTGGTAGATAGCCGACCGCCTCCGGACGCCGCACCGCCGCTGTGACCCGGTGCCCCCGCTCGACCGCCTCGGCCGCGATCCGCGATCCCGCCGTCCCACCGGCGCCGAACACGACGATGTCGCTCATGCCTCACAGGCTAGGCAGCCCACCGGCGGGCGGCGGGGCGTTCCGCCGAACCGGCTCAGTCGACGATCGCCGAGTAGACGAGCTGGCGCAACTGGCTGCGCAGCGGGTACGTGCTGGACGGCATCAGCTGGGTGAACAGCAGTGCCGTGACCTCCTCCACCGGGTCCACCCAGAACGCGGTGCTGGCCAGGCCACCCCAGTAGAACTCGCCGACACTGCTCGGCACCCGCGACGGCACCGGGTCGAGCACGACGGCGAAGCCCAGCCCGAAGCCGATCCCGTCGAGGATCGTCTCGGCGAAGCCGTCCGGGGAGAACGAGGCCAGGTCCCGGTCGCCGGGCAGGTGGTTGCGGGTCATGAAGCGCACCGTGCGGGGACCGAGCAGGCGGACCCCGTCCAGCTCGCCGCCACGCAGCAGGAACTGGGTGAACCGGTGGTAGTCGGCCGCCGTGGAGACCAGCCCGCCGCCGCCGGAGTGCCACGTCGGCTCCGCCAGCGCGGCCCGGCCCACCCCGTCGGCGCGTACCGCCTGGCCGGTGGCCGGGTGCGGGGCGTACAGGGCGGCCAGGCGCTTCGCGTCCGCCGCGTCCACCCACCAGCGGGTGTCGGTCATGCCCAGCGGGCCCAGGATCCGCTCGGCGAAGAACGCCTCCAGTGACTGCCCGGAGATCACCTCGACCAGGCGGCCCAGCACGTCTGTGGAGACGCCGTAGTTCCAGCTGGTGCCGGGCTGGAACAGCAGCGGCAGCCGGGCCAGCCCGGCCGAGGCGGCGGCCAGGTCCGCGCCCGGCGGCACGCCCAGGTCGAAGCCCGCCGCCCGGTAGAGGCCGTCGACCACCGAGACCTGGGCGAAGCCGTACGTCAGGCCGGCGGTGTGGGTGAGCAGGTGCCAGATCCGGATCGGCTCGACCGCCGGCACGGTGTACGGCTTGAGCACCGAACCCCGGTCGTAGACGCGGACGTCGGCGAACTCCGGCAGCCAGTGGCTGATCGGGTCGTTCAGCTCGAACCGGCCCTCCTCCCAGAGCATCATCGCGGCGACCGAGGTGATCGGTTTGGTCATCGAGTAGATGCGCCACAGCGTGTCCGCCTCGACCGGCGTACCTGCCTCCCGGTCCCGCAGCCCGTACGTCGAGGAGTGGGCGACCTCGCCCCGGCGGGTGACGACGATCTGCCAGCCGGCGAGGCGGCCGTCGTCGACGTACCGGGCGAAGTGCTCGTCGATCCGCGCCAGCCGGGCGGGATCGAAGCCGACGTGGCCGGGGTCGGTGCTCACCGTGACGCTCACGACGCGAACCTACCCGCAGGTGTCGCGGCCGGAAAGTGTCACTACTGTCGGTGGCATGCCCGAGCAGGTCGAGGACGTCACCTACCGCCAGGAGGACTGGTACGCCGAGGAGCTGGCCGACCGGCACTTCGTGCGGTGCGAGTTCTTCCACGTCGACCTGACCGAGGCGGTCAGCCGGGGTGCGGTCTTCACCGACTGCGTGTTCGGCAACGTGGCGTTCAACGCCTCCCGGCACACCGACTCGGCGTTCACCAGGTGCTCGTTCAGCAAGTGCAACCTGTTCGAGGCCGAGTTCACCGGCTGCAAGCTGGTCGGCAGCACGTTCGACCGCTGCGACCTGCGCCCGTTGCGGATCGACCGGGGCGACTGGTCCTTCGTCACGCTCGCCGGAGCCGACCTGCGCGGGGCGCGGGTCACCGACGTACGGATGCGGGAGGTCGACCTGACCGGCGCCGACCTGACCGGCGCGACGCTGACCGGCGTGGACCTCTCCGGCGCCCAGTTGCACGCCGCCAAGCTGATCCGCGCCGACCTGCGCGGCAGCGACCTGTCCTCGCTCGACCCGACGGCGGTGCAGCGTTCCGGTGCGCGGATCGACGTCGAGCAGGCGATGGTGCTGGCCCAGGCGCTCGGCTTCCAGGTCGGCTGAGCCCGCCACTGACCACCCACCGCCCACCCCAGCGCGCGCCCGCCCACCCGCCCACCCGCCCGGTGCGTCGGTGGGCGCCGAGCCTGGGGAGATCTTGGAAGGAAATGGCCCCTATGGGGGCCTAATTCTTCCAAGATCTGGTTCAGGGAGGGGTGCGGCGGGGTGTGGCGCGTGGGAATCGCGCGGACTGATGCCCTTCTGCAAGATCGCGTTCTGTGTCATCCTCCCTACGGCGAGCTACGGGGCCGGGCCGCTCGCCGCCGGTGGCCGAGGGAGGGTCGGTGGCTGAGGACGACATCGCGCGGACCGGAATCCGGGTCGGGGGTTGGCTGCCCACGCCGGACGATTCGGCAGACGCGCCGGAGCGGCCCGCCGGTCCACGCCGCCTGCCCGGGGACACCGATCCCGGCGTACCCCGGCCGGTGACGCCACGGGACGCCGAGCGCTCACCGTCCGACCCGGACGATCCGGTGCCGCCGGTCGACCTGGATCCGCCCGGTACCGCCGTCTGGCCGCCTCCGCGCGCCGCCGGCCCGCCGGCTCCCGACCTTCCGCCCGCCGGCCCGCTCCCGGCCGACATACCCGCACCCAGCCTGCCCGCTCCGGGCCCACTCGCTCCGGGACCGCTCGTTTCCGCTGCGCCGGCCGGCCCCGAGTCGCGTCCGAACCCGCCCGGCGGCCGGGTTCCGCTGGTCGGGCCGGCGCCGATCGGACTGCACCTGTCCGCTCCGTCGCCGGTCCGGCAGGGTCCCGCTCCCGATCCGGCCGAACCCGGCCCGCCGCAGGTGACCGGCACGGAGGCGAGGCCGGGCCGGCACTCCGTCCGGGAGAGCATCCCGGCCCGCCTCGCCGACCTGGCGAGCCGAATCGGCAACCTCGCCGGCGTGAAGATCGGCAAGCTGGTCGGCGGGATCACCAACCTGGCCGGCGGGATCACCAGCCTGGCGGGCCGGATCGGCGTCCGGCTGCGCGACGCGGCCCGGACGGTGCGGGCCCGGCTGGGCCGGACGCTCGGCCCGACCCGGCCTCCGGTCGATGCCCCGGCTACCCGGGTCGCGGTGGCCCGGGGCCGGCGTCGGCGTCGGCGCGCCGTGCTGGCGGCGGTGGCCGTGACCGGGCTGGCGGCGGCGCTTGCGTTCACGGTCCGGTCACCCGCGCCACCGCCGTTGACCCGGGAGACCTCGCCCGTGGCGGCGCCGAGCGATCAGGCGTCCGATGACCAGGCGCCCGACGATCAGGCACCCGACGATCAGGCGCCGGCCGTGCCGGCCGACCCGGTGTCGCCCGGCGGGCCACTGCTCGACGTGGACCTGGTGCCGCTGCCCGGGACGGTGTCGCTCACCGCGCTCGGTACGCGGGACTGGCGGCACTGGGGCGGCTCCGGCGCGGACAGCTTCCATCGCAAGGCGGGCGGCACCGGTGAGATCCAGGATCCGGGCGGCGAGCGGCTGGAGCACAACGCGGGCGCCAGCGATCTCCAATGGACCGACGGCACGCCGACCGCCGCCCAGGAGGGCACCCGCGCGGGGGTCTTCCAGCGCGGCGCCGGCAAGAGCTTCACGCTCGGCGTGGCCGGGAGCGGGAAGCCGCGTACGGTCCGGTTGTTCGTCGGCACGTTCTCGGCCGGCGCGCGGCTGGACCTGTCGCTGTCCAGCGGCGGCGATCCCGCCGTCCGCGAGGTCGCCCTCGCCGCGGGTGACCGCTTCTACCAGTACGTCATCCGCTTCCGGGCGACGCCGGGGGAGCGGCTGCTGATCAGGTGGCAGGCCCTGACGGTGACCGGCGGGCAGAACGACGGGGTGGCGTTGCAGGCGATCACGGTAAGCTGAGCGGCCCGGTGGCCGGCCGTGAGGTAACGAACTGGAAACTCCCGTCGCTCGACATATGGCGCGAACCCTCTTCCGGTGACACCGTGAAGCCCGTCATGCTCCGGTCGTATCGGACGGTGCGGTGACCGAAGTGGAGGGTGTGGTGGGCCAGGAGGACCGTCCGCGTACCGGCCCCGGATCGCATCGGCACGGCCTTCCGCGTACCCGGTCCGCGCTGCGCCGGCTGCGCCGTCGGCGGCGGTTGATGCTGGAAGGGCTGGCCGCGGTCCTCTGCCTGGCGGCGCTGGCGTTCTATCTCGGCGGGGAACGGCACGACGCGCCGCGCGAGGAGCACGCCGGGTTGCCCGTCGCTCCGCCCGGCCCGGTCGGGTTGCCGAACGAGGCCGGCGAGACGGTGGTCAACCCGGGGCTGCGCCCCCGGCAGCGGCCGCCGTCGCCGAGCCCGTCGCCGTCCACGCCGTCGCCGTCGCCGACGAGCGCGCTGCCGCCGACCGTCACGGTCACCCGCGCGGAGGTGCCCGCCACCGTCGACCTCACGGCCGCCGGCCCCACCGACTGGGTCCACTGGGGGCTCACCGGCGCCGACCGGGCGGTCCGCAAGCGGGGCGGCTCCGGTGAGATCCGCGACGAGGGCGGCCGGGGGCGGCGGGAGAGCTTCAGCAACAACCCGGAGGCGTACGCCTGGCGCGACGGAGCCCCTGTCGCCTCGGCGAGCGGCACCATGTCCGGCGTCTACACCTGCCACCGGGGCAGCGGGTTCAACCTGGCGGTGGCCGCCGACGGGAGCCCGCGCACGGTGCGTCTGTACGCCGGGCTCTGGATGGCCCGTGGCCGCCTCGACGTGCGCGTCTCCACCGGCGGCCCGGTGACCACGCTGCGGATGGAGGATCCGCACACCGCGCTCACCACCGAGTTCACCGTCAGGTTCCGCGCCCCGCGCGGCGCGAAGCTGCTGCTGAACTGGACCGTGGAGGAGTCACTGGGCGACTGCGGCAACGTCAGCCTCCAGGCGGTGGCGCTGCGCTGAGCGGGGACAGTTTGTCCGTCGCGTACCCGGCCGGGCGTCGTAGGTTTCCGTTGCCACGTCCGACCATCCTCTGTGGAGGCCCGACCGATGACCGGCTCTGCCCCCGTCGTCCCCGCCCGCCCGCGTAGCGACGCCGACGTGCCGCGCGAGATCCCGATGCCGCCGTACGTGACGGTCGAGGACGTCCAGTTCGCGGTGCGGGCGGTGGTGGTGCACGCGCCCCGGACCTGGTCGGGTGGGACCGTCTGCCGCAACGACGCCAGCCCGCACCCGTGCCGCCTGCACCGGTGGGGCCGGCGGGTGCTCACCCTGCGCGGGCTGCCGCCGGCCGAGATCGACGCGCTCGTCGAGCGGGGCGACCCCGGGGCCGGCCCGCGCCCGTACCGCCCCGGCGCCTGAGCGCCGGGGCGGCCCGGCCGGTCAGCAGAGCGCGGGCTTCACCCAGGAGCACTCCCGCCCCTCCGGCACGCGCGGCGAGTCCGGCGCGGTGGGCACCGTCCGCCGGGCGGTCGCCGTCTCCTTCTCGGTGTGCGCGGCAAGCGCGATCGCGATCTGGTCCTCCAGCCCCTTCACCGACGAGGTGAGGTAGTTGTTCAGCACGATCGAGAAGGCGAGCAGCCGCCCGTCGGCGTCGGTGACGTAACCGGAGAGCGCCGAGGCCCCGGTCAGGCTGCCCGTCTTGGCGTGCACGTTGTTCGCGGCGGGCGTGCCGCCCATCCGGCTGCGCAGCGTCCCGCCCACGAACCGGTCCGGGTTGCCGGCCACCGGCAGCGCGGCGTACCAGGTGTCGAACCAGGGTTCGGCGCGGACCGCCGAGAGCAGCGTGACGAACTGGGCCGGCGGGACGAAGTTGCGCCGGGACAGGCCGGACCCGTCGCGCTGGCGCAGCGTGCCGGTGTCCACCCCGGCGTCGCCCACGTACCCGCTGATCGCGGAGAGGCCGGCGGCCCAGGTCCCGGAACCGGACAGCTGCCGGCCCAGTTCCTTCGTCAGCACCTCGGCGTGCCCGTTGTTGGAGAGCTTGAGGAACGGCACCATCAGGTCGGCCAGCGGCATCGAGTCGTGCCGGGCGAGCGGCTTGGCGGTGTCCGGGGTGGCGCTGCCGAGCACGGTCCGGCCGAGCACCCGTACGCCGTGCCGCCGCAGCGCGGAGCGGAACACGTCGGCGGCGTACCCGGTCGGTTCCCAGACGGTCACCCAGTCGCTCTCGGCTGCCTCGCCGACCGCGATCTGGCCGGTCACCACCACGGTGTTGCCGCCGTGCTCGCGTTCGAAGGAGATTGTGGTCTCGCCGTCGGCGACCGTCTCGGCCCGGTTGTCGATGCGCAGCCAGCCGTTCTCCGGCGTCATGGTGATCTTCGGGCGGGCTCCCTCCCGGGTGCCCGGCGCGGCGCGCACGATCACGGTGCCGGCGTCGTAGTCGGTGTCCGGGGCCACCGTGAGCGCGGACACCTGGGCGGCGTAGTAGTAGGGCTCGTCGTCCCAGGTCCAGTCCGGACCGAGCCGGTCGCGGTCGTACCGGGTGTCGTCAGCGACCAGGTCGCCCGCAACCACCCGTACGCCCGCCGCCGCGACCTGCTGGGCGAGCCGGTCGTAGTCGGCGGCGAGGATGGTCGGGTCGCCACCGCCGCGCAGGTAGAGGTCGCCGGAGAGCATCCCGGCGTGGCGCTGCCCGTCGGTGCTGACCTCGGTGGCGAAGCGGTGGCCCGGGCCGAGCAGCTCCATCGCCGCGGCCGAGGTGAGCAGCTTGGTGTTGGAGGCGGGGATGAGCCGGCGGGTGCCGTTGCGGTCGTAGAGCGTGCGGCCGGTGGTGGTGTCGACGACGACCACGCCCGCCTGGGCCCCGTTGAGCCGGCTGTCGGCGAGGACCGCGTCGATGGTGGCGTGCAGCCGGGTCTGCGCGGGGGTGGGCGCTTCGGCGGTGGCGGTGGTGGTGCCGGCGGTGGCCGCGGTGGCGACCAGCACCAGCACCGCCAGCGCCCGGGGGAATAGGCGACGATCCATGTGCAGATGCTGCCACGGAGATTTCCTGCGGAGAAGACTCCCGGGTGAAAGGTTATTTGCGGGGCCGGCGCGGACACCGCGAACGCGGGGAGTTCCCCGGCCGGGCCGGGGGAAACCCCTGTTCACCGGGGAGCGGCCGATCATCGGGTTCCGTTTGACGGATGACCGGGCAGCGGGCACGGTGGGGGTGAGGGCGGTGGAACGCCCTGCCTCCAGCGCGGCGAGAACCTGTTCCGCCCGCTTCCGGGTCGCGAGCCGACCGCGTGGGCCGTGTCGCCCGCGGAACCCGACATCCAGCCATGAGGAGTTCAGCCATGCTGACCATGACCGACAACGCCGTCCTGGTGATCCGTGACCTCGCCGCCCAGCAGGACGTCGCCGACGCCGGTGGGCTGCGCATCGCCGCCGACACCGACGCCGGTTCGCTCTCGATCGAGCTGGTGCCGCAGCCGGTGCAGGGCGACCAGGTGGTGGACACCGAAGGGGCGCGCATCTTCCTCGACTCCGACGCGGCCGAGCTGCTGAACGACACGTCGGTGGACGCGGTCGTCGACGAGGAGGGCGTGGTGCAGTTCGGGTTCACCGAGCAGGAGTGAGCTCAGCCGGCGCGCTGGTCCGGTTCCGGCCGGACCAGCGCGGCCAGCACGTGCGCCAGATGGTGCGAGGTGCTCCACGCGATCCAGTTGGCGGGTGAGCCCGCGCCGGCGCCCCGCCGCGCCCGCCGGACGACCTCGTGGTCGCCCCAGGAGAAGCCGGCCCCGGCCGGTGACCAGTGCGGCGCGGTGGTCAGCGTGCGGCACAGGTCGGCGAACCGGTCGTCGGCCCGGCCGCCGCGCCGCGACCAGCGGTAGACCCACCATGCCTCGTCGTCGGCCCAGCGCAGCGTCGGTGCCCGGTCGCCCGGCTCGTCCGCGTCCCGTACCGCGCAGCCCACGCCGTAGTCGCCGTAACCGAGGCGCAGGTCGGCCAGGCGCCGCCAGAGCGACCAGTCGTGGCGGTCCAGCCGGACCGGCTCGTCCACCGGCAGCCGGGACAGGGCCGGCGGCATCCCGCCGGCCGCCACCGTCACCGAACGCCAGGCGTGCCGCAGTGCCCACTGCGCGGCCCGCCGGAGCCGCGGTTCGGCCAGCCGGACGTCGGCCCGGCAGCACACGTCCCCGGCGTCGAGCAGCAGGTCGCACTGCTCGGGCAGCAGGCCGGTCACCCGCCACACCCGTTCCGCCGCCGCGGTGGCCGCGTCCGGTCCGGCGCGGTCCGGGCCGACCCGCAACCGGACGACCGCGTGGTGCGCCCAGGCCCGGGCCGCCGCGCCGTGCGCGGCCAGCCGCCGGTCACTGTCCGCGAGACCGATCACCGGCACCAGCGGTACGCCCCAGCGGACCGGATCGTGTTCCGGGGCGTCCGGCAGCGCCGACACGTCGACCGCGCACAGCAGCCCGTCCGGCAGCCGGGTCAGGCCGTCCACGATGGACGGAATGCCCGCCGGGACGTCGAGGACCGGTGCGACGAGCGCGGCGGAGGCGTCGTCCAGATGGGCCAGCGCCTCCAGCTCCCCACGCCGCGCGGCCAGCACCGGACGGTAGACCGTCGGCCGACCTCGGAGCGGCACCATACTTCAGAGTAACCAGGGGGCTGCGCCGCGTCAGGCGCTAGCGGGGGAACCGGCGAGAGGCCGTCCGGGCGCGGAGACGAGCGCACGGCGCCGCACGACCTCCGGTCGTAACGTCGCCGCGCTCCGGCCGTCTCCCGCCACCGCAGCCGTACGGCGGTACGCCGACGGGGACCTGGCTCGACCGGCCAGCACCGCACCGGTCTTGTCGGGAGCACATGCCCCTTCCGGAGGGAGCCAAACCCGCCGGGCGTGGGGAATTCCACCATCTGCCACTCCCGGCGTGGCGGGCGCGTGATCGGGGTATGAGCGAGCCATGGAGCATTTCACGATCGCGACAGTCGCCGAGAAGAGTCCCGACTTCCGCCGCGTGCTCTGGACCGGGGAGCACACCCAGCTGGTCATCATGACCATTCCGCCGGGCGGCGAGATCGGCGAGGAGGTGCACGAGGGCATCGACCAGATCCTCACCTTCGTCAGCGGCACCGGCGAGGCGCGGGTGGCCGGTGAGAAGAAGGAGGTCGTCTCCGGCGACCTGGTGGTCGTGCCGGCCGGCACGAAGCACAACTTCGTCAACACCGGACCGAACCCGCTGGTGCTCTACACCGTCTACGGCCCGCCGGAGCACGCCGACGGCGCGGTGCACAAGACGAAGGAGGAGGCGGACGCCGCCGAGGAGGCGGGCGAGGACGAGCCGCCCACCTCCTGAACCCCAGCCGAGCGGGGCGCCACGACCGCGCAGGTCAGACGGGCGCCCCGCTGTGCACCAGGCCCGGGTACTTGACGCCGGCCCCGGTGTTGAGCACCACCACGCGCTCCCCGGGCCGGATCCAGCCGCCCGCACGCAGGTGCCGGGTGGCGGTCAGGCACGCCGCGCCCTCCGGGCAGAGCAGCAGCCCCTCCCGGGCGGCGAAGTCACGCAGGTCGGTGAGGATCTCCGCGTCGTCCACGGCGATCGCGGTGCCGGCGCTCTCCCGCAGCGCGGACAGGACCAGCTCGTCACCGAGCGGGGCGGGCACCGTGATGCCGAACGCGACTGTGTGCGCGTCCGCCCACGGGGTGGCCCGGTCCTCGCCGGCCGCGAACGCCCGTACGATCGGCGCGCACCCGGTCGACTGCACCGCCACCAGCCGGGGCAGCCGGTCCTCCACCCAGCCCAGCTCGCGCAGCTCGTGCAGCGCCTTGTGGATGCCGATCAGCCCGACGCCCCCGCCGGTGGGATAGACGATCACGTCGGGCACCTGCCAGCCGAGCTGCTCGACGATCTCGTACCCCATGGTCTTCTTGCCCTCCAGGCGGTAGGGCTCGCGCAGCGTGCCGGCGTCGAAGATCCCGCCGTCCGATCCGGCGACCAGTTCGGCGATCTCCCGGCCCGCGTCGTTTATCAGGCCGTCGATGAGCCGCAGGTCGGCGCCGGCGGCGAGGCACTCCTCGCGGCAGATCGTCGGCGCGGCCAGCGGCATGGCGATCGTCGCGCCCATCCCGGCCCGCGCCGCGTAGGTGGCCCACGCCGCACCGGCGTTGCCGTTCGTGGGCATGGCGATCCGCCGCACGCCCAGCTCCCGGGCCCGGCTCACGCCCACCGACGCGCCGCGCGCCTTGAACGACCCGGTCGGGGTCAGCCCCTCGTCCTTGACGATCAGGTCCGCCACACCGATCTCGTGGCCGTACGCGGGCGCGCGCCACATCGGCGTCCAGCCCTCGCCCAGCGTCGTGACGCACCGGGGATCGGCCACCGGCAGCAGCTCGCGGTAGCGCCACAGGTCGGCCGGGCGCAGCCCGAACTGTTCCGGCGTGACGGTGGCGGCCACCGCGGCGAGGTCGTAGCGGGCCAGCAGCGGCGAGCCGCAGCCGCAGAGGTTCTGCAACACGTCGGCCGGATGTTCACGGCCGCAGCGCGGGCACTCCAGGTGCGTCAGATGCACGGTGGTCCTCAGCTCGCGTCGATGCTCAGCCAGTGCCGGCTGCGCCGGCCCGGCTCGTACGGGGAGTCGAGGCGTTTCGCCACCACTCCCGGGAGCCCCTGCTCACGTGCGGCCCGTAGGGCGTCCGCGCCGACTCCCGGGAACCACGGCGGAGTCTGCCAGTGCGGACCGGCGAGCGCCAGACCGTCGAGCAGGTCACGGCGTTGCGCGTACGGCACGTCGAGACTGGACACGCCCTCCAGCCAGAGCAGGTCGACGGCGAGGAACTGCCCGTCGCGCCGGGTCGGCGCGCGGACCCGCCCGGCCGGGTCGATCCGGACCAACACGCCGTCGAGCACCGCCTCCGCCGGGGCCAGCGCCTCGGCCATCGCCCGCGCCCAGGGGTACGAGCCGGTGATCTCCGTGTCGTCGCCGTCGAGCAGCCGCAGCCGGCCGCCGGAGACGTACGCCATCGCGCGCACGCCCGCCCAGCGCGGCTCGTACCCCCAGGCGGCGGCGTCGCGTGGCAGCCGCCCGCCCTGCGCGGCGAGCATCGGGCGGACCAGTTCGGGCATCGGCGTCCAGCCCTCCGGCGCCGGGTCGGTGCGCCTGATCATCCAGTCCCGGCCCCGGCCACCGGTGGCGAACAGGACGTACCGTCCCTTCGTGCGCTCGCCGTCGAGCACCACTATCACCTCGTCGTCGCGCCACTTCTCCGCGCGGTAGGTGCCGGTGTCGTGCACTGTCATCCGCCCGCCGCCGTACTCCCCGGCGGGGATCTCGCCGTGGAACGTCAGGTATTCCATCGGGTGGTCCTCGGTGTGCACGGCCAGGTGGTTGCGGCCCGGGTCGCGGGGCAGGCCGCGCGGGACCGCCCAGGAGGCCAGCACGCCGTCGTGCTCCAGCCGCAGGTCCCAGTGCAGGCTCCGGGCGTGGTGCTGCTGGATGACGAAGCGTGGCGCGCGCCGCGCGGACCGCTTCCGGCCCCGCACCCGCTCGGGCACCGGTTCCGGGGTACGCGCGGCGTCCCGTTTCCGCCGGTACTCCTCCAGCCGGTCCGCCATCCCCGCATCCTCCCCCAGACGTGCCGTACGCGCCGGGATGCCGGTGTGTGCGCGGCGAACCGGGGTAGAACGGGGGACATGGACCTCGATCAGCCCACCCTCCCGCTCGCCGGTGACGTCCGGATCCCGCTGCTCGGCTTCGGCACGTGGCAGGCCACCGGCGAGGCCGGGTTCCAGGCGGTGCTCGCCGCGCTGGACGCCGGCTACCGGCACATCGACACGGCCACCATGTACGGCAACGAGAAGGAGGTGGGCCGGGCGGTCCAGGAGAGCGGGCTGCGCCGGGAGGACGTCTTCATCACCACCAAGCTGCCGCCGGACCGGGTGGGCCGGGAGCGCGAGACGATCGAGGCCAGCCTGGCCGCCCTGGACACCGACTACGTCGACCTGTGGCTGGTGCACTGGCCGCCGTCCGCGCCCGGCGACAGCATCCCGGTGTGGCGGGAGATGCTTGCCGCGCGGGACGAGAACATGGCCCGCACGGTCGGGGTGAGCAACTACTCGACCGATCAGATCGACGAGCTGATCCAGGCCACCGAGGAGACGCCCGCGGTGAACCAGATCCGCTGGAGCCCGGCGCTGTACGACAGGCACACGCACGCCGCCCACCGGGACCGGGGCGTGGCGCTGGAGGGGTACAGCCCGTTCAAGGCCAGCGACCTGTCCGACCCGGTGCTGGTCCGCATCGCCCAGGCGCACGACGTGTCACCGGCCCAGGTGGTGCTGCGCTGGCACATCGACCACGAGATCGTGGTCATCCCGAAGTCGGTCACGCCGGAGCGGATCCGGGCCAACATCGACGTGTTCGGGTTCTCGCTGACCGCCGAGGAGATGCGCGACATCGACGCGCTCGCCGGCTGAGGCGTACCGGGAGAGGGGGGCGCGGTCCGTCGCGGACCGCGCCCCCCTCGTGCGTGGTGGTCAGCCCCGGGCGCAGGTGGAGCCGTTGAGGGTGAAGCTGCTCGGCGCGGAGTAGCTGCCGTTCAGCGTCGCCTGGTAGCCGAAGCTGGTCGACGCGCCGGGTGCCAGCGTGCCGTTGTAGCCGGCGTTGCGGGCGGTCACCGCCGAGCCGCTCTGGCTCACCGTCGCGTTCCACGCGTTGGTGACGGTCTGCCCGGAGGGCAGGTTGTAGTTGAGCGTCCAGCCGTTGATCGTGCCGGAGCCGGTGTTCTTGACTGTCACGTCGGCGGTGAAGCCGTTGTTCCAGACGTTAGCCGCCTTGTAGGTGACGGTGCAGGACGCGCCGCCCGACGGCGGGGGCGTGGTCGGCGCCGACGTGGTCGGCGGCGGGTTGGAACCGCCGGTGTCGACGTTCTGGGAGAACGAGTTCACCGCCAGCCCGACGCCGCCCTGCCACGGCTCGAAGCCGGCCTGGATGCTGGTCAGGTACCAGTCACCTGTGATCGCGCCCCGGTTGCGGGTGTCGTTGATGAACGCCAGCGCGTCGAAGCTGAAGCTGGGGATGGCCGACGGCGCCACGTACGAGATGACGTTGTTGGAGCCGTTGCTGCCCCGCCAGACCTCCCAGGTCCGGCCGGCGATGCTGGCGTTGCCGACCACCGAGCCGATGGGCTGGATCGGGCCCTGCCGGTTGAGCCAGATCATGATCTCCATCTGGTTCACGCCGTCGCGCTTCGGCGACGGGTCGAGCCAGATGTCGTACGCGGCGTCGTAGATCGCGCCGCTGACGTAGTTGTAGCTGATGCTGGCCGGCGCGCTGCTGATGTTCTTCACCTGCACCGGGAGGTTCGTGCCGGGCGAGCAGTTGGTGTAGTGGCAGCCCACGAAGATAGACGGGTAGGAGACCGGCGCCCCGTTCGTCGGCGCGGAGCCGTCCGCGCGGGTGATGGAGAAGCCGGTCGAGGTGACGTTGATGCACTGCTGGGCACTGGTGCCCCAGCGGTTGTTCTGCACCACGTACTTGCCGCCGATCGTGGTCGAGCCGTACTGCTCGCAGATCTGGGTGTCGGCGGAGGCGGTGCCGCCGAGCGCGACGGCGACGAGGGTGCCGGCGGCGAGCAGCCCGGCCGCCGCGAGGGCCCTGAGTGGACGCTTCATGATGCTCCTTGGCTCGGCGCGGGACGGCGCCGTTAGGTCGGGGGTACGGGCGGGAGCGCTCCCACGATGCAAGGAATACATTTACATGTCTGAAATCATTGCGCAAATGCGCCGAGGTCGTTAACGCTCCGCGTCCGCCCGGTGGCGCGGGGGAGGGCCCCGGCCGCGCCCTTCCCCCAGATGGGGGCGGGATTCCTGCCGGTGGGACGGGGTGCGCCGCCGACCGGCGGCCCGCGCCAGGGCGCACGGACACTTCCGCCACCTGGTTGCGGCGAGTAATGTCTTGCCTCCAACGCGTTCCGATCCCCCTCCGGAGGCGTACCCCGTGATGGGTGGTTCCCCCCTGCGCATCCTCGTCGTCGGCGCGGGCATCGCCGGCCTCGCCGTGGCCCGGGCGCTACGCCTGGCGGGGTTCCGGCCCGACGTCACCGAGCGGCTGCCGCCCACCGAGTCGACCGAGACCGGCCTCTACCTACCGGGCAACGCCGCCCGGGCGATGCGCCGGCTCGACCTCGACGGGCCGCTGCGCCCGGTCGGCCAGGTGATCCACCGGCAGCGCTTCCTCGACGCCGGCGGGGCGCCGCTGTGCGAGGTCGACCTCGACGCGCTCTGGGCCGGCGTGGGGGAGTGCCGGGCGCTGCCCCGGGCCGAGCTGCACCGGGTGCTGCTCACCGGCGCCGGCGGCGCGGTGCGCCACGGCGCCGAGGTGAGCACCGTCGACCCGCTGCCCGGCCGGGTCGCCGTCGGCTTCACCGACGGCACCGGCGGCGAGTACGACCTGGTCGTCGGCGCCGACGGGCCCCGCTCGGCAGTGCGGACGCTCGCCGCGCTCGGCGGACCGCCACGCCCCGCCGGGCAGGTGGTCTACCGCGCCCTGGTGCGCGGCGGCCCCCGGATCGCGGACTGGACCGCCCTGCTCGGCCAGCGGGCCGGCTTCCTGGTGGTGCCGCTCAGCGCCGGGCGGCTCCACTGCTATGCCGACGAGGCCGGCACCGACCTGCCCGCCGACCCGCTCGCCCGCCTGCGCGAGCTGTTCGGCTCCTACGGCGGCCCGGTGCCCGAGGTGCTGGCCGCGCTGGAGACCGTGCACGTGGAGCGCACCGAGGAGGTCGAGTTGGGGCGCTGGTTCCACGGCCGGGTGCTGCTCGTCGGTGATGCCGCTCACGCCACCGCACCGACGTTGTCCCAGGGTGCGGCAATGGCGCTGGAGGACGCCGTCGTGCTCGCCGAGTCGCTGCGGGCCGCCGACAGCGTCGAGGCCGCGCTGCTCGCGTACGAGAGCCGTCGCCGGCCGCGTACCCGCTGGGTGCGGGACCGGACCCGGGACCGCAACCGCACCCGCGACGTGCCGCCGGCGCTGCGCGACCCGTTGCTGCGCGGACGCGGCGGGCGGATCTTCCGGGAGCACTACCGGCTCCTGACCGGCCCCCTCTAGCGGGCCGAGATCGTAGCCGCCCACCCCACGCGGCGGGGCCACCTACCGGGGACTATCCTCCTTGCGGATGACGGCTGCGCCGATGACCAGCGCGCCGAGCGGGACAACCAGAACCGGAGGCCACTCGTGACCACCGTCGCACCCAAGCCGGTCGTGACCCGGCCCTGGCCGGTCCGCGAGCCGGTCAAGGGGTCGGCCCTCGCGCGGCTGCTGCGCACCACGGACGCGAAGCAGATCGGGATCATGTACATGGTCACCGCGTTCGTGTTCTTCATGATCGGCGGCCTGATGGCCCTGATCATGCGCGCGGAACTCGCGCAACCGGGCCTTCAGTTCCTGTCGCCCGAGCAGTACAACCAGCTCTTCACCATGCACGGCACGATCATGCTGCTGTTCTTCGCGACGCCGATCGTGTTCGCCTTCGCGAACTACGTGGTGCCGCTGCAGATCGGCGCGCCGGACGTGTCGTTCCCCCGGCTCAACGCCTTCGCGTACTGGCTGTACCTGTTCGGTGGCACGCTCGCCACGGCGGGCTTCATCGCCCCGGGCGGCGCTGCCGACTTCGGCTGGACCGCCTACACGCCGCTGAGCACCGCCGACCACGCCCCGGGCGTCGGCGCCAACATGTGGGTCGTCGGCCTGGCCATCTCCGGTCTGGGCACGATCCTCGGCGCGGTCAACCTGATCACCACGATCCTGACCCTGCGCGCGCCCGGCATGACCATGTTCCGGATGCCGATCTTCACCTGGAACATGCTGGTCACCAGCCTGCTGGCGATCCTGGTCTTCCCGCTGCTGGCCGCCGCGCTGTTCGCGCTCGCCGCGGACCGCCTGATGGGCGCCCACGTGTACGACCCGGCGACCGGCGGGCCGATGCTGTGGCAGCACCTGTTCTGGTTCTTCGGTCACCCCGAGGTGTACATCATCGCGCTGCCGTTCTTCGGCATCATCAGCGAGATCATCCCGGTCTTCTCCCGTAAGCCGATCTTCGGCTACAAGGGCCTGGTCGCCGCCACCGTCGCCATCGCCGCCCTGTCGATGAGCGTCTGGGCGCACCACATGTTCGCCACCGGCCAGGTGCTGCTGCCGTTCTTCAGCTTCCTGAGCTACCTGATCGCCGTGCCCACCGGTATGAAGTTCTTCAACTGGATCGGCACCATGTGGCGGGGTCAGATCACCTTCGAGACGCCGATGCTGTTCTCCATCGGCTTCCTGGTGACCTTCCTCTTCGGTGGTCTCACCGGTGTGCTGCTGGCCAGCCCGCCGCTCGACTTCCACCTGCACGACTCGTACTTCGTGGTGGCGCACTTCCACTACGTGCTGTTCGGCACGATCGTGTTCGCCGTGTTCGCCGGCATCTACTTCTGGTTCCCGAAGATGTTCGGCCGGATGCTCGACGAGCGCCTCGGAAAGATCCACTTCTGGCTGACCATGATCGGCTTCCACACCACGTTCCTGGTGCAGCACTGGCTGGGCAACGAGGGCATGCCGCGCCGGTACGCCGACTACCAGGCCGCCGACGGCTTCACCACGCTGAACACGATCTCCACGATCGGCGCGTTCATCACCGGTATCTCGACGCTGCCGTTCATCTGGAACTGCTGGAAGTCGTACAAGACCGGCCCGGTGGTCGAGGTCGACGACCCGTGGGGCCACGGCAACTCGCTCGAGTGGGCCACCAGCTCCCCGCCGCCGCTGCGCAACTTCGACCGCATGCCGCGTATCCGCTCCGAGCGGCCGGCGTTCGACGCGAAGTTCCCCGAGCTGGCCGCCGGGCAGAGCCTGGCCGGGCCGCCCGAGGGCGGCGCGAAGCCGCTGACCAGCGAGGTGAACGGTGGCGCCAGCTACCAGGAGGACACCGCGGGCAACCTCGACAAGCGCTGAGTACCGCGCAGCCACGTCGAACAGGGCGCCGCACTCCCTCACGGGGGTGCGGCGCCCGCCGCTTTCCCGGCCGGTTGCCCCCGGCTGGTTGCCCCGGCCGGTTGTCTCCGTTGATCATGAAGTTGACGGCAGTTCGTGTCCGTTATGTCGCCGCTAACCTCATGATCAGCGGTGCGGGGGTGGAGGGCAGGCGCCAGCTCGGGGGAGTGGGGGTGTCCGGGGCACGGGGAAACCAGCCACTTCCCCGTACTGGCTTCGCCCCGCTTCGAGGCGATGGCGGAGGGCTAGCGGGGAGCCAGGGCCAGGGCGGGGTCTGGAGTTGGGGTGGGGACCGGGGTGCGGCGGTGGCGCAGCTCTATCGGGAGCACCGCCACCGCCACCAGCGCGCCGATCGCACCGGTGACCACGAACCCCCACGCGGGCGCGGAGGCGTCGATCACCGCGCCGGCCAGCGGTGCGCCGAGCGCGATGCCGACCGTGACGGCGGAGCCGTGCAGGCCCATCGCCAGACCCCGGACGGAGGACGGGGCCAGCCGGCTGACCGCGTCGGAGGTGGACGCGATGGTGGGGGCGCAGAGCGCGCCGGCCGGAATCAGCGCCAGGCAGAGCAGCCACCAGTGCGACCCGCCCAGCCCCACCGGGATGGTGGTGAGGCTCAGCGCGGCCATCAGCGCCAGCGGGGAGAACGAGCGGCGTACCGCGCCGTAGGCGAAGCCACCTGCCAGCGAGGCGACCGCCCAGGCGGCCAGCACGGCGCCGGTCCAGCCGACCTCGCCACCGGAGCGGAGCACTGCCACCACCGCGACGTCGGTGCCGCCGAGCACCAGGGTGGCGGCGAGGCTGACGGCCAGGACGGCCAGCAGGCGCGGGGTGAGCCACTCGCGGCGGTGCACCGGGCGCGGCGGCCCGGCCGGCTCGTCGGCGGCCCGGATCGGCGGGTCGAGCAGCCAGAAGCAGATACCGGAGGCGACGATGCCGGCGCCGACCGCCCAGAGCGTCAGGCGCGGCGTGACGGCGGTGGCGAGGGCCACGGCGAGCGCCGGCCCGACCATGAACGACAACTCCACCGCCATCGAGTCGAGCGCGTACGCGGGGCGGCGCTTCTCCGCCGGCACGAGCGCGGCGATCGACTGGCGGACCATCGAGAAGATCGGCAGGGCGAGCAGCCCGGCGAGGAACGCGGCAGGCAGTAGCACCGGATACGACAGCGTGGGCGCGGCGGACCAGAACAGCGCCTCGGCGACAGTGGTGAGCACCAGCACCGGCCGGAGCCCTCGGCGGTCGATGAGCCGCCCGAGCAGCGGGGCGCCGACCGCCGCGCCGACCGTCGACGCGGCACCGACCAGGCCGGCGGCGCCGTAGCCGCGGCCCAGGTCGAGCACCACGTAGAAGGTGAGCGTCACCCCGGTGGCGGTGAGCGGCACCCGGGCCAGCACCGACACCAGCAGCAACGATCGGAGACCGGGCAGGGCGAGCGCCTCCCGGTAAGGCTTCAGATTCACGACGGTCCGTACCTCCGGCGCCATCCTGGGGCCGGGGTACGACACCCGCAAGCGATTACCGGGTCAAGCGGCGGTGATCACGGGCTCGCCGACCATCGTCACCCCGGCGCCGTCCAGCGCCCGCAGCGCCACGTCGAGCGTGTCCGGCGCGACGGCGGCGGTCAGGTCGAGCAGCACCGTGGTCCGGAAGCCCTCCCGGGCGGCGTCCAGGGCGGTCGCGCGCACGCAGTGGTCGGTGGCGATGCCGACCACGTCGACCCGGTCCACGTCGTGGCGTCGCAGCCAGTCGGCCAGGCACTCGCCGTCGGGGGCGTGGCCCTCGAAACCGGAGTACGCGGCCGCGTGCTCGCCCTTGTGGAAGATCACCTCGACCCGGTCGGTCGCCAGCTCGGGGTGGAACTCGGAGCCGGAGGTGCCGACCACGCAGTGCCGGGGCCAGGAGTCGACGTAGTCCGGCGGGTCGCCGAAGTGCGCGCCCGGGTCGACGTGGTAGTCCTTCGTCGCGACCACGTGGTCCCACCGCTCCGGCTCGGCGGCGAGCAGCCGGGAGATGCCGGCGGCCACCCCTGCCCCGCCGCCGACCGCGAGGGAGCCGCCCTCACAGAAGTCGTTCTGCACGTCCACGATGATCAGGGCGTTCGCCATCGGGGGTTCCTCCTCAGCTCGCGGGTACGACGGTGACCGGTACGGCTGGATCCCCGGCGGAGAGCTTGAGCCCCTCCCACGGGATCGAGATCAGGCACTGACGCAGGTGGTCCCGGGACTCCTCGAGCGTGGGCAGCGTCTCCGGCTCGCCCGACACCACGTACGAGTGCTGGAGCAGCCGGTCGTTCGGCTGCCGGTCCGGTACGCCCTGCGGCACGATGACCTCCTCGGTGGCGGTGCCGGTCGGCTTGTGCCGGCGGACCGCCACCTTCCGGCCGCCGATGGTGGCCTTGTGCTCGGAGCGCTTGACCACCGGCCGCCCCTCGACCTCGACCAGCTTGTAGACCAGTCCGGCGGTGGGCGCACCGGAGCCGGTCACCACCGCGGTGCCGGCGCCGTACATGTCCACCGGTTCGGCGGCGAGCGCGGCGATGGCGTACTCGTCCAGGTCGCCGGAGACGATGATCTTCGTCTCGGTGGCGCCGAGCGAGTCGAGCAGCTCGCGGGACTGCTGGGCGATCACCGCGAGGTCGCCGGAGTCGATCCGGACCGCCCGCAGCTCCGGCCCGGCCACCGCGATGGCGTTGCGGATGCCCTGGGCGATGTCGTACGTGTCGACAAGCAGCGTGGTGTCCTTGCCCAGCGTGGCGACCTGGGAGGCGAACGCGGCCCGCTCGTCGTCGTGCAGCAGCGTGAACGCGTGCGCGGCGGTGCCCGCGGTGGGGATGCCGTAGCGCTGCCCGGCGGCCAGGTTGGAGGTGAACCGGAATCCGGCCAGGTACGCGGACCGCGCCGCGGCGACGGCGGCCTCCTCGTGTGCCCGGCGGGAGCCCATCTCGATCAGGGCCCGCCCCCGGGCCGCGGTGACCATCCGGGCGGCGGCGGCGGCGACCGCGCAGTCGTGGTTGAGCACCGACAGCACGAGCGTCTCCAGCACCACGCACTCGGCGAACGTGCCGGACACGGTGAGGATCGGGGAGCCGGGGAAGAACAGCTCGCCCTCGGCGTAGCCGTCGATGTCGCCGGTGAACCGGTAGTCGGCCAGCCACTGCGCGGCGGGCTCGTCCACCACGCCGGTACGGCGCAGGAAGTCGATCTCCGCCCGGTCGAACCGGAAGTCGCGGATCATCTCGATCAGGCGGCCGGTGCCGGCGACCACGCCGTACCGGCGCCCGGCCGGCAGCCGCCGGCTGAACACCTCGAAGACGCAGCGTCGATCGGCAGTGCCGTCACGCAGGGCCGCGCTGACCATGGTCAGCTCGTAGTGGTCGGTCAGCAGCGCGGGACGAAGGGTGCTCACCGCTCCAGCCTAGAGTTCAGCCCGGATCCGCGCCGTCGTGCCCCGGCATCGACCGCGGAGCGGCCCGCGAACTCGCCGCGTCCCTCCGGGCCGCCGACCGCCGGTCGCCGACGGTGGAGGGCATACGGACGACGACCTCCCACCCGCCCATCGACGCGGCACATCGATCGTTCCGGTGCGCGTACGTGCCGTCACGCAGAGAAGCTGAGTAATCTGTTCATTGCCCGTGAGTGTCCGATGTGTTGGTCGTCGGGTGGCCGGCACCCGTGCTCTTCCGGCAATCCCTGCAATCGGGGGAAATCCCGCGACCGCCCCCCTGGTCGCCTCACCGGGAGGCCACCTGATGACGCCAGGTCCGCTCCCCTCGGTCGACGTGCCCGAGCCGCGCCGCCGGGCCCAGCGCTCCGGACGGGTCCCGCAGCCGGCCCGGCCCGTGGTGACCACCGCCGGCCCGGACGATCCGAGCGTCGTGGTCGTCGCCGGTCCGGCCGGTGCGAACCGGCGCGAGCTGATCGCCGGCCTGCTCCGGGCCGAGGCCGCGACGCTCGCCGTGCCGCCGGGAAGTAACCTGCTGGTCCGGCACGCCACCACCGTCACCCGCGCGGCGTACGTCCCGGGCTACCGCCGGCCGCAGCTCTACGACGCCGCCCCGCCGGCCGCCGCTTCGGCCCGGCCACCCCGGCGGGTCGAGCTGGGCCTGCCCGATCCGCTGCTGCGGCACTTCACGGTGGTCGACACCCCGGACACCGGCACGCTGGGGGTGGCCGGCGCCCGGGTCCTGCGCGACGCTGTCGGCCGGGCCGGCGCGCTGCTCTTCGTGATCTCCGCCGACCAGGCGTTCAGCGCGGCCGAGCTGCATCTGCTGGCCGAGGTGGCGCGTACCCGGGTCGAGGTGTTCTTCGCCGTCACGCCCGGCGTGACCGGCCCGCCGGGCGACGGCGGGCAGGCACCGGGCCGGGTGGCTGCGGTGCCGTCGCCCGGCCGGTCCGGGTCCACCGGCCGGCTCGACCCGGTGTCGGTCTCCACCGAGGCGCACCGCGCGACGTTGCTGGCCGCGGTCCCGGCGCTCGACCGGGCCCGGTGGTTCCCGGCCCGGCGGGCCGAGCTGCCGCGCCTGCGCCGCGCGCTGGTGGGCTGGGCCGACGAGGTGCGGCGCCGCACCGCCGGCCCGCCGGCACCGGACGGCGCGCCCGGCCGGGTGCCGGTGCCGGCCGGCGTCGAGCCGGGCGAGCTGGCCGACCGGATCGACCGCCAGGCCCGCGCCTGCGCCCACCGGATCCGGCAGCACCTCGCCCTGGAGCTGGCGAACATCCACCTGCGGGTGGTGCAGGAGATCGTCTTCGGGGCCGGTTGCGCCGGCCTTCCTCCGCTGCTCGACCGGGAGCTGGAAGCGCTGTCGCAGCTCGCCACCGCACAGTGCGACGAGGCCGTGCGGGACCTGGTCGACGAGGCCGCGGCCCGGGTCTTCGGCGAGCCGCCGGCCGAGGGCGTACGCCGGCGGATCATCCATGCGCTGCGGCGAGGTGTGGCCGACCACCCGGACGCCGCCGAGCTGGACCGGGTGCTCCTGGTGACCAGCACGGCGGGCGTCGCCGGGCTGACCGGTCCCGGTGCCCTGGACGCGCTGGCCGGACTGCCCGGCGCGTCGCGCGACGAGGTCCTCCCGCCGGTCGGCGTCGCCCTCAACGGCGGCTGCTGGCAGCACTGGCGGGCGCCCGGCAACGACGATCCGAACGCCGCCCGCTCCTGGGCCCAGCGCACGCTGCGCGAGGTCGAGCTCGAACTGTCCCGCGAGGTGTCCCGACGTTTCGAGGTGATCCGGCTCTCGCTGGGCACGGTGCTCGCCGATGCTGTCGACCACGGCATCCTGCTGGCCTGACGGGGCCGCCGGCCGGCGGCGACCCGGGCTCGCGTACGCGGCCCGGGCGGGTGACGACGACCGGCGCGCCGTTCCGGTTCATCGGTTCCCGGGATCCGGTGGCACGATGGGGGGCATGGCGGCTCCACAGGTTGCGCCGGTCGAGACGCCGGACACCGAAGAGGTGCCGGTCTCCGACCGGCCGTGGGTGACCATCGTCTGGGACGATCCGGTCAACCTGATGACGTATGTGACCTGGGTGTTCCAGAAGCTCTTCGGGTACAGCCGGGAGAAGGCGGAGCGGCTCATGCTGGACGTGCACCACAAGGGCAAGGCCGTGGTCTCCAGCGGCGCCCGGGAGCGGATGGAGCACGACGCGGCGCAGCTGCACGCGTACGGGCTCTGGGCGACGGTGGAGAGGTCATGAGCATGTTCCGCCGCCGGGGCGACCACTACGTGGCCACGTTCGCGGTCGACGAGGTCCGCGTACTGCGCAAGGTCGCAGGCGAGGTGGTCGGCCTGCTGACCGAAGGCTTCGACCACACCGACCCGGTGGTCGGGCGGCTCTTTCCCGACGTCTACCCGGACGACGACGCCGGCACCGCCGAGTTCCGCCGCTACACCGAGGGCGACCTGAAGACCGCCAAGATCGACCAGGCGGGCGCGATCCTCGCCGCGCTGCCCGACGGCGACGCCGGTGGCGAGGTACGGCTGGACGCGGAGGCGGCCGAGGCCTGGCTGCGCGCGCTCAACGACGCCCGGCTGGCGATGGGCGTACGCCTGGAGATCAAGGACGGCACCGACCTGGACGAGGAACTCGACGACGCGGTGGCCGATGACCCGGGTTCGTCCCGGGTGTTCCAACTGTCGGTCTACCGCTATCTCGGTTATCTCCAGGAGTCCCTGCTCAACGCGCTCATCGACTGAGTGGTGACGGTCGCCACCTCGCCGCCCGGGGTGACCAGGGGCTAGGCTGGCAGGCGTGCTGAGCATCGACCGGTCGATCATCGACGCGATCGTCGCCCACGCGCGTCGGGACCACCCGGACGAGGCGTGCGGCGTGGTCGCCGGCCCCGTCGGCAGTGACACCCCGACCCGGCACATCCCGATGGACAACGCCGCCCGCTCCATGACGTTCTACGAGTTCGACTCGATGGAGCAGCTGCGGGTGTGGCGGGAGATGGACGACCGTGACGAGGAACCGGTCGTCATCTACCACTCGCACACCGCGACGGAGGCCTACCCGTCGCGTACCGACGTCTCCTTCGCCGGCGAGCCGGGCGCGCACTACCTGCTCGTCTCGACCCGCGAGCCCGACACCGAGGAGATCCGCTCCTTCCGGATCGTCGACGGCGTGATCACCGAGGAGCCGGTGAAGATCGTGGATGCGGGCGTGGACCCGAACGCCGTCCAGTCCTACATGTTCGGGCAGAGCCCGGCGACGGTCGACTACGAGTGTTCCGACCGCTGACCTTCAGCGCCGGCACCTTCCTTTTCCCGTCACCTGGCACGATCCCGAACGAGGAGCACGAGACATCATGGCCATCGAGGTTCGCATCCCCACCATCCTGCGCAGCTACACCGGCGGCGCGAAGGTCGTCGAGGGCAGCGGCGACACGCTCGCCGACCTGCTCACCGACCTGGACTCCCGGCACGGCGGCCTGAAGGCACGCCTGGTCACCGACGCGGGCGCGCTGCACCGGTTCGTCAACGTCTACGTCAACGACGAGGACGTCCGCTTCCTCGGCGCGCTCGACGCCAAGCTCAACGACGGCGACAGCGTGACCATCCTGCCGGCCGTGGCCGGTGGCGCGTTCGGCTTCGCGGCCGCCGCGGCGATCGCCTCGCACGCGGTCTCCTCGCGCGCCGCCCGCTGAGGGGGCCGCGATGACGCGGTACGACAGCCTGCTCGACGCCTGCGGCGGCACGCCGCTGGTCGGCCTGCCCCGGCTCTCGCCGACGGTGCCCGAGGGGGCGCCGCCGGTGCGGCTCTGGGCCAAGCTGGAGGACCGGAACCCGACCGGCAGCATCAAGGACCGCGCGGCGCTGTTCATGGTCCGCGCGGCAGAGGAGGCCGGCCGGCTGCGTCCGGGTGACACCATCCTGGAGCCGACCAGCGGCAACACCGGCATCTCGCTGGCCATGGTGGCGAAGCTGCGCGGCTACCGCCTGGTCTGTGTGATGCCGGAGAACGTCTCCACCGAGCGGGTGCAACTGCTCCGCATGTACGGCGCGGAGATCATCTTCTCGCCGGCGGCGGGCGGCTCGAACCAGGCGGTCGCGACCGCCAAGCAGATCTCCGCCGAGCACCCGGACTGGGTGATGCTCTACCAGTACGGCAACGAGGCGAACGCCCGGGCGCACTACGAGACGACCGGGCCGGAGCTGTTGCAGGACCTGCCGGGCATCACCCATTTCGTCGCCGGGCTGGGCACCACCGGCACGCTCATGGGCACCGGGCGTTACCTGCGGGAGAAGGTCGAGGGCATCCAGATCGTGGCGGCCGAGCCGCGCTACGGCGAGCTGGTCTACGGCCTGCGCAACATCGACGAGGGCTACGTGCCCGAGCTGTACGACGCCGGCGTGCTGTCCCGCCGCTTCTCCGTGGGCACCCGGGACGCCGTGCTGCGGACCCGGCAGCTCGTCGAGGTGGAGGGCATCTTCGCCGGGTTCTCCACCGGCGCGATCCTGCACGCCGCGCTCGCGGTGGCGCACGAGGCGGTCCGCGACGGCCGCCGTGCCGACGTGGCGTTCGTGGTCTGCGACGGAGGCTGGAAATACCTCTCGACCGGCGCGTACGGCGGCACCCTCGCCGACGCGGAGGAGGCCCTGGAGGGTCAGCTCTGGGCCTGACGGGCCGATGGCCGGTCCGGTCGGTGGTTCGCCCGCCGGCCGGACCGCCGGTCTCGCCCGTCACGGACGCGTGTCGGTGTCACGTTGATGACAACTTCCGGCAGATGATTCTTGCTCGACCGGGCGACGCGTAGGCTGCGCAGCGTGGCGAGCGCGTCGGTAGAGATCATCGGCGGCGCCGCCGCTGGCGCGTCGACTACGCATGGTGAGATCGAGGCCACCGGATGAGACTGACCGTCCTTGGCTGCGCGGGCAGCTTCCCGGGTCCCGAATCTCCGTGTTCGGCCTACCTGCTGGAAGCCGAGGGCTTCCGGCTCCTGATCGACTTCGGGGCGGGCTCGCTCTCCACGCTCCAGCGCTACGTGGGGCTGCACGCCCCCGACGCCATCCTGCTCACCCACCTGCACTGCGATCACATGTTCGACGCCGTCAACTACGTCGTGGTGCGCCGGTACGCACCGGACGGCCCGTACCCGCCCCTGCCGATGTACGCCCCCTCCGGTGCGCCGGACCGGCTGGCCAGCGCGTACGGGCAGGAGGAGGGCTCGGTGGAGGACGTCTACCAGTTCTACGGCCTCCAGCCGGGCACGTTCCCGATCGGCCCGTTCACCGTCACCGTCGACCGGATGAACCACCCGGTCGAGACGTACGGGGTGCGGCTGGAGCACGGCGGCCGGGTGTTCTGCTACTCCGCCGACACCGCGCCCTGCGACGCGTTGCTGCGCCTGGCCCAGGACGCCGACGTGTTCCTGTGCGAGGCGAGCTACATGGACGGCGTGGAGAACCCGCCGGACCTGCACCTGACCGGCCGGGAGGCCGGCGAGGCGGCCACCAAGGCGGGGGTGGGGCGGCTCCTGCTCACCCATCTCGTATCCGCCTGGGGCAGCGAGTCGCAGACGGTGGAGGCGGCGGCCGGGGCGTATGCCGGGCCGCTGGACGTGGTCCGGCCCGGCGCCTGCTACGACGTCTGAGCCCGGCGGCGGCCGGTCCTCCTCGGCGGGCACCCGCGGGCGGTGCGCTCACCGCACCGCATAGGGTGCAGGCATGGCGCGACCTGACGGGCGGCAGCCCGACCAACTCCGACCGGTGACCCTGACCCGGGGCTGGAGCACCCACCCGGAGGGCTCGGTGCTCGTCGAGTTCGGCGCGACCCGGGTCCTCTGCACGGCCAGCGTCACCGAGGGCGTGCCCCGCTGGCGCAAGGGTTCCGGGCTGGGCTGGGTGACGGCCGAGTACGCGATGCTGCCCCGGGCCACGAACACCCGCTCCGACCGGGAGAGCGTCCGCGGCAAGGTCGGCGGGCGGACCCACGAGATCTCCCGGTTGATCGGCCGCAGCCTGCGCGCGTGCGTCGACCTCAAGGCGCTCGGCGAGAACTCGATCGTGCTGGACTGCGACGTGCTCCAGGCCGACGGCGGCACCCGTACCGCCGCGATCACCGGCGCGTACGTCGCGCTGCACGACGCGGTGACCTGGCTGGCCGAGCGCAAGGCGCTGGCCGGCAAGGTGGAGAAGGTGATGCACCGGTCGGTGGCCGCGGTGAGCGTCGGGGTGATCGGCGGCGAGCCGATGCTCGACCTCTGCTACGCCGAGGACGTCACCGCCGAGGTCGACATGAACGTGGTCTGCACCGGCACGGGCGACTTCGTCGAGGTGCAGGGCACCGGTGAGGCGGGCGTCTTCGCCCGCGACCAGCTCGACGCGCTGCTCGACCTGGGCGTGGCGGGCTGTCTGGAACTGGCCGACGCGCAGCGGAAGGCGCTCTCGTCATGAACAAGGTCCTGCTCGCCACCCGGAACCGGAAGAAGCTCGTCGAACTCCAGCGCATCCTGGACGGCGCACTCGGCGCGCACCGGATCGCCCTGCTCGGGCTCGACGACGTCGAGGAGTACCCGGAGCTACCGGAGACCGGCCTCACGTTCGGCGAGAACGCGCTGATCAAGGCGCGGGAGGGCTGCCGGCGCACCGGCCTGCCGACCATCGCCGACGACTCCGGCCTGGCCGTGGACGCCCTCAACGGCATGCCGGGTGTGTTCAGCGCCCGCTGGTCCGGCCGGCACGGCGACGACCGGGCCAACCTCCAGCTCGTGCTCGACCAGGTCGGCGACGTGCCGGACGAGCACCGGGGCGCCGCGTTCGTCTGCACCGTCGCGCTGGTGCTGCCGGGCGGCAAGGAGCACCTGGTCGACGGCCGCCAGTCCGGCCGGCTGCTGCGCGCGCCGCGCGGCGAGGGCGGCTTCGGTTACGACCCGATCTTCCTGGGCGACGGGCAGGAGCGGACCAACGCGGAGCTGACCCCCGAGGAGAAGGACGCGGTCAGCCACCGGGGCAAGGCGCTGCGGGAGCTGGCCAAGCTGGTCGCCAAGGTGCTCCCGCCGGCCGTCTGACCGGGCCGTCCTCGCCGTCCGCTCGACGCGGACGGCGAGAAGACCGTCCGTCAGACCAGCCGGTGCCCCCCGTCGACGTGCAGCACCGTCCCCGTGATGAAGCTGTTCTCCAGCACCGCCACGAAAGCCCGGGCGATGTCGGCCGGATCACCCACCCGGCCGCCCGGCAGCCGCTGCGCCATGGCCGCCAACCGCGCCTGCCTGGCCTCGCCGGCGAGGGTCTCCCAGATCGGGGTGTCCACCCAGCCCGGTGAGACCGCGTTGACCCGGACCGGGGCGAGCTCCAGCGCCAACGCCCGCACCAGTGACTCCAACGCCCCGTTGGCCGTCGCCATCATCGAGCCGCCCGGGGCGGGCCGGTAGGCGGCGATGCCCGAGGTGAAGGTGAGCGAGCCGGTCGGGGCCACCGTGACGTGCTTGGCGACCAGCCACGGGCCGAGCACCTTGGTGCCCAGGACCGATCGCGCCGCGTCGAGGTCGAACTCCGCCAGCGGCGCGTACGCTCCGGCCGCGTCGGCGGCGGTGACCACCACGTGGTCGAGTTGTCCGCACTCGCCTGCCAGCCGTCGTACCTGCGCCTCGTCGGTGACGTCGACCGGGTGGGTGCGCAGCCGGTCCGGGGCGTCCAGGCGCCGGGCCGCGGCGGCCAGCCGGTCGGCGGAGCGGCCGGCGATGGTCACCTCCGCGTCGCCGCGCAGCAGCAGTTCCGCCAGCGCCAGCCCCATGCCCGAGCCGCCGCCGACGATGAGGATCCGAGATCGTGTCATGCCACCCAGGTTCCCGGCCGGTCGGCCCGGGCGGGAGACCGCGCGGGGACAGGCCCTGACAGGGCCACCCGGGCCCGATCCGGGGCTGCGAGACTTGGCGGATGGTCGACCGTGCCGCCCTGGGCGAGTTCCTGCGCAACCGGCGGGGCCGGATCGCCCCGGCCGACGTGGGGCTGCCGCCGGGCACCGGGCGGCGGCAGACGCCTGGCCTGCGCCGGGAGGAGTTGGCGACCCTGGCCGGGGTGAGCGTCGACTACTACATCCGGCTGGAACGCGGCCGGGACACCAACCCGGGACCCGCGGTCCTCGACGCGCTCGCCTCGGCGCTACGCCTCACCGGCGACGAGCGCGCCCACCTGCACGCGCTGGCCGGCAACGCGGCCGGTCGGCGTGCGCGCCGACCCCGCCCGGCCACCGGCGTGCGGCCGGGACTGCGGCTGTTGCTGGCGAGCGTCCGACCCACCCCGGCGTACGTGCTGAGCCCCACCAGCGACGTCCTCGCCGCCAATCCGGAGGGCTACCGGCTGCTGGCCGGGATCGAGCAGTGGCCGGCGGAGCGGCGCAACCTGATCCGGTACGTCTTCGGCCATCCCGCCGCCCGCACGCTGTTCACCCCGTGGCGGCGGATGGCCGAGGACTGCGTGGCGCACCTGCGTACCGTCGCCGCCGTCGACCCCGACTCACCCGAACTGGCCCGGTTGGTCAGTGAGATGTCCGGGGTCGGCGAGGAGTTCGCGGCGCTGTGGCGGCACTACGACGTACGGGTGAAGAGCGGTTCGCGTCGCACCTTCCAGCACCCCGGAGTGGGGCGGCTGGAGCTGACCTCCGAGGTCCTCACCGCCCCCGACGGGCAGCGGTTCGTCGCCTTCCAGGCCGACCCCGGCACCCCGGACGCGGATGCTGTCGCGTTGCTGAGCCATGCTCCCGCCTATCACTGAGCCGAGGCCCACGGCGACGGTGATGCATGCGCCGGCCCCTGACCCGGTCAGGGCCGCCGGGCCGGCGACGTCATCGCTCAGGCCAGCGGTCCGACCTCCCGTTCGATCGCGGCCCGCAGCTCGGGTCCGCCGACGACCGCTCGGGCGGCCTCCATCAGCGGCGCGAGGAATACGTCCGGCCCCGGCTCGCCGATGACCTCGCCGAGCGCCGCGACGGCGGCCCGTCCGGCGGGCGACGGTGTCAGCGGCGCGCGGAGCTGAAGCCCGCGTACGGCCGCCAGCAACTCCACCGCGAGCAGGCTGGTCAGGTTGTCCAGCACGGTGCGCAGCTTCTTGGTGGCCGCCCAGCCCATCGAGACGTGGTCCTCCTGCATCCCGCTGGTGGGCAGCGAGTCGATCGAGGCGGGCGCGGCGAGCCGGCGGTTCTCCGCCACGATCCCGGCGGCCGTGTACTGGGCGATCATCAGCCCGGAGTTCACCCCGGCGTCGGGGGACAGGAAGGCGGGCAGGTCCCGGGAGCGGGTGACGTCCAGCAGCCGGTCCACCCGGCGCTCGGCGATCGCGCCCACCTCGGCGGCGGCGATGGCCAGGTAGTCGGCGGCGAAGCCGAGCGGCGCCCCGTGGAAGTTCCCAGTCGACTCGACGCGCCCGTCCGGCAGCACCACCGGGTTGTCCACCACCGACAGCAGTTCCCGCCCGGCCACCACCTCGACGAAGTCGAGCGTGTCCCGGGCCGCGCCGGCCACCTGCGGGGCGCAGCGCATCGAGTACGCGTCCTGCACCGCGTGCGCCAGGTCGTCGCGGTGCGAGTCCATCACCGCCGAGCCCTGCAACAGCCGGTGGATGTTCGCCGCCGACGCGGCCTGACCCGGGTGCGGGCGGATCGCGTGCAACTCGGGCAGGAACGGCCGCTCCGAGCCGAGCATCGCCTCGATGGCCAGCGCCGCCGTCACGTCCGCCATGGCGAACAGGTGCCGGGCGTCGGAGACGGCGAGCAGCAGCATGCCGAGCATGCCGTCGGTGCCGTTGATCAGCGCCAGCCCTTCCTTGGCGGCGAGCGACACCGGCTTGAGCCCGACCCGGCGCAGCGCGTCGGCGGCCGGGATGCGGTCACCGCCCGGGCCGAGCACCCAGCCCTCGCCGAGCAGCACCAGCGCGCAGTGCGCCAGCGGCGCCAGGTCACCGGACGCGCCGAGTGAGCCGTGCTCGGGCACCCACGGCGTGACCTCGTGGTTGAGCAGGTCGACGAGCGCCTCGGCGACGAGCGGGCGGACCCCGGAGCGGCCGAGCGCCAGCGAGCGGACCCGCAGCAGCATCATCGCGCGTACCACCTCGCGCGGCATCGGCGCGCCCACCCCGGCGGCGTGCGAGCGGATCAGCGCGTGCTGAAGCTCGGCCCGGCGTTCCGGTGCGACGAACGTGTTCGCGAGCGCGCCGAAGCCGGTGGAGACGCCGTACACCGGCCGCCCGGCCGCCTCGATGCCGTCCACGATGGACCGGCTGGTCGCCATCGCCTCGGTGGCGGCCGGGTCGAGCACGACCTTGGCGGTGCCACGGGCCACCGCGAGCACGTCGGCGGGGGTGATCCCGGTGGACAGGATGGTCACTGTGGTCATCGCGGCACTCCGTTGTGCAGAACCTGGCGGATCAGTGGCACCCCCGGCCGGTAGGCCAGGTGCAGGTGGGACGGGGCGTCGAGGACGACCAGGTCGGCCCGTGCCCCGGGGGTCAGCCGCCCCACGTCGGTGCGGCGCAGCGCAGCCGCCCCGCCGGCGGTCGCGGCCCACACCGCCTCCGCCGGGGTCATCCGCATCTCGCGTACGGCGAGAGCGACGCAGAACGGCATCGACGAGGTGTACGACGAGCCGGGGTTGCAGTCGGTGGCCAGCGCGACTGTGACGCCCGCGTCGAGCAGCCGCCGGGCGTCCGGGTACGGCGACCGGGTGGAGAACTCCGCGCCCGGCAGCAGCGTGGCGACCGTCTCCGAGCGGGCCAGCGCGTCGACGTCGGCGTCGGTCAGGTGGGTGCAGTGGTCGACGCTGGCCGCCCCCAGCTCCACGCCGAGTCGTACGCCCGGCCCGGGGCCGAGCTGGTTGGCGTGCACCCGTAAACCCAGACCGGCGGCCTGCCCGCAGGCGAGGATCGCCCGCGCGTGGTCGGCGTCGAACGCGCCCCGCTCGCAGAACACGTCGATCCAGCGGGCGTACGGCGCGGCGGCGGCGAGCATCGGCCCGCAGACCATGCCCACGTAGTCGTCCGGGCGGCCCGCGTACTCGGCGGGGACGACGTGCGCACCGAGGAACGTGGTGTCCCCGGTGAACTCGGCGGCGATCCGCAGCGAGCGGGCCTCGTCGGCGACGGTGAGGCCGTACCCGCTCTTGATCTCGACGGTGGTGGTGCCCTGCCGCAGCATCTCCGCGCGCAGCCGGCCCACGATGGCGCGCAGGTCGTCGTCGGAGGCCGCGCGGGTGGCGCCCACTGTGGTGCGGATGCCGCCGCCGGTGTAGGGCTCGCCGGCCATCCGGGCGGCGAACTCGGCGGCCCGGTCACCGGCGAAGACCAGGTGGGCGTGGCTGTCCACGAAGCCGGGCAACACCGCCGCGCCACCGGCGTCGATCCGCCGGTCGGCGGCCGGCGCGTCGCGGGCCGGCCCGACCCAGGCCACCTGCCCGTCCTCGACCAGCAGGGCGGCGTCGCGCCGGATGCCCAGCGGGTCGCCGTCGCGGCCGTCGTTTGTGACCAGCTCGCCGATGTGGTCGACGAGCAGGCTGCCGCGCATCACGAATCCTCCTTCGCGGTCACCGCCGCGATCGAGTCCCGCAGCTCGGTGGGCACGTCGACGGTCAGGTGGCGGCCGCCGGCCACCACGGGCCGGCCGTCCACCACGACGCTCGTCACGTCGGCGGCGGTGGCGGCGAAGAACGCGCCGACCGGCGGCACCCCGGCGGTGCGGGCGCTGTCCAGCCGTACCGTGACCAGGTCGGCGCGCTGCCCGACGGCGAGCCGGCCGGCGTCGCCCCAGCCCAGCGCGGCGTGCCCGCCGATGGTGGCGGCGCCGACCAGCTCGGCCGGCGTGAAGTGCCCCCGCCTGCGGGTACGCAGCCGCTCGTCCAGCTCGACCGCGCGAGCCTCCTCGAACAGGTCCACCACGGCGTGGCTGTCGCTGCCGAGGCTGAGCGGGCTGCCCGCGTCGGCCATCCGGCGGGCCGGGCCGATCCCGTCGGCCAGGTCGCGTTCGGTGGTGGGGCAGAGGCAGACGCGGGTACGGCTGTCGCCGAGCAGCGCCACGTCGGCGGCGGTCGGGTGGGTGGCGTGCACGGCCGTGGTGTGCGGGCCGAGCACCCCGTGGTCGGCCAGCAGCCGTGCCGGGGTGCACCCGTGCGCCGCCCGGCAGGCGTCGTTCTCGGCCGGTTGCTCGGACAGGTGCACGTGCAGCGGCAGCCCGTTGCGGTCGGCCCAGCCGGCCACCGTGGCGAGCTGCTCGGCCGGGACGGCGCGTACCGAGTGGATGGCCGCGCCGAGCCGGACGTGCTCGTCGGACGGGCGGAACGCGTCCACCCGCGCCGCCCAGCGCAGGGCGTCGCCGTCACCGAAGCGGCGTTGCGGCCCGGACAGCGGCGTGCCGTCCACGCCCCCGGCCAGGTACGCGGTGTCCAGCAGCGTGAGCCGGATCCCGGCGTGCGCGGCGGCCTCCACCAGCGCGGCGGACATGGCGTTCGGGTCGTCGTACGGCGTGCCGCCGGGACCGTGGTGCAGGTAGTGGAACTCGCCCACGCAGGTGATCCCGGCCAGCGCCATCTCCGCGTACACGGCGCGGGCCAGTGCCAGGTAGGTGTCCGGGTCGAGGCGGGTCGCGATCGCGTACATGAGGCTGCGCCAGGACCAGAAGTCGCCGCGCCCGTCGTGGGTGCGCCCGCGCAGCGCCCTGTGGAACGCGTGCGAGTGGGCGTTCGCCAGGCCGGGCACGGTCAGCCCGGGCAGCGGGACCGCGTCGCCGAGTACCTCCACCCCGGCGGTCGGCGGGCTGTCGCGGCCCAGCGGGGTGACCGCTGTGAACCGCCCGTCGACGGCCTCGATCAGCACGTCCCGGGTGGGTTCGGCACGGTCGGGCAGCCAGGCGTACTCGGCCAGCCAGCGGGTCAGCGGCATGCCAGATCCTCCAGCACCCGGGCCAGGGCGGCCACCCCGGCGGCGCAGTCGGCGTCGGTGGCCGCCTCGGCGGGGGAGTGCGACACCCCGGTCGGGTTGCGCACGAACAGCATCGCGGTGGGCAGGTGCGCCGCCAGCACGCCCGCGTCGTGCCCGGCGCCGGTGGGCAGCACCGGCGCGTCGAGCAGCGCGGCCAGCCGGTCGGCCAGCCCGCGGTCGAACGCGACGAGCGGGGTCGCCGACTCCTGCGTGCAGGTCAGCGCCGTCCCGTCGCGGCCGGCCCGGTCGGCGGCCTTGGTGCGTACCGCCTCGACCAGACCGTACAGCGTCTCCGCCTCGGCCGCCCGCGCGTCCAGCCAGCCGGTGACCCGGGACGGGATCGCGTTCGTGGCGTTCGGCTCGACCGACACCCGGCCCACAGTGGCGTGCGCGTCGCGCAGCCGGGCCTCCTTGTTCGCCGCCAGCACCGTGAACGCGTAGGTGAGCATCGGGTCGCGGCGGTCGGCCATCCTTGTCGTACCCGCGTGGTTGCCCTCGCCGGTGAAGTCGAACCGCCACCGGCCGTGCGGCCAGATCGCGGAGGCCACCGCGACGGGCGCGTCCCGGTCGACCAGCGCGCGGCCCTGCTCGACGTGCAGCTCCACGAAGGCCGCGAAGCGGCCGAGCAGCGCCGGGCCGGCGCCCGCCGGCCGCTCGCCCAGCGCCTCGGCGAAGGTCGTCCCGGCCTGGTCGCGCAGCCCGGCCGCGCGGTCGACGTCGATCTCGCCGGTGAGCAGCCTCGACCCCAGGCAGGGTACGCCGAACCGCGCGCCCTCCTCCTCCACGAACGCGGCCACCACCACCGGCCGGTCCGGGGTGACGTCCGCGGCCCGCAGCTCGTCCACGGCGAGGAGCGCGCTGACGATGCCGAGCGGACCGTCGTACGCGCCGCCGTGCGGCACCGAGTCGAAGTGGCTGCCGGTGAGCACCGCGCCCCCGGTCTCCGGGTCGCCCCACCAGGCGAACAGGTTGCCGTTGCCGTCCTGCGACACCGGCATGCCCCGCCGGTCGGCCTGCTCTCGGAACCAGGCGCGCAGCGCGCGCTCCGGCTCGGTCAGCGCGTAGCGCAGGTAGCCGCCGCTGCCGGCGTCCCGCCCCACCGGCGCGATCTCGTCCCACAGTTCCCGGAACCGCTCCGCCAGGTCCGTCACAGGTCGCCCTCGGCCATCGGGACGCGCACGCCGGTGCGCTCGGCTACCGCGCGGGCGTCGTCGTAGCCGGCGTCGACGTGCCGGATCACGCCCATCGCCGGGTCGTTCGTCAGCACGCGCTCGATCTTCTGCCCGGCCAGCTCACTGCCGTCGGCCACGCAGACCTGCCCGGCGTGGATGGACCGGCCGATGCCGACCCCGCCGCCGTGGTGGATGGACACCCAGGACGCGCCGCTGGCGGTGTTGACGAGCGCGTTCAGCAGCGGCCAGTCGGCGATCGCGTCGGAGCCGTCGGCCATCGCCTCGGTCTCCCGGTAGGGGCTGGCCACGCTGCCGCAGTCCAGGTGGTCCCGGCCGATCACCACCGGCGCGCTCAGCTCGCCGGACGCGACCATCTCGTTGAACCGCACCCCGGCGCGGTCCCGCTCGCCGTAGCCGAGCCAGCAGATCCGCGCCGGCAGGCCCTGGAACGCGACCCGCTCGCCGGCCATCCGGATCCACCGGGCCAGCGACTCGTTCTCCGGGAACAGGTCGAGGATCGCCCGGTCGGTGGCCGCGATGTCGCGCGGGTCGCCGGAGAGCGCGGCCCAGCGGAACGGGCCCTTGCCCTCGCAGAACAACGGCCTGATGTACGCGGGCACGAACCCGGGGAAGTCGAACGCCCGCTCGTATCCGCCGAGCTTGGCCTCGCCCCGGATCGAGTTGCCGTAGTCGAAGACCTCCGCGCCCGCGTCCAGGAAGCCGACCATCGCCTCGACGTGCTTCGCCATCGACGCCCGGGCCCGGTCGGTGAACTCGGCCGGCTTGGCCGCCGCGTAGTCCCGGGCGTCGCCGAGGTCCACGCCCTCCGGCACGTACGACAGCGGGTCGTGCGCGCTGGTCTGGTCGGTCACGATGTCGATGGCCACGCCCCGGCGCAGCAGCTCGGGGAAGACGGTGGCGGCGTTGCCGACCACCCCGACGCTCAGGGCGCGCCGGTCCCGCTTCGCGGCGAGCGCCCGCTCGACCGCGTCGTCCAGCGAGCCGGCGATCTCGTCGAGGTAGCGGTCGTGCGCCCGCCGCTCCAGCCGGGACCGGTCCACGTCCACGACCAGGCAGACACCGCCGTTCATGGTGACCGCGAGCGGCTGCGCCCCGCCCATCCCGCCGCATCCGGCGGTGAGCGTCAGCGTGCCGGCGAGCGTGCCGCCGAACCGCTTCTCGGCCACCGCGGCGAACGTCTCGTACGTGCCCTGGAGGATGCCCTGGGTGCCGATGTAGATCCAGGAGCCGGCGGTCATCTGCCCGTACATGGTCAGGCCCAGCGACTCCAGGCGGCGGAACTCCGGCCAGGTGGCCCAGTCGCCGACCAGGTTGGAGTTGGCGAGCAGCACGCGCGGCGCCCACTCGTGGGTGCGCATGACCCCGACCGGGCGGCCGGACTGCACGAGCATCGTCTCGTCGTCGCGCAGGTCGGTCAGCGTGCGCACCAGCGCGTGATAGGACGGCCAGTCCCGGGCGGCCTTTCCGGTGCCCCCGTAGACCACCAGGTCCTCGGGACGCTCGGCCACCTCCGGGTCGAGATTGTTCATCAGCATCCGCAGGGCGGCCTCCTGCGGCCACCCCTTCGCGGTGCGTGCGGTGCCGCGAGCGGCGCGGACGGGCTGGTGCATCTCGTACTCCTCTCAGCCGAGGAACAACTGGCGGCGGGCGGCGGACGACTCGAACGCCTCGAGCCGGTTCTGGGTCTCGGCCGGTGCGGCGTCGCAGATCGCCTGGAGCACCACCATGGCCAGCGTCATCGGGGCGGTGTGCAGGTCGAAGACCAGGTCGGCGCCGACGGCGGCGGGCAGCACCACCTGGGCGTACTCGGTGGCCGGGCTCACCGGCGAGTCGGTGATCGCCACGACCGTCAGCCCGGCGTCGCGGGCCTCGCGCAGCGCGTCGAGGGTCTCCCGGGGGTAGCGGGGCAGCACGAACGCGAGCAGCGCCGTCGCGCCGGCCGCGACGGCCTGGTCCAGGCGGTCGACGAGCATGCTGCCGCCGTCGTCGAGCACCCGCACGTCCGGGTGCACCTTCGCGGCGAAATACGCGAAGTATGCGGCCAGCGGCGCGGCGGCGCGCAGCCCGAGCACCGGCAGCGGACGGCTGACCGCCAGCAACCTCCCCACCTCGGCGACCCGGTCGGCGTCGGCGAGCTGCGCGGCGAGCCGGTCCAGGTTGTCCCGCTCGGCGTGCACCGCCCGTTGCAGCGCGTTCCCGGTGGTCGGTGCGGCCGGCTCGGTGACCGTGAGTTCCCGCAGGCGGCGGCGCAGCGCGGGATAGCCGTCGTGCCCGAGCGCCATGGCGAACCGGGTCACCGACGGCTGGCTGACGCCGGCCAGCTCGGCCACTTCGGCGGCGGACAGGTACGCCGCCGCGCCCGCGTGCCGCACCAGGCAGTGGGCGATGCGGCGCTGGGTCGGGGTGAGCCGCACGCCGTGGAACAGGTCGAGCAGGCGGTCGGGGGTGGCCGCACCGCTTTCATTCACACTGCGACTCTATGCATGAAAACTTTCAGTACGCAAGGGCGGCGCGACCGCAAAGAGATCTGATGAGCGTGCTCTCTGTACTATCCGCACGGCGGGTGAGCAGAGGAGTGGGGCATGCAGCCGGAAGGTCCGTACAGGTTCACCGAGGTGCTGGGGGAGTGCCAGGTCGGCAGGGCCTGGGCCGCACTCGACGGGCAGGACCGCGCGCTGACCGTCGCGGTGCTGGACGGTGCCGCAGCCGGGGACCAGCGTTGGCGCGAGGCGTTCACCAACGCGGCGAACGTGCTGGCCCAGACGCCCGGCGGCCACCGGTACGTCAACTCCGACTTCGCCGCCGGCCAGCCCTGGGTGGCGTACCCCTCCGAAGAGGACGGCGCGGCCGAGCGGCTGTTCCGCAGCCTGGGCATGGACTACCAGCGCACCGCCACCGCCGAGATCCTTCCGCCGCCCCCGCCGGTGTCCGCGCCGCCGCGGCAGGTCTCGTCGCCGCCGCAGTTGCCGTGGAGCCCGCAGCCGTGGGCGATGGCGCCCCAGCAGCCGGTCTCCGGCGCACCTGTCTCCGCAGGCGCTCCGGTGTCACCAGGTATGCCGGTGTCACCAGGTATGCCGGTGTCGCCGGGCATGCCGGTGCGGGCGATCCCGGCCCAGGCCGGCGCCTCGGACCCGCTCGTGGCCACCGGAGGGCCCCGGATCGCACCGGTCGCCCGTCCGCCCAAGAGCCGTACCGGCCTGTGGATCGGCGGCGTGGTCATGGCGGCGGTGCTGGCCGGTGGCGCCGGGCTGCTGGCCGGGCGCTCGCTCGCCGACGGAGGCGAACCGTCCACTCCGGTGGCCAGCACCTCGCCGGCGCTCTACGAGGCCACCCAGCAGTCGCTGAACAAGGCGAAGTTCGACGCCACGCTCATGCCGATCGCCGAGCCGTGGCTCGACGGGGTGGGCGGCTGCGCGATCAACACCGAGAAGAGCGGCCCCGGGCTCGCCGCGGGCGAGAAGCAGCATGTCTTCTGCCGCTACCTGGGCGTGTCGCTGCACTTCGCCGAGTACGAGTCGGCCGAGAAGAAGGAGGCGGCTCGCGCCTTCCGCCAGCAGATGGGCATCATCGGCCGTGCGCTCGCGCCGGGCATGCGGGAGGCCGGGCCGGCCACCGGCGGTGTCAGCGGGGCGCAGGGCAGCTACGTCGAGTACGCCGGCAACGGCCAGGACGGCCGCCCGGTCTGCGGCATCTGGTGGGGCCGGGACAACGACACCAGCGCGATCTACATGGAGACGCCGTGCGGGGCCGGGCTCGGCGGCAACTGGGACGCGCTGCGCGACCTCTGGCAGCGCCACAGCTAGCGGACAGCCGCCCCGTTGGGCGGTGGCACCAGGCAGACGTCGCCGCCCTTGGTGACGCCCGCTGCGAGGTCGAAGCGGACCACACGCGCACCGCCGAACTGCCGCTCGGTGACCGCCACGCCACTGCCGCCGAGCCGGACGATGACGTCCCGGTTCGCGGCGTCGGCCCAGTCGGTGGCCTGGAACAGCCAGACCCGGGACCGGCCGGGCAGCAGCGTCGACACGGTCCGCCCCGGGCAGCCGCCCGGCCCGGCCGCGACCACGTACGCGTCGGCCGGTGGGCCGTACCACGCCTGGGCGTTCCACGAGACGGTGGTGGCCAGCACCAGGTCACCCGGGCGGCGTTTGTCGTCCAGGTGGCGCAGCGCGCCCCGGTAGTCGACCGCGTTGGCGCCGCCGCCCTGGGCGAAGGCCCGCGCCGGATGCACAGTCGCCACGACGGCGGTGGCCAGTTGCGGCACGGCGAGCGCGAGCAGCAGCACCACCCCCACCGCCCACCTGACCCGGGCGGGCAGGCCGGCGCGCTGTGGTGGCGGCGCCACGGCGAGCGCGGCGAGCAACAGGCAGGCCGGCACCGCGTACAGCGCCAGCCGGCCGTTGAACGGGTAGACCGACACCGCCGCGCCGGCCAGCCCTGCTGCCAGCGGTGTGAGCAGCACCAGCACCGCGACGGTCGACAGCCGGCGCAGCCCGGCCGCCGTGCCCAGCACCAGCAGCGGTACGACGACCCATGCCGACCAGGCCACGAACGGCACGGTGGCGAGACTCCGGTACGTCGCCGCGAGCCATTCCACAGTGGCGGGCAGGTCGGTCAGCGAGTGGGCCGGGTAGATCGACTTTCCCCGCCAGTACGCGGCGAGCTGCTGATCGGCGAGCCCCGGCGCGAGGAACAGCACGTACACCACGAGCGCCACCACGGCCCAGGCCGGCGCCGGGGCGAGGAACCGGCCCAGGTCACGCCACCTGCTCGTCCACTGCCGGTCCCGGCGGGACAACGCGTACCCGCCGATCAGCACGCCGAGCGCGCCGGTGACCGGAATGGACAACGTGCTGACGAACGCCGCGACCGCCGCGACCGACCAGAACACCGCCGACCCGGCCCAGGTCGGACCGTTCCGGACGAGCAGCAGCGCCAGCCCGACCACGAGCGTGACGGCGAACGCCTCGGCGCTGTACTGCTTCAGCTCGTTGGAGTAGCCGATCAGGAACGGCGCGACGGCGACCAGCAGCAGCGCCGCCAGCGCGGCGAGCGGCGGCAGGAGTCGCCGGCCGAGCCACGCCACGAGCGGCAGCAGCGCCAGCCCGAACAGCAGCGGCACCAGCCGCAGCGCCCGCTCACCGTCGCCGAACTGCGCGAACGCGAACCGTTCCAGCCACAGCCAGCCGGGCGGCGCCGACTGGCTGAACGCCAACGGCCGTAACAGGTCCAGGTAGCCGCGCTCCCGGATGTTGTGCGCGATGTAGAGCTCGTCGCTCCAGAAGCTGCGCGCGTACGCCCACTGCCGGATCCGCAGCACCGCGCCGAGCGTGACAAGCAGGCCCGCGACGGCCCAGTACGGGGACCGGCTCAGCCGGTCCCACGCGACGGCGACGACCTCGGCGGGCGTGCCCGGCCGCGACGCCACCGGCGTCGCCGACGCGGGCGCCGTCGAGGGGGAGAAGGCCGGGCGTGTCACGGACACGGCGAGACGGTATCAAAGCCTCATTCACGTCAGCGGCCCCGCGACCGGCCTCGATCACTCCCCGGCATGGCCCGGAACGGACGGGACCGGCGGCACCGCAGTACCCACCGATCCGGCGGCCAGACGGTGCCGGCGGGCCGGCCGTGGCAGGCCGACCAGGAACTCCGGGAACATGCCGAAGAACGTCCGGGCGCTGCGCAGCTCCAGCGTGTGCGCCCGGGACCAGCGCACCGAGTTGGTCGCGCGGGCCCAGTGGTGGGTCCACCGCACGTCACCGAGCACCGCCACCGGCAACCCGTGCCGCCAGGCGCGCAGCCCCAGCTCGTGGTCCTCGTAGTAGAGGAAGAACCGCTCGTTCCACCCGCCCAGCGCGGTGACGTCGGCGGTCCGGCCGGCGACCGCCGCGCCCATCACCCAGGCGACGTGGCGTGTCTCGCCGGGCGCGGCCACCAGCCGGTACGAGGTGTGCAGCCGGGACAGCGGCCACACCTTGCGGTTGCCGAGCTTCGCCGTCGCGTACGGGAAGCCGCGCCCGTTCGCCTGTGGTGTGCCGTCGGTGGCCAGCAGTTGCGGCGCGACCAGCCCACCGTGTGTGTCCAGGTGCCGGGCCAGCGCGCCCAGCCCGTCCGGGCGCACCTCAAGGTCCGGGTTGGCGAACAGCACGTACCGGCCGGTCGCCTGGTGCAGCGCGACGTTGTTGGCGCGGGAGAAGCCGACGTTCTCCGGCAGCCGGATCACCCGCGCGCCCAGCTTCTCGGCGACCGCCGCCGAGTCGTCTGTGGAGGCGTTGTCGACCACCAGCCACTCGTACGGTTTCGGGCCGCGCCAGCAGCGGCGCAGCGTGTCCGCCGAGTGGTAGGTGACTGTCACCACGGTCCACGGCTGTGCCGTCATCACGCCCTCCGAGCGGAAAGGTAGCCGAACAGGGACGCGAACCCGAACCGCCGCCCGGTCCAGCGGCGGCGGGCCGCCGGTCCTTCGGCCAGCCCGCGTCCGATGCCGCGCAGGAACGGGCGCAGCAGGCCCTGCCGGGCCCGCCGGGCGGCGAGCGCGAGGTGCGCCAGCGCGAGCACCGGCACCGCCACGAGCAGCAGCGGCCAGGTGAACGTGCGGGCGGCGACCAGCAGCCGGTTGCGGGCCAGCAGGAACGCCCGGAACCCCTGCAACCGGTCGTCGCCGTCCACGCTGTGCCCGCCGGCGTGCGGCAGCACCACGTCCAGCCCCCGGGTGCGCAGCCCGGAGGCGTAGAGCCGGAACGCCAGGTCGGCGTCCTCGCCCCAGGCGAACAGGTGCTCGTCGAAGCCGCCGAAGCGCCGGTACAGCGCGGCCGGGAAGACCGCCGCGCCCCCGGACGGTCCGAGCGGCGTACGGCCGGCGGTGGCCCGCCTGTCGATGAACAGCGACACCGGGTTGAGGTCGATGCCCACGTACTCGCCGCCGTGCATGGCCAGGCCGACAGCGAGCGGGGCGTCCGGCTCGGCGGCGACGGCGGCGCAGATCCGGGCCAGCGCGTCGTCCGGCAGCCACACGTCCGGGTTCAGCAGCAGCAGGTGGCTCGTGGTCACCGTCGCCACCGCCCGGTTGCAGCCGGCCGCGAAGCCCGGGTTCGTGGCGTCGGGCAGGTAGGCGTACCGGTCGGCGGGCAGGTGCCCGGCGATCACCTCGGCGCACCCGTCGGAGGGCCAGTTGTCCGCGAAGACGAACCGGACCGGCAGGTCACCGGCGCTGCGTACCCAGGTCGGCAGCGTCTCGGCGAGCATGCCGGCGGACCGGTAGAGGACGGTGACCACGGTGAGCCCGTCGAACGTCATGCCGCGCTCCTGCCCAGCCGGTGCAGCACCCAGAGGCCGGGCACCAGGCTCAGCCAGGTCGGATAGATCAGCGGATACAGCTCGTAGACGCCGAACAGTGCGAAGTAGACGACGAACGCCCGCGCCAGCTGCCCGGCCGGCGCCCGGGAGAACTCGAACCACCGCTCGGTCGCGCCCACCGCCAGCCCCAGCGCGGCCAGGAAGAACACCGCGCCCAGCGGGCCGTAGTCGAGCAGCGGGATGGCCACGAACGTCGCCGTGTTCATCAGGTACGGCTGGCTGAGCTGGGACGTCAGCCCGTACAGGTCCGCCTTGCCGACGATCGGCTCGACCCGGGAGCCGAGGAACGTCAGCGAGTACGTGCCGTACCGGGGTTCCAGGTGCTCCCGTTGCGACCAGACCCGCCCGAACGTCTCGGTGGACGAACTCAGCGACAGGTCAAGCGATCCGGCGCTGCTGGTCAGCGCGTTGCTGCCGTAGCGGGCCCGGAACTCGGTCTCGAACGCGCCGGTGCCGGCCATGGTGCGCTGCCCGCCGAGGAACACCGCCGCGCCGAGCGCCACCGCGCCGATCAGCAGCACCACAGGCGTGCGCGCGGCCAGGAACGACGCGGCCCGTCCCCGGGTACGCCGGACCGACAGCGCCGCGATCAGCGCGGGCGCGACGCCCACGAGCACCGAGTTCTTGCTCGCGCCCAGCGCCGCCCCGACGGTGAAGAGCGCGGCCAGCGCGTAGTAGAGCGGCAGCACCCGGCCGCGCGCGGACAACGCGCGCAGCAGCGACACCGCCATGCCGAGCGTCCACGCCTCGGACAGCAGCCCGACGACCAGGTTCGCCTGCTCGCGCAGCACCTGCCGGGCAGCGTCCGGGTTGTCGGCGAGCAGCGGCGGCACGGTGCCCCGGAACCGGATCGCCGAGGTCACCACAGCGATACCGAGCAGCACGAACAAGTACGTCAGCAGGCGGCGCTCGGACGGCCAGGACAGCGCCGGTCGGGTGCGGTCGCCGTCCTCGTCCCTCCTGTCGATCAGCCGCCGCCCGACCGCCCAGGCCAGCAGGAAGACCGTCACGTATCCGGCGAGCACCGGCAGCACCCCACGACCCGCCCAGGAGTCGTACGGGCCGGGTAGCACCCGCACGGCGAGCAGCGCGGCCGTCCAGACGGCGGCGCAGGCGGCGAGCGCCCACATCCGCAGGCGCGCGGCGAGCAGCGTGCCGACGGCCAGCGCGAGCGCGACGGCGATCCCGGCGTCGTGCGTCGCCAGCAGCAGCGCCGCACCGAGCGCGAACGGGATCCCGACCGACCAGAGGCGTCGCTCAGCGGCTGTCACTGGCGACCGTCCGGTACAGGTCGTGCCAGGCGTCCACGCACCCGTCGAACGAGTGCCGGTCCGCGTACCGCCGGGCCAGCTCGCGCCGCCGCCCGTCCCACGCGGCCGGGTCGGTGGCCGTCCGGACGGCGGCGGCCAGCGCCTGCGGCGTCAGCTCCGCCCGGTACGCGAGCACGCCGTCACCGGCGGCTGTCACCTCGGTCAGGCCGCCCGCGCCGGAGTGCACCACCGGCACCCCCAGCGACATCGCCTCCAGCGCGCTGCGCCCGAACGCCTCCACCCGGGACGGCACCAGCAGGCAGTGCAGCCGTTGCAGGAACGGCGCGGCGTCGACCCGCCCGACCAGGTGCAGGTTCGGCCGCTCCGCGACCTCGACGGCGCCGGCGCCGGCGACCAGGAACTCCACGTCGGGCAGCGCCGCTGCCACGTCCGCCAGCAGGTCGGCGCCCTTCTCCCGTTCCAGCCGGCCGAGGAAGCCGACCCGCACCGGGCCGTCCGGTGCGAGGCGGCCGGTGTCGGCCACCTGCGGCCAGATGGCGGGCAGCGGGTTCGGGATCACCCGCACGTCGCGGATCCGCCCGCGTACCCGGAGCTCGTGGGCCTCGAAGTCGGAGACCGCCACCGTCGCGTGCGGCCGCAGCCGCCGGAACATCAGGTCGGTGCTGATGTTTGCCTGCACCGCGGCCTTGGCGCGCCACGTCTCGGCCGTGTCGCGGTACTGCCAGAGGCTGTTGTGCAGCGTCACCACCAGCGGCGTGCGGCGGCCCCGAACGCCCAGTCCGGCGCGGGCGTGCATCGCGGCGGAGAGCAGGTGCGCGCTGACCACGTCCGGCCGCAGCTCTTCGACGAGCGTGCGGATGCCGCGCGCGTACCCGAGGTCCACCCGCTTGGCCGCGCCCAGCGGACGCCACGGCGCGCCCGCGTCCCGCAACGCCGCCGCGACCTCGTCGTCAGGGGTGGCGGCGACCACGTCGACGCCGCGGGCCGCGAGCGCCGGCAGCATCTCGATCAGGAAGCGCTCGGCCCCGCCGAGCTGCCGCCGCCCCGACCCGCCGGTGGTGCAGACGAACAGCACCCTCATCGGACGCCCATGCCTTCCAGGGCGCCGCGGGCGATAGCCCGCCGCGCTGTCCCGCCGCCCACCGCCGCCCGGGCGAGCACCCCCAGGGTGTACGCGGAACAGGCCACTGTGCCCCGCCACCCGGCCAGCTCACGGCTGGCCCGGATGAACTCGCGGGTCTGCCGGCGCGAGATCTCCTCGGCCGCCCACCGGCGCTTCGCGCTCGCGTCGTCCTCGTGCGTGACCACGGCGTCCGGCAGGTACGCCAGGCGCAGCCCGAGCCGGCGCACCGCCCAGCACAGCCGCAGGTCCTCCGAGTAGAAGAACGACGACTCGTCCACGCCGCCGATCCGGTCCAGCGTCTCCCGCCGGATCGCCACGAACGGCCCGGAGAGCCAGTCGCCCCGCTCCGGCGGCGCGACGATCCGCAGCCTCGGGAACAGCAGGCTGAGCCCGGTGGCGTGCGCGACGCCGGTGCCCACCGTCAGGAAGCGGCCGGCGGCGGTCTGGTCCCGGCCGGCCGCGTCGAGCACCTTGGGGAACGCGGCACCCACAGTGGATTCGTCCAGTTCGGCCGCCAGCCGCTCGATCGCGCCCGGCCGGACGAGAATGTCGTTGTTCGACAGCACCACCCGGGACCGGGTGCTGTGCCGCACACCGAGGTTCATGCCCTTGGCGTAGCCGAGGTTCGTCTCCGAGCGCACGTACCGGGCGCCCGTCTCGGCGCACATCGCCCGCAGCCTGTCGCTGATCTCGGAGGCGCTGCCGTTGTCCACCACGACGGTTTCCACACCCTCGGGGAGCGAGCGGACGCAGCCGTCGGTGCGCTCGAAGTCTTCCCAGGTCAACACGACGATTGAGACGTCCACCGCTAGGCCATCCGATTGACGAGGAGGTGCGTGGACCGCTGGAGTCGCTGCCGGGTGCGCAACGCGTAGACGCCGTAGGCGACAGACGACGCGACCGCGGCGCCGAGCGCGCCGGCCCACGGGATGAGCAGAACGTACAGCACCACCGACACCGACATGGTGACCAGGGCCACTGCTGTGGTGGCCTGCTCGCCCGCGCGCTTGAGCAGCGCCGCGCTCCACGTCTTGCCGGCCGACAACGCCAGCGTGCCGGGCAGCAGGAGCAGCCCGAAGATCCAGGCGTCGCGGTAGTCGGTCGCCAGCACGCCGAGCACCGCCAGGCCGATCACCGCGAGCGCGGCGATCGGCAGCGCCGACTTCACCACGTCGCGGCCGTGGTCGCGGATCGCGTCCGGGTCGCGTTCGGCCAGGATCCGCTGTGCCCGTACCACGGCGCCGGACTGCGCGAACTCCAGCGCCGCCACCGCCAGCGCGAACACGCCGAGCGCGCCCGCGCCGGCGAAGCGGGCCACCAGGACCTGGCTCAGCCGGTACGTCAGCATCTGCGCGCACACCCCGACGTGCAGCCGACCCACCGCGAGCAGGTCGGCGCGGTACTCGGTGCGTCCCGCCGTCGCCGCCGGCCCCGGCCCGAACCGCCGCGCCCAGCCCAGCACCGCCACCCCGAGCACTGTCGCGGTGGCGACCTGCACGCCCAGCCACAGCACGCTCCACAGGCCACCGTCGAGCCGGTGACCCAGCCAGAGCAGCCCGTACCCGGCCACCAGCACCGCGCCGCCGAGCGCCCGCATGGTGTAGACGAACCAGAACCGCTTGAGGCGCAGGCCGAGCGAGGCCGCAGTGTTGAACACGGTGAGCGCGCAGCCCGCCCCGATGCCCACCGGATGGCTGCCCAGCCCGGCCAGCGTGGTCAGCAGCGCCGCGGCCAGCGCGGTGAGACCGAGCGAGACGGCGAGGATGCCGGCGATCCACACCCGGCCCCGCGACATGATCCACCCGGCCGGCCGGGACAGCAGGAACGTGTCGACGGACAGGCCGCCGAGTGCCGCGCCCACAGTGGCGCTGACCATGTTCGCCGCGAGTTCGCCGCGTTCCGCCGCCGGCAGCGTGACCGACACCAGCGCGGCGAGGCCGGTCAGGCCCAGGGCGACCAGATAGAGACGCTCGGGGGAGACGATCCGCCGGACCCGGCCTAACACCCGGCGCCCAGGCGCCGGTGTCGGCCGCGAGCCGGCCACGCGTAATCCACTCGTCTTCCCCCAAGATGCGCGGATGTGTGCGGGCCTGTTCTACCCGACCGGGGCTGCGCAGCGCAATGACCGGCGGACGGGTGCGCCCACTGCGGCAGCTCGCCGGTAGGGTGTCGCGTCGTGGACCTGGCCCACTTCCGCGACACGATCGGCAGGCGGTGGCCGATCGTGCTGGCGCTGACGCTGCTGTGCGGCGCGCTCACCGGGGTCCTCGCCGAACGCCGGCCGCCGGCCTACCGGGCCGAGACCCAGATGGTCGTCACGTTCGCCGCCGAGAAGTCCGCCACGCCGCAGCCCCGCCCACCGGCCGACGAGGCGGGCCGGCTGATGCAGCGGCGGGTGAAGACGTACGCCACCATGATGAACACGCCCCGGCTGACGCGCCCGGTGATCGACTCGCTCGGGCTGCCGTACACCACCGACGACCTGGCCGGCCGCGTCGTCGCGTCCTCCACTGTCGACTCACTGGCGATCGACGTGGCAGTAACCGACCGGTCAGCCGGCACCGCCGCGGCGATAGCCGCGGCGCTCGCCGCCGAGCTGCAACGGATCGCCGAGCGCGACCTGCCGCCCGCCGGGCTCGGGCTCAAGGCCCACGTCGCCGTGGTCCGGGCCGCCACCCCGCCGGGGCGTCCCGAGCCGGTGCGGTGGCAGTGGCACGCCGCCGGTGGCGCGCTCGGCGGCCTGGCTGCCGGGGTCGGTGTCGCACTCGTGCTCGGCTACCGCCGGGCCGGCACCCCGGTGGGCGCGGACGTGCGGACGTTCTGGACGACAGTCGTGCGCCGCCGCCCGGCCGGCGCGGCGGCGCCGGATCAGGCGAACGGCCGGGTGTCCAGCGCTGCCGTGAAGGAGCGGCAGGCGTCGTAGCCGGGCAGCCGGCCCGCCGCGCGTGCCTCGGCCAGGCGGGGGGCCGCCGCGTCCCGCTCGGACAGCAGCGGCGTCGTCGCCGGCCAGTCGATGCCGAGGACCGGGTCCAGCGGGTGCACCGTGTGCTCGGCCGCCGGGTTGTAGGTGGCCGAACAGAGATAGCTGATCGTCGCGTCGTCGGTGAGCGCGCAGAACCCGTGCCCCAGCCCTTCGGCCAGGTAGACGGCCCGCCGGTCGGTGTCGTCGAGGCGTACTGCCTCCCACCGGCCGTACGTCGGCGAGCCGACCCGCACGTCCACCACCACGTCCAGCACCGCCCCGCGTACGCAGGTGACGTACTTGGCCTGGCCGGGTGGTACGTCGGCGAAGTGGATGCCGCGCACCACGTTCCGGGCGGAGACGGAGACGTTGCCCTGCGCCAGCCGCAGCGGGTGGCCGACCGCCTCGGCGAGCCGGTCGAAGCGGTACCACTCCAGGAACAGGCCGCGCGGGTCGCCGTGCTGCTGCGGGGTCACCTCCCAGGCGCCCTCGATGCTCAACGGACGGATCTTCACGACGCGCTCCCCGAACCGGACCGCTCGGCCAGCAGGCCCAGCAGGTAGTCACCGTAACCGCTGCGGGTCAGCGGGTGGGCCAGCATCCGCAACCGCCCGTCGTCGATCAGCCCGGACCGCCAGGCGACCTCCTCGACACAGCCGATCTTCATGCCCTGGCGTTCCTCGATCACCCGGACGAACTCGGCGGCCTGCATCATCGACGTGAAGGTGCCGGTGTCCAGCCACGCGGTGCCCCGGTCGAGCACCGTCACCGTCAGCTCGCCCCACGCCCGGTACGTCTCGTTGATCGCGGTGATCTCCAGCTCGCCCCTGGCGCTCGGGGTCAGCTTGCGGGCGATGTCGACCACCCGGTTGTCGTAGAAGTAGAGGCCCGGCACCGCGTACCGGGAGCGGGGGCGGGCCGGCTTCTCCTCGATCGACAGCACCCGGCCGGCTTCGTCGAACTCGACCACGCCGTAGTCCTGCGGATTGGCGACCGGATACGCGAAGACCCGGCCGCCGGCCGGATCGCCGTGATCGGCGAGCTGCCGGCCGAGCCCGGCGCCGTGGAAGATGTTGTCGCCGAGGATCAGCGCCACCGACTCGGCGCCGATGAAGTCCGCGCCGAGCAGGAACGCCTGCGCGATGCCCTCCGGCCGGGGCTGCTCGGCGTACGCCAGGCTCAGCCCCCACTGGCTGCCGTCGTCCAGCAGCCGCTCGAACTGGGCGCGGTCCTCCGGCGTGGTCACCACCAGGATCTCCCGTACCCCGGCCATCACCAGAGTGGAGAGCGGGTAGTAGACCATCGGCTTGTCGAACACCGGCATCAGTTGCTTCGAGACGGCCCGGGTGATCGGCCAGAGCCGGGAACCGGTGCCGCCGGCGAGAAGGATTCCACGCACCCGCGGGAGACTACCCGCGCCGCAGCCGCCCCCGTGGCCCGTCGACGTGCCACGCCGCGCCGTCGGTGCGGCGTAGACTCCACGTCCCGTGAGGATCCTCGTCACCGGCGGCGCCGGCTTCATCGGGTCGGAGCACGTGTGGATGCTGCCGGGCGTCACCGGCGGCGACGCGACCGGCCACCGGTGACCCGGGTGCTGGTCACCGGCTCGGGCGGGATGCTCGGGCGGGACCTGCTCGCCGTGCTGCGGACCCGGCCGGACCTGTCGGTCACCGCCGCCGCCCGCGCCGACCTCGACGTCACCGACGCCCATGCCGTCCGGGACGCGGTGAGCGGGCACGACGTGGTGCTCAACGCCGCCGCGTGGACCGATGTGGACGGCGCCGAGACACGCGAGCGGGACGCCACAGCCGTGAACGGCGACGCGGTCGCCCACCTGGCCCGCGCGTGTGCCGGGTCCGGCACGCGCCTGGTGCACGTCTCCACCGACTACGTGTTCGCCGGGGACGCCACCGAGCCCTACCCGGAGGACGCGCCGACCGGCCCGGTCAACGCGTACGGGCGCAGCAAGCTCGCCGGGGAACAGGCGGTGGCCCGGCTGCTGCCCGAGACCGGGTACGTCGTCCGTGCCGCCTGGCTCTACGCCCCCCACGGGCGCAACTTCGTCACCACGATGCTGCGGCTGGCAGCTGAACGCGACCGGCTCGACGTGGTGGACGACCAGCGCGGCCAGCCCACCTGGTCGTACCGGCTCGCGGAGCGCCTCGTGGCGCTCGCCGACGCGGCGCTCGCCGGCGACGCGGCACCCGGGACGTACCACGGCACCGCCGCGGGTGAGACCACCTGGTACGGCCTGGCCCGCGCCGTCTTCGCCCTGCGCGGCCTCGACCCGGAGCGGATCCGGCCGACCACTACCGACCGCTTCCCGCGCCCGGCGCCGCGCCCCCACTACAGCGTGCTGGCGCACGGCCGGTGGGCCGCCGCGAAGCTGCCGCCGCCGGAGGACTGGCGCGCGGATCTGGCGCGGGCGCTGGCCGGCGACTGCGGCTAGCGGCCGCCGCCCCGGAAGACCTCGGTCACGGTACGCAGCACGATCTTGATGTCGAGCCAGAGCGACCAGTTCTCGATGTAGTAGTTGTCGAACCGCGCCCGGTCCGAGATCGGCGTGTCCCCGCGCAGGCCGCTGACCTGCGCCAGCCCGGTGAGCCCCACCGGGACGCGGTGCCGCATCGCGTACCTCGGGTACTCCACTGTGAACTTCTCCACGAAGTACGGCCGTTCCGGCCGGGGCCCCACCACGCTCATCTCACCGCGCAGGATGTTCCACAGCTGCGGCAGCTCGTCCAGCGAGGTGCGCCGCATGAACCGCCCGATCGGCCCGACCCGCTCGTCGTGCGCGATGGACCAGGTGGTCTGCGACTCGTGCTCGTCGGACGGGCGCATGGACCGGAACTTGACCACGTGGAACGGCTTGCCGTACCGCCCGATGCGCTCCTGGCGGAAGAACACGCCCCGGCCGCCGTCGAGGAACGTGGCGACGGCGCAGAGCAGCAGCAGCGGGCTCAGCGCCACCAGGGCGGTCACCGCGAACACCACGTCGGAGGCGCGCTTGAGCCGCCACCGGGGACCGGTGAGCGTGGTGTCGCCGATCTTGATGATCGGGATGGCGCCGATGTGGTCCGGGTAGCCGCCCTGCGACCGCGACCCCCACAGGCGCGGCACCGCCCACAGGTCACAGCGGGAACTGGCCGGGCGCAGCAGCGCCTCCATCAGGTCGGCCTCGGGACAGTCCGGGTCCGCGATCACCAGGACCTCGCACTCCAGCATGTCGACGAGCTTCTCCAGCTCGTCGATGGTGCCGATGAGCGGAAGCGAGCCGATCCGCGCCCGTGACCGGGCGTCGACAGCGCCGACGAACCGCAGCCCGTACTGCGGGTAGCGGCGCAACAGCCGGGCCAGCTCGCCGCCGATCGGCCCGCCGCCGATGACTATCGCGTTGTGCTCCACCCACCGGCGCCTGCGGGCCAGCAGGATGAGCCGGCTGTTCAGCGCCCGGCCGACGATCACCAGGCCGGCGGAGAGCGCGACGCCGCGCATGAACCCGCTGACGTGTGGCACCGAGTCGTGCCGCAGCGCCGCGATGATCGCCCCCACCGCGCCGGAGGCCAGCAGCCGGCCGCCGAGGCTCGGTAGTTCGTCGAGGATGCTGATGTGCCGCCGCGGCCGGTAGAGCCCGCCCGCGGCGAACAGGCCCAGGGTCAGCGCGGCGTTGAACAACGTGCCACGCCAGTAGTCCTGAGTCAGCAGCAACGGGGTGAGCAGCGCCGCGACGTCGATGGGCGCGGTCACCATCCAGGCCCGCAACCATCGGGTACGCGTCGACGCCCGCGACCCCGCGTACGGCAGCACCGTCGTGGTGTCCATGCCGCTGTCCATCGGCGCGTTCATGGCCGTGCTGGACGGCGGTGCGGGCGGATGCTCGTACGCCGGCAGGCGTGGCATTGTCGATCCTTCCCCGTGACGCCCCCGGCCCGGATACAGAGACCGACGGCGATCGCAGGATACGAGCGGCCCCGCCCCGCCGCCAGCACCGGCATGGCAGATCGACGTCCTACTTTCCGCTGACGGCGAGGATCTCGGGGACCGAGTCGCGGCGGACGGCGTCGAACAGCGTCTTCGAGCGCGCCGGATCGGGGAACACGACACTCTCGCTGCCGACCCGGCCCGTCCCCTTCACCGGGCAGGTGAAGAACGTCAGGTTGCCGCCGCGCAGGCCGCGCATCTCCATCGCGAGATCCACAAGCGACAGTGACTTGTCGACGGCCACGGAGTCGGACGTGGCGCGGACGAACGAGTTGAGCTTGGCCGGGTTGGTCAGCACGCCACCCGACGCGGCCTTGTCCAGGATCGCCTTGATCACCTGCTGCTGGTGGCGGATGCGCGCGAAGTCGCCGTCGGGGAAGGCGTGCCGCTCCCGCGCGTAGTCCAGCGCGGCGGCGCCGTCCATGGTCTGCCGGCCCTGCTTGAACGTCCGGGTGCCGATCAGCGAGTACTTCGTGGTGAAGCCTTTCTCCACGTCGATCTCGACACCGCCGAGCGCGTCGATGATCTCCTTGAATCCGGCGAAGTCGACCATCGTCACGTTGTCCACACGTACGCCGCTGAACTTCTCCACCGTCTGCACCATCAGCGGCACGCCGCCCCAGGCGTACGCGGCGTTGATCTTCGCGTCGCGGCCGCCGCGGCCCTCCTTCGACTTCGGGATCGCCGTCCAGGTGTCCCGGGGGATCGAGATGAGCTGGGCGCTCGCCCGGTCCTTCGGCAGGTGGGCCAGGATGATCGTGTCGCTGCGCGAGCCGCCGGTGCTCTCCGGGTCGCGGGAGTCGCTGCCCAGAATCATGATGTTCATCGCGCCCTTGGCCTCGACCTGTGGCCGCGACTCCTCCGGTACGCCCTCGAAGGCGTCGACCCGCTCGATGGACTTGTCGACCGAGCGGTAGTAGAGGCCACCGGCCACTGCGGTGCCGCCGGTGAGCAGCACCGCGACGAGCAGCACGATCAGGGCGATCCGCCGGCCCCGGCGGCGCCGGGGCGCCTTCTCCTCCGCCGGCGCGCCCGGCTCCACGTCGGAGCCCTGCGAACGCGCGTCGGGGTCGGTGAGCTGGTGGCGATCGGACATGCCGCGATGCTACTGAGTCGCGTCGTACTGTGTGGACCCGCGCGGAGCGTGTCGCCCCGCCTGCGCGCCGCGCCCGGATTAGCTTTCGCTTAGCTCGCTTGTCCGGCGGCTCGCCGGTCCGGCAGCATCGACCGGCGTGACCGACGGCACCCCACCCCACCCGCCGACCACCGGCGACGCGCCCGGATCCGCGGCCCCGGACGGCCGGCGCCGCACCGCCACCGGCCGCCGCCGGCTCGCCGCCGCCGGTCTCGTCGCCGCCGCCGCCGCGGTCGCGGTGACCCTCGCGGTACGCGGTGGCGCCGCCCCCGCCTGCGCCGCACCGCCTCCGCGCGCCGCAATGGCACCAGTGGCCGCTCTCCCGCCCGGCGCCGCCCTGCCGGTGGCCGCCGCTCCGCCCGTCGGCGGCGCGACGCACAGCGGCAAGGCCACCTTCTACGACTCCGAGGGCGCCGGCGGCAACTGCTCCCGGCCCGCGGCGCCCACCGACCGGCTGTACGTCGCGCTCGGCCCGGGCGAGTACGCCTCCGGCGCCTCCTGCGGCGGGTTCCTCGACGTCACCGGCCCGCGTGGCACGGTCCGGGTGCTGGTGATGGACCAGTGCCCCGAGTGCGCGCCGGGTCACCTCGACCTCTCCGCCGAGGCGTTCGCCCGGATCGCCGATCCGGTGCGGGGCGTGGTGAAGGTCACCTACCGCGCGGTGGTGAACCCGTCGCTGCCCGGGCCGCTCACCTTCCGGATGAAGGAGGGCTCCTCGCAGTGGTGGTTCGCCGTCCTGGTCGGCGACCACGGCAATCCACTGCGCTCGGTCGAGGTGCGGCAGAACGGCTCGTGGCGTACGGCGCAGCGGCAGGACTACAACTACTGGCTGATCGAATCGGGGGCCGGCCCCGGCCCGTACGAGATCCGGGTCACCGACGTGTACGGCCACCGCGCGACAGCCGCCGGCATCCGGATGCTCCCCGGTCAGGTGCAGCGCGGCACGACCCGCATGTACGGCGCGAAACCCGCAGCCCGTACCCCCGCCCCGAAGAAGCCGAGCCCCACACCCACCCCCAGCCGGACCCCCACCCCTACCCCCACCCCTTCCCTGACGACGACGCCTTCGTCCTCCAGCCCCGCCCCAGCCGGCACGGCCCCCCTCGTGCAGGCAGCCCCCGCCCCCTGCTCCTGACCCCGCCCCACCCTCGCCTCGCGCGTCGATCTTGCACTTGCGGCCCTTGTTCTGCCCTGGATGTGGCTTTTGCGGGGGCGGAAAGTGCAAGATCGACGAGGTGGGGTGGGTGGGGGGGGCGGCGGGGTCAGGGGAGGGGGAGCCACATGAGGATCTCGTCGCGGGCGTCGGTGGGGGACAGGCGCAGCGCGGCGGGGAGGCGGCCGACCTCGCGGTAGCCGAGGCGCTTGTAGAAGCCGTCCAGGCCGAGGCCGTCGCGGACCGTCACGTGCAGCGCCGCCAGGCCGAGCCCTCGGGCGATCCGCTCGGCCTCGCGCATCAGCGCCGCGCCGTGGCCGCGCCCCTGCGTGCCGGGGTGCACCATGACGCGCTTGAGCACCCGCCAGTGCGTCTTGAGGTGGAACCGGTTGTCGGCGATGATCAGGACCGCCACCAGTCGGCCGCCCTCGTAGCCGGCGAGCAGCCGGTCCGGCCCGTCCGCGATCTCGTCGAGCGTCGAGGTGGCGAGCGGGCGCACGTCGTCGGCCGTCACCGGGGCGACGAAGCCGACGGCGCCGCCGGCGTTCGTCACGTCCACCCAGAGCGCGACGATCTGTTCGCGCAGCTCAGGGGTCAGGTCGGGGTCGAGTACGAAGCGCAGGTCCACGCCCGTAATCCTGCGCGCGGCAGTGCGGCCGGGACCCGCGTTCGTGACCTTCGTGACAGTCGCCGGTGGACGAATGGTAGGGCCGGCGGGATTCGAACCCGCACTGGTGCGGACCTAAACCGCATGCCTCTGCCGTTGGGCTACGGCCCCTCCATGGTGAACACCGTAGTCCTCCACGGCCGTTGCGGCCGACGCGGCGGGCGCCCGCGATCGGAAGCCGGGCGGAAGCCGGTCGGTGTCACAGCCTCCGGATCGTAGACCACATCCGGAGCCACCGAGGCCGGCCCGCCCGCGCGTACGGCTCAGTCGAGGCCGAGATCCCGGCGCAGCTTGGCGACGTGGCCGGTGGCCCGCACGTTGTAGAACGCGTGCTCGATCTTGCCGTCCTCGTCCACCACGAACGTCGAACGGATCACGCCGGTGACCGTGCGGCCGTACATCTGCTTCTCGCCGAACGCGCCGTACGCGGTCAGCACCGCCTTGTCCTCGTCGGAGACCAGCGGGAACGTGATGGCGTCCCGGTCGCGGAACTTGGCGAGCTTGGCCGGCTTGTCCGGCGAGACGCCCACCACCTCGTATCCGGCGGCCTGGAGCGAGGCGAGGGAGTCCCGGAAGTCACACGCCTGCTTCGTGCAGCCGGGCGTCATGGCGGCCGGGTAGGCGTACAGGATGACCTTGCGGCCGCGCAGGCCGGCCAGGGACAGCGTGCCGCCGTCGTCGGTGGGCAGGGTGAAGTCGGGGGCGGGGTCGCCGGGCTTGAGGCGGTCGGTCATGGCGCTGACGATACCGCCGGGCCGGTACGGCCGGCCGGCGGCGACGCGCGGGCGCGGTGACGGCCATCATGAGGTTGTTGCAAGATATTGGCAACAGCGCCTTCCTGGAAATACGCTGAGCGCGTGGACACCCTGGCGATGCACATCTCCAACGGGATCATCAACGGTCCGGTCGCCGCGATCTTCGCGGCTCTCGCCCTCGCCGCGCTCGCCTTCTGCGTGCTGCGGGGCCGAGCCGACCTCGACGACCGGCTGGCCCCGATGGCCGGTCTGGTGGCGGCGTTCATCTTCGCCGTGCAGATGCTCAACTTCCCGATCTTCACCGCCGGGGTCAGCGGGCACCTGCTCGGCGGCGCGCTCGCCGCCCTGCTCGTCGGGCCCTGGGTCGGCGCGCTCTGCGTCGCCGTGGTGCTGATCGTGCAGGCGCTGGTCTTCGGTGACGGCGGGGTGGCGATGCTCGGCCTCAACATCACCAACATGGCGCTTCTCGGCACCGCCGCCGCGTACCTGCTGGTCGCGCTGCTGCTGCGGGTGCTGCCGCGTACCCCGGCCGGGCTGGCGGTCACCGCGTTCGTCTCCGCGCTCGTCAGCGTCGTGGTCGCGTCCCAGGGATTCGTCTTCCAGTACTGGCTGGGCGGCACCACCGACCTCGGCGGTAACCTCGCCGGCCTGGCCGGCACCATGGCCTTCGCCCACCTGCTCATCGGCATCGGCGAGGGCCTGATCACCGCGACCACGGTGGTCACCGTCGCGAAGGTCCGGCCCGATCTGGTGTACGCGCTGCGCGCCCTCAAGCCGGCCACGCCGGCTCCCGCCGTCCCGGTCGCCGGAGGTGCCCGATGAACAAGCGTCACTGGCCGTTCCTGCTCGGCGGCCTGCTGGTGGCACTGGTGCTTGCCGGCGTGGTGAGCAACTACGCCTCGTCGCACCCGGACGGGCTCGACTCGTCGCTGCTCAAGGGCTGCACGGTGAACGCCGACGACGAGATCACCGGCGGCAGCTGCCCGGCCCAGCAGGCGAAGGACCACGAGCTGGCCGACAGCCCGCTGGCCGACTACGGCGTACGCGGGATCGGCAACGACTTCGTCTCCACCGGCCTGTCCGGCGTGCTCGGCGTGCTGCTCACCTTCGCGTTCGGCGGCGGCCTGTTCTGGCTGGCCCGCCGCCGCGGCCCCGCCACGCCCGCCGCGCCCGCCGCGACCACCGCGAGCGCCGACGCGGCGGACGGGGCCGCGACCCCGTCCAGCGGCACCCGCTGAGCATGGGCGCCGGGCACGCGCACGTGCTCTACCGCGAGTCCGGCTCGCCGGTACACCGCCTCCCGCCGGAGGTGAAGATCGCCGCGATGGTGCTGTTCACCATCGCGGTGGTGGCCACGCCCCGGGAGGCGTACTGGGCCTTCGGCGGGTACGCGCTCCTGGTCGCCGTGGTGGCCGCGCTGGCCCGGGTCGGCCCGCGCTGGCTGCTCAGCCGGGCTCTCATCGAGCTGCCGTTCGTGCTGTTCGCGTTCGCGCTGCCGTTCCTCGGCGCCGGGGAGCGGGTCGAGGTGGCCGGGCTCGCCCTGTCCGTCGACGGGCTGCACGGCGCGTTCAACATCCTCGCCAAGGGTACGCTCGGCGTACTCGCGTCGCTCCTGCTGGCGGCGACCACGACGACGCGTGACCTGCTGCTCGGCCTGGACCGGCTGCGGTGCCCGCAGATCCTCACCCAGATCGCCACGTTCATGCTGCGCTATCTGGAGGTACTCGTCGGCGAGGCCCGGCGCATGCGGGTGGCCCGGGTGTCGCGCGGGGACGACCCACGCTTCCTGTGGCAGTTGCGCGGCTTCGCGGCCGGGGTCGGCACGCTGTTCCTGCGCGCGTTCGAGCGCGGCGAGCGGGTCTATCTGGCGATGCTCTCCCGCGGCTACACCGGCCGGATGCCGGCGGTGTGGCAGGGCGCGGGCGCGGCCACCGCCGGCCAGTGGGCGGCCGCCGCGACGGTGCCGGCGATCGCGGCCACCATCGCCGCCGTCGCGCTCGTCCTGCAATGATCGGGTACGTGCGGCAGCCACCCTCCCTGAACGTCGACGGCGTCCGGTACGCGTACCCGGACGGTCACGTCGCCCTGCACGGCGTGGACCTGACCGTGCCGCGCGGCGAGCGGGTGGCGCTGCTCGGGCCCAACGGTGCCGGCAAGACGACGCTCGTGCTGCACCTCAACGGCATCCTCACCCCCACCGAGGGCACGGTGAGCGTCGGCGGCCTGACCGTCACCCGCGACCGGGACACGCTGGCCGAGGTGCGCCACCGCGTCGGCATCGTCTTCCAGGACCCGGACGACCAGCTCTTTCTGCCCACTGTCGCCGAGGACGTCGCGTTCGGCCCGGCCAACCTGGGCCTGCGCGGGGCCGAGCTGGCCGCCCGGGTCGACGAGGCGCTCGCGGCCGTCGGGATGAGCGAGCACCGGGACCGCGCGCCGCACCACCTGTCGTTCGGGCAGCGGCGCCGGGTGGCGGTGGCCACCGTGCTCGCCATGCGCCCGGAGATCCTGGTGCTGGACGAGCCGTCGTCGAACCTCGACCCGGCCGCCCGGCGGGAGCTTGCCGAGATCCTGCGCGCCCTGCCGGTGACGCTGCTCATGGTCACGCACGACCTGCCGTACGCGGCCGAGCTGTGCCCCCGCTCGGTGATCCTGGACGGCGGCCGGATCGTCGCCGACGCCCCCACCGCAGAACTCCTGTCCGACGAGGCGCTGCTGGCCGCCCACCGCCTGGAGCTCCCCTACGGCTTCGCCCCCCGCCCCTCCTGACCCGAGCCGTCCCTCCCCCCGCCCACCCCGTCTGCGGCGATCTTGCACTTTCTGCCCGGGCAGAAAGTGCGAAAGCCGCACCCGAGGGGCAGCAACTGCAAGATCGCGGGGCCAGACCCGGGGGAGGGGCGGCTCGGGTCAGGGCACGGGGGCTGGGTGCGGGGTGGGGCGGGCTGCTCTTGCGGCGGTGCGCAGGCGCAGCAGGCCTGCCGCCACCGCGCCGGCGCCTGTGGCCAGGCCGACCACCACCAGCACCCGGACCAGCACCGCCGGGCCGGCGGCCGGTGGGATCGCGCGGGACAGCGCGGCCAGGTTCGTCGCCCCGGCGAACAGCGTGAGGCAGGCGCCGGCGAGCGCCAGCACGAAGTCGGCGGCCGGGCGGCGGGCCAGCGCGTACCCGCCCGCGGCGAGCGCGCCGAGCCCGGTGAGCAGCGTCCAGATCTGCCCGGTGACCAGCTCGGCGAGCGTCCCACCGACGCCGGGAGCGCCGGTGTCCAGCGCGCGGGCGACGGTGAGCGCCACAGTGGCGGCGCCGCCCAGGGCGAGCAGCGCGCCGACCGCGCGCAGCGCCCGTACCCCGGCGGCGGTGCCGCCCGGCGCCAGTCCCGCCGCGCCGATGAGCAGGAAGCCCAGCGTGGCGGCCACCCACCAGGGGTACGGGTCGGGCGGCGGTACCCAGTCCAGCGTGCCGCGTACCGCTCCGGTGGTGTCACCGGCGCGCAGCGGCACCGTCCAGTCGCGTACCCGGTGTTCCCGGTCCGGGTCGGCGGCGACGGCGGCCGGCGGGGCGTCCTCCCGCCACAGCGTGCGCTGGTCGTGCCAGCGGGCGGTGGGTCCGTCGTCGATCCGCCGCCAGTCGGGCGCGGCGGCCGGGTTCGCCTCGGCGGGCAGCCGGGTCTCCCCGGCCAGCGTCCGGTTCAGGTACGTGGCGGGGGAGCGGGTGTTCTCGTACACGCCGCCCGGGCCGATGCGCAGGTACGGTTCACCGGAGTAGCCGAGCACCGTCACGTCGGCGCCGGTGTCGTTCGTCAGCTCCAGCCGCGCGCCGGCCTCCACCATGCGTGCGGTGAGGCCGGGGCGGTCCGGGTCGACGCCGCTGATCGTGGCGCGGTAGTCGGTGCCGTCGGGCGCGTCCGCGCCGTGTGCGGCGGCCGGGCCGGCGAGTGTGAGCAGTGCGGTGGCCGCGACGGCGAGCACCAGCGCGGCCCGGCGCAGGGGTGCGATCACTTGCCGGCCGCCTCCACCGCTGCCTTGATCCCCTCGGGGCTGCGGTCCCGCAGCTCACTGCCGTTGATCTTGATGGTCGGGGTGCCGGTCACGCCGGCCTTGCTCGCCTCGTCGGTGACGTGCTCGGTCCACGACCGGTACGTGCCGTCGGAGACGCAGGACGCGAACTCGTCCCGGTTCAGCCCGACGCCCGCGCCGACGTCGACGAGTTCGTCGTTGCTGAGCCCGGCGCCGCCCTCCGGCGGCTGCTTGGCGAAGAGCTGCTCGGTGAACTCGCGGAACTTGCCGCCCTTGGCGGCGCAGCCGGAGGCGGCCGAGGAGCGGGTCGAGTATTCGGTGGTGGAGAAGCGGTTGAGGAACGCGACCGGGTGGAACACCAGCTTCGCCTTGCCGTCGGTGACGAGCTGGTTGAGCGTCTCGCCGTTGATCTGCTGGAACTGCTTGCAGGCCGGGCAGAGGTAGTCCTCGTACAGGTCGATGGTGACCGGTCCGGTGCCCTGCACGATGCCGGTGCCGGCGTCGTTGGCCCCGGGCGGGGCCGTGAAATCGTCGGACTTCTGGCTGGAGTAGGCGGCCCAGCCGATGCCACCGGCGATGACGAGCACCAGCACCGCGGCGATCGAGGTCCAGAGCGTCCGCTTGCGCCGCTTCTCCCGGGCGATCTGCTCGCGTACCACCCGGGCCGCGTCCCTGCGCCCCTTACGACTGCTCATCGTCGTCCTCCACCGTGTCGTCGCCCGCCAGCCACCCGTCCACCGAGAACGGGGTGCGGGGCCAGATCAGCAGGAACCCGGCGAGCGCCAGGAACCCGATGTCCCGGAGGATCTCCGGGAGGTAGCTGGGCGTCTGGCCGGCGGCGAGCTGCCCGCCGCTGCCGAAACACCCGCAGTCGATGGCCAGGCCACGGGCCCAGGCCGAGGCGATGCCGGCGATGAAGACCACCAGCAGCGCCGCGGAGACGCCCGCGCTGACCCGGGTGGCCAGCCCGACGAGCAGCAGTACGCCCAGGGCCAGCTCGACGAACGGCAGCGCCGCGCCGATCACGGTGGCCACGTCGTACGGCATCACCTGGTACGCGTTCACGGCCCGGCCGGAGGCGGCCAGGTCGCCGACCTTGGTGCCGCCGGCGATCAGCCACACGGCGGCGAGTCCGAGGCGGGCCGCGACGCCGAGCCAGGGGCGCAGGGCGTGCCAGCCGCCGGCCCGGGGGGAGGGGGAGGGGGTCACAGTCATTCGTCGTCCGAGCGCCATGAAAGGTTCCCGCTATCCGGTCATCGTGTCGCCGACGGCGCCGACCAGCTCGTCGCGGGCGCGTGCCACCCGGGAGCGGATGGTGCCCACCGGCACCCCCTCCACGTCGGCGGCCTCGGCGTACGACAGGCCGAGCAGCTGGGTGAGCACGAACGCGGAGCGCCGCTCGGCGGGCAGCCGGCGGACCAGGTCGGTGGCGCCGAGCTGCCCGGCCGGGTCCGGGTACGGGCGGTCGGTGGCGGCCTGGGCGGCGAGCCGCGCGTCGAGCCGGCGGCGGCGCACCACCGTCCGCAGGTGGTCGGCGCAGGCCCGCCGGGCGATCCCGAGCAGCCAGGTACGCACGCTGGAGCGCCCCTCGAAGCCGGACAGCGCCCGGAACGCCCGCAGGTAGGTCTCCTGGGTCAGGTCGTCCGCGCTGTCCGGGTCGACGAGCGCGGCGGCGAAGCGCCACACCTCGGCCTGGGTGGCCCGGACGAAGGCGGCCTGCGCGTCGCGGTCCCCGTCGCGGGCGGCCAGCGCCCAGCCGGTGGCCGCGTCCCGAGCGGCGTCGGGGCGGTCGGCGGCGGTGTCGCGCGGGCCGGGGATCACGTCACCCGAGGTTACGCGGCGTACCCGGACGGGACAGGGTCCTTCGACCCATTCCGTGGTCCCGCACACGCCGGGAACTTTTTCCCGCCGCCGTCCGACTACCCACCCATGACATCCGAGCAGGCCCGGCGTGGCGCGTGCCGTCGAGGCGGCCGCGCGCCCGGCCACGCCCACCGGAGACCGGCTCGCCGGACCCGGCCCGGTTCGGGAACCATGGCGGCATGACTGCTGCCGTACGCCGCCCGTCCCGGGTCGTCGCCGCCCGCTCCGGTGCCGTCGCCGGGCTGCTGCTCCTGCTGGTCGCCCTGCTCCTCGTCCCGGCCACCCCGGCCGCCGCACACGCGGTCCTGGTGAGCAGCAGCCCGGCCGCCTCCGCCGTGGTTCCCGAGGCGCCCGCGCAAGTGGTGATCACGTTCAGTGAGGGCGTCCGCAAGGTGCCGGGGAAGGTACGGGTGATCGCCCCCGACGGCTCGCGCGCCGACCGCGGCGAACCGACCTTCCGGGGCGCCGAGGTCACCATCCCGGTGGACCCCTCCGGGGGGCGCGGCACCTACCTGGTGAGCTACCGGGTCATCTCGGCCGACAGCCACCCGGTCTCCGGCGCGTTCACCTACTCGGTCGGGGCGCCGTCCGAGCCGCCCACCGACAGCGGCTCGGACAACCGGGCGAACCCGGTGACCGAGACCGCGGTGAAGGTGGCGAAGTACGCCGGCTACGTCGGGTTGCTGCTGCTCGTCGGTCCGGCGCTGGTGCTGGCCGCGCTCTGGCCGGGCCGGCTCTCCCGCCGGGGGCCGGCGCGGCTGGCCTGGACCGGGCTGGGCCTGCTGGCGGTGGCGACGGTGGCCGAGGTGTGGCTCCAGGTGCCGTACGTCAACGGCGGCGGCCTGTTCGACGTGACCGGCTCCGGCCTGGGTGACGTGCTGGGCAGCGCCTACGGCACCACGCACCTGGTCCGGCTGGGCCTGCTCGCCGCCGCCGCGTTCCTGCTCCGGCCGCTGTTCGCCGGTCCGATCGGCCGTACCGACGGGATCATCCTGGCCGTCCTCGGCGGCGCGGCGCTGTTCACCTGGCCGCTGGCCGGGCACGCCGCGGCCTCGCCCGCGCCGGCGGTCTCCGTGATGGTGGACGCGGTGCACCTGGGCGGCATGGCGGTCTGGCTGGGCGGTCTGGTCATGCTCGCGGTGTTCCTGCTGCGCAGGGCCGACGAGCGCGAGCTGGACGCCATCCTGCCGATCTGGTCCCGGTGGGCCGCGCTCGCGGTGGCCGCGCTGCTGCTGGCCGGCACCGTGCAGGGGCTCATCGAGGTGGCCAGCCTGGGGGCGCTGTTCGACACCACGTACGGCCGGCTGCTGCTCGCCAAGATCGCGCTGTTCGCGCTGGTGATCGGCGTGGCCGCGTACTCCCGGGCGCTGGTGCGGCGGCGGGTGGCCGCCGGCCGGCCGGGCGCGATGCGGCGGGCCGTGGTGGCCGAGCTGGTGATCACGGCGGTGGTGCTCGGCGTGTCCGCGACGCTCGTGCAGACCACCCCGGCGCGCACCGCGACCGCGAATGTCGCCGGTGCCGAGCAGGGCTACTTCTCCGCCACGCTGAGCAGCCCGATCTACTCGCTGGAGGTCCAGTTCGACCCGGCCGAGACCGGGAACAACACGCTGCACCTGTACGCCTACACCAAGGACAGCCGCCCGCAGCCGGTGCAGGAGTGGAAGGTGACCGCCGCGCTGCCGTCGGCCGGGATCGAGCCGATCGCCGTCCCGCTGCTGCCGTTGAGCGACAACCACGCCACCGGCGAGGTCAACCTGCCGGCCCGAGGCGACTGGCAGTTGCGCATCACCGTCCGTACCACCGACATCGACCAGGCCACGGTGACCGCCACCGTGCCGATCAAGTAACGGAAGGTCCCCCATGATCCGTCTCCGGCGTCCCGCGACAGTCGCCGCGTTGACCCTCGCCGCCGTCGCCACGGCCGTACTCGGCCTGGCCGGGCAAGCCTCGGCGCACGTCACGATCAACCCGGCCGAGGGCACACAGGGCGGCTACGGCCGGTTCGCGTTCCGGGTGCCGAACGAGAGCGACACGGCGTCGACAGTCAAGGTCGAGGTGAACCTGCCGGAGAACGCCCCGGTCGGCTCGGTCTCCACCATGCCGGTGCCGGGCTGGACGGTGGCGGTGGAGAAGCGCAAGGTCGACCCGCCGATCGAGGTGCACGGCAGCCAGCTCACCGAGGCGGTCTCCAAGCTGACCTTCACCGCCGCGCCCGGCGGCGGCGTGAAGCCGGGCGAGTTCCAGGAGTTCCCGGTGTCGATGGGCCCGCTCCCGCAGGCCGACACGATGGTGTTCAAGGTGCTCCAGACGTACTCCGACGGCAACGTCTCCCGGTGGATCGAGGAGCCCACGCCGGGCGCGGAGGAGCCGGAGAACCCGGCGCCGGTGCTGAAGCTGGCCGGGGCCGCGCCCGCCTCGCCGGGCGCGAGCGCGCCCGCTGCCGCCGCTGACGACGACGATGACGACGAGGACTCCGGCGTGGCCACCGCCCTCGGTGTGGCGGGCCTGGTCGCCGGACTGGGCGGCCTGGCCCTGGGCGGTCTGGCGTTCGCGCGTACCCGGCGGGAGCCCGCCGCGAAGTCGTAGCGAACGTGAGCGACGCACCGGCCCGGCGGACCGATCCGCCGGGCCGGTTGCCGTCCCGGGCCGGTGCTGCCGATATCCGGCGGTCGGCCGACGCGCGTCGGTAAGGTCGGCCGGGTATTCGGCTACCGAGAGGGACGACGCGAATGCGTTTCGTACGCACGATCGCCGGCATGGTGTTGCTGGCGCTTGGGGTTCCGGCGCTGCTGGCGGGCGGCGGCCTCTGGTTCGCCGCCCGGCACGCCGGCCCGGACGGCGGGTTCGACGCCCGGTTCGAGCCGGTCCGCACGCCCGCCCGGGCGGTGCTGGTGACCGACGTGGACGCGTTGCTGCGCGCCGACGCGCCGCTCGCCCGCACCGGTCAGGTCCGGCTGCGCCTGACCGCGCGGGACGACGGCGGCCCGGTCTTCCTCGGCCTGGCCCCGGCCGACCAGGTGCGACAGTGGCTGGCCGACGTCCCGCACAGCACGGTGCGCCGCGTCGCCGTCACCCGGGGCCCGCTACCTGTCGACCTCGACCCGGCCACCGCCGGTGCCGGCGACGTCGCGCCGATGACAGAGCCCTTCTGGGTACGCCAGGGCGTCGGCTCCCTGGAGTGGAGCCCGGCGGAACTGGCCGACCGGTCGTTGAGCCTGGTCGTGCTGCGCGTGGACGGTGCGGCCGGCCTCGACCTGCGGATGCGTGCCGAGCTGCGGGCCGGATGGTTCCCCGGGCTGGCGTGGGCGCTGCCGGCCGGCGGGACGCTGCTCGTGGTCCTCGCCGTCGTGCTGCTGCTGCGCCCGTTGCGGCCCCGTGAGGTGGTCTTCGTGGTCGAACCGGACCAGGTGCCGGTGCTGGCCGGTCGCCTCGGCGTCACCTCGCTGAGCGGGCTGGGCCGGCAGCCGGGCCCGGCGTCGCGCCCCGAGCGGCACCTGGTGGCAGTGGGCTCCGGGTGCGGCGGGCGGGGCCGCGCGGCGATCGCCGCACCGCCCGGCCGGTGCGAGGACCACGAGGACTGACGCGGAGAACCCGAACGGCCCTCCGCGCTGCCGACGCGGAGGGCCGTTCTCACCGGGGGATCGGTGCTACCTGGGAGAAAACTGAGGTAGTTGCGACCAGATTAGCGCTTATCGCCATTTGTTGCGAGATGTGTCCGTTCAGTCCGGGTCGTCGGCGACGCGTCCCGGTGATGACGGATCGGGAGCACCGCCAGCAACAGCAGGCTGAGCAGCACGTACAGGTTGCGGACGACGAAATCGACAGGGTCGTCGGTGTGCACGATGGCGGTGCCCCAGTCCTGGAACGACACCAGGCCGTACACGATCGGCAGGCCCACGACGGCCGCCAGCGCGAAGAGGCCGCCGCGACGGCGGGCCCCGGCGGGCGTCGCCGGATCGGCGTCCAACGCCGCGTCGACGAGCACCACCACGGCGGGGATGAACCAGTACAGGTGGTGGATCCAGGTGATCGGGCTGACCAGCCCGCCCACCAGGCCGGTCAGGGTGAGACCCACGAGCGCGTCCCCCGCCCGGGCCGCGCGCGCCGCCCGCCACAGGCCGAACGCGGCCACCGCCAGCGCGAGCAGCAGCCACGGCAGCCGGCCCGCCTCGGCCGTCGGGGACAGGCGGCTGAGCAGTCCGAACAGCGACTGGTTGCCGGTGTAGTCGGTGCGGCCGACCCGGTCGGTGGTCCACAGTTCGTGGGTCCAGAACCGCCACGAGTCGCCCGGCGCGAGCGCCGCTGCCAGCAGCGTGGCCACCGCGGCGGTCACCGTGGCCACCGTCGCCGCCCGCCACTTGCGGGCGGCGAGCAGGTAGAGCACGAAGATGCCCGGGAAGAGCTTGAGCGCCGCGGCCAGCCCCACGCCCACACCGGCCCAGCGCCGACCCTGCGGTACGGCGAACAGCAGGTCACCGAGGATCAGCACCACGAGCAGCATGTTGATCTGCCCGAGCGTGAGCGTCTCCCGGGTGCTCTCCATCGCCAGCACCAGCAGCACGGCGACCGTCAGGCCGAACCCGCGCGGGAGGTCGTGGCGCCGCAGCACCGGCAGCACCAGCCAGCGGGTGGTCACCACCACGGCGGCCACGGTCAGCACCGCGAACGCGGCGACAGCCACACCGAGCCGCAGGTACCCGAACGGGGCCAGCAGCAGCGCCGCGAACGGCGGGTAGGTGAAGTAGAGCGCGCCCTGCACCCGGTCCGGCTGGACGTAGTCGTAGAGCGGATGCCCGGACGTCCACCAGTCCATCGCCGACATGTAGATCTTCTGGTCGTAGAAGTTGTGCCGCAGGTTGGGCAGGTAGAGCGCCGGCAGGATCGCGACGAGCGCCAGCACCGTCAGCACCCGGCGGGCCGTACGCGCGCCCGCGCCGTCACGGGCGACGGCGGGTGAGGCGACGGGTTCGGCTGGCACGCAGGAAACCCTAGCGGTCCACCTCGGCCGCCGGGCCGAGGCGCGGGCGGGTCGGCGGCGCGTAGTCTGTCCCGGTGGCTGATCTTCTCGTCTGGATCGACTGTGAGATGACCGGGCTCGACCTGCGGCGCGACGCCCTGATCGAGGTCGCCGCGCTCGTCACCGATCCCGACCTCAACGTGCTCGGTGACGGCGTCGACGTGGTGATCCACGCCGACGACGAGGCGCTCGACGGCATGCCGGAGATCGTGCGCACCATGCACGCCAAGTCCGGGCTCACCGAGGAGGTACGCCGCTCCACGGTGACGCTGGCCGAGGCCGAGGACATGGTGCTCGACTACGTGACCAGCTACGTGAAGGACCCCCGCACCGCGCCGCTGTGCGGCAACTCGATCGCCACCGACCGGGGTTTCCTGGCCCGCGACATGACCCGGCTCGACGCGCACCTGCACTACCGGATGATCGACGTGTCCTCGATCAAGGAGCTGTGCCGGCGCTGGTACCCGCGGGTGTACTTCGGGCAGCCGCAGAAGGGCCTGGCCCACCGGGCCCTCGCCGACATCCGGGAGAGCATCCGCGAGCTGGAGTACTACCGGCGGACCGTGTTCGTGCCGCTGCCGGGCCCGGACGTCGAGGCCGCGAAGGCGATCGCCGCCCAGCTCTGACGCCCGCGCCGAACCCGGTGGACGGGGCCGGCCGGAGTGTGGCTATGATTAGTCCGCGCACCGCCCCGGGCGACCGGAGCGGCGAGCATGGTGGCTGTAGCTCAGTTGGCAGAGCACCGGGTTGTGGTCCCGGTTGTCGTGGGTTCAATTCCCATCAGTCACCCCAAACACGAAGCCCCCTCCTCCGGGAGGGGGCTTCGTCGTGTGCGGGGTCAGGGGGTCGGCTCGACGCTCGGAGTGCCGGCGTCCGGCGTGGTGTCGTCCGACGGCGGCTCGTACGGCAGGGCGCTGCCCTTGACGTACTCGTCCCAGCTCATGTTCCAGTCGGTCCAGCCGTTGCCGTTCTGGAGCTTGCGCTCGGTGCCCTTGACGGTGATCGGGTCGCCGAGGCGGGTGTTGGCGAACAGCCAGTTGCCGTCCTTCATCGAGACGTTCACGCAGCCGTGCGACACGTTCGATCGGCCCTGCACGCCCTCGGACCAGGGCGCGGCGTGGATGAACTCGCCGCCCCAGGTGAGCCGCTGGGCGTAGTCGATCTCGGTGCGGTAGCCCTCCTCCGGGCCCAGCTCCTCCATGGTGTCGAAGACCGTGTGCCGGAGCTTCTCCATCACCACCATGGTGCCGCTGGAGGAGGGGGTGCTCTTCTTGCCCAGGCTCACCAGGATGGTCTTGACCACCTTGCCGTCACGCGTGACTGTCATCCGCTTGGTGCGGTTGTCGACAGTCATCACGAACGACGGGCCGATCTTCAGGTCGACGCTGAGGTCGGACCGGCCGTACCAGCCGCCGCCCAGCGGCAGGCCGCCCGCCTGCACCTTGTAGCTGACGGTGCTGTTGGGCTTCCAGAACGTCTTGGGCCGGTAACGCACCTCGGTCGGGCTCACCCAGTGCCAGATGCCCTCCTGGGCCGGCTTCGCGGTGACTGTCATCCGGCGCTGGATGTCGTCGCGGTAGTCCTCCGGGATGGCCCGGCCGAACTTCACGATCAGCGGCATGGCCACGCCCACGACCTGGTTGTCGCCGAGGAAGCTGGTGACCCGGATCTGCTTGGCCGGCTTCGCCATCGTGGTGAACGTGCTGGTGGCGGTGGCGGGCTTGCCGTCGTCGCCGGTCGCCGTCACGGTCGCCGTGTACGTCTGCCCGTACTCCAGGGCCGAGGACGGCAACCAGCTCTTGCCGTCCGAAGCGAGCGTGCCGTCGACGACCTTGCCGGCCGCGTCCTTCAGCTCGACAGTGGTCTCCTGCGCCTCGGTCGTGGTGAAGGTGACGCCGGTGGACGCGGGCACGTCCTTGGCGTCGGCGGCGGGCTCGCTGATGGTGGCCGCCGCCTTCGGGGCCTTCTCGCCGCCGTCGCTGTCGCCGCCGCCCTGCCAGCTCGACGGCTTGTCGCCGCCACCGCTGGTGCAGGCGGTCAGGGCCATCGCGGCGGCGAGCAGCCCGGCCGCCAGCGCACGGCGGCGCCCGACGCGTCGGGCGCTCACGCCCCGGATCGGTTCGTCCTGGCCAGCTCGCATGACTCCCTCACAAGGTGATGCCGTTCCCCGTCGTCTCTGGTCAGACGCGCCGGAGCGGGTACGCGTTGCCGGACGTGAACCGGAACACCCCGCGCGGGTGTAACGATTCCATGAGCGTCCGACGCTTCGTCGGAGGTGGCGTGTCCGACCACGTTACGCCGGTCAGAACGGCGCCGGCTGTCCGCCCTGCGGAACGGGCAGCGCGCTGCCCGCGACGAACTGCGACCAGCTCATGCTCCACGCGGTCCAGCCGTTGCCCGGGGCCAGGCGCCGTTCGGTGCCCTTCACCGTGATCGGGTCGCCCACCATCGTCTTGCCGAACAGCCAGCGGCCGTTGGCCATCGACACGTTGACGCAGCCGTGCGAGACGTTGCGGCGCCCCTGCACGCCCTCGGACCAGGGTGCCGCGTGGATGTACTCGCCGCCCCAGGTGATCCGCTGGGCGAAGTCGATCTCCGTGACGTAGCGGTTGGCCGGGTCCGGCTCGCTGCGGGTGTCGAAGACGGTGGACTCCTTCTTCTCCATCACCACCATCGTGCCGCTGGAGGAGGGGGTGCTCTTCTTGCCCAGGCTCACCGGCAGCGTACGGATCACCGTGCCGTTCTCGGAGACCGTCATCTGCTTGGTCGCGTTGTCCACGGTCATCTCGAACGCGCGTCCGATCTTGGCGGTGGCGCCGCGGTCGATGTTGCCGTACCGGCCGTTGCTCAGCGGGATCCCGGCGAGCGCCAGCCGGACCGTGATCGTGGTGCCGGTCTTCCAGTACTCCGGGGCGCGGTAGTACGCCTGGGTGCCGTTGTCGACCCAGTGCCAGGCGCCGGGCTGCGGCGGGTCGGTCTGCACGAACATGCGCTTCTGCACCGCGGCCCGGTCCTTCTTCGGGATGCCGGGGGAGAACTCGGCGACCACCGGCATCGCCACCCCGTAGGTCTTGCCGCTGAACATGTAGAGGCCGGAGCCGATCATCGACTTGGGCTTGGCCATCGTGGTGAACGTGCTGGTGCCCTGGTAGGTCTGGCCGTCCTTGCCGGCGCCGGTGACGGTGGCCGTGTACCTGGTGCCGTACTTGAGCGCGGCCGACGGCACCCAGCTCGACCCGTCGCGCCGCATCCGCCCGGCGACGGCGGTCCCGTCGGCCGTGGCGAGCACCACCTTCGACACGGTGCCGCCGCCGGGGATGCGGGCGCTGATCTCGGTGCTGACCGGCCGTGCGTTCGCGCCGTCGGCCGGGCTCACCGTCAGCGGCGGCGCGGCGGCACTGTCGCTCGGCGAGGCGCTCGGGTCCGCGGGCGCGGCGGACGAGACGCCGCCGACCTGCTGCTGGCCGGGCACGAACTCCGGCGCCTTCCCCTCGTCGTCGCCGCCGCACCCGGTCAGTGCCAGCGACGCCGTCAGGACCAGGGCGCCCACCGTCGCCCCGGCCCGCGCGAACCTGCCCATGCCCACCCCTGTCCTCGCGTGCCTGGCGGACATCGTGCCGTATCGACGCTCCCGTGCCCGCCCCCGCGCCGGATCAGATGGCCGTTTTGGCCGCTTTCGCCGGTTAAGCTCGTCCGAAGGGTGGACCCCGGTATCGGATTGGAACCCGCCTCGGCGGGCGTGCTAATCTTCTTCCCGTTGTCAGCGAGCGCCGCTAGCTCAACTGGCAGAGCAGCGGACTCTTAATCCGCGGGTTCGGGGTTCGAGTCCCTGGCGGCGCACCAACGATCAAGGCTCCGACCTGGTGGTTTTCACCGGGTCGGGGCCTTTTTCGCGTACGCCGAGAGTGGGTGGTGGCTCGGTGGGTGCTCGGGAGCCGTTGGACCGGGCCGGTGTTGCCCGGACTGAACGCGGGTCTCGTGTACATCCGGCGCGCACCGCTGGTTCTTTTCCGGGCTTGATGGGGCCGGGCGTGTCCGGGGCGCGTCAGGCCAGAGCTTCCGGGGCGCGCCGCCGCCACCACGCGCTGAAGAGGGTGACCACGTGCGTCTTGATCTCGTCCGTGATGATCTCGTGCCCGTCGCCCATGAGCGGCCGGACGGCGTGCTTGTAGACCTCTGGATGGTGTTCGACCGAGGGGCAGGTGAAGATGGCCAGCATCCTCAAGACGCGCAGGGTGTCTGTTCCGAGGAGGGGAAAGTGAGCCTCCAGCAGCCTCGCCAGGGCTGACCACACCTTGTCCACGACAAGGCGGATGACGGCGTCGGTCACCAGCCGGGGCAGCCCCGAATCGAACCGCCGCGACAACGCGTCGGTGATGAACTGCTTGGCGGTATCCGTCAGCAGTTCGACGGTCTTGTTGATCTTTTCGATCAACTGGATCAGGGCCACCAGCAGGCCGCACCATGTGTGATCAGCCAGGCGCTTCTTGACCTCCCTGGCGTCAGCCTTATTCCGGACGAGGCTGTCTATGCCGGCTGAGATCTCGTCCCACGGGTTCTCCATGACCTGGTGGGCAAGGGTGTCCATCCGGCCAAGGTCTGATGACATCGATGTTGGCTCAACATCGCGTGGCAGTCGGCCGTTGATTCTGGTTCGGCCGTCGGCGGCCCACAGGTAGTCGGTGATGTCCAGGCGTGCGAGGTCAAAGTAGATTTCCCGGTTGTGGGCGTTGAACTTCTGGCGCCCGGATCGTCTGTCTTCCTCCACCTTCTCCTTGAGTTCACGCCGCCGGTCGTCGCGCTTCTCTGGCCGGTCGGCGGCCAGAGATGTCCATCCTTGCCAGCCGTGTTGGGAGCCCCCGCAGCCGGAGCATGTGCAGCCCGGCCTCTGGGCGTTTGCGCAGTTGGCTCTGTGGGTGTTGGTCATCATCCGCAAGTCGCCGCCCGGTCGTTTGCGCTCAATGTGACTAGCCAGTGACTCTATGTCAGGCAATGATGGATGCCAATGGATGTGTGGCTGGGTCGGGGCAGCTCGACTCGGGGCCTCCACCTTCTGCAGGCGTTCTGCCTGGTGGGAGCCTATAGATCTGCTTCATCCGCTGGGCTGCGACGGATTATTGATAGACGGCTCTTTCCTCATCTGCATCACTCGCTTCCATCCCAGACCGGCGACAAGGCTCGGGCTGGACAGGTCATGGCGCTCCGGAGGCTGCGCTGATCCCGGGAGGGGACACGCTGAGGGCTCATCGTGGGTCTTCCGGATGCCACCCCGAGCGTCGACTCTGGTTGGGCTGTCGACTCGACCGTCATTGACTTGATGTGTTGGCGCGGATGCGTTGTGCTGTCGGGTGGTCGTCGTCCGATCGGAGGTGATCGTGGCCGCGCAGGTGGATCCCGAGTGGTGGAGTTCGGGGCTGTGGAACGGCCGACCGATCAGCGAGTTTCTTCAGCGGCGCGACATCACTGCGGTCTTCCGCTTCCTTCACGCCCGAGGCGTGTCCTACGGCAGGATCGCCGCTCTCGTAGGCCTCTCGCCTCACCGCGCTACGGAGATCGCCAAAGGCGTCCGGCAGGTCACGGCGTACGAGGTGCTGGAACGGATCGCCGTGGGTCTTCACATTCCGCGTCCGGTCATGGGGCTCGGCCGCGCCGAGGACAGCGCTATGCCGCGTGACGTCAGCATCGAGACCGTGGCCGGTGAAGCGGATCGGTCGCCTGCCCGTATGGGGAGCAACGAGGCCGGAGGTCTGGTCAGACTCCGTCTGGGACTGGACGAGGCTCTGGCGGCGTCGAGTGTCGCCCCTCGGCAGCTTGAGCTGATCGAGCAAAGCGCTGGCGAGCACCTGCGGGTCTATCCCTCGGCTTCGCCACAGACGATGCTGGCGCTGCTGGCGGCCGACTGCCGAGAGGTGCAGATGCTGTCGTTTCGGCGCCAGCCGGCGGCGGTCCAGGCCCGGCTGTCCGGGGTGGCGGCGCTGCTGGCGACGATGTGCGCTGACGCGTTGATGAGGCTTGGGGATGTTGCCGAGGCTCGACGGTGGTACGGCACAGCGATCCACGCGGCGGACGACAGCGGGGAGGCTCGGTTCAGGGTGCTCGTGCGGGCCCAGGCGGCGATGCTGCCGTACTACTTCGGGGATCCCGCCCAGACCGTCGCTCTGGCTGATGCGGCTCTGGCGGTCACTCCGGCCGCATCGTCGTCGAGTGCCCTGGCGGCTGCGGGCAGGGCGCGTGCCCTGGCCAGAATCGGTGCCACCGAGCAGGCGCGGTCGGCCGTCGATCAGGCACGCCGGCTGTTCGATCAGGCTGGCGACGAGGACACCGACGTGGCGTTCAGGTTTCCGGCGAAGCGGCTGCTGTTGTACCTCTCCGGTGCGTACACCTGGCTCGGTGACACGGTGGAGGCGTACCGGGTTCAGGACGAGGCGTTGCGGCTCTATGGCACGGCTCCGGCCGTGCCGATCGATGCGGCGCTCATTGCCCTGGACCGGTCGATGTGTCTCGCGCGGGATCGGCGGGTGACCGAGGCACTGGTAACCGCGCGTGACGCGGTCGCGGACCTGCCCGAGACGCAGCGGACGGAGATCATCCTGACCCGGGCCAGCGACGTGTCCACGGCGATTCCTGGAGAGAGCCAGCGGGGTGAGGTCGCCACCTTGACGGACTACCTACGGGCCTGCCGCGAGCGCGCCCGTAGGCTTGGGACCACAGCCGCACTCGGTCCCTAGGAGCCCCATGTTCGTCGAGGCGCGCACTCGGCCGGTGCTCGCCGAGGTATGTCGTCTCCTCGGCTACCCCGACTCGGACGCGGCTCTGCTGCGGCACCACACCAACGCCGTCTACGCCGTCGGGGACGTCGTCATCAAGATCGCCCCTGGCGACCAGGACCTGAACCGGGTGCGCGCGATGGTGGCCGTGGTCGACTGGCTGGTGGACCGAGAGTTCCCCACGGTCGGCCTTCACCCGGGCCTGTCCCAGCCGTTGGAGGTGGGCGGGCACGCCGTCACTGTCTGGCAGCGTCTGGATCCCGCACACGACCATCCCATCACCGTCTCCGAACTCGGAAGCCTTCTCCGGGATCTGCATTCCCTGCCTGTTCCGCAGCTGCCATTGCCCGTGCTGCGGCCGATCCATGGGATCGAGCTATCCGTGACCCGTTCGGAGATCCTGAACGGCAAGGAACAGGATCTGCTGCTGGGCCGGCTCGAGACGCTGGCCGCCGGCTGGGAGGCGATGCGGTTTCCCCGTGGCACGAGCCTGATCCAGTCAGATCCGCAGGTTCGCAACGCGCTCCGGCGTTTCGACGGTACGCCCGTACTCGCCGACTGGGACGGCGCCGCCCTTGGGCCCCGCGAGTGGGACATCGCCACGGTCGCTGTCCACTGCCGCCGGTTCGATCCGCCCGGCTCCGATGCCTTCGCCAACTTCACCGCCGCCTACGGCTGGGATGCCACCTGCTGGCCGGGGTTCGAGGAGCTGTGCCAGCTTCGCGAGCTGCAGATGATCGCTACCAACGCCCGAAAGTCCCGCCCCGGGACCGAGGCCGCCGACGAGGTGCACCACCGGATCGCAGGACTTGTCCACGGCGGGCCGGAACTCCGCCGCTGGCACATCCTCTGAAATGAGTCTTGTAGGGACGGCGTAGTACCGCCTGTCCTCCTCGCATCGGTCGGGGCCGACCACAGCGAGGCCCACCGTGGCCCACCACGCTGGGTCTGTCTCGCGCCCGTGCCGCCCGCGATCGTGGACGTCAGGAACACGTCGGCGGAACGGTCCAGGACGATCCTGATCCCATGGCGCCGACGGGTCAGCGGCAATGTCACGCCAGGGAGAACCAGATGGACGTGTCGATCGGCGACAGGTCGGAATGCGACCCGACGCACCGGCAAGTGCTCGCGCCGGGCACTCCGTCGACCGTACGAGTGACTCCCCGTTCGCGTACCGCCAGCGAGGCTGTGTGGGCGGGTGACCGGCGGTCTGCTCCCCGCCGCTGGCCGACGGCGGTGGGCTTGCCGGTACGCCGGCAAGCTCACCGCACTCAGGCGGCGGACCCGAGCGGGGGCCAGCCATGACCGTTTACCTCTCGCGCAACGCGACGATGGGCGACCCGCCAAGAGGCCGCCCGGCAGCGGCTCAAGCGTTGCGACCGGCGTCGGTCGATCCGCCTCTGCTGACGTACGTCTGGCAGATCGTTTTCGAGCGGCAGACGCGGGAGCGTGAGGCTCGATGAGCAGCGACCGGGGCTTCTACGCGGAGATCGGGACGCCTGCGCCCCTGGCGCATCTACGGTTGCGTCCGCTGGCGCGGTCGGTATGACGGCCCCTAACGAGCACTCCCTGCCGCACGTGCCGATGCGGCCACTGTGGCTGTGCCGACGGTGCGGCCAGCCGTGGCCCTGCGGCGCGGCGAAGGTCGCCCTTCTGACGGAGTACAGGGACAGCCTGGTCAGTCTCTTCCTCTATCTGGCCAGCTGCCTGCATGACGCGATCGACGATCTGCACCAGCTCCGGCCCAGCGACACCGGCAGCACCGCCCATGTCTTCGACCGCTTCCTCGGCTGGCCAGCCCGGCACACCCGCTCCTACCGGCTCTCCAGCAGGGCTTCTTCTGATGATGAGGAGGAATCTTCATGAGCAGCACCGACGTCATCAATGTGCCGCCGCAGACGGTCCGGGTGAGGGTCCCGGCAGGAGCGGCGCATGCACTCTGCCAATTGGGGCCGACACGTAACGGCACCATCTCGGCCACGGTGGAGGTACTCGGCCGGCGGATCGAGATCGAGACGCCGGAGGACGGCCCGGTCCTCTTCCCGACCGACGTGGGGCTCACGTTGCTGAGCGCGCTGAACGCCAACCCCGGCCTGCCTCTTTCGGGTGCCCGGGTCTTGGACATCGGGTGCGGCTCCGGCCTGTACACGGTGGCCCTGGCCTCGGCGGGCGCGGCACATGTGACCGCGTTGGACGTCAATCCGGCATGTGCGGAGGTGACCCGCGACAACGCGTCCCGCAACGGCATCTCACCCGCCCAGGTGGCCACGATCGTCGGGGACCTCGCCGAGCTGGCAGTCCCCGAACCCTGGGACCTAGTCGTTTGCAACCCTCCGCACTTCCCACACGATCCGGTGTACGCCGTCGACGACGGCATTGAGACCGCGCTGGTCGGTGGCAGTGACGGGCGGGCGTTGTACGACGTCCTGCTCGCCCGCCTCGACGAGCTGCTCGCGCCGGGCGGGACGCTGCTGCTGACGCACTCCTCCTTGACCGACATCCCCCGCACTCGCCAGACGCTACGACGAAGCGGATACGAGTGCCGCACTGTGCAGATCTGCGAGCTGGACATCCCCTTGCGCCGCTACGCGATGCACCGCGACGTGCTGCTGTCGCGGCTGTATCCGCTCCGGGCCGCCGGACGGGCAGCATTCCGTGGTCTCCGGTTCGAGGTGCACACCCTCGCCGCCACCCGCATCGATTCCCTGGACGGATCAGGTGAGTGACATGAACCAGTTCGTGACAGACGTCGTGGTGGCAGGCTCCGGCCTGCTGGGGCTCGCCACCGCGTTCGAGTTGCTCAGCCGGGACCTGGACGTCACCGTGGTCGGACCTCGGACCGGCGACCACGCGGGGCAAGCATCCCGGGCCGCCGGCGCGATGCTCACCGTGTTCAGCGAGGTCGAGGCGAGCCATGATCCCCAGCGCGTCAGCCTCGAAGTCGGCGAACGTTTGGCCGCCCGGACCGGGTACGAAGCCTGGCTGGACCGCATCGGCACGGCCAGCAAGCGGGCACTACGGCTTCTCCCAGGCGTGTGGGTGATCAGCAACGGCTACGGGCCGGACGACGCCGCGAACCTTCGGGCCATCGCGGAGACCGCCAAGACCCACGGGTGCCGCGCCGAGTTCGCGTCGCCGAGCGCCGTACCGGGGCTGGCACCGCAGGTGCGCGCGCACGAGGCACTGTGGCTGCCGGATGAGGCCAGCGTCGACCCGACGGCCCTGGTCGAGGCCCTGGCCACAGTGCTGACCGCCCATCCCCGCTGTCGTTGGCTCGATACCACCGTGACGACCGTCAGCGAGCGCGGCGAGCATGTAGCCGTTGACGCGGCTGACGGCAGCACTGTCCTGGCCGCCCACCTGGTGCTCGCCGCCGGGGCCGGGACCACGGGTCTGCTCGCCCCATCGCTCGCCAAGCAGGTCGAAGCACCTCCGCTGCGGTCCGGGCGAGGCGTGTCGCTGCTGGCCCGCGTCCCGTTCTCGCTGCCCGCTGCCGTGCGAACCCCGAACCGGGGCTTCGCCTGTGGCAGCCACATGGTCCCGCGCGGCGACGGCACCATCTATCTGGGGGCGACGAATCGGCTCTCCACTGAACCCGACTACAGCCAACCCGCCGCTCTGGACGAGATCGCCACCTTGATCCATGACGCGAGTGCCGAGCTCAACACTCATCTGCGCGATGCCGCGTTGATCGAGGTCCGGGTGGGGCACCGGCCGGTCACCCTCGATCACCTGCCGCTGTTCGGCCGGACGGGACACCCGATGATCCACCTTGCGACCGGCACCTACCGGTGCGGCGTGCTGCTGGCTCCGCACGCCGCTGTCATCGTCGCCGACGGGATCACCGCTCCCGGTTCGACCGCCACCCATCCCTACAGCCCTCGGCGCGCGATGCACCTACCGGTACTCGACGACCTCATCGACGGCGCGACCCGCGGCCTGGTGGACATGCTCTGCCAACCGGGTGGCAACCTCCCGCCGGGCACACACGAGATGCTGGAGCGGTTCCTCGAAGCGGCGTTGCACGAACTCGCCGCCGGCACCTCGACCAGGGCGGTCGCCGTCCGCAGACTCTGGCAGCGTGCGCCCATGGCCGAGTGCCTGCCGCTGCTGCTCGACGCCGCCGGGCGGATCCGATGAGCACGCACGCTCTGGGTCAACAGACCGTGGCCCAACAGGCCCTCGCAGAGATCAGCGGCTGGCCCACCAACACCATTACCGCCTTCACGCGGCTGTCCGAACTCGGTCTGGACTCGCTCGACCGGCTCACGCTCGCGGTGCTGCTGGAGGAACGAACCGGTCGTCCCCTATCCGACGACGAGCTGATAAGCGTCCGGACCCTGGACGACCTGGAACGGCTGCTGAGACCTGCGGAGCGTTCGACATGACCAAGACGCCAGCACCGACAGCCAGGCGCACGTCGGACGCGCCCTTCATCGCCGAGTCAGCCGAGGTCGCCGACGCAGCTCACGTCGGCGCACGAACCAGGATCTGGCACCACGCTCAGGTCGACGGGGACGTCCGGATCGGCGAGGACTGCGTACTCGGCAAAGGCGTTCATGTGGCCTCGGCAGCGGTCATCGGCAACCGGGTCAAGATCCAGGACGGATGCGGGGTGTTCGGAGCCACCATCGAAGACGGTGCGATGCTCGCCCCCGGGGTCTACCTGCTGGAGGACCCCGCACCCCGAGCCATCAACCCCGCCGGTCACCTGAAGGGCCGCGATGACTGGCGGCGGGAACCGGTGACGATTCGCTACGGAGCCACCATCGGTGCCAACGCGGTCATCGCCCCAGGCGTCACCATCGGCCAGTACGCCATGGTCGCGGTCGGCACCGTCGTGGGACACGACGTGCCGGACCACGGCCTCGTCATGGGCAACCCGGCCCGGCGACTCGGCTGGGCCTGCAGGTGCGGACACCGCCTCGACGACAACCTCATCTGCCCCGTCTGCGGACGGCTCTACCGCCAAGGACCGAACGGCTTGTTCCTGACTGCGTGACCGCCGACCACCACCGGCAGCTGTCTCGCCCGCGCCTGCTCAACCACTTCCTCTGCTGAAGGAACGTCACATGACCGAAGTTCTTTATCGTGTCCGCCCCGCCGGCCCGCTCAACGGCACCGTCGTCGTGCAGGGCGCCAAGAACGCGGCCCTGCCCATGATCGGTGCCGCGCTGCTCGCCCGACGCGGTCAGACGGTGCTGCGCAATGTCCCCGCGATCACCGATGTCCAGCACGCCGTCGACCTCGCCCGGTTTCTCGGCGCTCAGGTCGAGTACCACCCGAGCGACCGACTGCTCGTCATCGACGCCACCGAGATCACCAGCTCGCGGTTACCAGCCGATCTCACCCGCCTGTTTCGGGGCAGCGTGTTGTTCCTCGCCTCGGTGCTGCATCGCCGAGGCGAGGTGATCTTCGAGGGTGCCGGCGGCTGCGCCCTTGGCACCCGTGGGCTTGACTTCCACTACCGGGGCCTGGCCCGCCTCGGTGGGCACATCGAGGAACAGGGCACCACGATCAGCATCAAGGCCAGCAACCTGCGCGGCGCCGACCTCTACCTCGACACGCCCTCCCATACGGGCACCGAGAACCTCATCATGGCCGCGGCCCTGACGCCCGGCCGGACCGTCATCGAGAACGCCGCGCTGGAACCCGAAGTCCTCGACGTAGTCGCAATGCTCACGGCCATGGGCGCCCAGATCAGCGGCGCAGGAACCGGCCGCATCGTCGTCACCGGCGTCGACGAGCTCCACGCGGTCGAATACACGATCATGCCGGACCGCATGGACGCCGGCGTACTGACCATCGCGGCTGCCATCACCGGTGGCGCGGTCAACCTCGTCGGTGACGCCGTGCTGGATCACTTCGGAGTCGCCGCGCACAAGCTCCGACAGATGGGCATCGAACTCACCCCCGCAGGGGCGGTCACCACCGTCACCCGACTCGGTCAACTGCATTCGATCAACGTCATCACCGACACCCACCCCGGGTTCGCCACCGACCTGCAGCCTCCGCTAATGGCCCTCGCCACCCAAGCACCCGGAACGAGCTACTTCCGTGAGCGCATCCACGACGCCCGCTACGCCCTCGCCGATGAGCTGACCAAGCTCGGCGCGGACCTCACCGTCAACGGCGAGAAGGCCGTCGTCCACGGCGGTGCGCCGCTGCGCGGCACCGAAGTCATCGCCCGCGACCTGCGGACCGGCATCGGCCTCGTGCTGGCCGGACTTGTCGCCGACGGCGAAACCGTCATCAGCAACGGTGCCATGATCGACCGAGGCCACGCAGACCTGACCGGCCGTTTCACCGCCCTCGGCGCCGACATAACCCGCGAGGAGTCGTGACAATAGGCTTCCTGGGTGAGCACGGAGCCCCTGCCGGCGTCCGCGGCCGAGAGACGCCAACGGTAATCCTGCAGCAGGCCGCGACTAGCGTCGCCTTCGCCTTCGAGGCAACCCCGCAGCTCCGCCAACCGACCTACTACGGGACCAAGGCCATGGGGGCCGATCGACTAACTGTTCGAGATCGCGACCCCATCGTCGAGGTAGACACCACCATGCTCGATCGCGGCGACCGCTGCGGTGACCCGCCGAGCCAGTCGGGGGATCAACACCTCGTTTAGGCGTCCCGGCTCGATGAAGGCGAAGCCGTCCAGCTCGTCGGGGCACAGCCGCATTGCCGCGATCTGGTCCGCTGTCAGGACCCCGCCGTCGAAGACGAACATGAGCCCGCCGTCCCACGGCGGGCTCGGCGGAACCCAGTCGACGCACAGCAGCGCCCCTGCGGGTATCGACAGGCCCAGCTCCTCCCGGATCTCGCGCGTGCAGGCGTCCGCCGGGGACTCGTCCGGCTCCACCGTTCCGCCGGGAACTTCCCACACGTCCTTGTAGGCCGGGTGAACCAGCAGTACCCGGCCGGTCTGATCGCGGAGGAGCACGCCGGCCGCCGCGCGGACCCGAGTCACGCTGGCGATGTAGGAGAGGTCCAGTTCTGTCTGCGTCTCGGCCACGCGACCGACCCTACGGGCTCGCCCTCGGCCCATAGCCCGTTCCTGAAGCAATACGCGGCAACGATCCCTCTACTGTCGTTACTGAAGGTAATCATCCGATTGGTGCGTAGGCGCGTCATCGCCGAATCGGGACGGGCTTGTCGCGCCCTCTGAAGATCAGTGCTGCAGGGCGGTGCCGATCGTGAAGATCAACTAATAGCGGCCTGATTTGACCGTACCGCGCCTTCTGTCCTCAGCTCTTCGGCTGATTCACTGAACAGTGATCTCCAAAATCGGCCCCAAAACCACGGTTTGGGTATGCGGGTGCTCGCACGGCCCGCCGACGCCTCACCTGACGAGCTGCACGGATTGGCCGAAAAATCTTGGCGAACGCCAACATCCATTGCGCTACCCCCGTAGCAAATCGACGCCAATGGCTATCGTTGCGCGCTTAACGAAGCCTGTCAAGCCGTTAAGCAGGGTGTGGGACGCAAAGTTATTTGAACTCTTGACAATCATCGCGCGGAGGGTCCCGGCGACTTTACCGTCGGTGTCAAGTGCCTGCTAGACTCGGTCGCGAGCGTGGAGGTGGACTGATGAACGGCGAACCGGCAGGTAGCAATGGCCTCGTGGACGACAGGCCCGCTTGGGGCGAGGTGTCGACCGCGGTTCATGTGGCCATCGTCCGTCAGCTCGTGTGCGACGTCGGGGCACGCCTGCTCGATCCGCTCGACCGGCTGCTGGGGACGGACGGCGACGATCCACCCGGTTCCTCGGCGCTTCGCCGGCAGTTGGAGATCGCCGCCGAGGTGTGGGCGGCGCAGGTGCTCGGCCCGGACGAACGGCTCGCCGCCGAGACCGTCCGGCGCCTGACCGCCGAGATCTACCAGTCCGGCGACGTCTTCGCGCCGCCGTTCGAGTGGTGGCGCACGCCGTTCGGGGCGCTCGTGGCGCGCCGGTTCGGCCATCCGTCAGCCGAGGCGGTCTCGCTGACGGTGGCGAGCGCGATGCTCGGCATCACCCGGCAGGGCGTCCATGATCTTGTCAAGCGCGGCAAACTGCGGCGGGACGAGGCGAGCGGCGGCGTCCTGGTGAGCTCGGTCCGGGATCGCCTCACGCAGTTGTCGGAAATCTTGTCCTACGAGGGCTGATGGGATTCGGATGGCATTGACGGGACTTCATCCGGAGTTCTCGGGAGATGATTGGGGTCGCCGAGCCACGGCTGTTCTGGAAGCCGATCGGAACGTCGAGAAAGCGACGCCCCTGATTCGTCTACCCTTCCCCGGCGAATCGTCTGTGGCGATTTTCGTGAAAGATGAGTCGGCGCGCCCCACCGGAAGTGTGAAATACCGCTTCGCGCGCAGCCTGTTTCTTCACTCGCTCTCGCGCGGCGTCATCCGTCGGGAGACGCGGCTGGTGGAGGCGACCAGCGGGAACATGGCCGTCGCGGAGGCGCACTTCGCCCGGGTGCTGGGGCTGCCGTTCACCGCGGTGGTGCCCGCTAAGTCGTCGCCGGACCGCATCGCCCGAATCTCCGAGCAGGGTGGGGCCACCTACCGGGTCGACCCGCCGCTGGCCGTATACGAAAACGCCGAGCGGCTGGCCGGAAAGTGGAACGGGTACTACCTGGACTGCCTGGCCACGCTCGGTCCGGCCATCGACGCGGACCTCGACGACGGCGTGCCCGGCCTGCCCGACGAGATCCTGCGCGACTTCGCGGCCCAGGGCCGACCGGAGCCCGCGTGGATCGTCACCGGCGCCGGCACCGGGGCCACCTCTCGCGCGATCGGCCGCTACCTGCGCCGGCACGGGCACGCCACCCGGCTGGCGGTCGTCGACGCGGAGAACTCGGCGTATTTTCCCGGCTGGGCCACCGAGTGCCGGGACTACGCGACCGGAATGCCGTCGCGCATCGAGGGGATCGGGCGGCCGAGGTTGGAGCCGGCCTTCGATCCCGACGTCGTCGACCTGGTCATTCCGGTGCCGGACGCGTCAAGCGTGGCCGCCATGCGAGTCCTCGCCACGGCCGGCGGCGTGGCGGCCGGGCCGTCCACCGGCGCCTGCCTCTGGGGCGCCTGTCACCTGGCGAACCGTATGAGTCAGGCGGGCGAGTCGGGGGCGGTGGTCATCGTGGCCGCCGATGGTGCCGAGCCGTACCGTCGCTCCTACTACGACGACGAGTGGGTCGCCGGAAAGCGCTGGGACCTCACCGAGCCCACGCTACGCCTGAGGCGTTTCATGCGGACCGGCGATTGGGACGACTCCCGATGAGACCGGTTTGATGAGAACCTCTTCTGCGCCGCCTGTTCGCTGATACCCATGGTGAGCGCGACCCGCGTCCAGGAGGGTGCACAGCGTCGGCGATGACCGGTGTGAAGCACCCATGGCGTTCCACCGAGGTGCGGCCGGGTGGCGCCTTCGGGATACTCGCGGCCAGGGAGGGACAGTGCGCGCTGCACCCGCCGGCAGCCCGGACACGATCCTCGTCTGTATCAGGGGCAACTCGGGTTCGGGCAAGAGCAGCATCGCCCGCGAGCTACGACGCCGGCACGGCCGGGGCTGCGCCCTCGTCGAACAGGACTATCTGCGCCGCGTCGTCCTGCTCGAACGGGACAAGCCCGGCGGCGTCGCGCCCGCGCTGATCGAGCAGACCACCCGGTTCGCCGTCGACCACGGCTACCACGTGGTCCTGGAGGGCATCCTGTACACCGGCCGCTACCGCGACGTGCTGACCTCGCTGCGGGACGGCCACCGGGGGCGATCGCTGTTCTGCTACCTCGACGTGTCGCTGGCCGAGACGCTGCGCCGGCACCTGACCCGCCCACAGGCCGGTGACTTCACCGCCGAGCAGATGAGCGGCTGGTACGCCGCGCACGACGTCCTGGGCTGGCCCGGCGAGCTCGTCCTCCCGGAAAGTACCGGGCTGGAACAGGCGGTCGAGGCCATCGCGGCGGCTGCCGGGCTGCCCCAGGCCGGGCGCGACGACGACAGGCGTTAGGCGATGTCACTTGCCCTTGCGGTTACCGCAGGGGGCAGTCTTTGGTCATGTTGTCGATCAGCGAGTTCAGCCAGATGTGCCACCTGTCGCCGCAGGCGCTGCGCTTCTACCACGCCGAAGGGCTGCTCGTGCCCGCCGAGGTCGACGGCCGGACCGGCCACCGCTCGTACGCCTTCGACCAGGTGGAACGCGCGATGCTGATCACCCTGCTGCGGGACACCGGGATGAGCGTCAAGCTCGTCCGGCGGGCCCTCGACGAACCGGACCAGGCCCTCGCGCTGCTCGACCGGCACAGCGACGAGGTCGCCCGGCAACGCCAGGCGCAGGCCGACGCGATAGCCGCCGCCCGCGCGGTCTTCGAGGCGCAGCCCGAACCGCGGTCGCGGCACGTGCCGGCGGTGACTGTGGTGGCGCGGCTCGTGCCCGGCACGCCGCTGGGCCGGGACACGCAGGAGTGGGACCGGGCCGAGGAGGTCATCGCGTCGGCGGCGGCCGGACTGGTCACCACCGTGCGGCAGGCCGGCGTCACCTGCCTGGGCGAGCCGTGGCGGACGCTGGCGCTGGAGACGCCGGACCAGGACCGGCGCGTGCTCGACGGTGTCGGGCCGTTCTGGACGGTCAAAGTCGCGGTGGAGGGCACCCCGGAGACGCTGCCGCCCCTGCCCGCCGACCTGATCGTGCGGACGCCGGAAGCCCACGACGAGCTGTCCATCTTCATGCCGGGCCGCAACACCATGGCCAAGTACTGCACGGTGGTCCTGCGCCTGCTCGACGCCGTCCCGCCCGACGGTGACCGGTTCGTCGACCTGGCACGCCTGCGTCAGGAGGTCCGGCCGGACGGCGTACTGAGCAGCGCGCCGGTCGAGCGACGACCGGCGTGATCGAGCGTGCCGCCGTCAAGGGTGCGGTTCCGCGTTCACCCGCTGCGCCTGCACCCTCTTCCTGAGGGCATCCACGATCCGCCGGCGGTGCCGGTACTGCCCGGCCCGTACGCCGATCGAGGCCGCCACCGCAGAGTGCACCGCGACCCAGAGCCCCCGGCCGCCGGATGCCAGGGGTGCAGGTGATCCCGGCCCGCGCTCCGGGCGTCGGGGTCACCGCTCCAGTCGTGGCCCGCCGGACTGAACCGGTACTCGAACCACACCAGGGCGGTGACGAGCACCGTTCCCACCACCGCGCGGACGATCGTGCCGCCCTGGCCCTGTCGCACCTCCCGTTCGGAGGGCACGGCGATCAGCACCAGCGCCAGGTTCAGCAGGACGAAGACAATCATGACTACGATCGCGCTGCTGCGGTACGCGGCCGCGAGATCCGGCAGGCGCGCATCGCCGGACGGGAGAGCGGCGTAGGCGGCGGACGTGGTGAGCGCCACGCCGCTCCACCACAGCAGCGGACCGAGGAGCGCCATCAGGGCCAGGAGAACCCATCGACCGAAGGCCATCGCCGCAGTCCAGGTGGCGAACCCGTCCCGGTCCGTCCGCGAATGCGGTCCCTCACCGCGCCGGCCCGTCACCGGGACTCGGCGAGCCGCTTGAGGTTCAGCAACTGCCGGCGGGCCATCACCAGGTCACCGAGGCATCCGCCGGGGGCGATCACCGGGTTCGTCCGCATCACGACCTTGAGCAGCAGGCGGGTGCCGCCCCCGGTTTCCGGCACCAGGACGTACGACAGCACCGCGCCCATGATCTCGCCGGTGAAGTGCCGCCCCGGTTCGACAGCGAGGACCCGGCCGCGCCGCCGCCCACCCGCCGTGGTGAACGGCTCGCCCACCACCGGCTCGGGAAGGCCCACCAACCGTCGCGGTGAGCGGCGGCCGAGGTTGTCGATCCAGTCGTACGAGTAGGGCGCGAGGCGGATCTGGCCGACCCACTGCCACACGGCCGCCGGTGACGCGTCCACGCTCACCCCGCGCCACGCCCGCAACGTGGGTGCGGGCACGATGTCGTCGCACGGGTAGCGGCGCAGCGTCTCCTCGTCGGACACGCCCCACCGGTCACCGAGCATCGGCCCGGCCGAGCACCAGCGTGGTCCGCAGGTCGAGCACGACGGTGCCGCCGAACTCGTCCACCAGCCGGTCCAGCGCGGCGATACCGCGTCGCTGTTGCTCCGGGGTACGCGACAGGTACGGCCCGAACGTGCGCATCAGCGCCAGGTAATGCTCCTTGTCCAGCGGCAGCTCCCGGCGGAACACCTCCCGGCGTACGTCGTCGAACCGTCCGCTGTCGAGGACGTCCCGGTGGAACCAGTCGACGGGCCGCTCCCGGACGGTAGGGTCGACGGATCGCAGCGCGGCCCGTACGGCGGCCTGCTGGGCGGCGTCGGCGTAGTCGAAGCGGTGCCCGAAGACGGCGAGGGTGCCGCCCGGCGCCAACGCGCGCCGGGCATGCGCGTTGCGGGTGGCCGGGTCCAGCCAGTGCCAGGCCATCGCGCAGGCGAGCACGTCCACGCCGCCGGCGGGCGGCGACCACCGTTCGAAGGTCGTCGCCTCGATGCGGGCGTCCGGGAATCGTTCGGCGAGCCGGGCCGCCATCCGCGGATCGGGCTCCACGCAGGTCAGCGGCGCACCGAGGCGGGCCAGCACCTCGGTGCCCTTCCCGGTGCCCGCGCCGACTTCGGCCACCGACGCCGGTGTGCCGCCGTGGTAGGCGAGGATCGACTCGGCGATCTCCGGCGGATACCCGGGGCGCACACGCTCGTACAGGTCGGCCACCGTGCCGAAGACATCCATCACCGGCAGCATACGGCTCCGACCGGCCTCCGACGGACCCCGCGGAGGCCGGCCGTCCGCCGGTTCGGCCTCACCAGGTCAGGGGCAGGGTACCGAGGAACCGGGTGAGCGCCCCGGCGAGCAGCTGGTCGTCCCGCCGGGACGGGTGCCAGTCGCAGCCGAGCTTGTCCAGGCCCAGGGCGTTGTCGTCGTAGTAGAGCGAGCGGACGCGGGTGTCGCCCGCCTCCGTGCGGGTCCGGACGACCTGCTGGACCGAGGCGGCGAGGAGGGTGCCGGGGAGATCCGGGTAGGTGAGCACGATGAACGTGTCCGGGCCGTACCGGGTCCGCAGCTTGTCGAGGAAGCCCAGATACGCGTTCCGGAAGTCGGCGGCGAGTTGCTCGGCGGTGGTCCACCGTTCGCCGGCGTTGAGCGCGGTGGAGAAGTCGTTGATGCCGAGGCCGACGACTACCAGTTGCGGTTTCCAGGTGCCCGGGTTCTGCCACACAGTGCTGTTCCACAGCGCCTGCAGGTCCGTCTCGTAGTAGGTGCGGAAGGTGTCCGTGCCCTGGCCGTTGTAGTTGCGGACCATGCCCAGGCCGGACCAGGCGATGAGCTGGTAGTCGGCGTTCAGGCTCTGCGCGGTCAGGGCGCCGAACGTGACGTCGGCGTTGGAGTTGCGTGTGACGCCACCGTTGCCGGTGCAGTCGCGGGTCGTCGACATGTTGCCGTAGCCGGCCGTCCACGAATCGCCGATGAACTCGATCTGGCGGCTGCGGGCGGCGGGCCGGGCCAGGATCGCGCCACCGGGAGCGGCTACGAGACCACCGAACTCGCCTGCGGCCCACGGGCTCTCGGTGCGCTTGACGAGCCGGACGGTGTGTTCGGCGTCGGCGAGGTTGCGGACCCAGTAGGTGGTCTGTCCGGGGGTCACGAGCGTGGCGACGGTCGCCCCGTCGACCTGCACGGCGTAGTCGTTCTGGGCGTCGTTGAGGACGATCCCGACGCCGGTCCCACGGAACCGGCCCTCGAAATAGATGCCCGGCCAGGTGTACTGGACGCCGGTGCCGACCGTCCGCACCCGTCCCACCGTGCGCGTCTGCTCCAGCACGCCGGCCGGCGGCGGGCTGGTGGGCGGCGCGCTGGTCGGTGGCGGGCTGGTGGGCGGCGCGGTCGTGGGCGGCGCGGTCGTGGTGGGGGCCGGGCGACCGGTGCACGGCACGCCGTTCAGCGTGAAGTCGGTAGGCGCCGGGTTCGACGCGTTGTTCCACGAGCCGCCGAAGCCGAACTGAGTGGTGGCTCCGGTGCCCAGGCCGCCGTTCCAGGCGGCGTTGGTGACGGTGACGCGTCCGGCGGACTGGGACACGGTGCCGTTCCATGCCTGCCCGACCACCTGCCCGGCGGTGAACGACCAGGTCAACCGCCAGCCGGTCAGCGGGTCGCCGAGGTTGGTGACGTCCACGTTCGCGCTGAAGCCGCCCGGCCACTGACTGGTCACCGTGTAGGCGACCCGGCAGCCGGCGGCGGCCTGCGCGGAGACCGCGGACGTGAGTGCGGCGGCCACGGCGACGGCGGCTGCGGTGAGCACCGCAGCGGCCGACCGGAGCCGGGTACGCGTGAGTCGCATCTGTGCTCCTTGGGGATGTGCTGGGTCAGCGCCACGTACCCGGTGCTCGCGGCGGCCATCGAGGGCGCGGCGGTGACGGCCACCCCGGAGGCCACCGCGGTCAGGAGGGTGGCGGCCGCCGCCAGCATCATCCGGCGACGCGAAGGTCGGGTCGGGGCAGCCGCCGGTCCGCATCGTCTCGGCGGTGCGCTGGCGGCGATGTCCTGTCGGTTGTCACGGTCGATCGCCCAGTGGCCAGCCCGGCTCCGGGTCAGATTATGCCGCCAGACTTCGACAATGGTCAATCACTTCGCGGTCGCTGGGTGACGGTTCGCAGCCCTCGCCGCGACGTCCGGAACGTGACCACCCCCTGCGTGCCGGGTTCGACGCGCGGGCTGCTAACGTTCCGTCCCGTTGTCGGTGAGCGCCGCTAGCTCAACTGGCAGAGCAGCGGACTCTTAATCCGCGGGTTCGGGGTTCGAGTCCCTGGCGGCGCACGGACGAGCAAGGCCCCGCCCCGGTTCACACCGGGTCGGGGCCTTCTCCATCTCCGGCTCGGGTCAGACAAGGGCGGCGGCCAGCAGGGCGAAGGCCGCGATGATGATCGCGACCCGGACGTAGTGCAGGCGGTCCCAACGGCTCATCTGCTGCTTCCAGTCGGCGGGCCGGTTGTCCGGTGTCCACGTCTTGCCCCGGTTGTTGATCGGCACGAGCAGCAGGGCCGACATCAGCACGCTGACGATCAGCAGCACGCCGGCCGTGACGGTACGGCCGTTCCCGTGGTGGCCCCACCCGGCGGCCGCCCAGATCGCCACGAGGACGAGTGCGGCGATGTACCAGAACGGCATCACGGCCCCGAGCATCCGGCCGCCGTGCGCGCGACCGAGTTGGCCGCCGTCGCCGGGGAGGGCGTTGAGGATCCGGTTGAGGACGAAGGCGACGGCGAACTCCACTCCCACCATGACGCCGACGACCACGAGGGTGAGCACCTGGAGTGCGCTGAGCATGACTGGCTCCCTGGAATCTAGTGACGCTAGATATTGAGTCGACGCTAGCACTGTCGATGCTCTACTGCCTAGCGGTGCTAGAATCGGATCATGTCCGTACAGCGACGTAAGGAACGGGAGCGGGCGGAGCGGGAGCGTCTCATCGTGGCGACCGCCCGCGAACTGGCCGAGCGGCAGGGCTGGGACGCCGTCACCACCCGCCGGCTCGCCGAGCGCATCGAATACAGCCAGCCGGTCCTCTACAGCCACTTCCGCGGCAAGCGCGAGATCATCGGGGCGGTCGCCCTCGACGGCGCCGCCGAGATGGCGGCGGCACTGCGGGCGGCGGCCTCCGCCGCGGACGGCCCGCGCGCCAGGGTGGCCGCGCTCGCTCGCGCCTACCTCGACTTCGCCGCGCGCAGCCCGGCGGTCTACGACGCCATGTTCCAGCTCGACGGCGGCCTGGCATTCGCGGAGGCGGACACACCGGAGCCGCTGAAGGACGCCTTCGCCGCCCTGTCCGAGAGCCTCGGCGAGGTCGCCGGGGAGGGCGTCCACCCCGGGCTGTTCACCGAGGTGTTCTGGGCTGCCCTGCACGGGCTGGCCACCCTGACCCGGGCGCGGCGACTGCCGCCGGAGGACACCGAGCGCAGGATCGAGCTCCTTGTCGACCGGCTCGCCGTGCTCTGACGCCTCCGGTTCCGGCGGCCCTCAGTAGTCGATGTTGATGGCGGCGATCTGGCGGCTGCCGTTGGAGACGATGGCCGGGCCGGCGAAGCGGGAGCTCGCGTACGTCAGCGCCGTCTTGTGGCCCGGACTGTTGAACCACGCCTCGATCATCTGCTCCGGGGTGGCGGTGCCGGAGGACGCGAACAGCACCTCGTGCCCGCAGTGCGTCAACCCGCTGCCCGCGTTCAGGTTCTGCCGTACGCATGTCTCCGCGTCGCGGTGCTGCGCCGCGCCCAGCTTGACCTCGGTCAGGCCGAGCGCGCGACGCCGCTCGTTGAGCAGCACCAGCAGTCGCCGTTCCGCGGCGGACACCCCCGTCGACGTGCCGGCGGCCTTGGACGGCGACAGGGTCGGCTTCGGCGACCTGGACGGTTTCACCGACCTGGCGGGGCTCGGCCGCGCGGTGGTCGGGGACGGCTCCCCCGCCGTCGGGGACGGCTTCACCGCGGTCGGGGAGGGCGTGAGCGCCGGTGTGGCGGTCGCGGCCGAGGGCTGCGCGGCTGCCGCGCTCGCCGGCTGCCGGTTCGGCTCGTCCGGATAGTTGGCGAGGACGAGCCCGCCCCCGCCGAGCACGGCGACGGCGGCCACGACGCCGACCATGGTCTTGGACACCGGGAGCGCCCACCTCGCTCCGGCGCTCACGGCGTGCCCGCCGGGCGGGGAGGCCTGGGACCGGGCGGCGACCGCCTGCACGGTGTGGCTGACGTCCGAGGCGAGCGCGGCCGGGGGAGGGGTGAGCGCCAGGCCGGCCAGCAGTCGCTCGGCCGGAACCAGGTCCGAGGCGGCGTCCGGGCAGTGCGGGCAGTCCCGGATGTGGCGGGCGAACCGCTTGCGCCACACCGGCTCCGGCCGGCGGTCCCAGCCGGCGGCCGTGTCGGCCAGGGCGGCGCAGCCGGGCCGGGCGGTGAGGGCCCGCACCACGAGCCGCGCGGTGTCCAGCTGCGCCTTCATCCGGGACACCCGGACGGTCACGTGATGAGGGGCCAGGTTGAGCGCGTCGACCAGGTCGGCGCGGGTGAGGTGACCGGCCTCGACCAGCCACCACAGCGACAGCAGGCGGCGGTGGTCGTCGTCCAGCCAGCGCGTGGCCAGCACGACCTCCCGGCGCTGGTCGGAGAGGCGAAGCTGGGTCAGCGTCAGGTCCTCGAAGTCCGCGCGCGGGTCGATCACGTTGTCGATGTCCTCCGGCGGCGCGGGCGTGGTGGGGCGGCGCTGCGTGTGGGTGCGGATCTCGTTCATGGTGACGGCCACCAGCCACGAGCGGAAAAGCTGCGGCTCGCGTACGCCCGGCAGACCGCGGACGACGCTCAGCATCGTGTTCTGCACCACGTCGTCGACGTCGGCCGACCGGTTCAGGGCCCGGCCCACGATGTTGTAAACGAGCGGCAGACAGTGCGAGACCAGCTCGTCCATCGCCGCCCGGTCGCCGCGTCGAGCCGCGTCGACCACCGCCGACATGCCGGCCCTGCTCGGGTACGCGGGATAGGACACGCTCACCACCTGCCTCACGGAAACGATCTCGTACAAGGTGGAGACTGTCCGGTACGCGGTCAGGTCACACAAAATGCGTGCGGTGTCGGAGGCGAGCGCTATCTTCTCCGCCATGCCATTGATCACAGTCACCGACGAGGTCGTCGGAGCGCCGAGTGGACCGGCGTGGACCATCGAGGTCTTCGAGGAGGAGCTGCGGCTCGACGAGCTGATCCGGAGACGCGTCTTCCTGGAGATCGCCGAGTCCGGCGTGGACGTCGACCCGGAGGAGCGCACCCGGACGACGCTCGACGCGTTCAGCCGCAACGCCTTCGTGGTGCTCGTCGACGACCGTCAGGTCACCGCCCTTGACGAGAAGATCCGCCTGCACGCGGGATCCCGGGTCACCTTCCTCAAACTCGTCCCGCTGGTGGGTGGCTGAATGACGACGTACGACCCCGAGTCGGCCCTGCACGATGTGGCCGCCACCGCCAAGAAGTGGTGGGGCCCGAGCGCCGAGAACCTCAACGAGACCGGCAAGCAGCAATTCGTCGACCGGGTGGTGGCGGTGTGCGGCTGGGCGCCGGCGGGGACGGCTCCGTCGCTGCTCGCTGCGCTCGAAGATCCGCACGGGCCCTACGATCTCGCTGCGCCGTTGGTCGAGCTGCTGCCGGAGGCCACCCGGAAGGTCGAGTCGGTCGCCGCCGCCGTGGCCGACCTGACCGGCGACGACGCGGATCACGACAGGCGGGTCGCTGCCGCCTCCGCCCTGATCGACAGTCTGCCGGACCTGCCGTACCAGCACGAGAAGCCGTTGGACCGGGCCCGGGGCGAGGCGTGGCGCCGGACGACAGAACTCCTGGCCGCACAACCGGTGCCGGTGCGGCAGGTGGTGTTCGACGCGCTCACGGTGCCGGGGGAGAAGAGCGACGGCCGGGGCAAGCTGATCCGTGCCGCGCGCTCCGGTGGCGGGCTCGACGGCGCCGTCTGGCTCGATCGGCTCGGTGGTCAGGCCTGGCTGGGATTCGGTTACTGGAGCTCGCAGCTCCAGGGCTTCACCTGGGAGTCCATCAAGGCGACAGAGGCGGCCGGGCGTACGCATCCGGCGGCGCTGGCGGCCTGGCGTCGGACCCGGCTTGAACGTTCGCTGAGCGACATCAGCGACGAGGCCGACCGGATGTGGCCGATCCCCAACGTCGGTGAGCAGTGGGCCGACCGCGCCGTCGCGGACATCGAGGCGATGCCGGCGGATCGCCGGTCCGCGTGGGAGGCGCTGCTGGTGCACTGCCCGGTCGAGGTGGACAAGGCGAAGCCGACGGCCGGTTGGCGCAAGCAGGCCCGGTCGCTGCTCGACGCGGTGGGCGTGGACGAGTTCACCGCCCGGCTCGACGACTGGCTCCCGCTCGTCGGGCAGGCGCGCAGCCTGCCGCTGCGCATGACCACATGCTGCCCCGGCCACATCAAGGACATGCCACCACGGATGATCGACCGCTACAACGTCGGGCTGCTGTGGGGCCTGATCTGGACGCGGGCGATGTGCCCGCCGTCCGAAGTGACCCTGCGCAGCCTCGGCCAGATCGCGGAACGGGCCGCCCGCAAGATCTCCGGCCACGGCCCGGCGAGCCCGAAACTGGCGAACGTAGCGGTCGCGGCGCTCGTCGACACCGATCACCCGGCCGCCCTCGCCCAGCTGGCCCGGTTGTCCTCGCGGCTGACCTACAAGAGCACCCTGCGCCTGGTGGAGAAGGGGCTGGCCCGGCACGCCGAGGCGCGCGGCATCAGCCGGGAGGACGTCGAGGAGATGGCCCTGCCCGGCTTCGGGCTGCCGCTGGCGGACAAGCTGGGCGACTGCTCGTACGAGCTGGAGGTGCGCGGTGTCGACGCCGTAGTGGTGTGGCGCAACGCCGACGCCAAGGTGGTCAAGACGCCACCGGCGCAGGTGCGCAGGGACCACGGCGACGAGGTGAAGGAGCTGAAGGCGACTGTCGCCGACGTCGCCGCGACGCTCGTCGCCACCCGCGACCGGCTGGAAGGGCTGCTGCGGCGGGACCGTTCGTGGACCGTCGAGCAGTGGCGCGAACGGTTCCTGGACCATCCGCTGGCCCGTACCCTGGCCCGGCGGCTCGTCTGGACCGTCGACGGCGTCGCCTGCTGCTGGGCCGGTGCGGCGCTGCGAACAGTGGACGACACCGTGTTCGAGCCGGCCGACGACGCTACGGTCCGGTTGTGGCATCCGGTGCTCGACCCCGACGCGGTGGGGCCGTGGCGCGACTTCCTCACCCGGCACGGGATCACCCAGCCGTTCAAGCAGGCGCACCGGGAGCAGTACCTGCTCACCGACGCGGAGCGGGCCACCGGCACGTACTCCAACCGGTTCGCCGCGCACATCGTGCGTCAGCACCGGCTCAACGCGCTGCTGTCCCGGCGCGGCTGGTCGTACGTGCAGCACCGTAACGACGGGGCCTCGTACAACCTGCCCCGGCTGGCCCTCCCGGACTGGGGGCTGCGCGCCGAACTGGGTGTCGCCGGGATCGAGGACCGGGGCGACGACCTCGTCTTCGACACGATGGGGACCGACCAGCTGTTCTTCATCCGGGGAGAGCGCCTGCCGGTTCCGCTGGTGGAGGTTCCGCCGGTCGTGCTGAGCGAGGTGATGCGCGACGTCGACCTGTTCGTGGCCGCCGCCGGGGTCGGATCCGACCCGGACTGGTACGACGGCGGCCGGGCGGGCCGGCATCGCGACTACTGGGCGCAGAGCAGCTTCGGCGAGCTGGCCCCGACCGGCCGGACGCGCCGGGACGTGCTGGCGGAGCTGATCCCCCGGCTGGCGATCGCCGGCCGCTGCACTGTCACCGACAGGTTCCTCGAGGTACGCGGCGACCTGCACACGTATCGCATCCACTGCGGCTCGGGCAACATCCTGATCGCCCCGGACGAGCGGTATCTGTGCGTCATCCCGGACTCGGCGAAGGTGAAGGAGCCGGAGATGTTCCTGCCGTTCGAGGGTGACAGCCGGCTCACCGAGATCATCAGCAAGGCGTTGCTGCTGGCCGCCGACAAGAAAATCAAGGATCCGGTGATCCTGCGCCAGCTGTGAGGCGGCCGGCGGGCGCCGGGCACAGGATTCAGCTCGGCGCCCGCTTCGGCAGCAGCAGCTCCTCGTGGTCGAGTTCGCGTTCCAGCACGCGCAGTTCCTCGTCCGGCAGCCGGCCGGAGTCGCGCCACCGCAGCAACTCCTCGCGCTGCGCTTCGAGGACGGTCCGGCGGACCCGCAGCGCCGTCTCGTACTCCGGTGAGGTGGGCAGCTCCGACGATCCGCTCTGCTCGATCAGGTCGAGCCGCCCCCGGTAGCGGGCCAGCCGGGTCTCCAACTGGGCGCGCGTGGTGTCGACGGCGACCCGGCTGTCCGGTTCCTCGGTGGCGACGGTGTCGAGGCGGGCCAGCGCGGCCTCCACAGCGGCCGAGCGGGCCTCGTTGCGTACCCGGGCCTGGTCGGCCTCGTTGGCGCGCAGGCCGAGCATCCGCACGAGCGGCGCGAAGGTCAGACCCTGCCCGACCAGCGTCACCAGGACCACCACGAAGGTGCAGAACAGCAGCAGGTCACGGTCCGGGAAGGGGTCTCCGTCGCGGGTGGTCAGCGGCAGCGTGAAGATCGCGGCGAGGCTGATCACGCCGCGCGTACCGGACCAGCTCAGCGCCACCACCTCACGGGCGGTCAGCCCGCGGGCGTCGCGGTCGACGCCGCCGAGCCGCCGTGCCGCGTCCGGCTCGTCGGTGTCGTCCTGTTCGGAGACGCCACCGAGCCGGGTGTGCAGCGAACGGGGGAGCCACTGGGTCAGCACCAGCCAGGCCGGGCGCAGGAGCAGCACCACGCCGACCGACACGGCGACCGCGATGATGATGGTCGACGTCTCGTACTGGCGCAGGCCCCGTACGACGGCGGGGAGCTGCTGGCCGATCAGCAGGAAGACGAAGCCTTCGAGGAGGAAGTCGACGAGCCGCCACACGGCGTTGGTCTGGAGACGGGCGGCGCCGGACCCGAACTGCGGCGTCTGGTGGCCGACGATCAGGCCGGCGACCACCACGGCCAGCACGCCGGAGACGTGCAGCGCCTCGCCCAGCAGGTAGGCCACGAACGGTGTCGCGAGCGAGATCGCGTTCGACAGCAGCGGGTCCGCGGTGAGCGGGCGGAGCAGCCGCTTCGCCCGGGCGACGACCACGCCCACCGCGATCCCGCCCGCCGCCGCCAGCACGAACTGCCCGACCGCGGCGTGGAACGAGAACTCGCCGCCCACCGCGGCGGCGACAGCGACGCTGAGCATGGTCAGCGCGGTGGCGTCGTTCAGCAGCCCTTCGCCCTGGATGATCGTGACCATCTTCGGCGGCAGGTTGACCCGCCGGCCGACAGCCAGGGCGGCGACCGGGTCGGGCGGGGCGACCGCGGCGCCGACGGCGATGCCGGCCGCCAGCGTCGCGCCGGCCACGAACAGGTGGAACCCGACGCCCACGAGCAGTCCGGTGAGCAGCACCAGCACCACCGAGAGGCTGACTACGATCCGCAGGTTGCGGCGGATGTCGAGCAGGGAGGAGTCCAGCGCGGCGCTGTAGAGCAACGGTGGCAGCACGACCATGAGCACCAGCTCGGGATCGAGGCCGACGTTGGGGCCGGGGAGCAGCGCGTACGCGATGCCGATGAGCGGCAGGAGCGCCGCCGCCGGCAGGCCGGTGCGGGCCGCGATCCACCGCACGGCGATGACGATCGCGACGGCGGCGAGCACGAACAGCAGCGTCGAATGGGTGCTCACCCCGACCGACCCTACCCGTTTTCGCGAGCGTCGTTCGGTGGGGTGGGGGCCGGGCCGGCGAGGCGTTGACCAACCCGTGGTGTGAACGCTAACATGCCAAACGTTTGATAGACGTGTGTCTATCTGGAGGTGGGTCGGTGTCCAGCAGGATGAGCCGAGGACATGTGGCGTGGCGACGGATGGCGTCGGCGGCGGTGGCCGCGATGGTGACGGCGCTCGCGCTGACCGTCCCCGCCGCGCCGGCCCGGGCGGCGACCGCCCTCACCGTCAACGGCGCCTCCGGCGGGCGCGCGCTCGACGGGGTCGGTGCGGTCAGCGGCGGCGGCGGAAACAGCAGACTCCTGATCGACTACCCGGAGCCGCAGCGCAGCGACATCCTCGACTACCTGTTCAAGCCGGGTTACGGCGCCGCGATGCAGCTGATGAAGGTGGAGATCGGCGGCGACACCAACTCCACCTCCGGCGCCGAGCCCAGCCACGAGCACACCCGGGGCGGCGTGAACTGCAACCGGGGCTACGAGTGGTGGCTGATGGAGCAGGCGCGGGCGCGGAACCCCGCCATCGCCCTGGTCGGTCTGGCCTGGGGAGCGCCCGGCTGGATCGGCAACGGCAACTTCTGGTCCACCGACTCGATCAACTACCTCGTCGGGTGGCTGGACTGCGCGGCGACGCACGGGCTGACCATCAACTACCTCGGCGGGTGGAACGAGAAGGGCTACAACACCACCTGGTACAAGAACCTGCGCTCCACGCTCAACTCCCGCGGCTACGGCAACGTGAAGATCGTCGCCTCGGACGACTTCGGGTGGGGCGCCGCCGACGACTCGCTGCGGGACCCGGCGTTCGCCAACGCGGTGCAGGTCTTCGGCAGCCACTACGTCTGCGGCTACCGCAGCGCCCAGACCAGCTGCCCCAGCTCCGCCAATGCGATCTCCACCGGCAAGCAGCTGTGGGCCAGTGAGAACGGCTCCGACGACTACAACGCCGGCGCGCCGGCCCTCGCCCGGGGCATCAACCGCGGCTACCTCGACGGCAGGATGACCGGGTACATCAACTGGCCGGTGATCGCCGCCATCACCCCCAACATCCCGTGGGCGACCACCGGTGTGGCGGTGGCGCAGCAGCCGTGGTCCGGCGCCTACTCGATCGGCAAGAGCACCTGGGTGATGGCGCACACCACCCAGTTCACGGCGCCGGGCTGGCGCTATCTCGACTCGTCCAGCGGCTACCTCGGGGGCAACCGCGGCAACGGCAGCTATGTCTCGCTGAAGTCCACAAACAACAGTGACTGGAGCACCGTCATCGAGACGCAGGACGCCGGCTCGGCCCAGCAGCTCGACGTCACCGTCACCGGTGGGCTCTCCGCCGGCACCGTGCGCGTGTGGGCGACGAACCTCAGGTCCAACAACAGCGCCGACCACTTCGTCCGGGGCGCCGACATCACACCGAACGGCGGGCGCTTCTCGCTCACCGTCCAGCCCGGCTACGTCTACAGCATCACCACCACGAGTGGGCAGGGCAAGGGCACGGCTGTCAGCCCGGTCCAGGGCACCCTGGATCTGCCGTACCGCGACAACTTCGACAGCTACGCCACCGGGCGCGAGGCCCGGTACCTGATGGACCAGCAGGGCTCGTTCGAGATCGTCGGCTGCGGTGGCGGCCGGACCGGACAGTGCGTCCGCCAGATGTCCGAGCAGGCGCCGATTTACTGGACGTCCGGCCAGGCCGAACCGTACGCCCTGCTGGGCGATCTGACCTGGCGCAACTACACGGTCTCCTCGGACGTGCTGCTGGAGAAGCCCGGCTACGCCCAGCTCATCGGCCGCGGCAACACCTACAACCACCAGGGCCCGCAGAACCTCAACGGCTACTACTTCCGGGTCACCGACGGCGGGGCCTGGTCGATCCGGAGCAACAACACCAGCGGCAACTGGCGCACCCTGGCCAGCGGCAACACCGCGGCGCTGGGCACCGGGCGCTGGCACAACCTCTCGTTGAAGCTCAACGGCAGCACCCTCACCGCGGCGATCGACGGCACCACCGTCGGCACCGTGTCGGACTCCGCCTGGGTGGCCGGCCAGATCGGGTACGGCACCGGCCAGGGCGTCACCGCCCAGTTCGACAACCTCGCGATCACGCCGGGCGACGGTTCCAGCGGCCCGACCGGAGAGGTGCGCAGCGCGAGCGCCAACCGCTGCCTCGACGTCAACGGCGCCAGCCAGGCCGACGGCGCGGTCGTGCAGATCTGGGACTGCAACGGTGGGCCCAACCAGCAGTGGACGGTCGGCACGAGCAACCAGCTCACCGTGTACGGCAACAAGTGCCTCGACGTCCCGGGCGCCGCGTCCGGCAGCCGTGCGCGGATCATGACCTGCACCGGCGGCAGCAACCAGCAGTGGCGGCTCAACGCCGACGGCACCATCGTCGGGGTCGGCTCGGGTCTCTGCCTGGACGTCAACGGGCAGGGCACCACAAACGGCACCGCGGTGCAGATCTGGACCTGCAACGGCGGCAGCAACCAGCGGTGGGTGCGCGGCTGACCCGCAGGGGTGGAACCTCGATCGCATCGTCAACCGAGGGTTGACCGCCACACATCGTCAACCTATGGTTGACGCATGGAGGAGACCGAACCGCACAAGATGACCCATCCGGTACGCCTCGACGACCTCATCGACGGCATCAAGAAGGCACACACCGACGCGCTCGACCAGCTGGCCGACGCGGTCCTCGTCGCCGACCACCTGGGCGACGTCGCCGACCACCTCATCGGGCACTTCGTCGACCAGGCGCGCCGCTCCGGCGCCTCGTGGACGGAGATCGGCCGCAGCATGGGCGTGACCAAACAGGCCGCCCAGAAGCGTTCCGCCGCCAAGGCGGAGACCGCCGCCACGCTCGACCCGAACTCCGGGTTCGGCCGGTTCACCCCGCGCGCCCGCAACGTGGTGCTGGCCTCGCAGGAGGAGGCGCGGGCGGCGGGCAACGCCGAGGTCGCCCCGGGACACCTCGCGCTCGGGCTGCTCGCCGAGCCGGAAGGGCTCGCCGCCGCGACGATCGTGGCCCGGGGCGTACCCCTGGAACGGCTGCGGGAGGCCGTCACCGCGGCGCTGCCGGCGAAGGCCGATCGGGTTCCGGACGTCATCCCCTACGACGCGCGTGCCAAGAAGGCGCTGGAGCTGACGTACCGGGAGGCGCTGCGGATGGGCCACAACTACATCGGTACGGAGCACATCCTGCTCGCCCTGCTGGAGGAGGAGGGCGACGACGGGGTGCTGCGCGGGCTCGGCCTGGAGAAGCCCGCGCTGGAATCGGCGTTCGAGGCGGCGCTGGCCGAGATCACCCGGAAAGGGGCCTGACCCCGCGCCGGGCACGCGTCACGAGGGCGCGTGCCCGGGAGGCGGGGTGTCAGGCGGCGGTGGGGAAGCCGTACCGGGCGGCGTGCTCCGGGTCGGCGGGGTCGACCTGGCGGATGCCGGCGTCGGCCAGGCGCTTGTTCACCTCGTCGAGGTGTTCCCGGACCAGCCGGGCCTCCTCCTCGGTGACCCGGCCGCGATGCGGGCGCCCGGCGTGCTCGATCGTGCCGTAGTCGATCTTCTCGGTGGTACGGCGGGCCTTCGGCGGCTTGACCCGCTCGGCGGTACGCAGCAGTCGCGCCATCGGCACGTCGGTCGCCATCGCGTCGAACTCGCTCGCGGTCAGCACCACGCGACGCGGCTCGCCGTGGCCGTGCCGGTCGTGGATCTCCACCACCGCGACGTCGAGCGCCGCGTCGTCGATGCTCTCCACCTCGACCGGGGTGGCGTCGAGCTGCACGGGGCCGGCGACCAGATCCGGATGCTCCAGGACGACGACCTTGACCACCTCGTCGTCGGGGCTCAGCACCCGGCCGGTGAAGTCGGAGACGTGGATCGTCTTCTTGCCCATGCGCGGAGCTTCTCCTGTCGTAGGCCGGAAATCGGACCACAAGACGCTACCGCACAGGTGTGCGAAGGCCGGTACGCCGCCCGGGCCGGTGTGTCGTCGCCCGCCCTTTCAGAGCGGGGTCAGGCCTTGCCGCGAGGCGGCGGCCGGCTGGGCGTTCACCTCGGCCCAGGAGGTGGCCCGGTCGCGGCGCTCACGGTACGCCGGCTGCGCCGGGAATCGTCCGGCGTCCGCCGCAACCCGCCAGCCGCGCTCCGCGTCCTGCTGGAATCGGTCATTCGGTTCGTGAGGCATGACCACTACCGTCCCAGAGAAACTTGTACATGTATGGAAATGGATGTGACGCAGGGTCGATGCCTTCGGTTCCGCGAAGCGCCGGAATCCTGCGGCCGGTGGCGGAAGCGGGAATCGGCACCCGTCGCTGGCGTGCCGACCCTCTACCCATCGGCCGCGCGTCTCAACCCCGGTGCGATCGGCCGATTCCGCGGGCACGGGCGCGGCGGCACGGCGTACCATGATCACTATGCTCGACCGGCGGGTCTTCCTTCATCTGGCGACCTGGTTGGGACAGTGGCCGGCGGGCCCCGGGCTGCACGTCGTCCGGTCCTACCGCCGCGCCCGTCCGGCCTGGGACGGGCGGCTGCGCCCAGCCGTCGCGGTGACGGCGGACGGCAGCACCGTCCTCTCGGTCGCCGCGGACCGGGTGGAGGCGGTACGGGCGCTGGTGCGTGACCGGCCGATCGGGGAGTGGCTGCCCGCTCTGCCGGGCGCGGTCGGCACACCCGAGTTCATCGCGCACACCTCGGTCCTGCGCTGGTGCACCGACCCGGCGCCGCTGCCCGAGGTGGGCGAGTGGGTGCCGCCCACGCTGCCCGGACTGCCGCCGTGGCTGCGGCTGTTCGACCGGGAGGTGCTCGTGGTCCGGGGCGCTGACGGCGCGTACCGGGCCGGCGTGGGGATCAAGCGGCACGACGCGTACGGGCACGAGCTGGCGGTGGGCACGGTGCCGGCGGCGCGCGGGCGCGGCCTGGCCCGGCGGCTGGTCGCGCAGGCCGCGCGCCGGGTGCTGGACGAGGGGGCGATCCCCACCTATCTGCACGACCCGGGAAACGCCGCGTCCGCGCGGGTGGCCGAGGCGGCCGGATTCCCGGATCGGGGCTTCACCGCGTTCGGCGTCTTCCCCCGTTGAGCCGGTGCTGCCGCCGAGCCGGCGGATTCCCGCTGACCGGTCCGGCGCGGACCGTGGATCCCGGGCCGGATCCACGGTCCGCAGCTTTCCTCCCAGGCCCCGGCATCGGTAACGCTATGTGCTAGAGCCGGTGGTGAACAAGGGGTGCGTCGCTGTCCGGTAATGGACTCTCACCTGCGGGATCGTCAGTCACTGGGTCAGTCGGGTCAGTGACGCAGCGTGCTTATCAGGGCGAGGGTCTGGCGGGTGACCGGGCGCAGCACGCGCAGCCGCGACAGCGCCACCAGCCGGTCCACGAGCGGCACCACGCCGTCGATGAGCTGCCGGGTCTTCACCTGCCCGTCCGAGCGGTCGTGCACCCAGTAGAGCACCACCCCCATGTAGCCGAGCCAGAGCAGCTCGGGCAGGGCCTCACGCAGCTCGGCGTCGAGCTTGGCGGTGGAACCGGTCAGCGCCTCACGGAACAGCGCTATCGACATGTCCCGGGGGGCCGACGACTCGGCGGAGAACGGGCTGAGCGGGGAGGTCGGCTCGGCCGCCGTCTTGAAGAAGGCGCCAGCGAACGCGTGGTACGGGCTCAGCACGTCGATGCCCGCGTGCAGCACCCCGGCCAGTCGCGGGCCGAAGTCCCGTTCCCGGGCGAGCACCGTGTCGGCCGCCGCCCGGTGCTCGCGCTGGGTGCCCGCGTAGAACTCCTGGACCAGGTGCTCCTTGGAGTCGAAGTAGTAGTAGGCGTTGCCCACCGCCACGCCCGCCTCCTGGGCGACCGCGCGCATCGTGGTGCGCGCGTATCCGCGCTCGCGGAACAGCCGCATCGCGGTGTCCAGGATCAGCTGGCGGGTCTGCTCACCCCGGGCCGTCGACCCGCTCGCAGCGGTCGTCGGCACACTCTGCTCGGTCATCGTCGTCACCGTATCCCGGTTCCCGGATCCGCTCGCGGACCGCGGAGGCGGTCGCCACCACCCGCCGGGCCAGCGGCAGCAGGTGCGGGCGGGCCAGCCGCTCGGCCGTGCCGCGATGTTCGGCGAGCGCCCAGAGGCAGGCGAACCAGGCGCCGTCGCCGCGGTAGACCGCGCCGGTGTCGGCCACCACCGTCAGATCGCGCAACGTGGCGTCGTGGTCCAGCCCGGGAAAGCGCCGCCGGGCCTCGGCGGACCCGGCCGGCACGAACTCCAGCGGTACGAGCTGGGCACGCGAGGCGAGCCACCGCTTGGCGGCCCGGCACATCGGGCAGCCCGCGTCGTACAGGACGGTGAACCAGCGGATCCCACCGGCCCCGTGCCCGGTGGGATCCTGCTGGTGCCCGCCCGCGGCGGACGTCACCGGGCCGGCGGGTTCGGCCCCGCCGGTACCGGTCCGCCCTGCGGCGGGAGCATTCTGACCGGCGGCAGCGGCGGGTGGGTGGCCTGCTGGCGCAGGCGGCCGCGCCGGTATCGGCCGAGTGCGAAGACGTTGAAGAAGTGCAGCGCACCCAGCACCAGCAGGACCAGCCCCACCTTCATGGAGAGCTGCTCCAGCGCCTGGCTGGTGTCGCCGACCGGGTCGGACTCCTTCATGGCCACCGTGACGTAGCCGAGGTTGAGCAGGTAGAACCCGACCACCAGCAGGCTGTTCACCGCCTCGGCCAGCCGGCTGTCGGCGAACACGTCCTGCAGGAACACCAACCCGTTGCGGGACAGCGCCCGCGCCACCCAGATGGTCAGACCGATGCTCACCGTCAGGTAAGCCAGGTACATCCAGACCTTCGCGTCCATCCCCCGTCGCCCCTCTTGAACGTGTTCAAATTCAGGGCCTGAGCGTACGACATATTTTGAATGCGTTCAATAGTGCGGCCCGCCGTTCGGGAAACAGCGGGCCGGGAGTGGGGAGTGGGTCAGGCCGTCAGGCGGAGCACCTCGGCGGCGGCCCGGCCGTTGGCGTGGCTGGCGCCGTGGGTGGCGACGAAGGCGCGCGCGCCCGCCGGCCGCCACGCACCAGGCCAGCCCATCTCGACCACCGTCACCTGATGCGTGGCGGCCAGCGCCTCGACCAGCTCGCGCGCGCCGGGCAGGCGGTGCAGGTGTCGTCCGACGAGCACGATCGGCCGGTCACCGGCGAGCCGCCGGACCTGCTCCGGGTCGGTCTCGCCCGCCACCGCGCGGGCCTGCTCGACCCCGGCGGCCAGGTGCGGGCCGAGCCCCCACGGCACCCGGCCCTCGGCGATGGTGGAGGTGGCGTGCACCTGCACCACGAGCGGCGCGGTGGCGCGGGTGAGGTCGCCCTCGACCCGTACCGCCCGCAGCGCGGCGGCGTAGCCGAGGCCCGCGACGGCGGGCGGCCGGGCGGCGGCGGGGCCGGTGGCGGCGGCGAGCGCCGCGGTCCGGCCGGCGGCCTCCTCGACCCGCTCACGCGCCAGCCGGCCGTCGCCGATCGCCGCGACGATCTCGGCGGCGACCGACTCGACCAGTTCGGCGTCCACCCGGGCGCCGACGCAGAGCAGATCCGCGCCGGCGGCCAGGGCCCGGACCGCGCCCGGACCGACCCCGCCGGCGGCGAGCACCGCGCCCTTCATCTCCAGCGCGTCGGTGATGACGGCGCCGGTGAAGCCGTACTCGACGCGCAGCAGGTCGTGCAGGACCGCGCGGCTGAACGTGGCCGGGCCGTCGCCGGTCAGCGCCGGCACCCGGATGTGCGCTGTCATCACCGCGCGGACGCCCGCGTCGACCACGGCGGCGAACGGCGGCAGGTCGCGTTGCCGAAGGACCGACGGCGGCACGTCGACTGTGGGCAGTTCGTGGTGCGAGTCGGCGACCGTGGCGCCGTGCCCGGGGAAGTGCTTGGCGCAGGCGGACACGCCCGTCGACTGGAGACCGGCGACGGCGGCGGCGGAGTGGACCGCCACCCGTTCCGGGTCCGCCCCGAACGAGCGGGTGCCGATCACCGGGTTCTCGTCGGCGGTGTTCACGTCGACAGTGGGTGCCAGGTCGACGGTGATGCCCAGAGCGGCCAGTTCCGCGCCGATCGCCGCGTACACCTGCCGGGTGAGGCCGGGGTCGTCCACCGCCCCGAGCGCGGCGTTGCCCGGGTACGGGCTGCCGGTGGCGTGCGCCAGCCGGGTGACGTCGCCGCCCTCCTCGTCGATCGCGAGGATCACGTCGGAGCGGCCGGCGCGCAGCGCCGCGGTGGACGCCGCCACCTGGGCCGGGTCGTGGATGTTGGTGCCGAACAGGGTGTGCCCGGCGAGCCCGTCGGCGAGCAGGTCGACCGCCCAGTCCGGCGGGACCGGTCCCGGGTACGCGGCCAGCAGCGTGCCCAGCGCGAGCCGGCGCAGTCCTGGATCCAGACCCACGAGTATCCCCTTTCCCTGCCGGGTCGTCCGACCGCTGCGGACGGGGGCGGCCGATACGCTAACGGGCACCCCTCGGCAGGCGTTTTGTGGTTAGAAAACTTTACTGAAAATTGAGGACGTTGGCATGAGTGCGACCCGGCTGCCCGGCACCCCCCGACTCCTGCGGGCGCTCAACGATCGTGCGGCGCTGGAGCTGCTGCTCGAACGCGGCCCGCTGACCCGGGCCCGGATCGGTGAGCTGACCGGGCTGTCCAAGGTCACCGCGTCCCAGCTCGTCGAGCGGCTGGAGGAGCGCGGCCTGGTCGCCCGGGTCGGCGAGCAGGCCGGCGGGCGGGGCCCGAACGCCCAGCTCTACGCCGTCCGGCCGGGCAGCGCGTATGTGGTGGGCGTGGACGTGGGCGCGGAGCGGGTGGTGGCGGCCTGCGCCGACATCACCGGCACCGTGGCCGGCCGGGTCGAGCAGTCCACCAAGGACACCGACGACCCGGTCGGCGTGGTGCACAACGCGGTCGTCCAGGCGGCCAGCAGCGCCGGGGCGGAGCTGTCCGCCGTCCGGCGCGTCGTGCTCGGCACCCCCGGCCTGGTCGACCCGCAGACCGGCGACATCACGTTCGCGTTCAACCTGCCGCGCTGGCACAGCGGCCTGCTCGCCGCGCTCCGCGAGGACCTGGACACCCCTGTCGTCTTCGAGAACGACGTGAACCTGGCGGCGGTGGCCGAGGCGCAGTCCGGCGCGGCCCGGGGCACAGCCGACTTCGTGCTCGTCTGGGTGGACGCGGGCGTCGGCCTGGCGATCATGCTGGGCGGGCGGCTGCACCACGGCAGCAGCGGCGCGGCGGGCGAGATCGGCTACCTGCCGGTGCCGGGCGCACCCATCCCGCGCGACGTGTCCAAGCGGGCCAAGCCGGCGTTCCAGCAGCTCGTCGGCGCCGACGCGGTACGCGCGGTGGCAGCCGAGCACGGTTTCGCCAGCCCGGACGCGGCGGAGCAGGGCGTCGCGGCGGCCCGGGCGGCCGAGGTGGTACGCGCGGCCATCGCCGCCGGCACCGCCGGTGGGCCGATGCTCGACGAGCTGGCCCGGCGGCTGGCGCTCGGTGTGGCGAGCACCTGCGTGGTGCTCGACCCGCCGCTCGTGGTGCTCGCCGGCGCGGTCGGACAGGCCGGCGGCGCGGCGCTTGCCGAGCGGGTGCAGCACGAGGTCGCCGCGATCACGCTGGTCCGGCCCCGGGTGGTGACCACCGGGCTGACCGAGGAGCCGATCCTGCGCGGCGCGCTGCGTACCGCGCTGGACGCGGTGCGTGACGAGGTGTTCGGCTCGACGGTCGGCTGACCGCGTCGTGCACCCTGGCGCCATGTGAAGGAATCCTTCATCATGGCGTCAGGGTTCGCAAGGAGTTGCCGGGTCGGGGCGCCGTCCGTCTGTCAGATCAGGTCGCGGCGGCGGAACACGGTGAACGCCGCCGTCACCAGCGCGCCGGTGAGCCCGAGCAGCACCACCAGCCCTGACGGCCAGGTCAGCGTGTAGGAACCGTCGCAGTAGCCGGAGATCCCGGGACCGCAGGAGTTGTTGTCCCAGAGCCGCACCTCACCGGACAGCCACGCCGTCAGATAGCTGGACAGCATGTACCGGTCCGGCCGGCCCACCTGAAGGATCTGGAACACCAGCCTCGCCCCCAGCTCCCACACCACCACGTACGCGGCCACCGTGCCGAGCGCCGCCGAGGTGTGCCGGCCCAGCGTGGCCACGGCGAACCCGAGCGCCGCGGCGAGCAGCACCAGCACCAGCCCGCGTACCCAGATCGCGGCGAGCGACGGCCAGAAGTCGCCGCTGGTACGCCCGACCAGCCCGGAGGCCTGGCCGATCAACCAGAACGCCCCGAGGTACGCCACCGACGCCAGCACCGACAGGCCGAGCAGGCCGCCCAGCAGCGTGCCGAGCTTTGTGGCGAGCACCGTCTGCCGCCGGGGCCGCCACAGCAGCAGGTTGACCACCCCGCCCGAGGTCAGGTCGGCCCCGATGTAGGAGGCGCCGACCAGGAACCCGAACAGGGTCAGGAACGCGATCAGGAAGTAGAGCAGCGGCTCGGCCTCCTTGGCGAAGACGAAGACGCCGCTGAGGTAGTCGGCCGCGCTCGGCAGCTCCTCGATCTGCGCCGGGTCGATCTGGGCGCAGTCGCGCGGCAGGTAGTCGTTCTCGCTCGGCGGGAGCGAGCCCTCCCGGATTCGCAGGCAGCGGTCGTACGTCATCTCCATCTGGCGGACGCTCTCCGCCGCCTGCGCCTGGGCCCGGCTCAGCTCCGCCGGGCTCGGCCGGTGCGAACCGGCGAGCGTGGTCACCACGGTCACCGCGAAGGCGACACCCAGCAGCACCACCATGAGCTGCACGAAACGCCGGGCGGCCAGCCGCTCCAGCTCGGCCCGGACCAGGTTCACGCGTCCACCTCCCGGATCTCCCGGACGTCGAGATCGATCACTCCGTCGCGCGGTGGCGCGCCGTCGACCTGCCGTGGCACCGCCACGTGTTCGTCGCCGCCGGTCAGCTCCAGGAAGACGCTCTCCAGGTCCGGCCGCAGCGGGACCAGCTCGCGTACCCACACGCCCTGCTCGCCGAGCGTCCGGCTGATCGTCTCCGGATCCACCACACCGGTCACCACCAGGTGGTCCGGCTCGACGGACACCGACAGGCCAGCCCGGCCCAGCACCTGCCCGGCCTGCTCCGGGGCGGCCACCCGTACCCGCCACTGGTGCTTGTCGAAGCCGGCCAGCACGTGCGCCACCGGCCCGTACGCGACCCGCCGTCCCCGGCTCACGATCGTCACGTGGTCGCAGATCAGCTGGATCTCGGCGAGGATGTGGCTGGACAGCAGCACCGTCACCCCGGCCTCGGCCAGCGACCGGGTCAGGTCGCGCATCTCCCGGATCCCGGCCGGGTCCAGCCCGTTCGCCGGTTCGTCAAGGATCAGCAGTTCCGGGCTCTTCAGCAGGGCCGACGCGACCGCCAGCCGCTGCTTCATGCCCAGCGAGTAGCCCTTGACCCGCTCGTCGCCCCGCTCGCGCAGCCCGACCTGCTCCAGCACCTCGTCCACCCGGATGGTCGGCACACCCCCGGCCAGCGCCAGCAGCCGCAGCGTCCGGCGCGCGGTGAAGTTGGCGAAGAACTGCGGGCTCTCCACGATCGCGCCGACCCGCCCGGACACGTCCGGCAGGCGCTCGGGTGACTCGGCGCCCAGCACGCGCATCCGCCCGGCGTCCGGCCGGACCAACCCCAGCAGCGCGCGCAGCGTGGTGGTCTTCCCGGACCCGTTCGGCCCCAGGAAGCCGTGCACCTGACCCGCCTCGACCAGCATGTCGAAGTCGTCGACGGCGATCCGGCGGCCCTGACGCAGCGTGTGGAACGTCTTGCGTAGACCGGCGATCTCGATGACCGGGCTCATCCGCGCTCCTCCCGGCAGCGGTCGGTCATGGGTGTCCTTCCGGAAGCGGTGACCAACGACACGGCGCCCCACCCTATGGCGGCGGCGCCGCCCGTGGGGGGCGCCGGGCCGGGTGCGTGATTGGATGGAGCGGTGACTGGTGACCTGATCCCCGGCGCCCCGGGCGCCCTCGCCCCCTCGACCGTGGACGCGGATCTGGTGGTCAGCCTCGACGGGGTCGGCGTCAAGCGTTCCGGCACGGCGCTGGTGCACGACGTCGACTGGCAGGTCGAGCTGGACGAACGGTGGGTGGTGCTCGGTCCGAACGGCGCGGGCAAGACGACGCTGCTCAATCTGGCCGCCGGGCGGCTGCACCCGACCAGCGGCGTCGCGCACGTGCTCGGCGAGCGCATCGGCCGTACCGACGTCAACGAGCTGCGTACCCGCATCGGCCTGTCCACGGCGACGCTCGCCGAGCGGATCCCCGCCGAGGAGCGGGTCGTCGACGTGGTGGTGACCGCCGCCTGGTCGGTGGTCGGCCGCTGGCGGGAGAGCTACGACCGCACCGACGAGGCCCGCGCCGCCGCGTTGCTGCACCAGCTCGGCGTCGGCCACCTCACCGGCCGCGTGTACGGCACGCTGTCCGAGGGCGAGCGCAAGCGGACGCAGATCGCCCGCGCGCTGATGACCGACCCGGAGCTGCTGCTGCTCGACGAGCCCGCCGCCGGGCTCGACCTGGGTGGGCGCGAGGACCTGGTGGCCCGGCTGGCCGAGCTGGCGTACGACCCGGACGCGCCGACAATGGTGCTGGTCACCCACCACGTCGAGGAGATCCCGCCCGGCTTCACCCACGCGCTGCTGCTGCGCGAGGGCGGCGTGGTGGCGCAGGGCCTGCTCGCCGACGTGCTCACCGCCGACAACCTGTCGAAGACGTTCGGCCTGCCGCTGGTGGTCACGCGGTCCGGCGACCGCTGGGCCGCCCGCGCCGCCTGAGCGACGGGACGAAACAGTGCCGCAGACCCGGGTCGCCGTCGTCGGCAGCGCCAACATGGACCTCGTCGGCATCGGCGCCGCGCTGCCCCGGCCCGGCGAGACCGTGCTGGGCGACGACTTCGTCATGCTGCCCGGCGGCAAGGGCGCCAACCAGGCGGTCGCGGCGGTACGCGCCGGCGCGTCATGCGTCTTCCTCGGCGCGATCGGCTCGGACTCGTTCGGGGTGACGCTGCGGGCCCGGATGACAGCCGCCGGCGTGGACACCGGCCACCTGCGGGTGGTCTACGGCCCGTCCGGCGTCGCGCTGGTCATGGTCGGCGGCGCGGGGGAGAACGCCATCCTGGTCACCCCGGGGGCGAACGCCGCGTTCACGTCGCTGTCCGCCGACGAGCTGTCCGCCGTACGCGACGCCGACGTGCTTGTCGCGCAGCTGGAGGTGCCGGTCGAGACGGTGACCGAGGCGGCGCTGGCGGCCCGGTCGGCGGGCACCCGGGTGGTGCTGAACGCCGCGCCGGCCCGGCCGGTGCCGGCCGAGCTGCTGGCGGCCACCGACCTGCTCGTGGTGAACGAGCCGGAGGCGCAGGCGCTGACCGGCCGGGGCCGGGACGAGCCGGCGGCGCTGCTGGACCTGGTGCCCCGGGCGGTGCTGACGCTCGGCGGCGACGGCGCCTGGTACGTCGACCGGGACCAGCCGGCGACACACGTGCCGGCGGTGCCGGTGGACGTGGTCGACTCGACAGCCGCCGGGGACGCGTTCACCGCCGCGCTCGCGGTGGCCTGGGGCGAGGGGCGGGACCTGGCCGACGCGGTGCGCTGGGCGGCGGCCGCCGGTGCGGCGTGCGTACGCAAGCTCGGCGCCTCGGTGGCGCTGCCGCACCGCGCGGAGATCGACGAGCTGTTCGGCGAGTGTTAAGAAGGGTCCCTTCCTCTACCGGAGGCGTTAAGAAGGGGCCCTTCCTTACACCTCGTCGGTGCGGCGCTCGCCGCGACGGCGCAGCATGCCGAGCCCGGGGATGCCGGCGACCGCGAGCTTGAGGTCGCGTGTGACGTCCAGCAGGTCGTGCAGGTCCGGGCCGACCCGGTCGAGCGTGGCCAGGATCGGCAGCACGTCCGAGGTCAGGTGCTGCTTGAGCTTCGGCAGCTCGTCGACGAGCCGGATCGCGGCGGTGACCTCCTCCGGGCTGAGCTGCTCCACGAAACGCGCCGCCATCGGCGCGGCCCGGCGCAGCGTCGCCTCGTACGCGGACAGCAGCTCGTTCGCGACGCCGGTCGCCTTCTCGGCGGTGGCGAGGGTGCCCGCCGCCCGCGCGGTCACCGTCTCCGCCTCGGTCACCACACCGGCCGCGCTGCGGGCCACCCGGTCGGCCTCGCCGACCACTGTGGCCGCCGCCTCGGAGACCCGCTGCGCCTCGCCGACCACGACAGTCGCGGCGGCGGCCACCTCGGTCGCCGTGTCGATCGCCGCGGTGGCGGCGGCGCTGATCACCGCCACCTCGCGGACCGCCGTCTCGGCGTCGGTGAGCACCCGGTCGGTGCGGTCGAGCGTGCCCTCGATCCGGTCCACCACCCCGTTGATCCGCCGCAGCAGCGCCTCCACTTCGTCGAGCACGGCGAACGCGCGGGCGGGCACCGCCGCGAACGCGCCGGCCGAGCCGAGCGCCTGGTCCACTGCGGTACGGGTGAGGCCGAGCACGGCGCCGGGCCGGGGAAGAGGGATCGCCATGGCATCCAGTGTGCGGCGTCGGGGCCAGTGCCGCCCGGCGGCGGCGAGGCGGCGAAGGTCACGCCGGACCCTCGGCGGAGCGTAGGGTGCCGGCATGCCCACCCCCGGCCCGGCGTCGCGGCGACTGCTCGCCTGCGGCGTGGTCGCGCTGCTCGCCGTCCTCCTCGGCGCGCTGCTCCTGGCCCGCGCCGACGCCGGCCTGAGCACCGGGCGGGCGACGGTGGCCGGGGTGCCGCTGACCGAGGTCCGGGCGGACGGGGTGGGCGGTGACCGGCGGCCCGGGGTGGTGATCGCGCACGGCTTCGCCGGGTCCGCCCGGCTGATGCGGCCGATCGCCGACTCGGTGGCCCGCCAGGGCGGGATCGCGGTGCTGCTCGACTTCGCCGGCCACGGCGCCAGCCGATCCCGGCTGCCGGGCGCCGGGCGGGACGACGAACGCACCCGGGCGCTGCTGCGGCACGACCTGGACGTCGCCGTCGCGTGGCTGCGCGGGCGTCCCGGCGTCGACCCGGACCGGATCGTCCTGGTCGGGCACTCGATGGGCGCCGGTGCGGTCACCCGGTACGCGGTGGCGCATCCGGAGATCGACCGGACCGTGGCGATCTCGCTGCCCGACGGCGGCGACGTGCCGGCCGGGTGGCCGGGGAGGCTGACGCTCGTGGTGGGCGGGCTGGAGTTCGCCGGGTTCCGCCAGGCGGTCGACGTGGCGACGCGGGACGCGCCACCGGGCACCCGCACGCGGGTGGTGGCACCCGGCACCGAGCACGTGTCGGTGCTGTTCGCGCCGCGTACCCACGTCGCGGTGCTGGACGCGCTTCCGCGTCGTACCGGCGGTCCGTCGCCGGCCCCGACGACCCGGCCGGGTGCCGCAGCCCTGCTGCTGGCCGGGCTCGCGCTGGGCTTCGTGCCGCTGGCGGCGCTGCTGCCGCGCCGGACCGGGGCGGGTGCCGGCGGTCCGCGCGCCGGTGCGGGTGACGGCCCGGACACCGGCCGGTGGCTCGCCGCGACGGTGGCGGCGGCCGGGCTGGCCGCGGTGCTGGCCGCGCTCCTGCCGACCGCTCGGCTGCCGCTCGCCGTGGGCGGATACGTCGCGGTGTTCCTGCTGCTCACCGGCGTGCTGCTGGCCGGCGCGCGGCACCTCGTGCGCCCCGCACGGCCCGTCGCGCGGCCACCGGCGGACGCGAGCGCCGCAAGAATCGCCGTGGTCGCCGTCGTGCTCCTCGGGTACGCGGTGCTCGCGGTCGCGTTGCCGATTCACCTCGGTCTCACCTCGACCGTGCCGGTCGGGGCCCGGTGGTGGCTGCTGCCGCTGGTGACGCTCTGCTGCCTGGTCTTCCTGCTCGGTGCGCAGCGGCTCGTCGACGGCGACGGCGTCCGCTACGCGGCCACCTGCGGGATCGCCGTGCTGGTGCTGGCCGTCGCGGCGGTGCTCGGACTGGCGCCCGGGTTCGTGCTGCTGGTGGTGCCGCTGTTCGCGGCGCTGGTGGCCTGGCAGGCGGCCTGGGCCGCGGTGCTGCGCCGCCGGGCGGCGCCGTGGTGGCTGCCGCCGCTGGTCGGGGCGGTGGTGCTGGCCTGGCCGATGGCGACCACGCTGCCGCTGGCCTGACCGACGCCGTCTATCTGCTGTCGGTCTGCTGCTCCACGGCGCGTTGCACGGCCCGGTAGATCTGCCCGAACCGCAGCGCGTCCGGCGTACGGACCAGCATCGTCTCCCGGCCGTGGTGCTGCACCCAGAGTTCGTGCACCCGGTTGCCGCGTTCGTAGGAGCGGTCCAGCCAGCCGAGCGGCACTTCCAGGAACGGGGTGAGTGCCAGGCCCACCACCACGAACGCGGCCAGGATGATCAGGGCCAGTTTCCACTCGCCCCGGTCCTGCGCGGACCAGGCCAGCGAGAGCACGCAGACCACGGCGACCAGTGGTGGCAGCGACAGCAGCAGGACCAGCACGCCCCGGCCCAGCACCCGTCCCCGGACGGCGAGTGTGGTGGTGCCGCGCGCGTGCCAGACGTAGGTGACGTCGGCGAGCGCGACGACCTGCCCGCCCGCGTGGATCGCCTCCGAGGTGACCTGCACGGCGTCGTCCCGGTAATAGAGGACCATGAATCAGCCTAACCGCGCGTGTCGATGCCGGCGACGCGTGCGCCGTAGGCTGCTGGGCATGACGGACCGGAACGGGGCCGGAACCGGCGGCGACGAGCAGGCGCGCAACGTCGAGGTGGTCAAGCGCTACCTGCGCACCTTCGTCACGAAGGACCTCGCCGAACTGGCCGAGGTGGTCGACGAGGACGTGGAGATCTACGGATCCGGCACGGCGGTACGCGGCCGGCGCTATCCCGAGGCCGCCGTCTCCTCACCCGGCCTGACAGTGCTCGACCAGGAGATCCGGGAGATCTTCGCGGCCGGGGACCGGGTGGTGGTGTCGCTGGCGCAGACGTACCGGCGGGACGCGACAGGGGCGACCACGGTGCAGAGCGCCTGCAAGATGTACCGCCTGGCCGGTGGCCGGATCGTGCAGTTCTGGGGTGAGCAGGACACCTACGGCCTGCTGCGCGGGCTCGGCCTGCTGCCGGACGGACCGATCACGTTCTGACCGGAGGCGGGACGACCCGGCGCGGCGGGCAGGCTCTCCATGGCGCGCTGCACCGCCCGGTAGATCTGCCCGAAGCGCATCGCGTCGCGGGTGTGCAGCAGCCGCACCGTCTGACCCCGCCACTGGGCCCACATCTCCATCTCCCGGCTGCCCCGGGCGTAGGAGCGGTCCAGGTGCTCGAAGAGGAAGTCGGCGAGCGGCCCGACGGCGAGGCCGACCAGCACCGAGACGCCCACGATGGCGATGGTGACCACCGCCGAGCGTTGCAGCCACACGGCCAGCCCGATGCCCAGCACGGCGGTCACCAGCGGCCCGGCGAGCGCGGCGCCGATCGCGCCGCGGCCGGCGAGCACCCGCCAGGACCGGTCGCCCTGCCGGTGCCACACGGTGGCCAGCTCGGCCAGCGGGTAGCTGCGCCCGTCCACCCGTACCGCGGTGGAGGTGACCTGGACGGAACGGTCGTCGTAGTAGGTGATCATGGCCTCACTCCCGGTGGCGGGCCGGCGGCGACTGCGGCGCGGCGACCTGGGAGCCGCCGACACCACACTGTCTACCCCAACGAGGCGAGTCGTAAGGTTGGCACGCGACTTCGACGAGGAAGTGAGGGCAGCGTGGGCGAGTTCGTCAGGCTGGAAGTGAAGGACGGCATCGGCACCATCCGGCTGGAGCGGCCGCCGATGAACGCGCTCAACACCCAGGTGCAGGAGGAGTTGCGCGCCGCCGCCGCCGCGGCCACCGCCGACGCCGAGGTCCGCGCCGTCATCGTGTACGGCGGCGAGAAGGTCTTCGCGGCCGGTGCGGACATCAAGGAGATGGCCGACATGTCCTACGTGGACATGGCGGAGCGCGCCGCCGACCTGTCCAGCGCGCTCGGCGCGATCTCCCGCATCCCCAAGCCGGTCGTCGCCGCGATCACCGGGTACGCGCTCGGCGGCGGCTGCGAGCTGGCGCTGGCCTGCGACTGGCGGATCGTCGCCGAGGACGCCAAGCTCGGCCAGCCGGAGATCAAGCTCGGCATCATTCCGGGCGCCGGCGGCACCCAGCGGCTGGCCCGCCTGGTCGGCCCGGCCCGCGCCAAGGACCTGATCATGACCGGGCGGATGGTCGACGCCGCCGAGGCACTGCGGATCGGCCTGGCCGACCGGGTGGTGCCCGCCGCCGAGGTCTACGACGCCGCGGTGGCGTACGTGAAGCCGTTCCTGACCGGGCCGGCGCAGGCGCTGCGCGCGGCGAAGGCGGCCGTGGACGCGGGTCTGGACATGGACCTCACCTCGGGCCTGGCCTGGGAGAGCCAGCTCTTCGCGGCGCTGTTCGCCACCGACGACCGGCGCGAGGGCATGGCCGCGTTCGTGGAGAAGCGCAAGCCGGGCTTCACCGGCCGCTGACGCGAGAGCTGTTCACATCCGCGCTACCGGCCAGTAGCGTGACCCCGGTCGGTCGATGAAGGGGAATGGCATGACGGAACGGGTCGAGGGCCACGGCGGCGATCTGGCGCTCGCGGCACTACGCGCGCACGGCGTACGGGAGATGTTCACGCTCTCCGGCGGGCACGTCTTCCCGCTCTACGACGCCGCGCACAAGGCGGGCTTCCCCCTCTACGACGTGCGGCACGAGCAGTCCGCCGTGTTCGCCGCCGAGGCGGTGGCAAAGCTCCAGCGCCGCCCCGGCCTGGCCGTGCTCACCGCCGGCCCCGGCGTCACGAACGGCGTCTCCGGCCTGACGAGCGCGTTCTTCAACGCCTCGCCGGTGCTGGTGCTCGGCGGCCGGGCCCCGCAGTTCCGCTGGGGCTCGGGCAGCCTCCAGGAGATGGACCACCTGCCGCTGGTCGCGCCGGTCACCAAGCACGCCGAGACGGTGTTCAGCGCCGACGACATCCCGCGCGCGGTCTCGGCGGCACTGACCACCGCGCTCACCCCGCACCGCGGCCCGGTGTTCCTGGACTTTCCGCTGGAGGCGGTCTTCTCCGTCGGCGACGCCGACCTGCCGGCGGTCACGCCGCCGGCGCCGATCGAGCCGGATCCGGACGAGGTGGCGAAGGCGGCCCGTCTGATCGCCGGCGCGTCCCGGCCGGTGATCATCGCCGGCTCCGACGTGTACGCGGGCGACGCGGTCGAGGCGCTTCGTGCCGCCGCCGAGTCGCTGCGGGTGCCGGTGTTCACGAACGGCATGGGCCGGGGCGCGCTGCCGCCGGAGCACCCGCTCGCCTTCGCCAAGGCCCGCCGGGTCGCGCTCAAGGGCGCCGACGTGGTCGTGGTGATCGGCACCCCGCTGGACTTCCGGCTCTCCTTCGGCGACTTCGGCGACGCCCAGGTCGTGCACGTCGTGGACGCGCCCAGCCAGCGGGCCGGGCACGTCCAGCCGGCCGCCGCGCCGGCCGGTGACCTGCGGCTGGTCCTCGGCGCGTTCGCCGACCACGCCGGTGACCGGGCCGACCACGCCGACTGGATCGCCGAGCTGCGGACCGCCGAGGACGCGGCGAAGGCCCGCGACGCCGAGGAGATGGCGGCCGAGACCGACCCGATCCGGCCGGCCCGGATCTACGGCGAGCTGCGCAGGGCGCTGGCACCCGATGCCATCACCATCGGCGACGGCGGCGACTTCGTGTCGTACGCCGGGAGGTACCTGGAGCCGGCCCAGCCCGGCACCTGGCTCGACCCCGGCCCGTACGGGTGCCTCGGCACCGGCATGGGCTACGCCATGGGCGCCCGGGTCAGCCACCCGGACCGGCAGATCTGCGTGCTGATGGGCGACGGCGCGGCCGGCTTCTCGCTGATGGACGTGGAGTCGCTGGCCCGGCAGAAGCTGCCGGTGGTGATCGTGGTCGGCAACAACGGCATCTGGGGGCTGGAGAAGCACCCGATGCGGGCGATGTACGGCTACGACGTGGCCGCCGACCTCCAGCCGGGGCTGCGCTACGACAAGGTGGTCGAGGCGCTCGGCGGCGCGGGCGAGACGGTGGAGAAGGCCACCGACCTCGGGCCCGCGTTGGGGCGCGCGTTCGACTCGGGCGTGCCGTACCTGGTGAACGTGCTGACCGACCCGGCCGACGCGTACCCCCGCTCGTCGAACCTGGCCTGAACACGGCGCGTGCGGGCCGTCGGCCGGGTGACCGGCGGGCGGCCCGCGGCGCGTGTCAGACCTCGGGGCGGTCCCTGTCGTCCGGGCGGCCGCGCAGCTCCTCCTCGCGGCGGCGCAGGTCCTTCTCCCACAGCCGCAGCCGTTCCTCGTCCTCGCGGCGGGACCGCTCGGCGAGCGAGGCGAGGAACTCCGGGTCGTCGTCGGGGGCGAGCGGGCGGCGAGCCGGAGCGGGGGTGCCGGCCGTGCCGGCGACGCCCGCGATCCCGGCCGGGCGTTCGCGGCCCACCAGGAACCAGGCGATCGAGCCGACCAGCGGGAAGAAGAGAATGATCAGCACCCAGATCATCCGGGGCAGCGCCTTGACCTTCTCCTCGTCGGCGGAGAGGCAGCTGATCAGCGCGACGACGGCAAGGACGACCTGAGCCAGGAACAGCAGCACGAAGAGGCGGGGCATGCCCCATGATGGCTCACCCGGACACGTCAGTGCACCCCGCCGAGCACATGCGCCACGCCGAGCACCGCGAGTCCGGCCGCGCCGAGCGCGGTCAGCGGCACCGACCAGCTGTCGAGCCGGCGTGGCCCGGTGCCGGTGGCCCGGTGCCACGTCACCACCAGCACGGCGAGCCAGATCACCACCGCGACCCCGGTCAGTGCCGCGTCCACGGCCCGGCCGTGGAAAGCCGGCCGGAGCTGGAGCAGCAGCACCGCGGTGAGCGTGAGCAGCGTCCGCCGCCAGGCCAGCCGGGTGCGTTCGGGTTGCAGGCCGGGGTCGCGGGTCACCCCGCGCCGCCCAGCAGCACGGCCGCCACCAGCACCAGCGCGCCGACCGCGACGACGAGCGCCAGGACGGCCGGGAAGCGGGACGCGGGCAGCTCCTCGTTCAGCCGCATGGCGCGTTCGGTGCGTGCCCAGTGGTCGACCGCCCGGATCGAGACGGTCGCGCCGAGCAGCAGCAGCGCGACGGCGAGCGCCTCGCGCAGGTGGGCCAGGCGCAGCGGCGGGAGGAACTGCGCGGCGGCCAGCCCGCCCGCCACCAGCGCGAGACCCGTCCGCAGCCAGGCCAGGAACGTCCGTTCGTTCGCCAGCGAGAAGCGGTAGTCCGGCGGGGTGCCGACCGAACGCAGCTCACCCTGGTCGAACCAGCTCTTGATCGACTCCCACACGCTGCCGATTATCCGCTTTACCCCGCGCCTAGCCTGGGTGGATGACCGATCTTGACGCGCGCGGGCTGCGCGACGCCTACGACGCCCAGATCCGACCGGAGCTGCCGGACCCGCTGCCGGACGGTGTGACGGTGGAGCGGGACGGCCCGCTGTTCCGCGTGCTCGGCCTGGACCACCGTGGCTTCCTCACCTACCGGACGCTCGACGGCCTGGCCGGTGCCGAGCTGGACGCGCTGATCGCCCGGCAGGTCGAGTTCTTCCGGGCCCGGGGCGAGTCGGTCGAGTGGAAGCTCGCCGGTCACGACGAGCCGGCCGACCTGGGCGACCGGCTGCGCGCGGCCGGCTTCGTGCCGGAGGACCAGGAGACGGTCGTGGTCGGCCCGGTCGCGCCGCTCGCCGCCGCCGTCCCGGTGCTCCCCGAGGGGGTACGCCTGCGCGAGGTCACCGGCCGGGCCGACCTGGAGCGGATCGCCGCCATGGAGGAGGAGGTCTGGCAGTCCGACCGCAGTCACCTGGTGTACGGGCTGGCCCGGGAGATCGAGGCCGACCCGCAGTCGATCACGATCGTGGTGGCGGAGGCGGGCGGGACGGTGGTCAGCGCCGGCTGGGTCCGCTACCAGCGCGGCACCGGCTTCGCCAGCCTCTGGGGCGGCTCGACGCTGCCGCGGTGGCGCCGGAAGGGCGTCTACCGGGCGCTGGTGGCGTACCGGGCGCGGCTGGCGCAGCAGCGTGGCAAGACGCTCCTGCAGGTGGACTGCTCCCCGGACAGCCGGCCCATTCTGGAGCGGCTCGGACTCGTTGCGGTCACCACCTCCACGCCGTACGTCTACACTCCGTGATCATGGAACGGTTGACGGCGGACGAGCGGCTCACCCTGAAGACCGGTGCGTTCGGGGCCGTGTTCCTGGTCTCCAACGCCGTACCCGGCGTGCTGGCCATGGTGCGGGAGAGCTTCGCCGCCTCGGGCGCGCTCGCCGAGGTGGGGGGCGTGGTCAAGGAGGCGCTGACCACCGGTCCGCTGCCGCAGATCCCCCGCGACTCGGCCCTGGAGGTCGAGTCGGTGGTGCTGCCCGCGCTCGGCCGGTCGGTGGAGATCCTGCGCACCAAGTCGCCGGGCGACGTCGAGACGTACCGCTCGGTGGTGCTGGCCGCGGCGGAGCGGGTGGCACTGGCGCACCGGGGGATCGAGCCGGCCGAGGCGGCGGCGATCGAGAAGATCCGGCAGGCGCTGAGCGAGGCGGCCTGACGGTCGTGAGTTGCGTCACTCCGGGCCGCCGGGGTGGGCATGCTACTTGCGGGTAACATTGCCTCGTGGGGAAGTGCACAGCAACCCGCGGTTGACCCACGTTGCGTCACGCGGGAGGCTGCGCCCGTGACCGGGCGAGTGATCGCTACACCAAACAGGAGGGTCGTCGAAGCGCGATGAACATCGTCGTACTCGTCAAGCAGGTGCCCGATTCGGGCGCGGACCGCAACCTGCGTTCTGACGACAACACCGTCGACCGCGGTTCGGCGAACAACGTCATCAACGAGATGGACGAGTACGCCATCGAGGAGGCGTTGAAGATCAAGGAGGCGCACGGCGGCGAGGTCACCATCCTGACCATGGGTCCGGACCGGGCGACCGAGTCGATCCGCAAGGCGCTCTCCATGGGCCCGGACAAGGCCGTCCACGTCGTCGACGACGCCCTGCACGGCTCCTGCGCGGTGGCCACCTCGAAGGTGCTGGCCGCCGCCCTCGGGCAGCTCAACGCCGACCTGGTCATCTGCGGCGCCGAGTCGACCGACGGCCGGGTCCAGGTCATGCCGCACATGATCGCCGAGCGGCTGGGCGTCGCCGCCCTGACCGGCGCGCGCAAGCTCACCGTCGACGGGGCGAACCTGACCGTCGAGCGGCAGACCGAGGAGGGCTACGAGGTGGTCACCGCCTCGACCCCGGCCGTGGTCTCCGTCTGGGACACCATCAACGAGCCGCGCTACCCGTCGTTCAAGGGCATCATGGCGGCCAAGAAGAAGCCGGTGCAGACGCTCTCCCTGGGCGACCTGGGCGTGGCCCCGGCCGAGGTGGGCTTCGACGGCGCCACCAGCGCCGTGGTCGAGCACTCCAAGCGCCCGCCGCGCTCCGGCGGCGAGAAGATCACCGACGAGGGCGAGGGCGGCGTGAAGCTGGTCGAGTTCCTCGCCACCGAGAAGTTCGTGTGAGAGGTCTGGGACATGTCTGAGGTTCTCGTCGTCGTCGAAGCCACGAAGGAATTCGGCGTCAAGAAGGTCACCCTGGAGATGCTCACCCTCGCCCGCGAGCTGGGCACCCCGAGCGCCGTCGTACTCGGTGGCGCCGGCGCCGCCGAGGCGCTGAGCGCCAAGCTGGGCGAGTACGGCGCGGAGAAGATCTACGCCGCCGAGGGTGAGGAGATCGACGGCTACCTGGTGGCCCCCAAGGCCACAGTGGTCGCCGAGCTGGTCAAGCGCGTCCAGCCGGCCGCCGTGCTGCTCGCCTCCTCGCAGGAGGGCAAGGAGATCGCCGCCCGCCTCGCGGTCAAGCTGGACAACGGCATCCTGACCGACGTGGTCGGCCTGGCCGCCGACGGCACCGCCACCCAGGTGGCGTTCGCCGGCTCCACCATCGTCAAGTCCAAGGTCACCAAGGGCCTGCCGCTGGTCACCGTCCGGCCGAACTCGCTCAACCCGGCCCCGGCCGCGGCCACCCCGGCGGTCGAGCAGCTCACCGTGTCGGTCACCGACGCGGACAAGCTCGCCAAGGTCGTCGAGCGGGTCGCCGAGCAGAAGGGCTCCCGCCCCGAGCTGACCGAGGCGTCGGTCGTCGTCTCCGGCGGTCGCGGTGTCGGCAACGCCGACAACTTCAAGCTGGTCGAGGAGATGGCCGACCTGCTCGGTGGCGCGGTCGGCGCGTCCCGCGCCGCGGTCGACTCCGGCTACTACCCGCACCAGTTCCAGGTCGGCCAGACCGGCAAGACGGTCTCCCCGCAGCTCTACGTCGCGCTGGGCATCTCCGGCGCGATCCAGCACCGGGCCGGCATGCAGACCTCGAAGACCATCGTCGCGGTGAACAAGGACGCCGAGGCGCCGATCTTCGAGCTGGCCGACTACGGCGTGGTCGGCGACCTGTTCAAGGTCGTCCCGCAGGCCGCCGAGGAGATCCGCAAGCGCAAGTGAGCGTCGCGTGCGAGAAGGCCGCCGCCCGGATCACCGGGCGGCGGCCTTTCCTCGTGGGGAGCTGATCGGCGGGCCGGGGAGCTGAGCCGGCCCGCCGATCAGCCCGTCAGGGTGCCCCTCAGCAGGCTGTCGCCGGAGTGACGGGCGTTGTTGTCGTACTGCTCCGCGCTGATGTCGACGACGGTGTAGGTGCGCAGGTCGATGTTGCCGGGGATCGGCAGGAGAGCGTCCCCCGAACCGTTGCTCAGCGTACCCACGGAGAGCATCTCCATCGTCTTCGGATCGATCAGCCAGACCTCGTAGTACCCCGGAACGCTCGGGAGATTCGCGACGTGCAGATGCAACCGGTTGTCGCCGAGCACCCGGGCGTCGCCGGAGGCGTCCTTCGGCGTCGACCCGAACGCCGCGAGCGGCGCGCTCGCCACCACCTGCGGCTGGGGATCGGCCTGCTCGCCGCCGCCGCCGAGCACCGCTGCGGTGCCGGCGACGCCGATCACCGCGGCGGCGGTGGCGGTGACCGCTGTGGTCGCCCAGGCGGGCCAGCGCCGGCTGCGGCGCGAACGACCTGCGACGGCGGGTACGGCGGCCCGCTCCACCGGGTCGGCCGGGCGCGGCAGGCGCCTGTCGGTCAGCGCCGGCAGTTCCTCGGCGGCCCGGATCTCGGCGACGATGCCCTGCCAGATGTGCTCCGGCGGGTCGGGCAGGTCGGCCAGGCCCTGGGTGCCCGCGCCGAGCCCGGCGACGTGCTGGAGCGTCTCCATCTCGCCCCGGCAGTGGTCGCAGGTGTCCAGATGGGTGGCCTCACCGTCAGCCGCCTCGCTCTCACCGAGCGCCAGAAAGACCAGCCGGTCGTGGTCCAGGTGCTGCACCGTCCACCTCCCATCTGCGTTTCAGGCTCTGCATGCCGCGTCTGATGTGACTCTTCACCGTGCCGAGCGGCACTCCGGTCACGGCCGCGATCTGCTGGTGTGTCAGGTCGTCGTAGAACGCCAGCTCCAGCATCCGGCGCTGGTCGTCGGGGAGCCGGGCCAGCTCGTCGGCGACCACCAGCCGGTCGACCACGGTGTCCGGGTCGGGGCCGGTGGAGACCGGCTCGGGCAGTTGCTTCACCGTCTCGACCACCCGGGTCTCCCGGGCCGCGGCCCGGATCCGGTCGACCACCTTGCGCCGCCCGATCCCGAGCAGCCAGCCGACCAGTGAGCCCTTCGCCGGGTCGAACGTCTCCCGGCCCAGCCAGGCGGCGACGAACGTCGCCTGGGTCACGTCCTCGGCGTCGCTGCGGTTCACGAGCGTCGTGGTGGCCAGGTGCAGCACCGCTCGGCCGAACCTGTCGTACGCCTCTCGCAGGGCGGCCTCGTCGCCGTCGCGGAACCGGACGGCGAGGTCGTCCTCGCCCGGCGGTTCGGGGCCCTGCCTCGCCGCCGTCACCGGGCGGCTCGCCTTCCGTGGGGCATGCCCGACTGTAACTCCCACAGCCCCCGCCCCACTCTCCCGGTGTGTCGGTCACGACCCTCGTCACCTCTCCTTCGTCGCCGGAGGGTCCGGCGGATGCGCCCGGAGACGGGAAAAAGAAATCCGATCCGGGCGCATCCGGGTGCGACGGAGCCGGCGTAACCCGTTCTGCAAGCCAGGCCTGACGAATCAGCATCAACCACCAGGAGGCAGACAATGCAGTACGCGATGTTCCGTCGGGTCGCCGCGGGCGGCGCGGTGGCCGCCCTCACCTTCGCCGGCGTCGGCGCGGCCACCATGAGCCCGGCCTACGCCGCCTCGTCGAAGGTCTCCGTGGTCCACGGCATCCCGGACACCCCTGTCGACGTGTACGTCAACGGCGAGAAGACGCTTGACAACTTCAAGCCCGGCGACGTCGCGGGCCCGCTCACCCTGCCCGAGGGGGAGTACGACATCGCCCTGACCAAGCCGGGTGAGGCGATCGACAAGGCGATCCTGAAGGTGGACGACGCCGAGGTGCCGGGCGGGGCGAACATCAGCCTCGCCGCGCACCTGAGCGCCGACGGCAAGCCGCGGATCACCCCGTTCGTCAACGACGTGTCCAAGGTGGGCGCCGGCAAGGCCCGGCTGATCGTCCGGCACACCGCCGCCGCCCCGGCCGTCGACGTGCGGGCCGGCGGCACGCCGGTCTTCGAGGACCTGACCAACCCGAAGGAGGCCAAGGCGGACGTGGCCGCCGGCTCGGTCAAGGCGGACGTGGTGCTCGCCGGCACCGACACCGTCGCCATCGGCCCGGCCGACCTGAACCTGAAGGAGGGCACCGCCACCATCGTCTACGCGATCGGCTCGGCCGAGGCAAAGAACCTGAGCGTGGTCGCCCAGACCATCAACGGCCTGCACTCGGCGCCGGGCGGCGTGCCCAGCGGCACCGGCGGTCAGGCCGGCACCGGCGTGGACACCTGGTGGTACGTGCTGGCCGGGGCCGGCGTCCTGCTCCTGGTCGGCGGCTCGGCGCGGGTGGCGGCAACCGCCCGGGCCGGTCGCCGGTGACGGTGCGCAACCGCGGGGCGCTGGCGGCGATGGCCGCCGGCGCCGCCGCGCTCACCCTGGCGGGTGTGGTGGCGTGCGGGTCCGGCAGCGCCGAGGACGTCGGTGGCGACGAGGTGACAGCGTTGTCCGGCGCCACGCCCACACCCACACCGGCCGCTGCGGCGAGCGGCGGCGGATCGGTCCCGGTGAACCCGGGCACGCTGCCCGCCGACAACGAGATCGTGCCGCCGGTGAAGCTGAGCATCCCGCCGATCCGGGTCACCGCCACTGTCAACCCGGTGGGCGTCAACGAGCGCACCGACGAGTTCGAGGTGCCGCCCAGCGTGGACCGGGTCGGCTGGTACCGCTACGGCCCGGGCCTGGAGGCCGGCGCCGGGTCGGTGGTGATCGCCGGGCACGTGGACAGCGCCGAGCAGGGCAAGGGGGCGTTCTTCCGGCTGCGTGAGCTGGACCAGGGGGACAAGCTCACCGCCACCGGCTCGGACGGCCGCGAGCGCGCCTACCGGGTGGTCGCCCGCGAGGAGTACCGGAAGTCGAAGATCCCGCTGGAGCGGTACTTCGCCCGCGACGGCAAGCCCCGCCTCACGCTCATCACCTGCGGCGGGCCGTTCGACGCGAAGACCCGCAGCTACCGGGACAACATCGTGGTCACGGCCGTTCCCGCGTGATCGTGGCCGTTCCCGCGTGAGCGGGCCGGACCGCCCCGGGTGGGACGGGGCGGTCCGGCCCCCGGCTCCGGGTGCGCAGGCCGTTAGGCTGAACCGTGATGGCATACCTTGATCACGCGGCGACGACCCCGATGCTGGACGAGGCACTCGAGGCGTACGTCGCCGTCGCCCGCGAGGTCGGCAACGCGTCGTCGCTGCACGCGGCGGGACGCCGGGCCCGGCGCCGGGTGGAGGAGTCCCGTGAGCGGGTGGCGGCCGTGCTGGGCGCCCGCCCCTCCGAGGTGATCTTCACCGGCGGCGGTACGGAGAGCGACAACCTCGCCGTGAAGGGCATCTTCTGGGCCCGTCGCGCCGACCGGGCCGAGCGGGTCCGGGTGGTCTCCAGCGCGGTCGAGCACCACGCCGTACTGGACGCGGTGGACTGGCTGGTCGAGCACGAGGGCGCGCGGGCCGGCCGGCTTCCGGTCGACGCCGCTGGGCGGCTCGATCCGGAACGGCTGCGCGCCGAGCTGGCCGAGCACGGCGAGCGCGTCGCTGTGGTCACCGCCATGTGGGCGAACAACGAGGTGGGCACCGTCCAGCCGGTGGCCGCGCTGGCCGCCGTCGCCGCCGAGCACGGTGTGCCGTTCCACACCGACGCCATCCAGGCGGTCGGGCAGGTGCCTGTCGACTTCGCCGCCAGCGGTGTGTCGGCGCTCACCGTGACCGGGCACAAGCTCGGCGGGCCGACCGGCGTGGGCGCGCTGCTGCTGGCCCGCGACGTGGCGGCCACCCCGCTGCTGCACGGCGGCGGCCAGGAGCGCGACGTGCGCTCCGGCACGCTCGACACGGCCGGCATCGTCGCGTTCGCTGTCGCCGTCGAGGCCGCGGTGAAAGGCCAGCAGGAGTACGCCGCACGCGTCGCCGCGCTCCGCGACGAGCTGGTCGAGCGGGTGCGGCAGGCGGTCCCCGAGGTGATCTTCAACGGTGACCCGGCCGACCGGCTCCCCGGCAACGCGCACTTCTCCTTCCCGGGCTGCGAGGGCGACGCGCTGCTGCTGCTGCTGGACGCCCAGGGCATCGCCTGCTCGACCGGCTCGGCCTGCTCGGCTGGCGTGGCCCAGCCCTCGCACGTGCTGCTGGCGATGGGCGCCGACGACGACCGGGCCCGGTCCTCGCTGCGCTTCACGCTCGGGCACACCAGCACCGGCGCGGACGTGGACGCGCTGATCGCCGCGCTGCCCGCCGCGGTGGAACGGGCCCGCCGCGCGGCCGCTCTGCGTACGCCCCGCTGACCCGGATACGCTCGGTGAGGACGAGGGGAGTGGGCCGGTGAGGGTTCTGGCGGCGATGTCGGGCGGGGTGGACTCCGCCGTCGCGGCGGCACGGGCGGTGGAGGCCGGGCACGACGTGACGGGCGTGCACCTGGCGCTGGCCCGCAACCCGCAGACGTACCGCACCGGCGCCCGGGGCTGTTGCACGCTTGAGGACTCCCGGGACGCCCGGCGGGCCGCCGACGTGCTCGGCATCCCGTTCTACGTCTGGGACATGGCCGACCGGTTCCACGAGGACGTGGTGGACGACTTCGTGGCCGAGTACGCCGCCGGGCGTACCCCGAATCCCTGCCTGCGCTGCAACGAGAAGATCAAGTTCGCAGCGGTGCTGGACCGGGCGGTCGCCCTGGGCTTCGACGCGGTGGTGACCGGCCACCACGCCCGGCTCGGCCCGGACGGCCTGCTGCGGCGCAGCGTCGACCTCGCCAAGGACCAGTCGTACGTGCTGGCGGTGCTGACCCGCGCGCAGCTCGACCGGTCGATCTTCCCGCTCGGCGACTCGACGAAGGCCGACGTGCGCGCGGAGGCCGCCCGGCGCGGCCTCGCCGTGGCCGGCAAGCCCGACTCGCACGACATCTGCTTCATCGCCGACGGCGACACCCGAGGCTTCCTCGCCGAGCGCCTCGGCGAGGCCCCGGGGCAGGTGGTGGACGCGCTCACCGGCGCGGTGGTGGGCAGCCACAGCGGCGCCTACCAGTACACCGTCGGGCAGCGGCGCGGGCTGCACCTGGACCGCCCGGCGCCGGACGGCCGGCCGCGCTACGTCCTGTCGATCACCCCGACCACGAACACGGTGACGGTCGGCCCGGCCGAGGCGCTGGAGGTCTCCGACGTGCGCGCCGTCCGCCCGGTGTGGACCGGCGGGCCGCGCCCGGAGGGGCCGGTCGAGTGCGAGGTGCAGCTGCGGGCCCACGGCGACGTGGTGCCGGCCGCCGTCGAGGTGGACGCCGACGGCCTGCGCGCGTCGCTGCGCCGCCCGGTCCGGGGTGTCGCCGCCGGTCAGGCGATCGTGGCCTACCGGCCGGACCCGGCCGGCGACGTGGTGCTCGGCTCCGCCACCATCACCGCTGCCTGACCGGCGACGGGCAGCGGATAGGCTGCGGCGGTGACTGAGCAGGCGTGGCCCTGGCCCACCGGTGCGGCGACGGGGATCGGGTCGCTGCCCGGCACCGACATCGCCGAGGCGCAGCGCATCGTGCTCGGCGAGCTGCCCGCCCTCCCGCACCTGCCCGAGCTGCCCGCCCGGGGGCCGGGCGCGGACCTCGTCGGCCGCACCGCCGGCCTGCTGGTCGAACTGCCTGTCGAGTTGTACGCGGCCCGCTGGCGGATCGCCCCGCGCCCCGGCCGGGATCTGCGCCGCGCCCGCGACCTGATGGAACGCGATCTCGACCAGCTCGCCGAGCAGGCCGAGGAGTACGCCGGCCCGGTGAAGGTCCAGGCCGCCGGCCCGTTCACCCTGGCCGCCGCGCTGGAGCTGCCGATCGGTGGCCGGATGCTGCGCGACCCGGGCGCGGTACGCGACCTCGCGGGCTCACTCGGTGAAGGGCTGCGCGGGCACGTCGAGGCGGTGACCCGGCGGCTGCCGCGCGCCTCGGTGCTGCTCCAGCTCGACGAGCCGTCCCTGCCGTCGGTGCTGGCCGGCCGGGTGCCCACCGAGAGCGGCTTCGGCACCCACCGCCCGGTCGAGACGGAGGTGGCTCGGGCGCTGCTGCGTGACGTGATCGAGGCGGCCGGCGTACCCGCGCTCGTGCACTGCTGCGCGCCGGACGTGCCGTTGGAGCTGATCCGCTCCGCCGGGGCGGTGGGCGTCGCCCTCGACCTGTCGCTGGTCACCCAGATCGACCCGCTCGGCGAGGCGATCGACGCCGGGCTCGGGCTGCTGGCCGGCGCCGCGCCGACGCTGCCGCCGCCGTCCGGCCGGGCGCCGACGTCGGCCGAGGTCGCCGACCGGGTCCGCCGGGTCTGGGACCAGCTCGGCTTCCCCCGCCGCCGGCTGGCCGAGCAGGTGGTGGTCACCCCCGCGTGCGGCCTGGCCGGTGCCACCCCGGGGTACGCCCGCGCGGTGCTGACCGCCTGCCGCGACGCGGGCCGGCGTCTCGCCGAGGACTGACGTTTTTCCGTCGTACCCGCCGGGCACGATGACCGGCATGATTGGACGACTGCGTTCCACAGTGATCGACTGCCCCGATCCGCGTGCGCTCGCCGCCTTCTACGCCGAGCTGCTCGGCCTGCCCGTGGTGGAGGAGAACTCCGACGGCGACGAGTGGGTGGTGCTCGGCGGCCCGCCCGGGCACCAACCGCGGGTGGCCTTCCAGAAGGCGCCCGGCCTGCGCGCCCCCGACTGGCCCGACCCGGCCCGGCCGCAGCAGCTCCACCTGGACGTGACTGTCGACGACATCGAGGCGGCCGAGAAGGCGGCGCTGGCGCTGGGCGCGCGGCGGCTGCCCGGCGAGGGGGAGGGCTTCCGGGTCTACGCCGACCCGGCCGGCCACCCGTTCTGCCTCTGCTGGGACTGATCTTCCGCGACTTGCGCGGCGGAGGCATGATCACCGGCGTGACCGCCTCCACCGCCACCGGCCGCGCCGCCGGTTCGCTGTTCGGCCTGGCCTACGGCGACGCCCTGGGCAAGCCCACCGAGTTCCTCACCGTCACCGAGATCGTCCGGCGCTACGGTCCGGCCGGTCCGCGCGAGCTGACCGGCGATCCGGCCCTGGTCACCGACGACACCCAGATGGCGTTGGCCGTGGCGTGGGCGCTGCACGACGCGCCCGCGTACACGGCCGGGGCGGTGGAGCCGCTGCTGCGGCAGCGCTTCGTCGACTGGTCGGTCAGCCCGGAGAACAACCGTGCCCCCGGCATGACCTGCCTGCGGGCCTGCGCCGAACTGGCCCGGGGCACCCGCTGGCAGGAGGCCACCGTGGCGGGCTCGAAGGGCTGCGGTGCGAACATGCGTGTCACCCCGGTCGGGCTGCTCGACGTCGACCTGGACACCATGGCCGGGCTGGCCCAGCTCCAGGCCGGTCTCACCCACGGCCACCCGACCGGGCTGGCGGCCAGCGAGCTGACCGCGTACGCGGTCCGGCTGCTGCGCGACGGCGCGGCGCTGCCGGAGCTGCCGGGCCTGCTCACCGAGCGGGCCCGGGAGCAGCGCACCGTCTACCGGGACGACTGGCTCGGTGACCTGTGGCAGCGGTCCGGCGAGAGCAGCGCGGCCGGGTTCGTCGCCCAGGGCTGGGACGACTGCCTGCACGTGCTGGGCCGGCTGGAGGCGGCGCTGGCCCGCCCGGACGACGGCGGCGACCCGTGCCGGTTCACCGGCGAGGGCTGGATCGCCGAGGAGGCGCTGGCCACCGCGCTGCTCTGCGCGCTGCGCCACAGCGACGACCCGGTCGGCGCGCTGGCCCGGGGCGCCACCACCGCCGGTGACTCGGACTCCATCGCCGCACTGGCCGGCGCGTTCGTCGGGGCCGCGTACGGCACGGCCGCCTGGCCTGCCGGATGGGCCGGCCGGATCGAGTACGCGGGCCAGCTCACCGCGCTCGCCGCCGCGTTCGAGGGGGATACGCCCGGCGCGGGGTGACACGGCGGCGATCGGGGGGATCGCCCGCGTGGCGCGCAACCGGTCCGGGTTCCGGCAGTCGTCGACCGACACGGCGGTTTGCCCGGGTTCGTCGCGGGTGCGGCCGGGCCGGGGGCGGCTCGCTCAGCCGGTGAGGTGGCTCAGCCGGCGCACACCCCGCCACAGGTCCGGGTCGCAGGTGCCGGCCCGGTCGGCGAACGCGTCGAGCGGCACCGGGATCGGCTCGCTGACGTCGAGGAAGCTGTCGTGGTCGGCGTCCGGATCCCAGTCCCGGGTCGGGATCGGCAGGTGGTCGTCCCGATCCGACTTGTCCTGGCTGGTGATCTTCAATACCTCGGCGTCCCCGCCGTCGACCCGCAGCACCAGGCAGGGGCGCACCTTCGAGCCGGTCCCGTCGGCGTAGGGCACGTCGGCCCACCAGATCTCCCCGGGCCGGGGCTCGTCCCGGTCCGCCCGCCCGGCCGCACGTGGCCGCGGCGGCGCCGCGGTGCGGTCACCACGTGACCCGGCGCCGGCCCGGTCGCCGCGACGCGCGCCGCCGGGCCGTCCACCACCGGGCCGGTCGGTGCCGGTCCGACCGCCGCCCGGTCCGCCGGTCCGGCTGCCACGACCGGTGCCCGGCCGCCGCCCGTCGGACCGGCCACGTGTCCCGGCGGCGCGTTCGGCCGCCCGGCGGCGCCACTCGTTCCACAACCAGCCCGCCGCGACACAGGCCACGATCACCAGCGCCCAGATCACCCCGTCGCGCATCCGCCGCCCGCCTCCCGACCGTTGCCGCCCAGTGCCGCCGACGCGATCGTCGCACGCCGGGGGCCGCCCCGCCCGGGTGGCGCGACGCGTGCCGGTCCGCCCTGCTCGGCGCGGGTGGCCGGACGACTGTCAGTCCCGACCGCTACGGTTCTCGGGTAGCACCGACACGGGAGGTCGACAGCGGTGTCCGAAGGCGGCGGCGTGTCCGAAGAAGTGGTTCCCACAGCGGCCGACGCGGCCCAGGAGGCGGCGGCGGGGGCCGAGCCGACCCCGGCCGCGCGGGAGCGGCACGCCACGCTCAGCCAGGAGCTGACCGAGCACCAATACCGCTACTACGTGCTGGACGCGCCGACCATCACCGACGCGGAGTTCGACAGGCAGCTGCGGGAGCTGGAGGCGCTGGAGGCGGAATACCCGGCGCTGCGCACCCCCGACTCGCCCACCCAGCGGGTCGGCGGCACCTTCTCCACCGACTTCACCCCGGTCGCGCACGCCGAGCGGATGCTCTCGCTCGACAACGCCTTCGCCGACGAGGAGCTGGCCGCCTGGGCCGACCGGGTCGAGCGCGACGCGGGCGGCCCGGTGCCCTACCTGTGTGAGCTGAAGGTTGACGGGCTCGCCATCAACCTGACCTACGAGAAGGGCCGGCTGGTCCGCGCCGCCACCCGGGGCGACGGCCGCACCGGCGAGGACGTCACCGCCAACGTGCGCAGCATCAAGGGCGTGCCGGCCCGGCTGACCCCGGCCGACGGCTTCCCCGACGTGCCGGAGTTCCTGGAGGTGCGCGGCGAGATCTACTTCCCGGTGGCCGCGTTCGCCGACCTGAACGCGAGCCTGGTCGAGCAGGGCAAGGCGCCGTTCGCCAACCCGCGCAACGCCGCCGCCGGCAGCCTGCGGCAGAAGGACCCACGGGTGACCGCCTCCCGCCCGCTGCGCCTGGTGGTGCACGGCATCGGCGCCCGCACCGGCTACCGCCCGGCCGCGCAGTCCGAGTCGTACGCGGCGCTCAAGGCGTGGGGACTGCCCACCAGTGACAGGTGGAAGGTGGTGGACGACCTGGCCGGAGTGGCGGAATACATCGCCTACTACGGCAAGCACCGGCACGACGTCGAGCACGAGATCGACGGCGTGGTGGTCAAGGTCGACCCGGTCTCCATCCAGGGCCGTCTCGGCTCGACCAGCCGGGCGCCCCGCTGGGCGATCGCCTTCAAATACCCGCCCGAGGAGGTCAACACCAAGCTGCTCGACATCGACGTCAACGTCGGGCGCACCGGCCGGGTCACCCCGTTCGCCGTCCTCGAACCGGTCCGGGTGGCCGGTTCCACTGTCGCGCTGGCGACCCTGCACAACGCCCGTGAGGTCGAGCGCAAGGGCGTGCTCATCGGCGACACGGTGGTGCTGCGCAAGGCCGGCGACGTGATCCCCGAGGTGCTCGGCCCGGTGGTCGAGCTGCGTCCGGCCGACGCCCGCCCGTTCGTCATGCCGACCACCTGCCCGGCCTGCGGCACACCGCTCGCGCCGGCCAAGGAGAGCGACGTCGACATCCGCTGCCCCAACGGGCGGGCCTGCCCCGGCCAGATTCGCGAGCGGGTCTTCTACCTGGCCAGCCGCAAGGTGCTCGACATCGAGGTGCTCGGCGAGAAGGGCGCGGCGGCGCTGCTGGACGCCGAGATCATTACCAACGAGGGCGACCTGTTCCAGCTCGACGCCGAGCAGTTGAGCCGGTCGCCGTTCTTCGTCAACAAGGACGGCAGCCTCGGCAGCAACGCCACCAAACTGCTCGACAACCTCGCCGAGGCCAAGGAACGCGACCTGTGGCGGGTGCTGGTGGCGCTCTCCATCCGGCACGTCGGCCCGACCGCCGCGCAGGCGCTCGCCCGGCACTTCCGCTCCATCGCGGCGATCGAGACCGCGGGCGAGGAGGAACTGTCCTCGGTGGACGGCGTCGGCCCGACGATCGCGGCCAGCCTGAAGGAGTGGTTCGCCGTCGACTGGCACCGCGAGGTGGTGCGCAAGTGGGCCGAGGCGGGCGTACGGATGGCCGAGGAGGCCGCCGACGAGGGTCCGCGACCGCTCGACGGCGTCACAGTGGTGGTCACCGGCACGTTGAGTGGGTTCAGTCGCGACCAGGCGGCCGAGGCGATCCAGGCCCGGGGCGGCAAGGTGACCGGCTCGGTCTCCAAGAAGACCGGTTTCGTGGTGGTCGGCGACAATCCCGGCTCCAAGGCAGACAAGGCCGCCACCCTGAAACTGCCGATCCTCGACGAGGACGGCTTCCGCGTTCTGCTCGACTCCGGCCCCGACGCCGCCCGCGAGGTGGCCCGGGTGGAGGGCTGACGGGCTGGTCACGGCGAACGCCGGCGGATACCAAGTTAATTACGACTACGACCGATTCGTGACTGTCGTGTCGGGGAAACCGCCTCGGAGGGCGTTTCATTGGCGTACGACGCGTGACGGCGCGCGCCAGGACGTTCCCCCGGGAGGTGCGATGGAGACCGGCGATCCGCGTAACTCCGTCCCGCCCGGGCGGAGCGGGCCGTTCTTCGGCTTCGTCGGCGCGATCGGCGCGGTCGCCCTACTGGTGTCGGCCGTGCCGCTCGTCAGGCTCGCCGACCGGCTGACCGAGCTGCCGGCGGCCTTCTGGACCATGGCGGCGCTCGCCGTCGCCTGCGACGCGCGCCCGTTCGTCCCGCCCGGCCGGCGGCAGACCTCGGCGGTGTTCCCGTCGACCTGCTTCACCTTCGCGATCCTGCTCGGCTGGGGCCTCGGTCCGGCCGTCGCGGTGCAGGCCGTGGCGGTCGCGGTCAGCGGCTGGCGGCTCGGGTACGCCCCCTGGCGCACCGGCTTCAACGCCGCCCAGTACGCGTGCGCGCTCGCCGCCGCGTACGCAGTCACCCGGCTCGGCCCGGGCGAGCTGTTCGACGACGGCGGGCTGCGCTGGACCGACGTGGCGGCGGTGGGTGGCGCGACGGTGGCCTGGTTCGTGGTCAACTACGGGCTGGTCAGCTCCGCGGTCCGGTTGCGCTTCGGGGACCGGTGGTGGCCGAGCTTCCGCAGCGGCCTTGCCTACGAGCTGCTGGCCACCGGTTCGCTGCTGCTGCTGGCCCCGGTCCTGGTGGCCGCCGCCCGGGCCAGCGCGGCGTTGATCCCGCTGGTGCTGGTGCCGCTGTTCGCGGTCTACCGGATGGCCCGGCTCTCCGACGAACGGGAACATCTCGCCGACGTGGACCCGCTCACCGGCCTGCCCAACCGCAAGGCGCTGCTGACCGAGGTGGCCGAGCAGGTGCACCTGCACGGCGAGCGGGCCGCCCGGGGCGCGCCGGACGCGCACCTGGCGCTGCTGCTGCTCGACCTCGACCGGTTCAAGCACGTGAACGACGCGCTCGGGCACGCGGTGGGAGACCGCCTCCTGGTCGAGGTGAGCGCCCGGCTGATGGGCGCGGTCGGCGGCGGCGACATGGTGGCGCGGCTCGGCGGCGACGAGTTCGCCATCGTGGTGCCCCGGCTCACCGACATCGACCAGGCGCGCGAGCGGGCCGACCGGGTGGTCGCCGCGCTCGCCGAGCCGGTGCCGCTGGACGGGCTGCCGCTGGACGTCGGCGGTGCCATCGGCATCGCGCTCTACCCCGACCACGGCGAGGACTTCGCGACCCTGATGCGCCACGCCGACGTGGCCATGTACGACGCGAAGCACCGCAACGACACGGTGGCGGTCTACGCGCCGGAGTCCGACCACAACTCGGCCGAGCGGCTGAGCCTGCTGGCCGACCTGCGGCGGGTGCTGGAGTCCGGCCCGTCCGCGTCGGCCGGGGAGACGGTGGGCGTACGCGGGGGTGATGGAGCGGCGCTGGAGCCGGCGCTGCCGGGCGCGCGACCGGCCCGGGCCGAGCGGCCGTCGCGCAACCAGCGCCCGGCGCGCGACGGAGGCCGGGGCGGCGGACGGGCGGGCGGGGGACGGTCCGGCGACGGGTCGAACCGGTGGCTGCGGCGCCGCCGGGACCGCGCGCAGGAGCGGCACGAGGACGACCTGATCGAGCGCATCCTCACCGGCGCCGACCCGATCCGCCGCCGGGCCGCTCCCGGTGGCGCCGCCGCCGGGCCGGTGGTCACGCCGTTCGTGGTCGGTGGCGGGGAAGCCACGCCGGACCGTGCCGACGGGACCGACGCCGCGCACGACGCGCAGGTGGCCGTCAGCACCGGTGCGCCGGGCGTCATCGGGCCGACCGCGGACGGGAGCGCCGCCGGCGGGCCGGAGGAGCAGGCCGGGCACCCGGGCGAGATCACCATGTACTACCAGCCACAGATCGCCATCGCCACCGGCGAGGTGGTGGGCGTCGAGGCGCTGCTGCGCTGGCGGCACCCGCGCCGGGGCATGGTCGACCCGGGCGAGCTGATCCAGGTCGCCGAGCAGAGCGCGGTGATGCGGCTGCTGACCCGCCGCGTGGTGGACGACGTGGTGGAGCAGCTCGCCAAGTGGTCGGCGGCCGGGCTCACGTTGCGTGCCGCGCTCAACGTCAGCGTCCGCGACCTGCACACCGGCGAGATCGCCGACCAGATCGCCGACCGGCTGACCCGGTACGGCGTGCCGCCGCAGCGGCTCCAGGTGGAGATCACCGAGGGCGCGCTGATGGCCGACCCACGGCGGGTGCTCGCCAGCATCACGCAGTTGCACCGGATCGGCGTCGGCATCGCGCTCGACGACTTCGGCACCGGCTACTCGTCGCTGCAACACCTGCGCCGGCTCCCGCTGTCCGAGGTGAAGGTGGACCGGTCGTTCGTCCTCGGAATGGCCGAGGACCCGGACGACGCGGCGATCGTCCGCTCGATGATCGAGCTGGCCGGGGCGCTCGGGCTGCGCGTGGTGGCCGAGGGCGTGGAGGACGAGCGCACCTGGCGGCTGCTGCACGCCGCCGGCTGCGACGTGGCGCAGGGCTGGTTCCACGCCCGGCCGATGCCGGCCGAGGACCTGGTGGCCTGGCTGTCCCGCTACCGTCCGGTGCGCCCGGCCGAGGCGGGCAGCCGTGGAGCTCCGGCGCCGGAGGGGGAGTCGAAGGCGTCGTCGTGACGGCGGGACAATAGACTCGCTCCGGTCACCGCGCGTCATCGAGCACGCCCGTACGCGCGGCCGGCCCACCGCCAGACGTCTCAGGACAGCCACGAAGGGGGCACCGATGGCCGCCATCTCCCGCGAGGAGGTCGCGCACCTCGCGCGACTGTCGCGGCTCGCCGTCACCGAGGAGGAGTTGGACACCTTCGCCGGCCAGCTGGATGTGATCCTCCAGTCGGTCGCGCAGGTCGGCGAGGTAGCCGCGGCGGACATCCCGCCGACGTCCCACTCCGTGCCGCTGACGAACGTGCTCCGCGAGGACGTGGTGCGGCCGGGCCTGACCCCGCAGGAGGCGCTGTCGGGCGCCCCCGACGCCGAGGAGCAGCGGTTCCGCGTCCCGCGGATCCTGGACGAGGATGTGGCCTCATGAGCGAGCGCAGCGGGAGTGCCGGCATGACCGACCTGACGAAGTTGAGCGCCGTCGAGATCGCCGGGCTGGTGGCGAGCGGCGAGACCTCCGCCGTCGAGGTCACCCGGGCGCACCTGGACCGGATCGGCGCCGTCGACGACCGGGTGCACGCGTTCCTGCACGTCGACACCGAGGGTGCGCTCGCCGCCGCGCGGTCGGTGGACGAGCGTCGCGCCGCCGGTGAGGAGCTGGGCCCGCTGGCCGGTGTGCCGGTCGCGGTGAAGGACGTGCTCACCACCAAGGGCGTGCCGACCACCGCCGGGTCGAAGATCCTGGAGGGCTGGCGCCCGCCGTACGATTCGACGATCGTCGAGCGGCTGCGCGCCGCCGGCACGGTGATGCTCGGCAAGACGAACATGGACGAGTTCGCGATGGGCTCCTCCACCGAATACTCGGCGTACGGGCCGACCCGTAACCCGTGGGACCTGGAGCGGATCCCGGGCGGCTCGGGCGGTGGCAGCGCGGCGGCGCTGGCCGCGTACGAGGCGCCGCTGTCGATCGGCTCGGACACCGGCGGCTCGATCCGCCAGCCCGGCGCGGTCACCGGCACCGTCGGCGCGAAGCCCACCTACGGCGGCACCTCCCGCTACGGCCTTGTGGCGTTCTCCTCGTCGCTGGACACCCCCGGCCCGTGCGCGCGTACCGTGCTCGACGCCGCGTTGCTGCACCAGGTGATCGGCGGTCACGACCCGCGCGACTCCACCTCGATCCCGGCACCGGTGCCGGACGTGGTGGCCGCGGCGCGGCTCGGCGCCACCGGCGACCTGACCGGCGTGAAGCTCGGCGTGGTCACCGAGTTCACCGGTGAGGGCGCGGAGCCGGGCGTGATGGCCGCGTTCCGCGACGCGGCCGAGGCGCTGGCGAAGCTGGGTGCGGAGATCGTCGAGGTCTCCTGCCCGCACTTCAAGTACGCGCTGCCGGCGTACTACCTGATCGCGCCGAGCGAGTGCTCCTCCAACCTGGCCCGGTTCGACGGCGTCCGGTTCGGCCTGCGGGTCGGCGACGACGGCAACCGGTCGCTGGAGGAGGTCATGTCGCTGACCCGCGAGGCCGGTTTCGGCCCCGAGGTCAAGCGCCGCATCATGATCGGCACGTACGCGCTCTCGTCGGGCTACTACGACGCCTACTACGGCCAGGCGCAGAAGGTCCGCACCCTGATCACGCGGGACTTCACCAGCGCGTTCGAGCAGGTCGACGCGCTGATCTCGCCGACCACGCCGTTCGTGGCGTTCCCGATCGGGTCGCGCACCGCCGACCCGTACCAGATGTACCTGGCCGACCTGTTCACCATCCCGACGAACCTGTACGGCGGCCCGGCCATCTCGGTGCCGTGCGGCCTGTCCGACGGGCTCCCGGTCGGCTTCCAGATCATGGCGCCGACCATGGCCGACGACCGGATGTACCGGGTCGCCGCCGCGCTGGAGAACGCCGTCGGCACGCTCACCCCGCCGACGCTCTAGAAACCGGGGGTACGGAGGCGGGCCACCCGCCTCCGTACCGACACGGTGATCACCGAACAGCGGATTGCCACCTGTCACTGGCACTGGTCGAATAGGATTCGAGGCTGCTGGATCGACTGGACTACGGTCCGCTGGCGGATGCGAGCGGCTCCGATCGAGACCTGGATGTGCGATGGGGACACTTCGCCCGGTCATGGCCCTGACGATGGCCGTCGCGCTGCTGCTGGGTGTCGCCCAGCCGGCCACCGCGCAACCGGTCACCGCCGCCACCGAGACCGTCACCATCACCTCGGGTAAGCCCCGGTCGGTCATGGTCATCGGGCAGGTCTACGCGATCCACACGGTCGAGGCGACAGGCGGGACCGCGCCGTACGTGTTGTCGGTGGTCTCGGGCAGCCTGCCGCCGGGGATGCTGGTGGTGGGTACGTCGCTCGGTGGCGCGCCGACCACAGTCGGCACGTACACGTTCACGCTGCGGATGACCGATCAGAACGACCTCTTCGACGAGCAGACGGCGACGATCGAGGTACGCCAGCCGAAGGTCGTCATCACGTCCGGCAAGCCCCGGTCTCCCATGTACCTCGGCCGGGTGTACGCGATCCACACGGTCGAGGCGACAGGCGGCGCCGCGCCGTACGGGTTGTCGGTGGTCTCGGGCAGCCTGCCGCCGGGGATGCTGGTGGTGGGTACGTCGCTCGGCGGTGCGCCGACCACAGCCGGCACGTACACGTTCACGCTGCGGATGACCGACAAGAACGGCCTCTTCGACGAGCAGGACGCCACCGTCGTCGTCGCCGTGGCGGCGACCGCCTTCACCTCCGGCGAACCGCCCGCCGCCACAGTCGGTAAGCACTACTCCTTCCGGTTCACCGCCGACGGCGACTCGGACATCGTGTTCGCCCTGGCCGCCGGGGCCCTGCCGGACGGCCTCACCCTCGACGAGAAGGGCCGGCTCAGCGGCACACCGGGCAGCGCCGGCACGTTCACCTTCACCGTCGCGGCGAAGGGGCACAGCACCAGCGCCACGAAGCAGGTGTCGCTGACCGTCGCCGCCCGCAACCCGGGCACCCCGACGGCGTCCCCGACCGGCTGGACGCCCGCCCCGACCGACCCGACGGCCACGCCGACCGCGAGCGATCCGGCCGCCACGCCGTCGGAGGGCAGCCCGGCGGCGCCCCAGCCGACGCCGTCACCGTCGAAGGCCAGTGGCACGTGGCTGCCGGCCACCGGGCCGGGTTCGCCGCTCGTGCTGCTGCTGTTGAGCGTCGTGGCCTTCTCCATCGGCGGCATCCTGCTCGTGCTGGCGTACAACCGTCGTCGGACCTTCACCCCACCCGAGTGACGCCCGGGCCGGGCCGGGGCGTCGGGGCGGTCCACGCGGTGATCTCGAAGCCCGGCAGCGGGGTGGCCGGGCCAGCCGATTAGGCTGGAACGGTTCTGTCCGGATCGCGCCTGGAGCTCAGATGACGACGACACTGCCCGCGTACGACGAGGTCGTCGCGCGCTTCGAACCGGTGATCGGCCTGGAGACCCACGTCGAGCTGGGCACGAACACCAAGATGTGGTGCGGCTGCCCGACCGACTTCGGTGGCGAGCCGAACACCCGGGTCTGCCCGGTCTGCCTGGGCCTGCCCGGCTCGCTGCCGGTGGCGAACAAGGCCGCCATCGAGGCGACCATCCGGATCGGGCTGGCGCTGAACTGCTCCATCGCCGAGTGGTGCCGGTTCGCCCGGAAGAACTACTTCTACCCGGACATGCCGAAGAACTTCCAGATCAGCCAGTACGACGAGCCGCTGTGCTTCGACGGCTACCTGGACGTCGAGGTGAACGGCGAGCTGGTCCGCATCGGCATCGAGCGGGTGCACCTGGAGGAGGACACCGGCAAGACGCTGCACGTCGGCGGCGCCACCGGTCGCATCCACGGCGCCACCGAGTCGCTCGTCGACTACAACCGGGCCGGCATCCCGCTGGTGGAGATCGTCACCAAGCCGATCCCCGGCACCGGCGCGCTCGCGCCCGAGGTCGCCCGCGCGTACGTCGCCGAGCTGCGCGACGTGATCCGCTCGCTCGGCGTCTCCGACGTGCGGATGGAGGAGGGCTCGCTGCGCTGCGACGTCAACACGTCGCTGAACCGCCCGGGCGAGGAGTGGGGCACCCGCACCGAGACGAAGAACGTCAACTCGCTGCGCTCGGTCGAGCGGGCGGTGCGCTCGGAGATGCTGCGCCAGGCGTCGGTGCTGGAGGCCGGCGGCCGGATCACGCAGGAGACCCGGCACTTCCACGAGGACACCGGCGACACCACGTCGGGCCGGTCCAAGGAGACCGCCACCGACTACCGGTACTTCCCGGAGCCGGACCTGGTGCCACTCGCCCCCGACACCGCGTGGGTGGCCGAGCTGAAGGCCGCCCTGCCGGAGCTGCCGCGCCTGCGCCGCAAGCGGATCCAGCAGGACTGGGGCCTGTCCGACCTCGACATGCAGTCGGTGGTGAACGCGGGCGCGGTGGAGCTGATCGAGGCGACTGTGGCTGCCGGCGCGACCCCTGCGGCGGCCCGTAAGTGGTGGCTGGGTGAGCTGTCCCGCCGCGCCAACGAGACCGGCGTGGAGCTGGCCGACGTGGGCGCCACCCCGGCTCAGGTCGCCGAGCTTCAGGGCCTTGTCGACGCGGGCAAGCTCAACGACAAGCTGGCCCGTACCGTGCTGGAGGGCGTGGTGGCCGGCGAGGGCTCGCCGACCGAGATCATGACCAACCGCAACCTGGAGGTCGTCTCGGACACCGGCGCGCTCACCGCCGCCGTGGACGAGGCGATCGCGGCCAACCCGGCCATCGCCGACAAGATCCGCAGCGGCAAGGTCGCGGCGGCCGGCGCGCTGGTCGGCGCGGTCATGAAGACCACGCGCGGCCAGGCGGACGCGAAGACCGTCCGCGAGCTGATCCTGGCGCGCCTCGGCGCCTGACGTGCAAGGAAGGGCCCCTTCTTAACGCCTGGTGCATGGGAAGGGGCCCTTCCTAACGCCTCACCCCACTCACGGGGCGTCAACGGCGACGCCCGGATGGAGTCACCGTGAACCAGCACGACCTCGACGTCCTCGACGAGATCCAGCGCCGGGTGCTCTGGCTCGCCACCCGCATCGTCGACGCGGCCAACCACGACCGCGACACCGGTGACGGGGTGAAGGTCGGCGGCCACCAGGCGTCGAGCGCCTCGCTGGTGACCGCGATGACCGCGCTCTGGTTCCAGCACCTGGACGCCGAGGACCGGGTCGCGGTGAAGCCGCACGCCTCGCCGGTGTTCCACGCCATCCAGTACCTGCTGGGCAACCTCGACCGGTCGTACCTGCCGAAGCTGCGGGCACGCGGCGGGCTCCAGTCGTACCCGTCGCGGACCAAGGACCCGGACGAGGTGGACTTCTCCACCGGCTCGGTCGGCCTGGGCGCCGCCGCGCCGCTGTTCGCCGCCGTCACCCGCCGCTACGTCGACGCGCACTTCGGCCCGCGCCCGCACTCCCGGTTCGTCGCCCTCATCGGCGACGCCGAGCTGGACGAGGGCAACATCTGGGAGGCGGTCGCCGACCCGGCCACCACCGGGCTCGGCAACGTGATGTGGCTCGTCGACTTCAACCGCCAGTCGCTGGACCGGGTCGTCCCCGGCATCCGGATCAACCAGTGGCGCGGCCAGTTCGAGGCGGCCGGCTGGCACGTCGTGGAGGTCAAGTACGGCCGTCGGCTCGCCGAGGCGTACGCCCGGCCGGGTGGCGCGGCGCTGCGCGACTGGATCGACCGGATGCCCAACGAGCAGTACCAGTCGCTGTTCGGGCTGGCCGGGCCCGCGTTGCGCAAGCAGTTCCTGGACGGCGCCCCGGCCGAGGTGGCCGCGTTCGTCGCCGACATCGGCGACGACGAGCTGGGCCCGCTCGTCACCGACCTGGGCGGGCACGACGCGCAGGCCATGCTCGACGCGTACGCCCAGTGCGACGCGGTGACCGACCGGCCCAGCGTCGTGTTCGCGTACACGGTCAAGGGCTGGGGCCTGCCCATCGCCGGCAACCCGCGCAACCACTCGGCGCTGCTCACCACCGAGCAGGTCGACGCGCTGCGCGCCGCGCACGGCCTGACGCCGGAGACCGAGTGGGACCGCCTCGACCCGGCGTCCCCGGCCGGTATCCGGGCCGGCGAGCGCCGGGAGGCGCTGTCCCGCCCGCCGCGCGAGCGTGCGCTGGGCGTCACCGTTCCGGAGACCACGAGGGTACGCGCGAACAAGCCCGTCTCCAGCCAGGAGGCCTTCGGCCGGGTGCTTGTCGACCTGGCCCGCGATCCGCAGGTCGCGCCCTACCTGGTGACCACCGCGCCGGACGTGGCCACCTCGACCAACCTGGCCGGGTTCATCAACAAGACGGGCGTGTTCGCCCCGACGGAGCAGCGTTCCTGGACCGAGGACCGGATGCTGCGCTGGACCGAGAGCCCCGCCGGGCAGCACATCGAGCTGGGCATCTCGGAGATGAACCTGTTCCTGCTGCTGGGCCAGCTCGGCCTGTCCTGGGACCTGTCCGGTCAGCCGCTGCTGCCGGTGGGCACCGTCTACGACCCGTTCGTGCTGCGCGGTCTGGACGCGTTCCTCTACGGGACGTACTCCGGTTCCCGGTTCGTGGTGGCCGGCACCCCGTCGGGCATCACGCTCGCCCCGGAGGGCGGGGCGCACCAGTCCACCATCACCGCGTCGGTCGGCCTGGAGCTGCCGGGGGTGACGTTCCTGGAGCCCGCGTACGCCGGCAGCCTCGACTGGCTGCTCTGCGACGCGCTCGGGCAGATCGCCGGTGGTGCCGCACCGGCCGCCACAGCCGCGCCGGCCGAGGACGGGGCGTACTACTTCCGGCTCAGCACCCGGCCGGTCGACCAGGCGCCGTTCGAGGCGGCCCGGGCGCGGCTCGGGGACGCGGTGCTGCGGCGGCAGGTGGTGGCCGGCGCGTACCGGCTCGTCGACGCGCACCAGGCGTACCCCGATCTGGCTGATGCCCCGGTCGTGCAGCTCGCCGCCTCCGGCGCGGTGCTGCCGGAGGTCCTGGCCGCCGCCGCGGAGCTGGCGGAGGAGGGCGTGGCCGCGCACGTGGTCGACGTGACCAGCCTGGACCGGCTCTACCGGGCGTGGCAGCGGACGCTGCGCCAGGGTGTGCGGACCGCTACCGTGCCGAGCGTCCCGGGCGCGCTGCGGTCGGCGTTCGCCGACCGGGTGCCGGTGGTCACCGTGCACGACGCGGCCTCGCACGCGATGGCCTGGCTCGGCTCGGCGGTCGGCGCCCCGGCGGTGCCGCTCGGCGTGGACGAGTTCGGCCAGTCCGGCAGCGTCCGGGAGCTGTACGAGCTGCACGACCTGCTGCCCGGCAGCATCGTCAACGCCGCGCTGGCCGCGATCGCGCTGCGCTGACGGCTGGCGCCCGGTCGGTCGGCTCGCTGGCTCGCCGGCTCGCGCCCGGTCTGTCGGCTGCGCGGCTGCGCCGGCTCGCGACGACGGCGGTCGCTGCCGGCCGGTCCGGATGGCACGACAGCCCGCTGCCGTAACGGAAAGTCATAAGCGACTTCGGTTGCGGAAAGTGACTGCCTCTGGCGGTCGGAGGTATGGCCTCGTGCCGCCTTTGCTCTGCAGCCATATCCGCAGCACCGCACTGAGCTGGGGCGGAATGGATCGCTCGCTGCTCTGCACCCATCCGCGCGGTGACTCTCGGTGCCTGCCGCGCCGATGGGTGCAGAGCAAAGGCGGCGGTGGGACATCCCGGTGCCGGACGGCTTCATAACGCGGAGTGACCGGGTGTCACGCGGCGGGGCGCCCGGCGTGGCCGCGAGGAAGGCGAGGATCCGGGACGGTCAGCTCGTGGGGGTGGGGCTCAGGGTGGTCGTACCCGGCGACGGCGACTCGGAGGGGCCGCGGGTGGGGGTTGGGGTGACCGGCACCTGGTCACCCTTTGCCGGGTCGCGGATGACGTGCCGCTCCAGGTTGACCTGCGACTGCCCGGTGCCGCCGACTGTGATGTCGTCGTACGCCTGGAGCAGCTTCTGCTGGTCGAAGTAGAGCACCGTCATGGTCAGCGGAGTCGGCTTCTCGCCCTCCAGGCCGCGCAGCCCGGCCCCGCCGGTCGAGCCCTGCACCATCAGCGTGGTCGGCTGCTTGCCCTCCACCTGCGGCAGCTTCGACACCTGCCGGGAGTGGGTGTGCCCGGAGAGCACGAGCGGGCAGGTGCCGGAGAGCGGGCCGGCCGAGGCGGGATCGTGGATGAGCGCGATGTCGACCTTGCGCGGCGACTTCTCGATCGTGGCGGCGAGCTGTTCGCCGGCGCCGATCACCTGGTCGGCCACGGCCGAAGTGAGGCCGCTCCCGGCCGGTGAGGTCTCCTTGTCCGGGGTGAAGCGGGGGTCGCCGAGGCCGGCGATGGTCAGCCCACCGACTGTGGTGACCGAGTTGTTCAACACGATCGCGTTCGGCTGCTGCGCCACCGCGGCGGCGGTACGCGGCGAGTCGTGGTTGCCGCGGATGAACACGTACGGCTTCTTGAGCAGGCCGATCGAGCCGACGAACGACGCCTCCGGCTCACTGCCCCAGTCGGTCATGTCGCCGGTGTCGACCACCACGTCGATGCCGAACTGCTCGACCACGGTACGGATCAACTGCCAGCCGGTCGGGTTGAGGTGGATGTCCGACACGTGCAGCACCCGGGTGGTGCCGGGCGACGGCTGCACCACCGGCAGCGCCGAGACGGTCGTGTAGAGCTTGCTGACGTTGCCGACCAGCCGCTGGAGCTGCTCGGCGTACTTGGTGTAGTCGTTCGCGATCCGCCGCGCGTCACCGACGATCGCGGGCGCGTTGACGAGCAGGCCCTCGTACCGGGGCTCCTCGATGGCCTGCGGGCGCAGCGTGCTCGCCGCCGTCCCGAGGCTGCTCGCCGTGATGACGAGCGCCATACCGCCGGCCCACGCGGTACGCCGGACGTCCCGGAAGACGAGCGCCGCCAGGATCAGCGTGGCCAGCACCACCGAGGCGAGCGTACGCAGCCCGAGCCGCATCACGCCGTCGCGGACGTCCTGGACCGCCGACTGGCTGGCCCGGCTGATGCTGGCCGGGTCGTCGAGGAGCGCCTCGGTGCGCCCCTGGTCCAGCGAGCCCACCTCGACGGTGAGGTATGCCGGACCGTCGTGACTGTCCAGCAGCAGCGCGCCCAGCGGAGGGATGTCGACGGTGGTGCCGCCGCTCAGCGACGGGCTGAGCTTCAGCTCGGCCCGGAACGGGCCGATGTCGGTGCCGACGTGGCCGCCCGCGTACGTGCCGATCACGATGCCGCCGAGTGTGACAGCGAGCAGAGCCAGCACGACGCCCAGCCGGCGCAGCCGGTTACCGGGCCGCCACGCCGTCACGCGGCGGGCACGCCCGCGCTCCGGAGACGTCTCGTCCCCGGTGCGGTGCTGTTCGTTCTCGTGGCCGTCCATGCTGAGATCCTGACCTGCCCCTTGCGCGATCTTGACAAACCCGCCCGGCCCGGATCAGCTCCGGCCGGCGCCCCCGTCGGCGAACACGAGTCGCAGGATGCGGTCGTCCTCGGCGGTGGGGGTGCCCCTGCCGTCCCGGTTCGAGGTGCTCACCCACAGCGAGCCGTCCGGCGCCGCCGCGACGGCCCGTAGCCGACCGTACCGGCCGGTGAGCAGGTCGCGTGGCTGACCGAGGACGGTGCCGTTGCCGGCCAGCTCCACCAGCCAGAGCCGCTGGCCGCGCAGGCAGGCGGCGACGAGCACGCGGTCCGCCGCCGCCAGGCCGGAGCAGGACGCGTCACCGGTGGGCCACTGCGTGATCGGGTTCACGTAGCGCTTGTCGTCGCCACGCCCCTCGACCCGGGGCCATCCGTAGTTGCCGCCCTTGTTGATCTGATTGATCTCGTCCCAGGTGTTCTGGCCGAACTCCACCGCGTACATCTTCTTGTCCGGCGTCCAGGCGAAGCCCTGGACGTTGCGGTGGCCGGTCGACCAGACCGGCGACCCGGCGGTGGGGTTGCCCGGCGCCGGCTTGCCGTCCGGGGTGATCCGGAGGATCTTGCCGCCGAGGCTCTTGGCGTCCTGGGCGTTCTCGGTGCGCCCGGCGTCCCCGGTGCTCGCGTAGAGGTGGCCGTCCGGGCCGAAGCCCAGCCCGCCGCCGTTGTGCGTGCCGGACTTCGGGATGCCGGTCAGGATCGGCTTCGGCGCCTGCCCGAGCTGCATCTTCGCGATCCGGTTGTCGTTCTCGGCGGTGTAGTAGACGAAGACCGTGCGGTCCCGCTCGTACGCCGGGGAGACCGCTATGCCGAGCAGGCCGCCCTCGCCGCCGGCGGCGACGTCCGGCACGGTCTGCACCGGCCGCACCGCCAGGCCCTCCGGGCCGGACTCCGGGCCGACCTGGAGGATCCGCCCCTTGTCCCGCTCGGTCACCAGCGCGCCGCCGTCGGGCAGGAACGCGATGCCCCACGGCACCTCCAGCCCCTTGGCCAGCACCGTGGCGACCGCCTGCTGGCCGGCCCCGCCGGGACTCGCGGTGCTCGACGGTGTGGGCAGGTTGGGCGGGGCGCCGGCCGGATCCGGCTCGGGCTCGCCGAGGGCACAGCCGGCGGCGCCCAGGAGCAGCGCCGCGCAGGACGCCGCCAGCGCCGTCCGGAGGCGGCTGACACGGGGGTACGCAAGACGCGGGCTCACCCGCCCCAGCCTAGCCGGGCGGACCGGCGAACCGGGCGCGTCGCGCGGACGGCGGCCCGTACCCGGCCCGTTCGGGGGAGTGCTGTTCAACCGGCCCGCAGCGCGAGCAGGGCGACGTCGTCCTCCCGCTGGTGTGCGGCGGCGAGCAGCCGGTCGCAGAGCAGGTCCAGCGATACGCCCGGCCCGGCGGTGCCGAGATGGGCGAGCAGCTCGGCCTGCCCCTCGTCGATCGGCTGGTCCCGGCGCTCGATCAGCCCGTCGGTGTGCAGCAGCAGCGTGTCGCCGGGAGCCAGGGTCAGCGTCCGGCCGGTGCGCCGGGGCGGGCGGGCCAGGCCGAGCAGCGGCCCGCGACCGTCCGCCACCGCTACCGAACCGTCGGCGCGGACCAGCAGCGGCGGCGGGTGTCCCGCGTTGCACCAGGAGACCACCAGCCCGCCGGCGGCCGGGCGGACCCGGGCCAGCACGGCGGTGGCGACGGTGGGCACCCGCAGCCCGCCCATGGCCCGGTCGAGGTGGGTCACCAGGTCCTCCACCGGATCGTCCCGCCCGTACGCGTTGCCCCGCACCAGGTTGCGCAGCTGGCCCATGGTGGCCGCCGCCTCGATGTCGTGCCCGGCGACGTCACCGATCGCGGCGACCACCTCGCCGTCGGGCTGGACGAAGGCGTCGTACCAGTCGCCGCCCACCTCGACCCGGTCGGCGGCCGGCAGGTAGCGGGCGGCCAGTTCCATCCCGGGCACGGCCGGCAGGCTCGGCAGCATGCTGTGCTGGAGCACCTCGGCGACGTGGCGCTGCTCCCCGTAGAGGCGGCTGTTGCCGACCGCCTGTCCGGCGCGTACCCCGATGTCCTGCGCGGTGCGCAGGTCGCTGGCGTCGAAACCGCGCCGTCCGGGCCGGTTGACCAGCGTGACCGCCCCGATCACCCGGTCCCCGACGGCGGTGATCGGCACGGTCAGGTGGGGACCGATGCCGAGCCGGTCGGCGAGCGGCACCAGCTCCGGGCGTGTGGTGCCGCGCGCCACGTCGTCCAGGTCGGCCGTGGCCCGCACCGCCGGCCGCCCGGTACGCAGCACCGACCGGATCTGCGACTCCGCGCTGAGCCCGGTGGTCAGCAGCCCGGCGAAGCGGGTCATGTCGGCCGCGCGCTCGGCGTCCCGGTGCAGGCCGGTGACCGTGCGTGGCCGGCCGGCCGGGTCGACGAGCGTGATCAGGCACCAGTCGGCGAGCAGCGGCACCATCGCGCGCCCGAGCCGGTCGACGGCGGTGGCCACGTCGAGCGTGCCGCCGAGCATCTCGCTCATCCCGGCCAGCATGGCGAGCCGGTCGTGCGCCTCCTCGGCGCGGCGGCGCGCCTCCTCGGCACCCCGGACCGCGATGCGCAGCCGCAGCTCGGAGGAGCACGCGGCGGCCAGGTCGGCGAGCGTACGCAACTGTTCCCCGGTCCAGGCCCGGGGCTTGCTGTCGATCGCGCAGAGCGAGCCGAGCACCCGCCCGTCCAGGTCGGTCAGGGGCATGCCCGCGTACGCCACCACGCCCAGGTCCTCGACGGCCAGGTTGAGGCGTACCTGGGGGGAGAGGCGGGCGTCGGGCAGCACCAGCGGCATCTCGACGTCGACGACGTGCTGGCAGAACGAGTGGGTCAGCGGCGTCTCCCGGCGGGCCGCCCACGGCTCCGGCAGCCCGGTCGCGCCGGGGAAGAACTGACGGTCGGCGTCCACCAGGGAGACGAGCGCGACGGGCACGTCCAGCAGGTCGCCGACCAGCCGGGCGAACCTGTCGAACGCCTCGTCCGGTACGGCGTCGAGCCGGGTCTCGTCGAGTGAGCGCAATCGGTCGGGATCGGCGAGCGCCGGAATCGGCACGGACACCCGTCCCCGGCCGTCCTCGCTCATCGCCACCGCCCTCGGCAAGCGGAACACCCGAGCGGCATCCCGCTCTCGGTTATACCCCGCTGGGCCGCCACTCCATTCCCGGCGCGGTGTTCGTCACGGGTCACGCCGCGCCGGCCGGCCCGGGGCCGATATCGTCGGCGGTCGTGAAGGCATGGATCCCGCACCCCGAGGGCCGCAGACTGCTCGGCGAGCTGCCGCCCGGCGTCACCGTGGAGGTGCTGGACGACCCCCGGCGGCTTCCGTCGTCCCCGGCCGGGATGCGGTTCTGGGTTCCGCCGTTCCTGTCCGGCCCGGACGCCGGCGCGCTCCTGGCCGAGCTGCCCGACGTCGAGGTGGTGCAACTGCTCTCCGCCGGCGCGGACGCCTGGGCGGGACGGATGCCCGACGGCGTGACGCTCTGCGACGCCCGGGGCGTGCACGACTCGCCCACCGCCGAATGGGTGGTCGCCGCGATCCTCGCCTCGCTACGCGGGTTCGCGCCGCTGGCCCGCGCGCAGGCGCGGCGCGAGTGGGCGTACGACGAGGTGGCGCCCACCGACGAGCTGGCCGGCAAGCGGGTGCTGATCGTGGGCGCGGGCTCGATCGGCACCGCGGTACGCGATCGGCTCGCCCCGTTCGAGGTGAGCTTCACGCTGGTGGCCCGTACGCCGCGCCCCGGCCAGGGCGTGCACGGCGTCGACGAGCTGCCGGCGCTGCTGCCCGAGGCGGACGTCGTGGTGCTGCTGGTGCCGCTGACCGAACAGACCCGGGGCATGGTCGACGAGCGTTTCCTCGCCGCGATGCCGGACGGCGCGCTGCTCGTCAACGCCGCCCGCGGTCCGGTGGCCCGCACCTCGGCGCTGGTCGCCGAGCTGGCCTCGGGTCGCCTGCGCGCGGCGATGGACGTCACCGACCCGGAACCGCTGCCCGCCGACCATCCCCTGTGGGAGCTGCCGAACGTGCTGCTCACCCCGCACGTCGGCGGCTCCGTACGCGGACTGCTGCCGCGCGCGTACCGGCTGGTGGGGGAGCAACTGCGCCGGTACGTGGCCGGGGCGGAGCTGACGAACCGGGTGGTCGACGGCTACTGACCCCTGCTCACCGATCGGCTTCGGCGTCCGGTAGCTCCTGCCCGGTGACGGCGATCAGCCGGGGCAGTTCGGTGGCGCGTACCGCCGGCAGCACCACCACCTCGCCGTCGTCGAGGCGGGCGACGGCCCGTCCCTTGCGATCACCGGCGAGTTCGGCGACCCGGTTCCACGGCACCCGGCGCTGCCCGGCGAGCGCCCGCAGTCGCAGCTCCCGGGCGTCGGCGTCGGTGCCGGCGCGCCACGCCCAGACCACGACGGCGAGCGGCACGAGCAACACCCAGAGCAGCCACCAGCGGGCACTGGCCACTGGAAGCGCGCCGATGGTGGCGACGATCGCGGCGACCAGGATGGCCTGGTTGTGACGGAAACGTACGGTATCGGCGCGGCTCACCCCCCGATGATTCCACCCGCCCAGCCCACCCCACCCCGCGGGCGTCCCCACCCCCCGTCCGAGCCACCCTCCGTCCGAGTCCCCGCCGTGCGAGCCACCCCGTCCGAGCCGCCGCCGCACCGCGTAGCCGGTGCCCACCGACGATCTTGGTACGGCTCCGCTCCCGGGGCGGTTCGATACCAAGATCTGCGCGGGTCGGAGATCTTGGAAGCGTTGGGCCTCTTGGGGGGCCGTTTGCTTCCAAGATCTGGTGGGCCGGGGGGATCGGCGGGAGTGAGCGGCTTTCAGGCGATCGTGAGCCGGCACTGCGGAGGGGCGGTGTGACGGATGTCACTGGCTGGGTGACGTTGCGGGGCGCTTCCGGGATCGTTTCTAGGCGTGGCCGCAGTGGTCCCCGCCGATGCGCCCCGCCAGCCCCGACAACCCGCACGTCGTACCGCGTACCGCAACCGCACCGCCCCCGTGCCCCCTCACGAAGGCGATCGCCGTGCCCGTCCCCCCTCCCGTCGCCCCCCGTCGGCGATCAGCCCTGCACGATGTCGCCGTGTCGCTCATCGGCGCGGCCTTCCTCCTGGCGGGCGTCGCCGGTGCCCTGCCCGGCCCGGCCGCCGCCGCGCTCGCCGTCGCCGGAGGCTTCGCGCTCGCCTGCGTCCGGCTCGCCTGGCTGGCCGGAGCCGCCGCGCCGGCCGACCATCCCGCACCTGCCGACGGTCCCGCAGTGACCGGCCGTTCCGCGTCGAACGGCTTGCCTGCGCCGACCGCCCGCCCCGCGTCGAACAACCTGCCCGCGTTGAACGACCAGCATGCGCCGACGGATCGGCCCGTGACCGGGCGGCGGGCTCGCCGGGCCGCGCTGTCGCGCCGGGTCGCCGCGTTCCTGGACGCCGCCGTCCTGGCCGCCGGGCTCACCGTGGCGGTGCTGCCGCTGAGCGACCCCGCGCACCGGTTGCCGATCGCACTGGCCGGGCTGTCCCTCACCGGTCCGCTGCACGTGGCGGCCCTGCTGCGCCTGCCCGGCCGGTCGCGGCTGTCCGGTCCGGAGCTGGTGCGCCGTACCGTCGACGTGCTCGCGCTCGGCGTCAGCCTGGTCTTCGCGGGCTGGATGCTGTTGCCGGGCGGCCCGGTCCCGGCCGTCGCCGCGACCGCTGCGACGGGCGGCGCGGTGGTGCTCGCCGTGCTCACTGTGGTGGCGGTCGCCGAACGCCGCCGCCGGCCGGGTGCCGCGCGCTGCCACGCCGGGGCCGCGCTGACAATCGGCGGGTTGACGCTGCTTGTGGTGCTGCTGGCGTACGACGCGCCGGACCGGGCGCTGCCGGTCGTCGCGGCGCCGCTGGTGGCCGGGGCGCTGCTCACAGTCGCCGGTGTCCGGCGTACCTCGGGCGGGGAACGGCCGGATCGGGACGTGGCGTCTGCCGCGTGGCCGCGCCTCACGGCGCCGGCCGGGATCGCCGGGCTCGCCGCCGGGATCCACCTGGGCGCGGCCGGGGAGTTCAGCACCGGCGCGATGGCACTCGGGCTGGCCGTCATACCGCCGATCATGGTGGGTGAACTGCTCGCCGCCGCCGACCAGCGCCGCCGGGTGCAGCGGCTCGCCGCCCGCGAGGCGTGGTTGCGGCGCCGGCTCGGACCGGCCGCCGGGACGGCCGGGCCCGTGCTGCTGACGCGCGCCGATCTGGTCCGGGTGATGGCGCACCGCAGCGGCGGCGCGCTGCTCGTCGTCGACCTGCACGGTACGGGCGGCGCCGTGCCGGACGGGCCGGTGCTCACCGAGGCGGCGCGTCGCCTGCGGGCGGGCTCCGAGACGCACGATCTGGTCGCCCGGCTCGGCGACACCGAGTACGCGGTCCTCACCGACCTCGGTCCGGTGCTCGCGTACGCGCTCGGTCTGCGGCTGCTGGCGGCGCTGGCCGAGCCGTGCCCCCGGCCCGGCGGGGTCGTCCGGCTGGAGGTGAGCGTCGGGCTGGCCGAGACCAGCGGCGGCGATCCGGAGGACGTGCTGCGCCAGGCGGACCTGGCCCGCCGCCGGGCGGCGCAGCTCGGCCGGGACCGGGTCGAGTGGTACGACGCCTACCTGGAGGAGCAACTGGTCCGCCGCCTGGACCTGGAGCGGGAACTGCCCGGTGCGGTGGCGCGCGGTGAGCTGGACCTGGTCTACCAGCCGGTGGTGGCGCTCGCGGACCGGATGCCGGTGGGCACCGAGGCGTTTCTGCGCTGGCGCAGCCCGGCGCTGGGCACGGTGCTGCCGGCCGAGCTGCTGCCGGTGGCGGCCGATCTCGACCTGACCGGTGAGATCGGGCGGTGGGTGCTGGATCGAGCCTGCCGCCAGCTCGCGGCGTGGTCGGACGGCGGTCGCGAGCTGTGGATGGCGGTGAACGTGACGCCGCGGGAGCTGGCCGCGCCGGACTTCGTGGCGCGTACCGCCACCGCGCTGGCCGCGTACGACGTGGTGCCGGACCGGCTGGTGGTGGAGGTGTCCGAGCCGGTGGTGGGCGCCGAGCTGTCCACTGTGGTGCCCCGGCTGGCCGGTCTGCGGTCGATCGGCGTGCGGATCGCGCTCGACGACTTCCGGGCCGAGCACGCCTCGCTCGCGCAGCTGCGCCGGTTGCCGATCGACCTGATCAAGGTGGGCCCGCACCTGGTCGGCGCGGGCGGGGACGGGCAGCGCCCGCTGATCGACGTGGTGGCGAACCTGGCCGACCGGCTCGGGGTGGAGCTGGTGGTCGAGGAGCTGGAGTCGGAGGGGCAGGTGGCAGGTGCGCGCCGGGCGGGCTGCCGGTACGGCCAGGGGTTCGCGCTGGCCCGCCCGGCGACCGCCGAGCGGGTCGAGGCGTGGTTCGAGGAGTACCCGTCCACCACGCGCTGAGCTGAACCGGTTCAGCGAGCGCTCGTACGCGGTGGGGCGGTGCTGCCGCGCGGCGTGAGGTGCGCCGTCTCGTCCTGCACGGCGGCGGCCGGCTCGCCCGCGATGACCGCGAGGAGCCGGCGGGCGGCGTGCGCGCCGTACGCCGGGATGTCCCGGCCCAGCGCGGTGAGCGGCGGGTGCACCAGCCGGCAGAGCGGCGAGTCGTCCCAGGCCACGATGGACAGGTCGCCGGGCACGCTCAGGCCCATCTCCTGCGCCACGGAGAGCCCGGCGATCGCCATCACGTCGTTGTCGTAGATCACCGCCGTCGGCCGGCCGGGGGAGCTGAGTAGCCGCCGGGTGGCCCGCGCGCCCTCCTCCCCGGTGTAGTCGGACGAGACGGTGGCCGCCTCGTCCAGCCCGAGCCGGCGGCACACGGCCGTGAACGCCTCGGTGCGGATCTCGGTGTGCAGCAGCGAGGGCAGCCCGCCGACCCGGGCGACGCGCCGGTGGCCGAGCGCGACCAGGTACTCCACGGTCTCGACGAGGGCCGCAGCGTCGTCGGCCCAGACGCTCGCCAGGCCGCCGGTGTGCCCGGGCCCGCCGATCACCACCGCCGGCAGTTGCAGTTCCTCCAGCGCCGGCACCCGCCGGTCGTCGGTGCGCAGGTCGCAGACGAGCACGCCGTCCACCCGGCGCTCGGCCCACCACCGCCGGTAGACGGCGATCTCGGCGTCCTGGTCGCTGACCACCTGGAGCGTGAGCGCGTACGAGCGGGCCGACAGTTCGGCCTCGACGCCGCTGATGAGTTCCATGAAGAACGGCTCGATGCCGAGTATCCGGGCGGGGCGGCACAGCGCCAGCCCGACCGCCTTGGCGGTGGCGCCGGACAGCGCGCGGGCGGCGCTGCTGGGACGGAACCCGATCTCGGCGGCGATGGCGAGGATCCGCTGCCGGGTCGCCTCGGAGACCCCGGGCTGGCCGTTGAGCGCGTACGACACCGCGCCCTTGGAGACCCCGGCACGCCGGGCGACGTCGGCGATGGTCGGCCGCTTCACCGAAGCGTTCCTCCACTGTGTCCGGCCCTCGCGGGCACTTGCGGTCGCCGGATCACCGGCGTCTGGTGACGCTACTGCACGCCGCGCCGGGCCGGGGTGCCACCGGTGGTGGCGGCGGGCGGCCTACGGCGCTCGCCGCTTGCGCGGTTCAGCCTAGAGGGCCGATCGCCGGCCGCCCTGCCGTGAACGGCCGAACCACCGTGGTGAGCGGCGGTGAGATTGCCGGACGAGAACATCGGTAACCGCCCGTTGACAGTCATGAATGAGGACCGTACGGTGGCGTCACTTATCCGGTTCAGTCAACGTTCCTCGATGTCGGGAGCGTTCCCATTCGGCGCGGAGGATGAGATGAGACGGTCCTGGACGCACCTGGCGCGCGTGGCCGCCGTCGGTGCCGTCAGCCTGGTCATGGTCGCCGCCTGCAGCGGCAGGAGCACCACCGGCGGCTCGGACTCGGCCGGTGGTCAGGTGACGCTGAAAATCAACTTCTGGGGCGACTTCGGGCTCCAGGACCTGAAGGCCAAGTACGAGGCCGAGCACCCGAACGTCAAGATCCAGCTCAACTCGGGCGAGTACAACGCCCAGCACGAGGACCTGCAGAAGAAGCTCGTGGCGGGCAACGGCGCGCCGGACATCGCGGCGATCGACGAGGGCTTCATGGTCCAGTTCCGGAGCCAGTCGGACAAGTTCGTCAACCTGCTCGACAAGGGCGCCGGCTCCTACGAGAGCAAGTACCTGCCCTGGAAGTGGAAGCAGTCCCTGTCGGCCGACGGCAAGACGCAGATCGGCCTCGGCACCGACGTGGGCGGCCTGGCCATGTGCTACCGCACCGACCTGTTCAAGGCCGCCGGCCTGCCCACCGAACGCGACAAGGTGTCAGCGCTCTGGCCCACCTGGGACAGGTTCATCGAGGTCGGTCAGCAGTACACAGCCACGACGAAGAAGAAGTTCATCGACGCCGGCACCAACCTGTTCAACCCGATCCTCGGCCAGCAGCCGGTCGGCTTCTACGACGAGCAGGACCAGCTCCGGATGGAGCAGGGCCCGAAGGTCGCGTTCGACTACACGGTCAAGGCCGTGGGCGCCGGGCTGTCGGCCAACCTGGTCAGCTTCCAGGCCGACTGGGACAAGGGCTTCACCAGCGGCGCGTTCGCGGTGCTCGCCTGCCCGGCGTGGATGCTCGGCCACATCAAGGACACCGCGCCCGGCACCCAGGGCAAGTGGGACATCGCCGCGGTACCCGGTGGCGGCGGCAACTGGGGTGGCTCCTTCCTGACCCTGCCGAAGCAGGGCAAGAACGTCGACGAGGCGTACAAGCTGCTGACCTGGCTGGTCGCGCCGGAGCAGCAGATCGAGATCTTCAAGAAGGTGGGGAACCTGCCGTCGCAGCCGGCGCTCTACACCGACCCGGCCATCGCCGACTTCAAGAACCCGTTCTTCAACGACGCCCCGGTGGGCCAGATCTTCCCGAAGATGGCGCAGGGCCTCACCCCGCAGTACCTGGGCCGCAAGAACGGCCCGACCCGGGTGGCTGTGGAGAACGTGATCCGGCGGGTGGAGAACAATTCGCTCAAGTCCGACGCCGCCTGGTCCGAGGCGGTCAAGGAGGCCGAGAAGGCCGCCAAGTCCTGACGTGTCAGCGGTGACGGGGCGGCCCGGTCCGCCCCGTCGTCGTCCGATCTCCCGGCCCTGGAGTGAACAGATGTCCAGCACCCGTGCCGCGCCCGCGCCGCCCGGCCGCCCACCCGCGCGCAAGCCCGGCCGTACCGGCGCCGGCGACCGGCGGATGAGCTGGCGGGACCGGCTGTACCGCTTCGACATGCGCTACATGCCGTACCTGATGATCGCGCCGTTCTTCCTGCTCTTCGTCGTGTTCGGGCTGTTCCCGCTGCTGTTCAACGCGGTCGTGTCGCTGCGCAACTACCGGCTGGACGACCCGACGCTGCCGTACTGGGCCGGCACCGAGAACTTCAGCCGCCTGTTCGCCGACGAGGACTTCTGGAACGCCCTGGTCAACACGTTCGGCATCTTCCTGCTCTCCACGGTCCCGCAACTGCTGCTCGCGCTGCTCGTCGCGTCGCTGCTCAACCGCAAGCTGCGGGCGCAGACCTGGTGGCGGGTGGGCGTGCTGCTGCCGTACGTGACACCGATCGTGGCCTCGACGATGGTGTTCAGCGTCTTCTTCTCCCGCGACTTCGGCATGGCGAACTGGGCGCTCGGCCTGCTCGGCATCGGCGGCCCGGACGACCCGATCGACTGGCGGGCGGACAAGCTGCACGCCTGGATCGCCATCGCCACCATGGTCAACTGGAAGTGGATCGGCTACAACGCGCTGCTCTACCTGGCCGCCATGCAGTCCATCCCGCGCGACGTCTACGAGGCGGCGGCGATCGACGGCGCCGGGCAGTGGAAGCAGCTCTGGCGCATCACCGTGCCGATGATCCAGCCGGTGGTCCTGTTCACCGTCATCCTCTCCACCATCGGCGGGTTGCAGTTGTTCACCGAGCCGATGCTGTTCGACCCGAACGCCCAGGCCGCGACCGGCGGGCCGGACGGCGAGTGGCAGACCATCGCGCAGCTCATCTACAAGGTCGGCTGGAAGGACCTCAACCTCGGCTACGCCGCCGCGATGTCCTGGGCGTTGTTCCTGATCATCCTGGTCGTCGCCGGTCTCAACTACCTGCTGACGAACCGACTCTCCGGAGGCCGCCGGTGACGACGCGACGCGTGGTGGCCCGGGCGCCACAGGACACCCCGGCCGGGCTCTGGACCTACCTGCTGCTCGCGGTGAGCATGCTGTTCGCCGCGTTCCCGCTCTACTGGATGTTCGTCATCGCCACGAGTGACGACGAGGCGCTGGCGAAGCTGCCACCGGCGGTGATCCCCGGCGACCGGTTCCTCACGAACGTCGACGAGGTCTTCTCCCTCCAGGACGTCTACTTCGCCGCGTCGCTCGTCAACAGCGTGATCGTCTCGGCGGTGGTGACCGCCTCGGTGCTGTTCTTCTGCTCGCTGGCCGGCTTCGCCTTCGCCAAGCTGCGTTTCCGGGGCAACCGTGCGTTGATGCTGTTCGTGGTGCTCACGCTCACCGTGCCCAACCAGCTCGGCATCGTCGCGCTCTACATCGTGATGGGCAAACTCGGCTGGAACGGCACGCTGCTCGCGGTCATCGCGCCCGGCCTGGTCACCGCGTTCGGCGTGTTCTACATGCGGCAGTTCATCGTGAACACCGTCCCGGACGAGCTGATCGAGTCGGCCCGGGTCGACGGTGCCACGACCATGCGGGTGTACGCGACGATAGTGCTGCCCGCGATCCGCCCGGCGCTGGCGGTGCTCGGCCTGCTCACGTTCGTGGCCACCTGGAACGACTTCCAGTGGCCGCTGATCACGCTGAGCGGCACCGACTACCCGACGTCGATGGTGGCGGTCTCCGACCTGGCCAGCGGCAACTACGTGATCTACCGGCGGGTGCTCGCGGGCGCGTTCATCGCCACCGTCCCCCTGCTGGTCATGCTGTTCGTCGGTGGACGTCAGATCGTCCGCGGAATCATGGAAGGCGCGGTGAAGTCGTGAGCCGTCGAACACTGCTGCACGAGGGGTGGACGCTGCGGGCCGAGCGCGGCCCGGCGGTGCCGCCGGAGATCGCCGGGGCAGCGGTGCCGGCCACGGTGCCCGGCTGTGTGCACACCGACCTGCTGGCGGCCGGGCTCATCCCCGACCCGTACCTGGACGACAACGAGAACCGCCTCGCCTGGATCGGCCGCACCGACTGGGCCTACGAGACCACGTTCGCCTGGCAGCCCGGTGACGAGGACCGGGTCGACCTGGTCTGCGCCGGTCTGGACACGGTCGCCACAGTGACGCTCAACGGCGTCGAGGTCGGCCGCACCGAGAACCAGCACCGCTCGTACCGCTTCGACGTCCGCGCGCTGCTGCGCCCGGACGGCAACACCCTGGCCGTACGCTTCGACTCCCCGTACCGGTACGCCGAGGCGCACCGGGACCGGCTCGGCGACCGGCCGAACGCGTACCCGGAGCCGTTCCACTTCATCCGCAAGACCGCCTGCAACTTCGGCTGGGACTGGGGACCGACCCTCGTCACCGCCGGCATCTGGCGCGACATCGGCCTGCACGCCTGGTCCACCGCCCGGCTCGCGTCGGTGCGGCCGCTCGTCACGGTGGCCGACGGAGTCGGCCGGGTCGAGCTGTGCGCCGAGGTCGAGCGGACGTCGGACGAGCCGCTGACCGTCCGCGCCGCCGTCGCCGGGGTCACCGCCGAGGTCGCCGTACCGGCGGGGGAGCGGACCGCCGTCGTGACGCTCACCGTCGCGGACCCCGCGCTGTGGTGGCCCATCGGGTACGGCGACCAGCCGCGCTACGACCTCGACGTGAGCCTGCTCGGCGCCGACGGCCGGGAGCTGGACACCGCATCCCGGCGGATCGGGTTCCGCTCGGTACGGCTGGACACCACGCCCGACGCCCACGGCACCCCGTTCGCCCTGCACGTCAACGACGTCCCGGTGTTCGTCAGAGGCGTCAACTGGATCCCCGACGACGCGTTCCCCAACCGGGTCACCCGCGACCGCCTGGCGCGGCGGTTCGCGCAGGCAGCCGGCGCGAACGTCAACCTGCTGCGTGTCTGGGGCGGCGGCCGGTACGAGTCGGACGACTTCTACGACCTCGCCGACGCCCTCGGTCTGCTGGTGCAGCAGGACTTCCTGTTCGCCTGCGCGGCGTACCCGGAGGAGGAGCCGTTCCGCACCGAGGTCGAGGCGGAGGCGCGCGAACAGGTGACCCGGCTGGCCGGGCACCCGTCGCTGGTGCTGTGGACCGGCAACAACGAGAACATCTGGGGCTGGCACGACTGGGACTGGCAGGAGCCGCTTGCCGGGCGCACCTGGGGACGCGGCTACTACCTGGACCTGCTCCCGGCGATCGTCGGCGAGCTGGACCCGACGGTGCCGTACTGGCCGGGTAGCCCGTGGTCCGGCAGCGAGGAGCTCCACCCCAACGACCCGGCGCACGGCACCACCCACATCTGGGACGTGTGGAACACCGACGACTACACCCGCTACCGGGACTACGTGCCCCGGTTCGTGGCCGAGTTCGGCTACCAGGCGCCGCCCGCGTACGCGACGCTGCGCCGGGCCCTCTCGGACGATCCGCTCGCGCCCGACTCGCCCGGCATGGCTCATCACCAGAAGGCGGCAGACGGGGACCGCAAACTCCGGCGCGGGCTCGACGCGCACCTGCCGCCGCCAGCCGACTTCGACGACTGGCACTACCTCACCCAGCTCAACCAGGCCCGCGCCATCCAGCTCGGCGTCGAGCACTTCCGCTCGCACCGGCCGGTCTGCGCCGGCACCGTCGTGTGGCAGCTGAACGACTGCTGGCCGGTCACCTCCTGGGCGGCGATCGACGGCGACGGCCGCCGCAAACCCCTGTGGTACGCGCTGCGCCGCGCCTACGCAGACCGGCTGCTGACGGTGCAGCCGCGCGACGGCGGGCCGGCGCTGGTGGCGGTGAACGAGACAGCCGACGCGTGGACCGGTCCGGCCACCGTCACCCGGCTGACCCTCACCGGGGAGCCGAGGGCGAAGACCTCGGTCGACCTCGACGTCCCGGCGTACTCCTCGGTGGTGCTGGCGCTGCCGGCGGAGGTGGCACGGCCGGACGACGGCCGGGCCGAACTGCTCGTCGCGGGCGCCGGGGACGGCGCGGAGCGGGCGCTGTGGTTCTTCGCCGAGGACCGCGACGTGCGGTGGCCGAGGGCGGAGTGGGACGCGAGCGTCGAGCCGGTCGGCGGCGGATGGCGGGTGCGGGTGACCGCGCGGACGGTGCTGCGCGACCTGACGCTGTTCCCTGATCGCCTGGACCCGGCCGCGCGGGTGGACCGGGCCCTGGTGACGCTGCTGCCGGGGGAGAGCGCGACGTTCGTCGTGCACGCGCCCGGCCCGCTGGACGCCGACGCGCTCACCCGTCGCCCGGTGCTGCGCTGCGTCAACGACCTGGCCTGAGACGGTCACCCACATCTCCATCGATTTGAAGATTTCTGCAAGTGTTAAAGTCTTCAGAGTCGTCGGAGGTGTGTCATGTCGGTGCCGCTGTACCAGGCCAAGGCGGAGTTGTTCCGGACCCTCGGGCACCCGGTCCGCATCCGGGTGCTCGAACTGCTCCAGGACGGGCCGTTGCCGGTACGCGACCTGCTCGCCGCCATCGACGTGGAGGCGTCGAACCTCTCGCAGCAGCTCGCCGTGCTGCGCCGGGCCGGCATGGTCACCTCGTACCGGGACGGTCCGCTGGTGATGTACGCGCTCAGCACCCCCGACGTGGCCGACCTGCTCGCCGCCGGGCGGCGCATCCTCGGCGCGGTCCTCACCGACCGGGACGCCCTGCTCGACGAGCTGCGGGCCTCCGGGACGGACCGGTGAGCGCGGCGGCGGTCCTCCGCGCGAGAGACGTCCTCCGGCAGGCGGGCCGGCTGTTCCGTGGGCTGCTGCCCGGCCGGGCCGACTGGGCCGCCGTGCGCCGCTCACCCCGGCGCGACCTGCTCGCCGGGCTCACCGTCGCCGTGGTGGCGCTGCCCCTGGCGCTCGCCTTCGGCGTCACCTCCGGGCTCGGCGCGCAGGCCGGCCTGGTCACCGCGGTCGTCGCCGGAGCGGTCGCGGCCGTCTTCGGCGGCTCCAACCTCCAGGTCTCCGGCCCCACCGGGGCGATGACAGTCGTGCTCGTGCCGGTGGTGCAGCAGTTCGGCGCCGGTGGCGTGCTGATGGTCGGCGCGCTGGCCGGGCTGATCCTGATCGCGCTCGCGCTGGCCCGCCTCGGCCGGTACGTCCGCTACCTGCCCGCCCCGGTGATCGAGGGCTTCACCGCCGGCATCGCCGTGGTGATCGCGCTGCAACAGGTGCCCGCCGCGCTCGGCGTCGCCGGGGCACACGGCGAGAAGGTGTGGGCGGTGGCCGCCGACGCGGTCGCCCGGTTCGCCGCGCAGCCCCGGCCCGCCGCGATCGTCGTGGCGCTCGGCGTGGCCGCGCTGATGCTGCTCGGCGGCCGGTGGCGGCCCGCCGTGCCGTTCTCCCTGGTCGGGGTGGCCGCCGCGACGATCCTCGCCGAACTGGCCCCGATCGACCTGGCCCGGATCGGCGAGCTGCCGCAGGGGCTGCCCGCGCCGTCGCTGGACTTCGTCGACCTCGGCGCGCTGGGCGTGCTGGTGCCGAGCGCCCTGGCAGTGGCCGCGCTCGCCGCCCTGGAGAGCCTGCTCTCCGCGACGGTGGCGGACGGCATGACCGTCGGCGAGCGGCACGACCCGGACCGGGAACTGTTCGGCCAGGGCCTGGCCAACCTCGCCTCCCCGGTCTTCGGCGGCATCCCGGCGACCGCCGCCATCGCCCGTACCGCTGTCAACGTGCGCGCCGGGGCGTCCTCGAAGCTCGCCGCGCTCACCCATGCGGTCGCCCTCGCCGCGATCGTGCTCGCCGCCGCCCCGCTGGTTGGGCGCATCCCGCTGGCCGCGCTGGCCGGGGTGCTGCTCGCCACCACCATCCGGATGGTGGAGGCGGCCTCCCTGCTGGCGCTGATGCGGGCCACCCGGGCCGACGCGGTGGTGCTGGTGCTGACGTTCGCCGTCACTGTCATCTGGGACCTGGTGACGGCTGTGGTCGTCGGTCTCGCCGTCGCGGTCGTGCTGGCGCTGCGCGCGGTGGCCCGCAGCGCCAAGCTGGAGCAGGTGCCGCTGGACACCGGCGAGCACAGCGACGAGGAGCACGCGCTGCTCGCCGAGCACATCGTCGCGTACCGGCTGGACGGGCCGCTCTTCTTCGCCGCCGCGCACACCTTCCTGCTGGAGCTGGCCGAGGTGGCCGACGTGCGGGTGGTGATCCTGCGGATGTCCCGCGTCTCCACCATCGACGCCACGGGCGCCCAGGTGCTCGGCGACGCCGTCGCCCGGCTGCGCGCCCGGGGGATCACCGTGCTGCTCTCCGGCATCACCCCGGGCCACGACCAGGTGCTCAGCACGCTCGGCGTCGCCGACGAGCTGCGCCGCGAGGGCCTGGTGTTCGCGGACACCCCGGCCGCCATCCGGTACGCCCGGGGTGTCGCCCTCGCCGCGAGCCCGGCCTAGGCTGCGGTCGCGCCGGCGCCCACCTCCGCCCGCTCCTGCGCGCCTGCGCCTGCCTGCTTCCGCACGCCTGCGCCTGCCCCGGCCTGCTTCCGCACGCCGAAGACGATCAGGTAGCCGAGGATCCAGACCTCGCCCACGGTGGCGGGCAGCACCAGCAGGTCGCCGGCGATGCCGGCGCCGGGGGCGAGGTACGCGACGAACGTCATGAGCACGTAGCCGACGCCACCGGCGACGAGGATCCAGCCCAGCGGCCGGGGCAGCCAGCCCGACCGGAGCACGCACCAGCCCATCGGCACCAGCCAGAGGCCGAAGAAGAGGCCGCCCACCTCCCACAGGTTCCCGCTGACCAGGTAGAGCAGCTGGACGGTGTCGGCGTCGCCCGGCCCGCCGGTCGCGACCCGCAGGGCCGTCCCGAGCACGGCGGCACTGCCGAGGATCGCGACGGCGTTCACCAGCCCGAAGGCGGCGATGCTGCCCGCGGCGGTGCTGTCGACAGTACGGAACAGGCGGTGGAACCAGACGGCGGTGAGCGCCTGGGTGAGGACGACCAGCAGTTCGAGGGCGATGCCGGCGCGGGCCAGCGACTCGTGGGCCACCAGGTTGGCCAGTGTCGCGCCCGCGTCGTCGGCGTCGAAGAGCATCGGCCGGACGGTGAGGAACCCCAGCGCGCCGGTGACGGCGAGCCCGAGGTAGAACAGCCCGGTCACCCGGGCGGTACGGATCAGCTGTGGCATGGCGGCTCCTTGGGGGTGATCGACGGTCCGTGACTTGTTGCCTTACGTCGTAAGGCCAACCATACGTTGTAAGGTCAAGGGAGATGGAGAGCCGGATGGGAGCGCGGAAACCTCGGGAACCGCTCAGCCGTGAGCGGGCACTGGCCAGCGCGATCGCCCTGGTCGACGCCGAGGGGATGGCGGCGCTCACCATGCGCCGGCTCGCCGCCGAACTCGGCGTCGAGGCGATGTCGCTCTACCACCACCTACCCGGCAAGGCCGGACTGCTCGACGGCCTCGTGGACGCGGTCGCCGCCGAGATCACCTCAGCCGCCGAACGGGCCGAGGCGGACGCGCCCGGTGGCGACTGGCGTACCCGGCTGCGGCTGCGCTTCCTCGCCGCGCGCGCGGTCATGCTGCGGCACCCGTGGGCCCCCGCGCTGCTCAGCTCCCGCCCCACAGTCCCCGCCGGGGTGTACGCCTACTACGACGCCATCCTCGCCACGCTCGTCGACGGCGGTTTCTCGTACCGGATCGCCCACCGGGCGCTGCACGCGTTCGGCAGTATGGCGCTCGGCTTCGCACAGGAGGTGTTCCGGCCGGACGCGGGCGGGGAGGCCGACACGGCGGAGGCCGAGATGACGGCGCTGGCCGAACAGCTGCCGCACCTGGCCGCCATGGTCGCCGCCGAGACGCACGACGCGGCGGATCCGACGCTGGGCTGGTGCGACAGCCAGACCGAGTTCGAGTTCACCCTCGACCTGCTCTTCGACGGCCTGGAGCGGCACCTGCCGCGCTGACGCCCGGGCGGGTTCAGGCGGCGTCGCGCGGGTACCAGGACGACATGACTGACCCGGTTGAGCTGTCCGAACTGCACGCCGGAGGCGCCGACCCCGACGACGTCACCCCGGACGAGCCGCACGCGGACCTGGACGGCACCGACGAGAACTCGCCTGCCGAGTTCGGCCTGCCCATCGACGGCACCGCCCCGGCCCAGGAAGATCCGCCCCGTCCTTGACGCGCCCGCCGCCGTCAGCGGTGTGCGCGTCGGTGGAACGTCATGGGTGTCTGCGGGCGCGTGTGACACCCATGACGTTCCACCGGCCGGCGCTAGTTCGGCAGGGCGGCGAGGCCGGCCAGCAGCTCCCACCGCTCGGCCTCGGTGAGGATCGCGTACGCGGGCTCGTCGCGGCGATCGGTGTCCGCCTCGATCGCCGCGCGGTGCGGCCCGTCCGGCAGCGCCCGGATCTCGTCGGCGGTCAGCCCGGCGGCCCGCCACGCGGCCCGGTGCGCGTCCGCGCGGTGGTGCCGCAACGATCCCAGCCGGGTGACGAGCAGCAGCGCCGGGGAGGCGTCCTCCGGCTCGTACGGCGGGGACATCGCCCGGAACACCGGCCCGCCGGTGGCCTGCGCATGCGCCAGCACCCGGCCGACCAGCTCGGTGAGCCGGGGCACGATGCCCAGGCCGGGCAGCACCCCGGGCAGCATGGCCCACAGTTCCTCGGCGGCCTCGCCGGTGGCCCGCTGCGCGAACAGCGTCAGCTCCCGGCCCAGGTCGGTGAGGTGCCACGCGCCCTCGTCGTCCCGGACGACGACGCCCCGCGCCAGCTCCTCGTCCATGCTGCCGGAGGTGTAGATCAGGCCGTCGGTCAGCGCCTCGGCGGGCATCGGGCGGGCCAGCACTCCGGAGAAGAAGCTGTTCTCCGCGCCGAGTGTGCAGCCCCGCTCGGCGTAGAACGCCTCCATCCGGGCACGGGCTGCCCAGCGGGTGCCCACGTACACCCGGTCGATCGCCGGCCGGACCAGTCGCGCGTAGCTCACCGTCGTCTCCACGCCGCCGGACGTTACCGGCGCGCGGGCGTTAAGAAGGGCCCCCTCCTCTACCGGAGGCGTTAATAGGGGGCCCTTCCTTACGTCACTCGGGGACGCGGCGGTAGGCGCCGTCGCTGGCCGAGGTCGCCATCGACGCGTACGCGCGCAGCGCCGCCGACACCGGGCGCTGCCTGTCGAGCGGGGTGTACGGGCGGTCCCGCTTCTCCTCGGCGACCCGGCGTGCCTCCAGCTCGTCGGCGGGCACGTTCAGCTCGATCGACCGGCCCGGGATGTCGATGACGATCTCGTCGCCGTCGCGCACCAGCGCGATCAGCCCACCGGAGGCCGCCTCCGGGGAGACGTGCCCGATGGACAGGCCGGAGGTGCCGCCGGAGAACCGGCCGTCGGTCAGCAGCGCGCAGGAGCGGCCCAGCCCTCGGCCCTTGAGGAACGAGGTGGGGTAGAGCATCTCCTGCATGCCGGGGCCGCCCTTCGGGCCCTCGTACCGGATCACCACCACGTCCCCGGCGACGATCTCCTTGGCGAGGATCGCGGTGACCGCGTCGTCCTGCGACTCGTAGACCTTGGCCGGGCCGCGGAACGTCAGGCACTCCTCGGGCACACCGGCGGTCTTCACCACGCAGCCGGCCGGCGCGAGGTTGCCGTGCAGGATGGCCAGGCCGCCGTCCGCGCTGTACGCGTGCTCCCCGTCGCGGATGCAGCCGCCGGCCGCGTCGGTGTCCAGCGACGACCAGCGGTTGGTGGTGGAGAACGGCTCGGTGGTGCGCACGCCGCCCGGGGCGGCGTGGAACAGCTCGATCGCCTCGGGCCGGGCCGCGCCGCCGCGCACGTCCCAGTCGGCCAGCCACTTGTCGAGGCTGGGGGAGTGCACCGACCGCACGTCGCGGTGCAGCAGCCCGGCGCGGTCCAGTTCGCCGAGGATGGCCGGGATGCCGCCGGCCCGGTGCACGTCCTCCATGTGGTAGTTCGGCGAGTTCGGGGCGACCTTGGCCAGGCACGGCACCCGGCGGGAGATCGCGTCGATGTCGGCCACGCCGAAGTCCAGCTCCGCCTCGCGGGCGGCGGCGAGCAGGTGCAGCACGGTGTTCGTCGAGCCGCCCATGGCCACGTCGAGGGCGATCGCGTTCTCGAACGCCTCCCGGCCGGCGATCGAGCGCGGCAGCACCGAGGCGTCGTCGTTCTCGTACCACTGCTTGGCGATCTCCACGATCGTGCGCCCGGCCTCGACGAACAGCGACCGCCGCGCGGCGTGGGTGGCCAGCGTCGAGCCGTTGCCGGGCAGCGCCAGGCCGATCGCCTCGGTGAGGCAGTTCATCGAGTTGGCGGTGAACATGCCGGAGCAGGAGCCGCAGGTCGGGCACGCGGAGCGCTCGATCTCGCCGAGCTGGTCGTCGGTGACCGCCTCGTTCGAGGAGGCGATCATGGCGTCGATCAGGTCGATCTTGGAGTGGACGACGCCCTCGATCGCCACCGTCTTGCCGGCCTCCATCGGGCCGCCGGAGACGAAGACGGTCGGGATGTTGAGGCGCAGCGCGGCCAGGAGCATGCCCGGGGTGATCTTGTCGCAGTTGGAGATGCAGACCAGGGCGTCCGCGCAGTGCGCGTTGACCATGTACTCCACCGCGTCGGCGATCAGCTCCCGGCTGGGCAGCGAGTAGAGCATGCCGCCGTGGCCCATGGCGATGCCGTCGTCCACGGCGATGGTGTTGAACTCCCGGCCGACGCCGCCGGCCTCGGCCACCGCGTCGGCGACCAGGCCGCCGAGGTCCTTGAGGTGGACGTGACCGGGTACGAACTGGGTGAAACTGTTCGCGATGGCGACGATCGGCTTGCCGAAGTCGTCGTCGGTCATCCCGGTGGCCCGCCAGAGGGCCCGGGCGCCGGCCATCGTCCGACCGTGGGTGGAGGTCCTCGACCGCAGCTCAGGCATGAGGACAAGTCTGACACCATCCGCGCGGCGATCCGGCGGCGCGCGCCCTGTGTCCCAACAGTTGCACACCCGGTGCCCCACAAGAGGCGCTCATCCGGCAGAGTTGACCCGTGCAGTCGTCCCCGGGGATGGTCACCGTCGCGGCGCTGAGCGGGGTCGCCGCGACCGCCGCCACGGTGCTGCTCGCCGTGTCCGCGCGGCGCCGCACCGGCCCTCGCGGGCCGGCCCACCTGCTGCTGGCGTGCGCCGCCGGGGCGGCCCTGCTCAGCCTGCTGATCGGCCTCGGCGGCCTGCTGGCCGCCGGTGACCACTGGGCGCACCGGCAGGGCCAGCGGACCGCGTGGGCGGTCCTCGTCGCCGTCGGCACGACGCTCGCCGCGCTCGGTCTCGGCGCCGCCGTGCTGCGGCTGCCCGGCGCCACCGCGACCCGGGCCGCCACCGCCCGGCTGCTGCTCGACGGCCTGATCATGGGTAGCGCGCTCTGGTTCGTCGGCTGGGTGGCGGTCAGCGAGCCGACCCGGCTGCTCGGTGACGCCACCCCGGTCGCCTGCCTGCCGATCGTGCTGGCCACTGTGAGCGCGGCGCTCACCATCGGGCTCACCGTGATCGTCGTGCTGCGGGTCGCGCCGCGGCGCGGGTGGCTGACGCTGCTCGCCGCCGGGGCGACAGCGGTGGCGGCCGGTGGGCTGGCGGTGGCCGCCGGGCTCTGCCAGGCCGGCCCGGGCACGGTGCTCACCGGCGCCGTGCTGACCGCCGCCGGCCTGCTGGCCACCGCCGTCGCCGGGCGCCGTGCCGACCTGACGCAGCTCGACGTCGACTTCATCCGCCGCGACGGCGAGTACGCCTTCGTGCCGATGTTCGCCATGGCCGCCTCCGCGATGTACCACCTGGTGCAGGGCGGCGGATTCGACGGGTACGCCATCGTGGCCGGCACCGTCGAGGGCTTCGCCCTGGTGACCCGGCAGTATCTCGCTCTCGGCGACGTACGCGGCTACGCCATCCGGCTGGCCGAGCGGGAGGCGCACTTCCGCGAGCTGGCGCACACCGACCCGCTCACCGGGCTGGCGAACCGGCGCGGGCTGCTGCGTGCCCTGCACCGCTGCGCCGAGTCGGGCCGCCCGTGCGTGCTGCTCGGGCTCGACCTGGACGGCTTCAAGAACGTCAACGACATGCGCGGGCACGACGTGGGCGACGCGGTGCTGATCGAGGTGGGGCGGCGGCTGCGGGGCAACCTGCGCCCGGGTGACCTGGCCGCCCGGCTCGGTGGCGACGAGTTCGCGGTGCTGATGCCCGGGCCGGCCGATCCGGGCCCGGTCGCCGACCGCCTGCTCGGGGTGCTCGGCCGTCCGTACGAGCAGGGGGACGGGCCGGTCTTCCTCTCGGTGAGCATCGGGGTGGCCGCCGGCCAGGGGGAGCAGGACGTCGAGCTGCTGCTGCGCAACGCCGACCTGGCGCTGCGCTACGCCAAGCAGCGGGGCAAGAACCGGATCGAGCGCTACGACGCCACGTACGACCAGTTGCTGAGCCGGCGTACCCGGATGGAGCACGAGCTGCGCGGCGCGATCGAGCGCGACGAGCTGCGGCTGGTCTTCCAGCCGGTGGCCTCGCTGCCGTCGGTGCGGCCGGTCGGCGCGGAGGCGCTGCTGCGCTGGCGGCACCCCGAGCTGGGCAACGTGCGGCCGGACGAGTTCATCCCGCTCGCCGAGGAGTGCGGGATGATCGCCAAGCTCGGCGCGTGGGTGCTGCACCAGGCCTGCTACCAGCTCTCCCGCTGGCTGGCCGACGGGCACGACGTCTGGGTGTCGGTGAACGTCTCACCGCGCGAGCTGCACGCCCCGGAGTACGTGGTCCAGGTCGCCGACGCGCTGCGCGCGCACCACGTACCGCCGCAACGGCTGGTGCTGGAGGTGACCGAGCATGCCGTCGCCACCGACGTGGACGAGCTGATCCGGCGGCTCACCGCGCTGCGGCTGACCGGCGTGCGGATCGCGCTGGACGACTTCGGCGCCGGTTACTCGTCGCTCGGCCAGCTCCGGCGGCTGCCGATCGACATCCTCAAGATCGATCACAGTCTGGTGGCCGAGCACGAGCCGGTCCGGCCGGTCGGCCGGGACGGCCCGGCGTTCGCCCCGATGGTCGACATCGTCATGCGCCTGGGCCACCAGCTCGGGCTGGAGGTGATCGCCGAGGGCGTCACCAACCCGGCCGAGCTGGCCGCGGTCGTGGCCGCCGGCTGCCGGTTCGGTCAGGGCGCGCTGTTCGGCTGGGGCGTACCGGCCGAGCACCTGGAGGCGATGCTGGAGGCGGCGACGGCGCCCGGTAACCGGCACACGGCGATGCCGCCGGCGCCGCCCGCCCCGCCGGCGCGCACCCCGTCTCCGCTGTTACCCCGGCTGCGCGACAACCCACCCGCCCCGCGTCCCCCGATGGGGGGATCTTCGCAGGTGGCACCGGGCGCGGAGGGGGTGCCGGCGGGCGACACGCCCACGTCCGTGAACCAGAATGTGGGATCAGTTGACTCATCGCGTGAGATGCGTCAGGCTTAGCCGCATGTCGTCGAACCGGTCGCCGCGAGTACTTACCTGAGCGCACTCTCCCACCGAGAGTGCGCTGGCCCCGTGCAACCTGCACGAGGGCTTTTTTGTTGCCGTCGGACCACCGAGGGACCTCCGCGTCCCATCCTGAGAAGCGCGTCACCCACTCACTTCCGAAGGCTTTGAACCGCCATGACGAGACCCACGCCAGAGACCCTCGCCCACTCCGCCCGCCGGGCCCGCTCCGGCACCGGCGCGGCCGGTGACTCCGACCCCGCCGCCCGCCCCGGCCGTGCCGTTCCGGCGGCCGCGCACGCCGAGACGCCCGTACGGGAGACCGCCACCGCGCAGGTCTCGGGCGCCGGTTCGCTCGTGCGGTCGCTCGAGGCGCTCGGCGTCGACGTGGTCTTCGGCATTCCGGGTGGCGCGATCCTGCCCGCCTACGACCCGCTCTACGACTCCACGGTCCGGCACATCCTGGTCCGCCACGAGCAGGGCGCCGGGCACGCCGCCACCGGGTACGCGCAGGCCACCGGCCGGGTCGGTGTGTGCATCGCCACCTCCGGACCGGGCGCGACGAACCTGGTCACCCCGATCGCCGACGCGTACATGGACTCGGTGCCGATGGTGGCGATCACCGGGCAGGTGGCCCGGCCGTCGATCGGCACCGACGCCTTCCAGGAGGCGGACATCCAGGGCATCACGCTGCCGGTCACCAAGCACAACTTCCTGGTGCAGACCGCCGACGAGATCCCCCGGGTGCTGGCCGAGGCGTTCCACCTGGCCGCGACCGGCCGCCCCGGCCCGGTCCTCGTCGACATCCCCAAGGACGTGCTCCAGGCGCCGGCGACCTTCTCCTGGCCGCCCACGCTCGACCTGCCCGGCTACCGGCCCACGCTGCACCCGCACGGCAAGCAGATCCGCGAGGCGGCCCGGCTGATGACCGGCGCCCGCCGTCCGGTCCTCTACGTCGGCGGCGGTGTGCTCAAGGCCGACGCCACCGAAGGGCTGCGCAAGCTGGCCGAGCAGACCGGCATCCCGGTGGTCACCACCCTGATGGCGCTGGGCGCGTTCCCCGACTCGCACCGCCAGCACCTGGGCATGCCCGGCATGCACGGCACCGTCGCCGCTGTGTACGGCCTGCAGAAGGCCGACCTGATCGTGGCGCTGGGCGCCCGCTTCGACGACCGGGTGACCGGCAGGCTGGACTCGTTCGCGCCGGACGCGACGGTGGTGCACGCCGACATCGACCCGGCCGAGATCGGCAAGAACCGGCACGCCGACGTCCCGATCGTGGGTGACGCGCGGCACGTGATCGACGAGCTGATCGCGGCGGTCACCGCCGAGCAGGCCGCCCACCCGTCGGTGGACCTGACCGACTGGTGGGCCCAGCTCGACGACCTGCGCGAGCGGTACCCGCTGGGCTTCGAGGAGCCGGCCGACGGCACCCTCTCCCCGCAGCACGTGATCAAGCGGCTGGGCGAGATCGCCGGCCCGGACGCGATCTACGTGGCGGGCGTCGGCCAGCACCAGATGTGGGCCAGCCAGTTCATCTCGTACGAGAAGCCGCACACCTGGCTCAACTCCGGCGGCCTGGGCACCATGGGCTACGCCGTCCCGGCCGCGATGGGCGCGAAGGTCGGCAAGCCGGAAACCACAGTGTGGGCGGTCGACGGTGACGGCTGCTTCCAGATGACCAACCAGGAGCTGGCCACCTGCGCGCTGGAGGGCATCCCGATCAAGGTCGCCGTGATCAACAACGGCAACCTGGGCATGGTGCGGCAGTGGCAGACCCTGTTCTACGGGGAGCGCTACTCCAACACCGAACTGGGCACGCACAAGCACCGCATCCCGGACTTCGTCAAGCTCGCCGAGGCGCTCGGCTGCGTCGGGCTGCGCTGCGAGAACGCCGCCGACGTGGACAAGACCATCGAGGCGGCCATGGCGATCAACGACGCGCCGGTGGTCATCGACTTCGTGGTCGGCAAGGACGCGATGGTGTGGCCGATGGTCGCCGCCGGCACCAGCAACGACGAGATCATGTTCGCCAGGGGTGTGCGCCCCGCGTTCGACGAGGACGAACTCTAAATGACTATGCACACGCTGTCCGTGCTGGTGGAGAACAAGCCGGGTGTCCTGGCCCGGGTCTCCGGGCTGTTCTCCCGGCGCGGGTTCAACATCGACAGCCTCGCCGTGGGCGAGACCGAGAACCCGGACGTCTCCCGCATCACCATCGTGGTCAACGCCGAGTCCTCGCCGCTGGAGCAGGTGACCAAGCAGCTCAACAAGCTGGTCAACGTACTCAAGATCGTGGAACTGGACCCGCAGGTGTCGGTGGCGCGCGAGCTGCTGCTGGTCAAGGTCCGCGCGGACCGCGCGGCCCGCGCCCAGGTGCTGGAGACGGTCGGCCTGTTCCGCGCGCGGGTGGTCGACGTCGCGCCGGACACGCTGACCATCGAGGCCACCGGCACACCGGACAAGCTCGACGCGCTGCTGCGCGACCTGGAGCCGTTCGGCATCAAGGAGATGGTCCAGTCCGGCACCGTGGCGATCGGGCGGGGTTCGCGGGCCATCACCGCCGGACCGTCCCTGCGCGCCGCCTGATCCGTACCCACAAGTTTTTCGACGGGCCGACGGGCACCGCCGTACGAAAGGGAAGTCAATGAGCGTTGAGGTGTTCTACGACGACGACGCCGACCTGGGCCTGATCCAGGGCCGCAAGGTCGCCGTGATCGGGTACGGCAGCCAGGGCCACGCGCACGCGCTGTCGCTGCGCGACTCCGGCGTCGACGTGGTGATCGGCCTGCCCGCCGGGTCTAAGAGCCGGCCGAAGGCCGAGGAGCAGGGCCTGCGGGTGCTCACGCCCGCCGAGGCGGCGGCCGAGGCCGACGTGATCATGATCCTGGCGCCGGACACCGCCCAGCGTGGCCTGTACGCCGAGGCCATCGCGCCGAACCTGGCCGCCGGCAAGGCGCTGTTCTTCGGGCACGGCTTCAACATCCGGTACGGCCTGATCACGCCCCCGGCCGACGTGGACGTGGCGATGGTCGCCCCGAAGGGCCCCGGTCACCTGGTCCGCCGCCAGTACGTCGACGGCAAGGGCGTGCCGTGCCTGGTCGCGGTCGAGCAGGACGCCAGCGGCAACGCGTTCGGTCTGGCCCTGGCGTACGCCAAGGCGATCGGCGGCACCCGGGCCGGCGCGATCCGGACCACGTTCACCGAGGAGACCGAGACCGACCTGTTCGGCGAGCAGGCGGTGCTGTGCGGTGGCGCGGCGGCGCTGGTGCAGACCGGGTTCGAGGTGCTCACCGAGGCCGGCTACGCGCCCGAGGTGGCCTACTTCGAGTGCCTGCACGAGCTGAAGCTGATCGTCGACCTGATGTACGAGGGCGGCATCGCCCGGATGCGCTACAGCATCTCCGACACCGCCGAGTACGGCGACCTGTCCCGGGGCCCGCGCGTCATCGACTCGCGGGTCAAGGACGAGATGCGCAAGATCCTCGGGGAGATCCAGTCCGGCGAGTTCGCCCGCGAGTGGGTGGCCGAGGACGAGGCCGGCCGGCCGAACTTCGCCAAGTGGCGGGCCGAGGGCGCGGCGCACCCGATCGAGGAGACCGGGCAGAAGCTGCGCGGCATGATGAGCTGGGTCGACCGGCCGATCACCGAGACCGCCTGATTTTCTCCCCCGTGCGGCCCGTGGCCCGACGCTCTCCCCGGCGTCGGACCGCGGGCCGCATCCGTTCACGTGCTGGGACACGGTGAGTAACACCTCGTGCCGTGCCGTCCCCGGTGAACGGGGGATGACAGGCGTGCGACGGGCCTGTGTGAGGGCCCTCACCCCGCAGTCCGGGACACGCCGGGCGGGCGGCCACCTACCATCCTTGGTGTGGTGCCCGAGCGCACCCGACGGCCGTGGCACGGATCGGCGCAGGGCGCAGTGCGGCGCCCCGGCGTCCCAGGCCGAACCATTACCGAGCGTCTACGAGGACCGATGAATCCTGTCGTACTGATCGCCGAAGAACTCGCCCCCGCCGCCATCGAGGTGCTCGCGTACGACTTCGACGTGCGCCACGTGGACGGCACCGACCGCCCCGCCCTGCTCTCCGCCCTCTCCGAGGCGGACGCGGTGATCGTACGCAGCGCCACCCAGATCGACGCCGAGGCGATCGCCGCCGCGCCGCGGCTGAAGGTGGTCGCGCGGGCCGGCGTCGGCCTGGACAACGTCGAGGTGCCGGCCGCCACCGCGCGGGGCGTCATGGTCGTCAACGCGCCCACCTCGAACATCGTCTCCGCCGCCGAGCAGGCGGTCGCGCTGCTGCTGGCAGTGGCCCGCAACACCGCCAGCGCCAGCGCCGCGCTCAAGGCGGGGGAGTGGAAGCGGTCCAAGTACACCGGCGTCGAGATCCAGGGCAAGACCGTGGGCGTGGTCGGCCTCGGCCGCATCGGCGTGCTGTTCGCGCAGCGCATCGCCGCGTTCGGCACCCGGCTGATCGCGTACGACCCGTACATCCAGCCGGCCCGCGCCGCCCAGCTCGGCGTCCGCCTGGTCGGGCTGGAGGAGCTGCTGCGGGAGAGCGACTTCATCTCGATCCACCTGCCCAAGACGCCGGAGACGGTGGGCCTGATCGGCGAGAAGGAGCTGGCGATCGTCAAGCCGGGCGTCCGGATCGTCAACGCCGCCCGGGGCGGTCTGGTCGACGAGCAGGCGCTCGCCGACGCGATCGCCGAGGGCCGGGTCGCCGGTGCCGGCGTCGACGTGTACGCCAAGGAGCCGTGCACCTCCTCGCCGCTGTTCGCCTTCGACAACGTGGTGGCCACCCCGCACCTGGGCGCCTCCACGAACGAGGCGCAGGACAAGGCCGGTCTCGCGGTGGCAAAGAGCGTCAAGCTGGCGCTGCAGGGCGAGTTCGTCCCGGACGCGGTGAACGTGCAGGCCGGCGGCGTGGTCGCCGAGGACGTCCGTCCGCTGCTGCCGCTGGCCGAGCGGCTGGGCCGGGCGTTCACCGCCCTGGCCGGCGGGGTGGCCGCCAGCGTCACCGTCGAGGTGCGCGGTGAGATCGCCGCCCACGACGTGTCGGTGCTCAAGCTCGCCGCGACCAAGGGGCTGTTCAGCTCCGTGGTGGAGGAGCAGGTCACCTACGTCAACGCGCCGCACCTGGCCGCCGAGCGGGGCGTCGAGGTCACGCTCGCCACGCCGGGCGAGACCGTGGACCACCCGAACCTGGTGACCGTGCGCGGGGCGCTGCCGGACGGGCGTACCGTCCGCGTCTCCGGCACTGTGGCGCACACCGGGACCCGCGACGTGTTCAAGCTGACCGAGGTGGACGGTTTCGACGTGGAGATCGGCGCGGAGGGCATCCTGGTCTTCCTGCGCTACGCCGACCGGCCCGGCGTGGTCGGCACCGTCGGCACGCTGCTCGGCGAGGCCGGCGTCAACATCGCCGCCATGCAGGTGGCCCGCCGCGAGGCCGGTGGCGAGACGCTGATGACGCTCACCGTCGACCAGGCGCTCGGCGCCGACCTGCTCACCTCCGCCGCCGACTCGATCGGGGCGGTCGCGGCCAGCGCGGCCGACCTGCGCGACGTGTAGTCCGGACAGGACAGATCGGGGCCCGGCCGGATCGGCCGGGCCCTTCGTCGTCCCCGTGGGTCAGGAACGGACGCGGGCCGGTGGCGGGTAGACCGAACCGTCCTGGGCGTCGAAGAGCATCAGGTCGTGCTCGCCGGCCAGCCGCTCGATGTCCAGCAGGACCTGATCGGGGCAGGCCGGGTTCAGGTTCATCTCGATGTGGTCGGCGGCCGTGTGCAGCGGCGCCTCCCACGGCGTGCCCGGCCGGGCCGGACCGTCGGGGTAGCTCGCCGTGATCTCCCGGTAGAACGCGACCAACCTCGGGTCGGGTTGCTGCCTGCCGTGCCAGCCCTCGCGGCACTGCTGCGCCGCCGCCCGCACCTGCTCCGGTGTCGCCCCGTTCGACAGGGCCCACACGCTCAGATCGAAACTCACGGCGGACAGCGTGCCATCCCGGGCCCGCGCCCGTCACCTCTGCCCCACCGTGCGTTCACCGCTGATCCGCGACTTCGTTCACCCGGCGTCCGCTGTGGAGACTCTTGCGTCGAGTTGCGTCGATTCGCTAGCGTACCGGTGCGGTTACCGCTGAGTCGATTCCCGGCCCGTCTTCGGGTGGCGCGGCCGGGCACCCGGCCCCTCGGCCCGCACCCCTCGATTGCGCGAGCCACGCGCACTCGTCGCTGACCGGCCCTCACGGTCGTTGCCGAGACCGTGGGGGCCGATCGCGCTCCCCGCCGGTGTCGTGCGGGCAGGCAGCAGATCAGCGCCGGTGGTGCGCGAACAGCGGCCGGTATTCGCAGTCGTGGCGGAACCAGGCCAGCCCGGCCGGTCCGGCGGCGTACAGGGCGGTGGCGTAGGCGTCGGCGACGGCCAGGTCCGGACCGATCACGGTGGCGGCCGACAGGCGATCGGTCGGCTCGCCGGTGTGCGGGTCGACGACGTGCCCCCGCCGCCCGGTGACACCGGAGGTGCCCACCGCGCCCGACGTCATCTCCAGCACGACCGGCGTACGCCTGGTGTCGGTGGGGTGGTGCACCGCGACGCGCCACGGCCCGCCGTGCGCCGCGCGCCCGCGTACCGTCAGGTCGGCGCCGCTGAGCACGGCGTAGTCGTCGATGCCGGCGGTGCGCAACCGCGCCGCGGCCCGCTCCACCGCCCAGCCGCCGAGCAGGCCGCCCGGGTCGAAGCCGCCGGGCACGGCCCAGGCGTCGAACCAGCCGTCGGTCGCGGCGCGCATGGCGGCGCAGAGGTCGACCAGGTCGGCCAGCGGGGGGTACGAGTCGGGGCTGATCTCGTCGCGGCGCAGCCGGGAGACCAGGCTCTCCGGCCGGTTCGGGCCGTAGGTCAGGTCGATGGCGCGCAGCTCGGCGACGGCGTCGCGCAGCGCCTCGCCGACCACCCGGTGCCCCAGCCACTCGGGCGCGTTGAGCAGCAACGTGTAGTCGGCGGTCGAGGTGCTGACCGTGTGCCGGACGCTGATCCGGCCGGACGCGCCGGCACCGGGCCGCTCGACGCGGTGGCTGCTGGCGCCCAGGTGCAGGTCGGGGCGGACCGGGCGGAAGGCGGACTGGTCGACCCAGCGGGTGCGTGGCTGTTGGTCCGCCCAGTGGGCCCGCCGGTGCTCGATCCGCATGACACCTGCCCCCTCGTGGTCGCCGCCGTGTCACGGCGGTGGCCGGTCCCGGGCTTCGTCGACCCGGTGAACCCGACCCTAAGCAGTGGAGATGACCACACCATGAGTGCCGGCTGGGAGCATCCTGTGATTGAGGATTCCCGAATGGTGGACGATTCGTACCGGGAGCCGGGACGACGGCTACCGTGGCGCCTAACGACGAGACGAGGAGCGTCAGGTGGCACACATCGCGGTGGTGGCCGGCGACGGCATCGGACCCGAGGTGGTCGCGCAGGCCCGCAAGGTCCTCGACGCGGTGGTGCCCGGGATCGAGGCCACCGAGTACGACCTGGGCGCGGCGCGCTATCACCGCACCGGCGAGGTGCTGCCCGACTCCGTCCTCGACGAGCTGGCCGGTCACGACGCCATCCTGCTCGGCGCGGTGGGCGACCCGACCGTGCCGCCGGGTGTGCTGGAGCGCGGTCTGCTGCTCAAACTGCGGTTCGCCTTCGACCAGTACGTCAACCTGCGCCCGTCCCGGCTCTGGCCCGGCGTGGCCGGTCCGCTCGCCGCGGTCAAGCCCGGCGAGGTCGACCTCGTGGTGGTCCGCGAGGGCACCGAAGGGCTGTACGCGGGCGCCGGCGGCGCGCTGCACCGGGACACCCCGGCCGAGGTGGCCACCGAGGAGAGCCTGAACACCCGGCACGGCGTCGAGCGGGTGATCCGCGACGCGTTCGCCCGCGCCGGCCGCCGGGAGCGCCGCAAGGTCACGCTCGTGCACAAGACGAACGTGCTCACCCACGCCGGGTCGCTCTGGGCGCGCGCCTTCGCCGCGGTGGCCGCCGAGCACCCGGATGTGACCACGGAATACCAGCACATCGACGCCGCCGCGATGTTCCTGGTGACCAACCCGTCCCGCTACGACGTGGTGGTCACCGACAACCTCTTCGGCGACATCCTCACCGACATCGCCGCCGCCGTGACCGGTGGCATCGGGCTGGCGGCCAGCGGCTGCATCAACCCCGAGGGGCGCTACCCGTCGATGTTCGAGCCGGTGCACGGCTCGGCGCCGGACATCGCCGGCCAGGGCGTCGCCGACCCGGTCGCCGCGGTGCTGTCCGCCGCGCTGCTGCTGGACCAGCTCGGCCACGCCGACGCCGCCGCCCGGGTCACCGCCGCGGTCGGCACCGAGCTGGCGGGGCGTACGCCGGGGGCATCGCTGCGCACCGAGGAGGTCGGCGACCGGCTCGCCGCGTACGCCGTAGCCTGACCGGGCCGACCCTCCTGGCGGCCCGGTACCGGGCCGCCAGACCCGTCACCGGGCCCACCCCGACCGTCCGGCGCGTCGCGTCCGCCGGGGCGGCGCTATCCGCTGAACGACCGTTCGGGGTAAGTTTCTGGCACCAGTGACGTCGGCGTGCGATCCCGCACGCCGGGAACCCGCAGGGAGGTCAGCGCGATGAGCGGTGGTGACATGCTCGATTTTGAGATCCGTCCGAATCCCGCGCCGGTATCCGCCGCCGACCGGGCCGCCCTGCTGGCGAACCCGGGCTTCGGCCGGGTCTTCACCGATCACATGGTCACGATCCGCTACGCCGAGGGCAAGGGCTGGTACGACGCCCGACTGGAGGCGCGCGCGCCGATCCCGATGGACCCGGCCGCGGCGGTGCTGCACTACGCGCAGGAGATCTTCGAAGGGCTGAAGGCGTACCGCACCGGTGACGCGGTGACGATGTTCCGCCCGGAGGCCAACGCGGCCCGGTTCGTCGCGTCGGCCCGCCGGCTGGCCATGCCGGAGCTGCCGGAGGCGGCGTTCGTGGATTCGCTGCGCCGCCTGGTCGAGATCGACCAGGCGTGGATCCCGGAGCACGAGGACGCCAGCCTCTACCTGCGTCCGTTCATGTTCGCCAGCGAGGTGTTCCTCGGCGTCCGCCCGGCGAACGAATACCTCTACTGCGTGATCGCCTCGCCGGCCGGCGCGTACTTCGCCGGCGGCGTGAAGCCGGTGACGGTGTGGGTCTCGCCGGACTACACCCGGGCCGCGCCCGGCGGCACCGGCGCGGCCAAGTGCGGCGGCAACTACGCCGCCTCGCTGGCGGCGCAGGCCGAGGCGATCGAGGCGGGCTGCGACCAGGTGGTGTTCCTGGACGCGGTGCAGCGGCGGTACGTCGACGAGCTGGGCGGCATGAACGTCTTCTTCGTCTACGACGACGGCAGCATCGTCACCCCGCCGCTGGGCGGCACGATCCTGCCGGGCATCACCCGCGACGCGATCCTCACCCTGGCCGCCGAGGCCGGGCACGAGGTGCGGGAGGCGCCGGTCAGCTTCGACGACTGGCAGGCGGACGCCGCGAGCGGGCGGCTGCGTGAGGTGTTCGCCTGCGGCACCGCCGCCGTGATCACCCCGATCGGCGGCGTGCGCTTCCCGGACGGCGAGTTCCTCATCGGCGGCGGCGAGCCGGGCCGGGCCACCACGGCGTTGCGGCAGAAGCTGGTGGACATCCAGCGCGGCCGCGCCGAGGACCGGCACGGCTGGGTCACCCGCGTCCTCTGACTGTCCTCCCGCGGTGATCAAGGAGTTTGCGTCCGGTTCCGGCGCGGACGAGGACACCAACTCCTTGATCACCGCTGGGCAGGGTCGGGGCGGCGCGGCGGTCAGTCCAGCAGGTGGGTGCGGAGGGACTCCAGCTGCGTCTCGGTGACGCCGGCGTGGGCCAGGTAGCCCTCGACGGAGCCGTAGCCGGTGCGCAACTCGGCGAGGAACAGCTCCATCGTCTCGGCCGGTGACTCCAGGAACGGCGGCGGTGGTTCCTCCGCGTCCGGCAGCGTGGCGCGGACCCATTCGGTGAAGCGCCGCGACGCGGCGGTGCTGAGCGCGTAGTCGGCCACCACGTCCTCGTCGGGCACCCCGAGCACGGAGAGCGTGAGCGCGCAGACGATGCCGGTGCGGTCCTTCCCGGCGACGCAGTGCACCACCACCGGCGCGTTGGCGCTGTCGGCGATCAGCCCGACCGCCTCGGCGAGCCCCGCCGTGCCGGTGCGTGCCAGGTCGGCGTACCGGTCGGCCAGGTAGCGGGCCAGGCTGACGCCGGAGTCACCGAACCGCTTCGCGCCCCAGTCGGCGTGCTCGGGGTGGATGTGCCGGTAGGCCAGCCCGTCGTAGGCGGGCACCCGGCCGTCGCGTTCCACCTCTGACGGCCGGCGCAGGTCGATCACCGTGCGGATGCCGAGCGCGGTGAACGCGCTCCGGTCGGTCTCGTCGATGCGGTGCAGCGAGTCGGAGCGGTAGAGGCGGCCGCGACGCACGGTGCGCCCGTCGCGAGCGGCGTACCCACCGACGTCGCGGAAGTTGAACAGGGTGGGGAAGGGGCTCTGCGGGGCGTCCACACCCGACACGGTAACGGCCGGCGGGCGTCAGCACGTCCCCGCCGGCCGTCGCCGAGCTGTCAGATGCGCGGCGGTACGTCCGGCGGCAGCGCCGAGTGGCTCTCGCCGTAGTAGCCGCCGAGCCGGTCCCGGTAGCCCGGGTCGGCGTGGCTGGACTCGTCGTACTCCGGGGCGGCCTTGATCTGGTCCTTCTCCCGGTCGACGTGCACGGTGCGGGCGTCGTGGTCGACGTGGTTCACGGTGCCGGCCGGGAGCATCACCTTCTTGCCGAAGATCCACGGCCCGGTGTCCACGACCAGGTAGCTGTCGTCCACCTCGTGGCTCGCCCGGTCGATCTTGCCGATGGCGCCGTCGGTGGCCTCGACCTTGTAGCCGGTCAGGTCGGCGCTCGCGACGCCCGCCTCGTCGCGGTAGCGCCACGGGTCGAAGGCGCCCGCCGGAGCGCCCCCGGCGACCGCGCCCCGGCCGTCGTCGAGGATCGGCTCGGTGCCGCCGTGCGTGCTGCGTGGGTCCAGTCCGTCCATGTGCCGCCTCCCGTCCCCAGGGCCGCGGCCGTCGCGGCGCCGTCGTCAGTCGGGACGGTTACCCACCCTGTCCGGGCGCCAACCCGCCGGCGGCCGACCCGCCGACGCCGAGGGGCCGGCGCCACGGTGGTGACGCCGGACCCTCGGGCCGTCAGCCGCGCGGTGACCGGTCGGGCCGCGCGGGCCGGTGGGTCAGGCCAGGGCGGCCTCCGCGTCCAGGGTCACCGCGGCGGCGTGTACGACGGCGGCGATCCGCAGCCCCTCGTGCACCTGCTCACGGCTGAACCCGGCGGCGCGCAGCGTCTTCTCGTGCGACTCCAGGCAGACGCCGCAGCCGGTGATCGCCGAGACGGCGAGGCACCACAGCTCGAAGTCGGTCTTCTCCACGCCGGGCCGGGCGATGATCTGCATCCGCAGCCGGGCCGGCAGCGACGCGTACTGCTCGTCGCCGATCAGGTGCTTGGCCCGGTAGTAGACGTTGTTCATCGCCATCACCGCGGCCGCGCCCTTGGCCGCCGTGACCGCCTCGGGCGTGAGGTGACCGGCCGCCTCGGCGGCGATCTCCCGCAGCACCACCGGGTTGCGGGCCGCCACCGCGCAGGCCAGGGCGGTGCCCCAGGCCTGCTCCGGCTTCAGCGTCGAGGTGGTGATGGTGGAGCCGAGGTTGAGCCGGATGTCCTTGGCGTACTCCGGCAGGCCCGCCTTGATCGCGTCCAGACCCATGGTCAGGCCCCGGCGCCGGCGAGGAGCGCGTTGGCGTCGAGCGTCGCGCCACCGGAGTTCCAGTTGCACGGGCACAGCTCGTCGGTCTGGAGCGCGTCGAGTACCCGCAGCACCTCGGAGACGTTGCGGCCGACCGAACCGGCGGTCACCATGACGAACTGGATCTCGTTGTTCGGGTCCACGATGAAGGTGGCCCGCTGGGCGACACCGTCGGAGCCGAGCACGCCGCAGGCGGAGGTCAGCTCACGCTTGATGTCGCTGAGCATCGGGAAGGGCAGCTCGCGCAGGTCCGGGTGGTCCTTGCGCCAGGCGTAGTGGACGAACTCGTTGTCGACGGAGACGCCGAGCACCTGGGCGTCGCGGTCGGCGAACTCGCCGTTGAGGCGGCCGAACTCGGCGATCTCGGTCGGGCAGACGAAGGTGAAGTCCTTCGGCCAGAAGAACACGACTCGCCACTGGCCCTCGTGGGACTTGTGGTTGATCGTCTCGAACGCCTTGTCGGCGTCGAGCGACACGCAGGCGGTGAGTTCGTACTCGGGGAAGTGGTCACCGACAGTGAGCACGGGTCCTCCTTGAGCGTGGCCCGGCGATACCGCCGGGCCAGTAACTGGATCAGTTCAAGATTCTTCCGGAGCGCGGTTCGTGCTCGTGGCGGGCGTCGCCGGGTGTGAAGGTGATCACCGGCCGGGTCGTCGTCCCGAAATATGGGTTAGGCCTCCCAAAAACCGGGGTGGGGTGGCAGAGTACGTGTCGTGACCAGCTTCGTCCTGATCATTAGCAGCTAGCGCGCCGGCTCTCCCTCGCCGAGCGCGCAGACCTCCCGCATCCCGCGGGGGGTCTTTTTGTTTGCTCCCCAGGGCACGAGAAGAGGACTCCGATGACGTTCCAGGTGTACGACACGACGCTGCGTGACGGCGCGCAGCGCGAAGGGCTCACGTACTCGGTGGTCGACAAGCTGGCGGTCGCCCGCCTGCTGGACGACCTCGGAGTCGGCTTCATCGAGGGCGGCTGGCCGGGCGCGGTGCCGAAGGACACCGAGTTCTTCCGCCGCGCCCGCACCGAACTGAAGCTGCGGCACGCGATCCTGGTCGCCTTCGGCGCCACCCGCAAGGCCGGCCTCGCCGTCGAGGACGACCCGCAGGTGCGCGGCCTGCTCGACGCGCAGACCCCGGCCGTCGCCCTGGTCGCCAAGGCGGACCTGCGGCACGTGGAGCGCGCGCTGCGCACCACCGCCGAGGAGAACCTCGCCATGATCCGCGACACCGTGTCGCACCTGGTGGCGCAGGGGCGGCGCGTCTTCGTCGACGGGGAGCACTGCTTCGACGGGTTCCGGTTCGATCCCGGCTACACCACAGCGGTGGCGGAGACCGCCCTGGCCGCCGGCGCCGAGCGGTTCGTGCTCTGCGACACCAACGGCGGCATGCTGCCGTCGCAGGTCACCGCCGTGATCGAGGGACTGGTGGCGCGGACCGGGATCGCGCCGGAACTGCTCGGCATGCACGCGCAGAACGACACCGCCTGCGCGGTCGCCAACACGATCGCCGCAGTCGAGGCGGGCGTCCGGCACGTGCAGGGCACCGCCAACGGGTACGGCGAGCGCCCCGGCAACGCCGACATCTTCGCGATCGTCGCCAACCTCCAGCTCAAGCTGGGCATGCCCGTCCTACCGGAGGGCTGCCTGGAACAGATGGTGCGGGTCTCGCACGCCATCGCCGAGATCGCCAACATCGCCCCCGACACCCACCAGGCCTACGTCGGGGCCGCCGCCTTCGCTCACAAGGCGGGGCTGCACGCGAGCGCGATCAAGGTCGACCCGTTGCTCTACAACCACGTGGAACCCGCTGTGGTGGGCAACGACATGCGGATCCTGGTGACCGAGATGGCCGGCCGGGCCAGCATCGAGCTCAAGAGCCGCGAGCTCGGTCTGGACCTGGCCGGCCATCCGGACGCTCTGTCCCAGGTCACCCGGCGGGTCAAGGAGCTGGAGGCCGACGGCTGGTCGTTCGAGGCCGCCGACGCCTCGTTCGAGCTGCTGGTCCGCTCCGAGCTGCCCGATGCCGCGCCGGCCCGGCCGTTCGCGCTGGAGTCGTACCGGGTGATCGTCGAGCACCGCGAGGACGGCGCGGTGGTCTCCGAGGCGACGGTGAAGATCCGGGTACGCGGCGAGCGGGTGATCGCCACCGCCGAGGGCAACGGTCCGGTGAACGCGCTGGACGAGGCGCTGCGCGTGGGCCTGGCCCGGCACTACCCGGAGCTGCGCGAGTTCGAGCTGGCCGACTACAAGGTGCGCATCCTGGAGGGCACCCACGGCACCGGCGCGGTCACCCGGGTGCTCGTGGAGACCGCCGGCGTCGGGCGGGACTGGACCACAGTGGGCGTGCACCCGAACGTGGTGGAGGCGAGCTGGCACGCGCTCGTCGACGCGCTCACCTACGGCCTGGACCGGTCCCGGGTGGCGGGCGGTACGGCCGCCTGACTCAGCCGGCCGGCAGGCGCAGCTCGGCCAGCAGCGCGCGGTGGTCACTGCCGGGCACCGGAAAGGTGCCGGCGGCGACCACCGCGACGCGCCGGTCCACCAGGACGTGGTCGATGGTGATCGGGGGGATCGGGTCGCCGTCGTACGGGCCCCAGGTGCCGCCGAACCCGGCTCCGGCCGCGTCCGCCGCGTCGGTGTAGCCGGTGGCGATCAGGTTCCGCAGCGCCGCGTGGTCGAGCGTGGCGTTGAAGTCCCCGGCCAGCACGCTCAGCCCGCCGTCGGGGGTGGCCGGTGGCTGGGCGCGCTGGTCGGTCCACCAGTCCGGGACCACGTCGAGGGCGTACGGCGCGGCCGGGTGCGCGGACTCCACGCGAAGCGGCGGCGCACCGGGCACCGCCACAGTCGCGTACGCCTGGGTGAAGAAGAAGCCCTGGTTGCGGCGGTGACCGCCGTCGCGCAGCGGGTGGCGGGCGTAGACGCCCGAGCCGGTCGAGCCGACCTCCGGGTTCGACGACCGGTGCGGCAGCAGCGTGGCCAGGCCGAGCCGGTCCAGCTCGGCGGCCAGCGGCGGGGTGAGTTCCTGCACCGTGAGCACGTCCACCCGCCGCGTGCGGACCAGGTCCACCAGTGCGGCCGCATCGGCCGAGCCGAGGCGCAGGTTGGCGGTGAGCAGACGTACCGTCGGCCCGTCTGCGGCGGGCCGGTCGCCGGGTATCGCGCGGGGCGCCACCGCGCCGATCAGCGCCAGCGCGGCCAGCACCGCTACCGCCGCCGGGGCACGTCGCCGCAGGGCGAGCGCCGCCAGCGCCACCACCGGGGCCGTGGCGGCCACGTACGGCGTGAAGGCGATCGCCTGGACCAGCGGACCGCGTTCCAGCCCGGTCAGGCGGATCAGCGCCCACGCGGCGACCGGCGCGACAGCGAGCCAGCACGCGGCAGTGGCCGGGCGTCCGCCCCGAGGCGGCCCCGACATGGTGATCATGGCGGTCAGACTACCCGGGGCGACGCCGGCGCGACGCCCTCCGAAACAATTTCGCGAATTGTTCCTCGCAATTTTGCGCATCTTTCCCGTGGCTCGGACACGCAATGACGCTATTGACCCCCCGCATTTTCCGGTGCTAGGTCCCACCTGATTGAGATGTCGCGACTCTCTGCAGTAAGGCCAGCTCACAAGCGGTGCGCTCCCGGCGGAATCCCGATGATCCGCAATTCGACGCGCGCAGTCGCCGTATCACCACGGCCTACCAAGGGAGAACTCATGGCCACATTCTTCAAGCGAAAGGCGACGGTGGTGGCGCTCGCCGCGCTGTCGCTCAGCCTGGCCGGTGGCGGGATCGCCGCGGCCGCCCAGCCGGAGGCGAAGCCGCAGCCGCAGCCCGGCGTCCGGCACGCCACGGCGCAGCCGCCGGTGACCGCCGTCGAGCGGCAGGCCGCCCGCACCGCCATGCGGGCCACCCTGGCCCCGCCCGCCGCCGGGCAGGTCGCCTGGGCCGTCGTCGCGGCCAACGGGACGCTGCTGCAGCACTCCGGCAACGTGGTGTCCGCGTTCCGGTTCGCCCCGGGCACCGGGGTGTCCCCCGGGCAGTACCAGGTGCTGCTGGACTACAACGTGTCCGCCAAGGCGTACGTGGCGACCATCGGCACCAACGACACGGCGAACGTGCCGCCGGCCGGTGAGGTGTCGGTCGCGCCCCGCACGCTGACCCCGAACGCGGTCTTCGTGCAGACGCGCAACTCCACCGGCGGTGCCGCGGACCGGCCGTTCCACCTGGTCATCGCCAACTGACAGGCCCCACCCCGCACCGGCCCCCGCTCCGGCGGGGGCCGGTGTGTTCCGTGCCGGTCCGGCCGGTGCCGCGCCGGTTCGTGCCGTTGCGCCCCGGCTGGGGAGATGCTGCCGGTCCGGCCCGGCGACCACCGCCCAGGGGCCGATAATCCGACGTTTGTCGCCGGTCCGGCACGGGAAGCAAGCACCGTGACGGACATCTCGGACACCCGCGCCAGCGTGCCCAGCCCGGTCGATGCCGACGCGAGCGGCGTCGAGCTGGAACAGACCCTCGCCGAGGTCAAACGCGTGATCGTCGGGCAGGATCGGCTCGTCGACCGCCTGCTCACCGCCCTGATCGCCGACGGGCACTGCCTGCTGGAGGGCGTACCGGGGGTGGCGAAGACGCTGGCGGCGCAGACGCTCGCCACAGTGGTCGGTGGCACGTTCTCCCGCATCCAGTTCACCCCCGACCTGGTTCCCTCCGACATCGTCGGCACGCGCATCTACCGCGCCTCCACCGAACAGTTCGACGTGGAGCTGGGGCCGATCATGGCGAACCTGGTGCTCGCCGACGAGATCAACAGGGCCCCGGCCAAGGTGCAGTCGGCGCTGCTCGAGGCGATGGCCGAACGGCAGGTCTCCATCGCCGGCCGGAGCTGGCCGGTGCCGGACCCGTTCCTGGTCCTGGCCACCCAGAACCCGATCGAGTCCGAGGGCGTCTACCAGCTCCCCGAGGCACAGCGCGACCGCTTCCTGATGAAGGTCGTGGTCGACTACCCGAGCGACGCCGACGAGCTGGCCATCCTCTACCGGATGAGCACCGCGCGACCCACCGCGCGTACCGTGCTCGATCCGGTCCGGCTGCGCGACCTCCAGCGCCGCGCCACCGACGTCTTCGTCCACCACGCGCTCGCCGAGTACGTGGTCCGCCTCATCCTCGCCACCCGCGACCCGCAGCGCTTCGGCCTGGCCGACGTCGTGCCCCTGCTGGCGTACGGGGCCAGCCCCCGGGCCACGCTCGGCCTGGTCGCCGCCGCCCGCGCCCAGGCGCTCATCCACGGCCGGGACTACGTGCTCCCCGAGGACATCAGGGAACTGGCTGTGGACGTGCTGGCGCACCGGCTCGTGCTCTCCTTCGACGCCATCGCCGACGGGATCTCCGGCGAGGACGTGGTGCGCCGGGTGATCGAGGCGGTGCCGCCGCCCCGGCTGGTGAACGGGCCCACGGAGACGGTGTCCGACCTGGCGGCGGCATGACCGGCGCGGCCGAGCCCGGGCTCGCCGATCTCGCCCCGGACCAGCGGCTGCGCCGGCTGGAGCTGACTGTGACCCGGCGGCTCGACGGCCTGCTGCACGGCCGTTATCGCGGCCTGCTGCCCGGTCCCGGCAGTGAGGCGGCCGGCAGCCGCGAGTACCGGCCCGGTGAGGACGAGGTACGCCGGATGGACTGGGCGGTCACCGCCCGGACCACGGTTCCGCACGTACGGGAGGTCGACGCGGACCGGGAACTGACCACCTGGCTGCTCGTCGACGCCAGCCCCAGCATGGAGTACGGGACGTCCACGCTGGACAAACGGGAACTCGCGGTGGCCGCCGTGGCGGCGATCGGCTTCCTCACCGCCGGAGTCGGCAACCGGCTCGGCGCCCAGGTGCTCACCCCGGACGGGCTGCGCCGGTTCCCGGCCCGCAGCGGGCGTACCCATCTGCTCGGGCTGCTCCGCGCGCTGCTCGGCGCCCCGCGTACCGGCGAGTTGCCGGACTCCGACGGCGTCGGCGCGGCCGGCGCGGGCCGGACGGACGCGGCGCCGGGCCTGGTCGACGGGCTGGACGGCCTCCAGCGCGTGGCCACCCGGCGCGGTCTCGTGGTGATCGTCTCCGACTTCCTCGACGAGCTGCCCGACGACCCGGACGCCGCGCCGCCGCCCTGGGCCGCGGCGCTGCGCCGCCTCGCGGTCCGGCATCAGGTGCTCGCGGTCGAGGTGACCGACCCGCGTGAGCTGGAGCTGCCGGACGTCGGCCTGGTCACGCTGGTCGACCCGGAGAGCGGCCGGCACCGCGAGGTGTGGACCGGCGACCCGGCCCTGCGCGAGCGGTACGCGCACGCCGCCGCCGAGCAGCGCGACCAGGTACGCCGCACGCTGCGCCGGGCCGGCGCCACCCACCTGGCGCTGCGCACCGACCGGGACTGGTGCGCGGACGTCGTCCGGTACGTGCACGAGCAGCGCCGGCTGGCCACCGTGCCGGCCGCGGCCCGCGGAGGTGTCGCATGACCTGGCAGTCACCCGCCCGCCTCTGGCTGTTGCTCGCCGTCGTCGCCCTGGTCGCCGGCTACCTGGTGCTGCAACGGCGGCAGAGCCGGTACGCGGTGCGCTTCACCAACCTGCGCCTGCTCGACCGGGTCGCACCGCGCCGCCCGGCCTGGCGGCGGCACGTCCCGGCGGGCCTGTTCCTCGCCATGCTGGCGCTGCTCGTGGTCGGGTTCGCCCGGCCCGAGGCGGAGGTGCGGGTGCCCCGGGAGCGGGCCACGGTGATGGTCGCGGTGGACGTCTCCACCTCGATGCTCGCCGGTGACGTGGACCCGGACCGGTTGACGGCGGCCAAGGAGGCGGGCCGGCGGTTCGTCGACGGGCTGCCCGACGAGTTCAACGTCGGCCTCGTCGCGTTCGCCGGCAGCGCGGCGGTGCTGGTGCCGCCGAGCACCGACCGGGAGGCGCTGCACGACGGCATCGGGCGGCTGGCCGAGGGCATCACCGGCGTGCAGGGCACCGCCATCGGCGAGGCGATCAGCACCTCGCTCGGCGCGGTCAAGAGCCTGGACGCCACCGCCGCCAAGGACCCGCCGCCGGCCCGGATCATCATCCTCTCCGACGGCGCGAACACCTCCGGCATGGACCCGATGGAGGCCGCCGACCAGGCGGTCGCCGCGAAGGTGCCGGTGCACACCATCTCCTTCGGCACGCCCGGTGGCTCGGTCGACAGGGGAGGCCGGGCGATCCAGGTGCCGGTGGACGGCCAGACGCTGCGGGCGGTCGCCGAGGCGACAGGCGGCGGCTTCCACGAGGCGTCCACCAGCGCCGAGCTGAAGGACGTCTACGAGGACATCGGCACCTCGGTGGGCTACCGCACCGAGCGGCAGGACGTCTCGGCCCGCTTCATCGGCCTCGGACTGGTCCTGGCGATGGGCGCCGCGGCCGGCTCGCTGCGGTGGTTCTCCCGGCTGCCCTGACCCGCACACCACTACCGCACGACACGTGAGGAGCCAGGCATGGCAGTGCAGACCGGACTCGGCGAGCCACGCGGCCCGTGGTTCGTCTCGCCGGAGCTGGACCCGGACGGGCGCGGCTACCGGGACGTACCCGGGGGCGGGCCGGAGGCCGGGCGGCGGAGCCTCCGGCACCGGTTGCTGAGCGTGGCGGCGGTGGTGGCGCTCTCCACCGTCTCCGGCGCGGCGGCCGGCACCTGGGCGGCCGACCGGGGCGCGCCGGGACCGGCGGCGGCGTCCGCCGCGCCGGTGCCGGCCGAACTGGTCACCGCCGCCGGCAAGACGGTGCCCGGGGTGGTCTCGGTGATGGTGGGGGGCCGCTCCGGCGCGTCCGCGTCCGGCTCCGGGTTCGCCATCGACAACGAGCAGCACATCGTCACCAACGACCACATCCTGGCCCGGGGCGGCGCCGGCGCGGTGACTGTGGAGACCTCGGACGGGCGGCGCTTCCCGGCCGAGGTGGTGGGCCGGGAGCCGGGCAGCGACCTCGCGGTGCTGAAGGTGCCCGCGTCGGCCGGGCTGCCGCCGTTGCCGCTCGCGAAGGCGAACTCGACGAGGGTCGGGGAGCCGGTGCTGGCGGTCGGGTCGCCGCTCGGGCTGGCCGGGACCGTCACCGCGGGCATCGTCAGTGCCCTGGACCGGCAGGTGCGGATCGGCAACGGCCGGCACACGGCGGTGCAGACCGACGCCTCGATCAACCCGGGCAACTCCGGTGGGCCGCTGGTGAACGCGCGCGGTGAGGTGGTCGGCGTGAACACGGCGATCGCGACCATCGACGGCAGCGGCTCGATCGGCATCGGTTTCGCCATCCCGATCGACCAGGTCCAGCAGACCGCCGACACCATCATCGGCCGGGGTGGCTGAGCCGCCCGCGCGGGCGGCCCGCCGCCCGCGCTGACCTGCACAAGCAGTGCAAGATCGGTACGAAGTGTCGGATATCCGGCGCGAAATCATCCGAGCATAGAAATATTACGCTGAGTATGGATACTGGCGGAGGTGGAGCAAGCTGTCATCGCGGCCCTCCTCCTGGTGGGCCTGATCATCGGCGCCGGAGTCGGCGCGTCCTACGCGCGTGCGAAGCGTGGCTGGACGGACTACCGGACGGCCCGGACCACCGTCCCCACCGCCCGGCGCAACGCCTGGCTGGCGATCCGGGGCGTGGCAGTCAAGCTCGCCGTGATCGCCCTGCTGCTCTTCGGCGCGGCCGCGTACGCGGCGGCCGGCGGCGGCGAGGAGCGGGCCGGTCCCACGCCGAGCGCCACCCCCACCCCGAGTCACCGCGCCGGGCGCTAGCCTCGGGGCGTGGACGACGGACTGCGGGTGACCGACCGGCTCGTGCTGCCCGCAGCCGAACTGCGGGAACGGTTCTCCCGGTCATCCGGGCCCGGCGGGCAGGGAGTCAACACCACCGACTCGCGGGTGGAGCTGAGCTTCGACCTGGGCGGCTCGCCGAGCGTGCCGGAGGCGCTGCGGGAACGGGCGCTGGCCCGGCTGGCCGGCCGCCTGGTCGGCGGTGTGCTGACGGTGACAGCCAGCGAACACCGCGCGCAACTGGCCAACCGGGAGGCGGCCCGCGAGCGGATGGCCGCGCTGCTGCGCGACGCGGTCGCCCCGCCGCCGAAGGCGCGCCGGCCGACCCGCCCGTCGCGCGGCGCCAAGGAACGCCGCCTGGCCGAGAAGAAACGTCAGTCCCAGCGCAAACGCGACCGCCGGGTGGACGGCGACTGACCGAAATCCGGTTGAGCCGTCGCGCACGCCGCCCGGAGAATTCCGCTCCGTGATCGACTTCTCCGTCAAGCCCACGCTCACCGGCGAGCGCGTGGTGCTGCGCCCGTTCCACGACGACGACCTGCCGGCGCTCGCCGAGATCCTGGCCGACCCGGAGGTGGCCCGGCTGACCGGCAGCCCGGCCGGCGAGACGTTCGAGCCGTCCCGGCTGCGCGCCTGGTACGGCACCCGCAACAGCCAGGGCGACCGGCTCGACCTCGCGGTGGTGGACCGGGTGAGCGGCACCTGCGTCGGAGAGGTGGTGCTCAACGAGTGGGACCGGGCCAACGCCAGCTGCAACTTCCGCACGCTGATCGGGCCCGGCGGCCGCGACCGCGGCCTCGGCACCGAGGCGGTCCGGCTCGTCGTCGGGTACGGCTTCGAACAGCTCGGCCTGCACCGCATCGGCCTGGAGGTGTTCGCGTTCAACCCGCGCGCCCGGCGTGCCTACGAGAAGGTGGGTTTCGTCGCCGAGGGGACGCTGCGGCAGGTGCTGCGCGACGGCGACGACTGGGTGGACGCCACGGTCATGTCGATTCTCGCCCCGGAGTGGAACGAGCACCGGGGCCACCCGGAGGGTTGAGCCGAAGGCGTCGAAGCACTTCAATGCGTATGGGAGCGTCAGGGCCGTCACCGACCACCACGTCACAGTGACAGGAGTCCCTTCCGCATGTCCCGAAACCCCCTGCGCGCCGCGCTGACCGCACTCGCCGCGCTGCTGCCGGTCCTCGCCCTCGGCCTCGCCCTCACCGCCACCCCGCCCCCGGCCGCCGCGGCGGCCACCCCGATCCGCGTCATGCCGCTCGGCGACTCCATCACCGGGTCGCCCGGCTGCTGGCGGGCGCTGCTCTGGAACCGCCTCCAGTCCACCGGCCACACCGACGTCGACTTCGTCGGCACGCTCGGGCCGCAGGGCTGCGGCGTGCCCTACGACGGCGACAACGAGGGCCACGGCGGCTACCTCGCGACGAACGTGGCGAACCAGAACCTGCTGCCCGGCTGGCTGGCCGCCACCCGCCCGGACGTCGTGCTCATGCACTTCGGCACCAACGACGTGTGGAGCAACATCGCGCCCGCCACGATCCTGGCCGCGTACTCGAAACTGGTGGACCAGATGCGCGCCGCCAACCCGGCCACGACAGTGCTGGTCGCGAAGATCATCCCGATGAACCCGGCGAGCTGCCCCGAGTGCGGCCAGCGGACCGTGGCGCTCAACGCGCTGATCGACGGCTGGGCGGCCGGGAAGACCACAGCCGCCTCACCGATCGTGGTCGTCGACCAGTGGACCGGGTTCAGCACCGCCACCGACACCTACGACGGAGTGCACCCCAACGCGGCCGGGGACCAGAAGATGTCCGACAGGTGGTACCCCGCGCTGGTCGCCGCGCTCGGCCGCACCACGCCCGGCCCGACAACGAGCCCCACGCCGTTGCCGACCGTCAGCCTCAGCCTCAGCCCGTCGCCCACCGTGGGCCCGACGTCGACGCCCGGCGGCTGCACCGCCACCTGGCGCCTCGCCGGCCAGTGGCCGGGCGGATTCCAGGGGGAGGTGACCGTGCGCAACGACGGCACCGCGCCGATCGCCGGCTGGACCGTGCGCTTCCCGCTCGCCGGCGGCCAGCGGATCAGCCAGGCGTGGAGCGCCGACGTGACGCAGACCGGAACCACTGTGACCGCCCGGAACGCGAGCTGGAACGGCGCCCTGGCCCCGGCCGCCCAGACCACGTTCGGGTTCCTGGCCGACGGTGCCGCCCCGAACCCGGCGCCGACGGTGACCTGCGCCGCGAACTGACCGGCCGCGCCGGCCGGCCCCGCGCTCAGCGGTGGTCGGCCGGCGTCGCGCGGTCCAGCGCGGCCAGCAGCCGGGCCCGCAACCCGGCGGCCCGCTCGGCGAATTCGCGCTGGGCGGCGGCGTACTCGGCCCGGCCCTCCGGCGTCTCCACCCGCACCGGCGGGTAGCCCAGATCGGCCAAGTCGTACGGGCTGGCCCGCATGTCCAGCGCCCGGATCTCCCGGGCCAGCGCGAAACAGTCAGCCACCAGCTCCGACGGGACCAGCGGCGACAGCTTGTAGGCCCACTTGTAGAGATCCATGTTGGCGTGCAGACAGCCCGGCTGCTCCAGCGCGTGCTGACCCTCCCGGGTCGGCTGGAGCACGTTCAGCGGCCGGGCCGGCGCGGTGAAGAAGCGGAACGCGTCGAAGTGGCTGCACCGCACGCCGCGCTCGGAGACCACAGCCGCCGTCGCCGCCGGGCTCAGCCGGAGCGGCCAGGCGTTGTGCCGCACCTGCTCCTGAGTCTGCCGGTAGACCATCGCCCACTCGTGCATGCCGAAACAGCCGAAGTGCGCCGGGCGTGCGGCGGTCGCCGCGAGCAGCGTACGGATCCAGGCGATCGACTCGGCGCGGCGCGCGCGTACCCGGTCGGTGTCCAGGGTGAGCCCGGCGGCGCCCGCTGTGTAGTCCGGGCCGAAGGCGGCCGGTTCGGCGTCGCGCAGCACCACGCCCGCACCCGGGTGCCAGCGGCGCAACTGCGCCGGGCGGTGCGAGTAGTAGGTGAACAGGAAGTCCTCCACCGGGTGCTTCACCCCGGTGCGACGGCGGGCCAGGTGCGGCGTCAGCCAGGCGTCCACCCGCGCCTCGTGGGCCTGCCGGCGGGCCTGCCAGTCGGCCCGGTCGAGTGCGGGGGCGAGGGCGGCGGTCACACACCCCAGGGTACGACCGCCGCCCGTGCCCGGATCACGTCACGTCCACCCGCACGCCCGCGGAGAAGACGCCGCTGCGCAGCTCCAGCCGCTTCGGCGGCTCGTCCCCACGCATGGTGAACACCAGCGGCAGCAGCACCCGCCGCCCGGCTGCCACCGGCTGGGTGAAGACGTCCCGGCCCAGGTTCGCCACCCGGGTCGCGTCCTCGTCGGCGGCCACCCAGTTCCCGCTCGGCAGGTACGCGCGCTGCAACTGCCCGTGCCACGTCTGGTCCTCGGACGTGAGGTTGCGCACCCCGATCGTGGCCAGGCACGGCCGGCCGCCACCGGGCGCCGGAGGCAGCACGTCGGCGCCGCAGCTCAGCCGGTAGACGGTGAACTCGAACGCGTTCTCGCGCAGTGGCTGGCCCAGCGCGCCGGTGACGCTGGTGCCCACCCACGCGCCGCTCGTCGGCTGCTTGGTGGTGTCCATCGCGGCCACCCGCTGCGTGGCCGACCAGGCCGCCGCGCCGACCACACCCGCGAGCACGGCCGCGGCCACGCCGACCACGAGCCAGACCGGCGGCCTCCGACGGCGGCTCGCGGGCGACGGTACGGACGTCCGCGGATAGACGGTGCCCCGCTCGACCGGCCCTCGACCCGGACCGCCTCGGGCCGGCATGCCCTGACCCGGTCCGCCCTGACCCGGCATGCCCTGACCCGGCATGCCCTGACCCGGCATGCCTTGGGTCGGTCCGCCTTGGGTCGGTCCGCCCTGACCCGGCATGCCTTGACCCGGTCCGCCTTGGGCCGATCCGGCCTGGCCCGGCCCGCTTTCGCCGGGTATGCCGAGGCCGGGCACGACGCCGGTGTGGCGGGCACCGCCTCCGGGGGCGCCGGTGGGTGTCGCGCCGCCTCCGGGCGTACCCCCGGCAGGTGTCGTCCCGCCGCGGACCATGACGCCGGGCGCGGCGCTTCCCGCCGCCGCGCGCCGGCGGCGCCGCACGGCCCACCACAGCACGCCGGCGGTGACCACCAGCAGCGCGGTGAACGCGGCGAGCAGCACGGGCGGCCGCCGCCAGGCCGGGGCGGCGGTGATCTGGGCCGCCGGAGCCGTCGCGGCCCCCACCCAGGTCGCCGTGGCGCAGTCGAACGGGCGGGTGCCGTCCGTGCCGTAGACGCAGGTGGGCGCGGTCACCGACCGGCCCTGGCCGGGAACCGACAGCGCGGTGTGCACCGTGGTGGTGCTCTTGGCCGGCAGCCGCAGCCGCCAGGTCACCTCACCGGCGCTCGCCCCGGCGGGCCGGCTGGCCCGGCCACCGCCTGTCACAGCGGTGGCCCGCGACCCGTTCGGCAACTCCTGCCGGACCATCGTGTCGACGGGTGCCGTGCCGGCGTTGCGGACCTCGATCCGGTACCCCGGCGCCGGGGTACCCGACGCGCCCACCGCCACGCTTACCGGGGGCATCGTCGGCCGGACCTGCGCCGGGCCGGTGGTCGGCACCGCCGGGGGCACCGCCGGCACGCCGGTCGGGATCGGGGTGGCCGCGGCACCGGGGATGACCGCCGCGGGCGGGGCCGGATGGGCGGGGGCGGCGGCCGCGCGGGGCGTCGCCGGGGACAGCGCCGGTACGGCGGCGATGACGCCGAGGCAGTTCACGAACACTGCCAGGGCCCTGTGGTGTCGTCTCGATGCAGGCATACCAACGAACCTCCGGACCCGAAGCTATGGGCCGGGGACCGCCGGGCGGGTACGAAGCCGCCATTCCCGCCCCGTCCGGCGCGATCGCGCGTACCCTGCCGCGACGTCGCCGTGTGGAGGCCGGCGGCTGCCGGTGCGGGTGGGCCGCGCGGCGGCCGGGCACGCCGCCTGCCGGTGTCCGCCGGGCTGCGGCCGGGCGGGGATAGATTGGCCGGGTGCGTATCGCTCGTTTCGCTCATGCCAAGGGAATGTCGTTCGGGGTCGTCGAGGGCGAGCCGGAGGCCGGGCCGCAGGGCCTGACCATCGCCGAGATCGAGGGCCACCCGTTCGGACAGATCCAGTTCTCCGGCGCCCGCTGGGCGCTCTCCGACGTCCGGCTGCTGTCGCCGATCCTGCCCAGCAAGGTGGTGTGTGTCGGCCGCAACTACGCCGAACACGCCGCCGAACACGGCAGCGAGGTGCCGAAGGAGCCGCTGCTCTTCCTCAAGCCGTCCACCTCGGTGATCGGCCCACGCGACGCCATCCGTCTGCCGATCTTCTCCAAGCAGGTCGAGCACGAGGCGGAACTCGCCGTGGTGATCGGCGCCCCGGGCGCCCGCCGGGCCGACCGGGCCGCCGCCGAACGGGCCATCTTCGGCTACACCTGCGCCAACGACGTCACCGCGCGGGACCTCCAGCGTTCCGACGGGCAGTGGACCCGCGCCAAGGGCTTCGACTCGTTCTGCCCGATCGGGCCGTGGATCACCACCGGGCTCGACGTCAGCGATCTGGAGATCCGCTGTGAGGTGGGCCGCAACCCGGAGGAGATGGAGGTACGCCAGATCGGCCGGACCAAGGACATGGTGTTCGACGTACCGGGGCTGGTGTCGTACATCTCGCACGTGATGACGCTGCTGCCCGGCGACGTGGTCCTGACCGGCACGCCGGCGGGGGTTAGCCCGCTCACCGAGGGGGATACGGTCACCGTGCGGATCCAGGGGATCGGGGAGCTCAGCAACCCTGTCGTCCCGGTCGCCTGATTCGGTCCGATGCCTCGTTTCCGCTGGTCAGATGGGGTTCGAGGGGTTGGATTTGGCCTGTCGGCACCGGGAGGGTAAAGTTCATTCCCGGCGCCGCAAGGGGCCAATGGGGTATGGGGTAATTGGCAGCCCGACTGATTCTGGTTCAGTTAGTCTAGGTTCGAGTCCTGGTACCCCAGCGCAACCGAGGGTTCGCAAGAACCCTCGGACGCTGGATTCCGGCAGCTCACCGCTGGCGGAGTGCAATGAAGGTTCTGGCCCCGTCGTCTAGCGGCCCAGGACGCCGCCCTCTCAAGGCGGTAGCGCCGGTTCGAATCCGGTCGGGGCTACAGCACCGACAGCCCGTCCCGTTGTCCGGGGCGGGCTTTCTGCTGTCCGGCCCCCGTGCGCAAGGGGGTGACCCCCTCCGCGTGACGCCGGACGGATGCCGCTAGACTACTGCCACGCCGCCCGGCAGGGCGGTGAAGCACGAAAAGTGCCTGGCCCCGTCGTCTAGCGGCCCAGGACGCCGCCCTCTCAAGGCGGTAGCGCCGGTTCGAATCCGGTCGGGGCTACGTCATCGAACGGCCCGTCTCGCGTCGAGCGAGGCGGGCCGTTCCGCATTCCCACCCCCGCCCGCCCCGGCCCCGCCCCGGCCCTCCCCCCGGTGATCAAGGAGTTTGGGTCACCCTTGCCGCCCCGATACGCCGCAAACTCCTTGATCAGGGGCGGGGGGAGGGGTGGGCGTGTCGCCGTTCCGGGCAAGCGAAGATCTTGGTACGAAACGGCCCCTCCAGGGACTGAACAGCCCCTCCAGGGGCCGTTTCGTACCAAGATCTCGCAGCCGGGCAGCCGGGCAGCCGGGGTTAGAGGCCGGAGAGGCGCTGGCCGGCCCGGACGACGGCCATGGCGTGGCGTTCGCCGGGGCGGCGGCCGAGGCGCTCGATCGGGCCGGAGATGCTGATCGCGGCGATCACCCGGCCGGTGCGGTCGCGGATCGGCGCTGAGACGCTCGCCACACCCGCCTCCCGCTCGGCGACGCTCTGGGCCCAGCCACGCCGCCGCACCTCGGCCAGCGTGCGGCCGGTGAACTTGGAGCGGGGGAGCAGCGGCATGACCGCCTCCGGGGGCTCCCAGGCCAGCAGGATTTGCGCCGCCGAACCGGCTGTCATCGGCAGCACCGAGCCGACCGGGACGGTGTCCCGCAGGCCGCTGGCGCGCTCGGCGGCGGCCACGCAGATCCGCTCGTCGGCGCGGCGCAGGTAGAGCTGGGCGCTTTCGCCGGTGGCGTCCCGTAGCGCGGCGAGCAGCGGCTCGGCGGCGGTCAGCAGCACGTCCGGGGCCGCGTTCGCCAACTCGCCCAGGCGTGGACCCGGGCGCCAGCGCCCCTGGGTGTCCCGGACGAGCATCCGGTGGATCTCCAGCGCCTGTGCCAGCCGGTGCGCGGTGGCCCGGGGCAGCTTGGTGCGTTCAACGAGTTCGGCCAGGCTGGCGCCGTCGACGCAGGCGGCCAGGATGACCACCGCCTTGTCGAGAACGCCGACACCGCTCATACTGTGTCCCACAAGCCGAAATTTACCTCCCAGAATTTAGGATGTCCAGATGGTGGGAGTCACTCAACCGAGGACCCTGGCCGAGAAGGTCTGGGACGCACACGTGGTCCGCTCCGCCGACGGCGAGCCGGACCTGCTCTTCATCGACCTGCACCTGCTGCACGAGGTGACCAGCCCGCAGGCGTTCGACGGGCTGCGTCTGGCCGGGCGCGGGGTCCGCCGTACCGACCTGACGATCGCGACCGAGGACCACAACACCCCGACCGGGTACGACGACCCGGCGTTCCGCTCCCGGCGCGGCGACCTGCTCACGATCGCGGACCCCACCTCCCGCACCCAGATCGAGACGCTGCGCCGCAACTGCGCCGAGTTCGGCATCCGCCTGCACCCGCTGGGCGACGAGAACCAGGGCATCGTGCACGTCATCGGCCCGCAGCTGGGCCTCACCCAGCCCGGCATGACGATCGTCTGCGGCGACTCGCACACCGCCACCCACGGCGCGTTCGGGGCGCTGGCGTTCGGCATCGGCACCAGTGAGGTCGAACACGTCCTGGCCACGCAGACGCTGCCCCAGGCCCGCCCGAAGACCATGGCCGTGAACGTCGTCGGCGAGCTGGCGCCCGGCGTCACCGCCAAGGACCTGGTGCTCGCGCTGATCGCGCAGGTCGGCACCGGCGGCGGGCGCGGACACATCGTCGAGTACCGGGGCGAGGCGATCCGCGACCTCTCGATGGAGGGGCGGATGACGATCGCGAACATGTCCATCGAGTGGGGCGCCAAGGCCGGCATGATCGCGCCGGACGAGACCACGTTCGCGTACCTGAAGGGGCGGCCCAACGCTCCCCAGGGCGACGACTGGGACGCGGCGCTGGAGTACTGGCGGACGCTGCCCACCGACGAGGGCGCGACCTTCGACACCGAGGTCACGCTGGACGCGAGCCGGATCACGCCGTTCGTCACCTGGGGCACCAACCCCGGGCAGGGCGTGCCGCTGGGCGCCGCCGTGCCGAGCCCGGAGGACTTCGTCACGGAGCCGGAGCAGGTAGCCGCCCGGCGGGCCCTGGAGTACATGGACCTCACCCCGGGCACGCCGCTGCGCGACCTCGCGGTGGACGTGGTGTTCGTCGGCTCCTGCACCAACGGCCGCCTGGAGGACCTGCGGGCCGCCGCCGAGGTGCTGCGCGGGCGGCGGGTCGCCGAGGGCGTACGCATGCTCGTGGTCCCCGGCTCCGCCGCGGTCCGGGAGGCGGCCGAGATCGAGGGGCTGGACAAGGTCTTCACCGACGCCGGCGCCGAGTGGCGCTTCGCCGGATGCTCGATGTGCCTGGGCATGAACCCGGACACCCTGAAGCCGGGCCAGCGCTCCGCCTCGACCTCCAACCGCAACTTCGAGGGACGGCAGGGCCGGGGCGGGCGTACGCACCTGGTGTCCCCGCCGGTCGCCGCCGCCACCGCGGTGGTCGGCCGCCTGGCCGCTCCCGCCGACCTGTAGAAGGGCAGCCGAGAGATGGACAAGTTCACCACCCACACCGGCACGGCCGTGCCGCTGCGCCGATCCAACGTGGACACCGACCAGATCATCCCGGCGGTGTACCTCAAGCGGGTGACCCGGACCGGTTTCGCCGACGGGCTGTTCAGCGCGTGGCGGGAGGACCCGGCATTCGTGCTCAACGATTCGGCTCATTCGGGCGCGTCGATTCTGATCGCCGGTCCCGAGTTCGGCACCGGATCCTCCCGGGAGCATGCCGTCTGGGCGCTGCGGGACTGGGGCTTCCGGGCCGTCATCTCGCCTCGCTTCGGCGACATCTTCCGGGGCAACGCGCTCAAGGAAGGACTCCTTCCGGTAGAGCTGGAATTGAAAGCCGTCGAGGAACTGTGGGGCCTCGTGGAATCGGAGCCGAGCACTCCGATCACTGTCGACCTCGCCGCCCGCCAGGTCCGCGCCGGGGACGCCACCTGGGCCTTCCCGCTGGACGACCACAGCCGCTGGCGGTTGATGGAGGGCTTGGATGACATTGGACTCACCCTCCGGCACCAGGCCGAGATCAGTGCCTTCGAGGCGTCCCGGCCGTCGTTCCTGCCGTCGGTAGCCTGACCGCAGACGGCTTCTCGCCCCCACCGGTGTATCCGGTGGGGGCGAATCCGTTGCGACACAAGGGCTTTTTTCCACCGAATGTTTGTGTCCAGGCAGCACAGGGCATACCGTGCGCGCAGAATGGCTCGCGTCGAGTCAGTTGCACAATCGGGAGGAAGTCGTGAACAAGGCCGAGCTCATCGAGGCGCTCGCCGTTCGCCTGGGGGACCGGAAGACGGCGACGGCCGCGCTCGACGCGGTTCTCGCTGAGGTCCAGGCGGCGGTCACCAAGGGCGAGAAGGTGGCGATCACCGGTTTCGGAGCGTTCGAGAAGCGCGTCCGGGGAGCCCGAACAGCGCGCAATCCGCGAACCGGCGAGGCGGTGAAGGTCAAGAAGACCTCCGTCCCGACGTTCCGGGCCGGCGCGGGCTTCAAGGAGATGGTGGCCAGCGGCAAGGTGCCGAAGGACACCGCCGCCGCGAAGAAGACCACCGGGGCCGCCAAGGCGACGGCGGCGAAGACCACCGGCGCCGCGAAGAAGACCACGGCGGCGAAGGCCACCAAGACCACCGCGACCAAGAAGGCCGCGCCGGCGAAGAAGGCCGCCGCGACCAAGACCACGGCGGCGAAGAAGACCACGGCGGCGAAGTCCACCGCGGCGAAGAAGACCACCGCGGCGAAGAAGACCACCGCCGCCAAGAAGACGACCGCGGCGAAGTCCGCCACGGCCAAGAAGACGACGGCGGCGAAGAAGGCCCCCGCGAAGAAGGCGCCGGCCAAGAAGGCCGCCACCCGGCGCTGACCGGACGACCCGGCAAAGGGCGCCCACCGTTCGCGGTGGGCGCCCTTTCGCACGGGTACGCGTTGACCACCCGCCGTCGCGCGCCGCAGAATCGCCGTGCCGAAAACCCCCGTCGGTCACGAGAAGAGGCGCCCGTGCGGCACCGTCACCTCTCCACCCTCACGCTCGCGCTCGGTATCGCGGTTCTGCTGGACGTGCTGCGAGTCTGGCTGCCGTCGGTCATCACCCTGTTCGGGCGGGCCGCCGAGACGCCCGCCGAGCTGCTCGGCGCGTTCGCGCTCGGCTGGTTCCTGCTGGCCCTCGCCGCGCCCACGCTCGTACGCCGCGTCGGCGCCGGCCCGGTCGGACTCGTCGCCGCGGGTGTGCTGGCGGCGGCCCGGCTGGCGCTCACCGCGCAACCGGGCGGCCCGGCCCAACTCTGGCTGGCCTGCGCCGGACTGCTCGCCGGCCTGGTCTGGCTCGCCGCTGTCGCCGCGTCGGCAGCGCGACCGGTTGCCGGGCTGGCGCTCGGTCTGGCCGGCAACGCCGTCGGCCACGCCCTGCTGGGCACCGAGGATCTGGTGTGGCGCGGCGGGACGCTCGGCTGGAGCCTGAGCGTCCTGCTGGTGTCGGCGTTCCTGGCCGCGTCCACTGCGGCGCGGCGCGAGCGGACGGCCGCGCCGGCGGACGTGAGGGACGGGGAGCGGACGGCCGCGCCGGCGGACGTGAGGGACGGGGAGCGGACGGCCGCGCCGGCGGATGTGAGCGACGGGGAGCGGACGGCCGCCCCGGCGGCGGATGTGGTGGACGGCGACGCCGGGCCGCGCGCGCCCACCCCGGGCCGCCGGGCCTGGCTGCTGTGCGGGCCGGCGCTGTTGCTGGCCGGCCAGGTGGCGCTCGTCCCGGCGCTGTGGAGCGCCGCCGCCGGTGGCGGATCGCCCGACTTCCCCGGCCTGGCCCGCCCCGGCAACGGCGCCCTGCCGGGCGCGCTCGCGGTGCTGCTGTTCCTGGCGACGGCGTTGTTCCGGGCACCGATGCGCCTGGCCCGGGTGGTGTGGCCGCTGGCGCTGCTCGCCGGTTCGGTGCTGTTCGTGGCCGGGCGTCTCGTCCCGGCGTACCTGCTCACCGCCGCCGGCCTCGGCGGCTGCCTGGCGCTCACCGACTCGGCCGCCGACGACGACCGGGCCGCCGACGACGGGCGGGCGGGGGCGCGGCGCGGGCGGGCGGCGGCGCTCGGGATGCTGGTGTTCGCGGTGGCCACGGTGGCCTACTACGCCGCCTACGACCTGGGGTACCCCAACGGGTGGGCACCGGTCGCCACGGCCGTCCTGGTGGCTCTGGTGGCGGTCGGCGCGTCCCTCCGGCCCGGCGTGACGTCATCCGCCCCGGCGCTGCCCACCACGGCCCGGGTGGCGGCCCTGGGCGGCCTGACGGCGCTGGCCGGGCTCGCCGCCACGCTGCACGTGCCGCCCACCACCGCCCGGGCCGCCACCACCCCGGCGGCGGTGCGGGTCGCCGCGTACAACATCCGGATGGGATTCGGCCTGGACGGCCGGCTGGACCTGGACGCGGTGGCCCGGGAACTGCGCGGCGCGGACGTGATCCTGCTCAGCGAGGTCGACCGGGGCTGGTGGCTCAACGGCGGCCACGACACGCTGGCGTCGCTGGCCGGGCGGCTGGGGATGCCGTACGTCTTCGCGCCCGCCGCCGACCCGGTCTGGGGCGACGCGGTGCTCAGCCGCTTCCCGGCGCGCTCCGGGCAGACCCGGCGGCTGACCGCGCACGGTGCGCCGACCGGTGCGCAGGCGCTCGGCGTCACGCTCGACCTCGGCGGCCGGGAACTGGCAGTGGTGGCCACGCACCTGCAACCGCCGCCCGGCCGGGATCCGGTCGAGCAGGCGGGCGAGGTGGCCGCGTTCGCCGGCCGGTACGCGAACGGCCGTCCACTGGTGCTCGGCGGCGACCTGAACACCGAGCCGGACGACCCGGCGTTCGCCGAGTTCACCCGCGCGGGTCTGGTGGACGCGCTGGGGCCGGCCCGGCCGTTGCGGACCAGCCCGGCCGACGATCCGCGCACCCAGATCGACCACGTCTTCGTCTCGCCGGGCCTGACCGCCACCGAGGTACGCGCACCGCGCACCGAGGCCAGCGACCACCTCCCGGTGACGCTCACCGTCACGCTGCCCTGAGGGCCGCCACCACCGGCGCCGGCCGCGGCAGGTCTCACAACCGGTCGGGGAGGACCAGCCGGTCACCGGCGAACGGCAGCAGCCAGCCGCCGCCCTTGGCGGTGGTGAAGTCGTCGTCCACGCGGCCGGTGAGCCGTTCCAGCGCGCCCGGGATCACCTTGCCCTGGCTGCACACCGCCACCGTCCCGGCGGCCTGCGCCAGCGCGGTCAGCCGCGCCGCGGCCGCCAGCGCGCACTCCTCGGCCTGCTGGCCCGGCACCGGCTCGTCGAAGTCGCCGCAGACCTCGATCGGCAGGTCCAGCCGGGCCGCCGCCGGGTCCAGCGTCTGCACGCAACGCCGGGCCGAGGCGGAGAACAGGTGCGCCGGGCGGACCAGCGCGACCAGCGGGACCAGCGCCCGCGCCTGCGCCCAGCCCTGCTCGTCCAGCGGGCGGCCGTGGTCCGGGCCGGTCCAGGTGCCGCGCTTGCCGGCGTGCGCGTGCCGGACCAGCAGCACCGTCGCGGTGACCGGCGGCAGCGGCGCGAACGCGGCGATCACCTCGGCGTCGTGCGGGTAGCTGACGCGGCGTACCGCGTCGTCGACCGGGAACCAGGCCACGTCGTCGACCTCGGTGCCGGGCTGGAAACCGCCGGTGCCGACGGCCCGCATGGACCAGTAGTCGACCGCCTTGGCGTGGCCCTCGCTGCGGTAGCGGACCGTGGGCAGGCGTGCCTGCGGCACGGCGCGTACGTCGGTCTCCTCGGCCACCTCCCGGACGGCGGCCACGAGCGGGTGCTCGCCGCGGTCCAGCTTGCCCTTCGGCAGCGACCAGTCGCCGTACCGGGGGCGGTGCACCAGGCACACCTCGACGCCGGCCGGACCCGGGCGCCACACCACGCCGCCCGCGGCCCGGATCCGTACCGGTTCGCCGTCGCTCACCCGCTCACCGTATGCCCGCCCGCCACGCGCCACGGCCCGCTCAGTCCGCCCGTCCGCCGACCCGGCGCAGCAACAGATCCTGCAGGTGGGTGAGCGGTGTGTGGCCGTCCCCGGTACGGCGGTGCCAGGTGCCGTCCGGGGCCAGCTCGAACGCGTCCACGTCGGGATCGAACGCGGCGGTGAGGACGTGGTCCAGTTCCGCCCGGGCCACCGGGTCGCTCACCTGCACCAGCGCCTCCACCCGGCGGTCCAGGTTGCGGTGCATCAGGTCGGCCGAGCCCATCCAGAACTCGGCGTCGCCGTTGTTGCCGAACCGGAAGATCCGGGAGTGTTCCAGGAACCGGCCGAGGATCGAACGGACCCGGATGTTCTCCGACAGCCCCGGCACACCCGGCCGCAGCGTGCACATGCCCCGGATCAGCAGGTCCACGTGCACGCCGGCCCGCGACGCGCGGTAGAGCGCGTCGGTGATCTCCTCGTCCACCAGGGAGTTCACCTTGAACTGCACCAGCCCCGGCATGCCCAGCCGGACGTGTTCGATCTCCCTGTCGATGCGCTCGATCAGGCCGCTGCGGATGCCCTGCGGCGCCACCAGCAGCCGCCGGAACGCGGTCTGCCGGCTGTAGCCGGTGAGCACGTTGAACAGGTCGGTCAGGTCGGCGCCGATCTCCGGGTCGGCGGTGAGCATGCCGAAGTCCTCGTAGAGCCGGGCCGTCTTCGGGTGGTAGTTGCCGGTGCCGATGTGGCAGTAGCGGCGGATCTGGTTGCCCTCCTGGCGTACCACCAGTGCGGTCTTGCAGTGCGTCTTGAGCCCCACCAGGCCGTACACCACATGGCAGCCGGCCCGTTCCAGCGTGCGCGCCCAGCCGATGTTCGCCACCTCGTCGAAGCGCGCCTTCAGCTCCACCAGCACCACCACCTGCTTGCCGGCGGCGGCGGCGTCGACGAGCGCGTCCACGATGGGGGAGTCGCCGCTGGTGCGGTAGAGCGTCTGCTTGATGGCGAGCACGTTCGGGTCGGCCGCCGCCTGCTCGACGAAGCGCTGCACGCTGGTGGCGAACGAGTGGTACGGGTGGTGCACAAGCACGTCGCCGTCGCGCAGTGTGGCGAAGACGCTGCGCGGTACCTCGCCCTCGGCCAGCCGCGGATGGGTGGCCGGCACGAACGGCGGGTCCTTCAGGTCGGGCCGGTCGGCCTCACCGTAGAGCTGCCAGAGCGCGGAGAGGTCGAGCAGGCCCCGCACCCGCAGCACGTCGTGGCCGTCCATGTCCAGCTCGCGGACCAGCAGCTCCAGCATGTGGTCGGAGATGGAGGCGGCCACCTCCAGGCGTACCGGCGGGCCGAACCGGCGCCGGGCCAGTTCCCGTTCCAGCGCCTGGAGCAGGTCCTCGTCGCGGTCCTCGTCCACCTCCACCTCGGCGTTGCGGGTCACCCGGAACAGGTGGCACTCGACCACCTGCATGCCGGAGAACAACTGGCCCAGGTGCACCGAGATCAGGTCCTCGACCGGCAGGAACCGCACGCCCGGCTGGTCGCGGTGCACCCGGACGAACCGGGGCACGTTGTTCGGCACCTTGACCCGGGCGAACAGCTCCGGGCCGCCGTCCGGGTCGCGTACCGACACGGCCAGGTTCAGCGACCGGCCGGAGATGTACGGGAACGGGTGCGCCGGGTCGACGGCCAGCGGGGTGAGCACCGGGAAGATGTGCTCCCGGAACCAGGTGCGCAGCCGCTCCCGCTCGGCGTCGTCCAGGTCGCTCCAGCGCAGGATACGGATGTCCTCGGCGGCGAGCTTCGGCAGCACGTCGTCGACCAGGCAGGCGGCGTGCCGGGCGACCAGCCCGGCCGCCTTCTCGGTGATCAGTTCGAGCTGGGTGCGCAGCGGCAGCCGGTCACCGCCGCGTACCGGCAGGCCGGCGGAGAGCCGCCGCTTCAACCCGGCCACCCGGACCATGTAGAACTCGTCCAGGTTGCTGGCGAAGATGGCCAGGAACTTCGCCCGTTCCAGCAGCGGGGTGCGCGGGTCCTCGGCGAGCGCCAGCACCCGGGCGTTGAAGTCGAGCCAGGACAGCTCCCGGTTGAGGAAGCGGTCCTCCGGCAGCGGCGGCACGGCCGGCGGGGCGGCGTCGGACTCGTCGGCCGGGCCCTCGACCGGGTCGAGCGGCTCGTCCAGCCCGGTCGCGCCGGCCGCGTCCGGGTCGGCGCCGAGGCGCTCCTCCGGGGGCCGGGTCTGGCGGAACCGCCCGTCCGGGCCCCGGGTGGGGTGGCCGTTGCGGGGCGTGCCGGGGTCGAGGATCGGCGGCGGACCGTCGGGGTGCTCGCGAGGGGTGCTCACCACCTCATGATTCCCCGAAGAGGGTGAACGGAAAATGAACTCGGGCCAGGTTGTTCACGCCATCGTCGGCAAGGTCACCCGGATCACCTCGCCGTCGGCGTCCCGCTCGATCCGGACACGCTGCCCCAATCGGAGCAGCCGCAACCCGGAGGCGTCGAACGCGCGGGCCGGGAACGCCAGTTCGGTGCCGTCGTCGAGCAGCAGCACACCGCTGCGGGTCGACGCGTCGTAGGTCGCCACCGTGCCCTGCATGCCAGCACCGTACCGGAACGCTCCGGCGACCCGGTCCAGCAGCGCCGCGGTGCGCGGCCCCACGCCCAGCCCGGCGGCGTCGGCCAGGTCGGCCGGGGTGTCCACGTCCCGGCGCAGGCTGGGCCAGTCACCGGCCAGCGGCAGTGCCCCGCTCGCCGCGTGCGCGGCGGCCGAGCCCGGCCCGAACTCCGGCGCCAGCGGCACCCCGGCCGGCGCGGCGAGCAGCACCGTGCCCGCGCCGGGGGCGTCCGCCACGAACCCGCGTACCCCCTGGGTGGCCCGCAGCGCGGCGGCCAGGTCGGCCGGTCGCAGCGCCGGCAGGTCGGCGGTCAGGCCGGCCACGGCGGCGCGCGGCCCGGCCACTGCCGCGCCGTGCCGCAACGCCGCGTTCAGCCCGCCGCCGGGGTCGCCGACGACGCGGGCGCCGGCCGCGCCCGCCACCGCGCCCACCAACGGGTCGTCGGTGACCACGAGCACCCCGGCGACCGCCGGGCACGCCCGCACCGCGCGCAGCGTGTCGGCCGCCAGGGCCAGGGCCAGCTCCTCATGGGGTACGCCGGGCAGCGCGCCCCGCAGCCGGCTCTTCGCCGCTGCCAGGCGCTTCACCGGCGTCACCACGGTCCAGCGGGCCTCAGACACGCCGACCATCCTGCCAGCGGAGAGCGCCGGTACCCGCACTGGCCGCAGCGGGGGCGAACAGGCATGATTCTGTGCCGGGGCGCGTGGGCGGATCGAGGAGGCACAGTGGCACGGCGGAGGCTGGGGTTCTGGCGACGACTCGCCGTGGTGCTGGTGAAACCGCTGATGACGGTCTGGACCCGGCGCACCTGGCGGGGCATGGAGCACCTGCGCCACGACGGCGGCGTGATCCTCGTGCCCAACCACATCTCGCACGCCGACCCGCTGGTGGTCGCGCACTACATCTACGACGCCGGGCGCTGGCCGCGCTTCCTCGGCAAGGCGAGCGTGTTCCGGGTGCCGGTGGTCGGCGGGATCCTGCACCGGTGCCAGCAGATCCCGGTCGAGCGCGGCACCGTCGAGGCGGTCAAGTCGCTGGACAAGCTGGTCGCCGCGCTGGCCGAGGGGGGCGCGGTGGTGATCTACCCGGAGGGCACCACCACCCGCGAGCCGGACCTGTGGCCGATGAAGGGCAAGACCGGCGCGGCCCGGCTGGCGCTGGCCACCGCCGCCCCGGTGGTCCCGATCGCCATGGTCGGCCCGGAACGGATGTTCGACCCGCGTACGGCCCGGTTCGGGCTGCGTCCGCGTACCCCGGTGACGGTGATCGCCGGACCGCCGGTGGACCTGAGCCCCTGGGCCGGCGCCACGCCGACCCGGCCGATCCTGGAGGAGATGACGGACACCATCATGCTGCGCATCCGGGATCTGGTCGCGGAGATCCGCGGCGGCACGCCACCGCCGCTCTGGCAGCGGCCCGCCCGCACCGGCACCCGGGAGGTCACCGAATGAGCGGGCACGTCGCCGTGCTGGGCGCCGGTTCCTGGGGGACCGCGTTCGCCAAGATCCTCGCCGACGCCGGGCGGGACGTCACGGTCCTGGCCCGCCGGGTCGCCGTGGCCGAGGCGATCCGGACCGGGCGGCACAACCCGGAGTACCTGCCGGGGATCCGGCTGCCGGAGCGGGTGACCGCCACCGGCGACGCGGCCGAGGCGATCGAGGGCGCCGAGGTGGTGGTGCTGTCGGTGCCCTCGCAGACGCTGCGCGGCAACCTCGCCGACTGGACGCCGTACCTGGCGCCGGACGCCACGCTCGTGTCGCTGATGAAGGGCATCGAGCTGGGCACCACCAAGCGGATGAGCCAGGTGATCACGGAGACCGCCGGGGTGCCCGCAGACCGGGTGGTGGTCGTCTCCGGGCCCAACCTGGCTCCGGAGATCGCCGCCGAGCAGCCGGCCGCCACTGTGGTCGCGGGCACCGACAGCCGGCGGACCGCGCTGGTGCAGGCGTCCATCCGCACCCCGTACTTCCGCCCGTACACGAACGACGACGTGATCGGCTGCGAGCTGGGCGGCGCGGTGAAGAACGTGATCGCGCTGGCGTACGGCATCGCCACCGCGATGGGCTTCGGCGACAACACCCGGGCCATGCTGATGACCCGCGGCCTGGCCGAGACCGCCCGGCTGGGCGTGGCGCTCGGCGCCGACCCGATCACGTTCGCCGGGCTGGCCGGCATGGGTGACCTGGTCGCCTCCTGCTCGTCGCCGATGGCCCGCAACCGCACCTTCGGCGAGCACCTGGGCCGGGGGGAGACGCTGGAGCAGGCCCAGGCGGCCACCCGGCAGACCGCCGAGGGCGTCAAGAGCTGCCTGGCCATCCGCGACCTGGCCCGGGCGCACGGGGTGGAGATGCCGATCACCGAGCAGATCGAGCGGATCTGTCACGAGGGGATGGATCCGCGCCTGGCGGTGGACGCGCTGATGAGCCGTACCGCCAAGCCGGAGTCGTACGAGTGAGCGGAGCCGGGATGAGCAGCGAGCACTGGGGTGACGGGACGCGCAGCGTGCACGCCGGCCTGCCGGACGCCGTACCGGGGCAGCCGTTCCTGCCCGGCCCGGTCTTCGCCGCGCCGTACCACCTGGATCCGCAGCGCGGCCCGTCGGCGACGGCGGACGGGTACGGGCGGCCGGACAACCCCACCCGGCGGCTGCTGGAGACGGCGATCGGCGAGCTGGAGGGCGGCGACTGCCGCGTCTTCGCCAGCGGGCAGGCCGCCGTCACCGGGCTGCTGCTGACAGTGCTGCGCCCCGGCGACACCGTGCTGCTGCCCGCCGACGGCTACTACGCGGTGCGCTCGTTCGCCTCGGACACCCTGGAACGGCTCGGCGTACGCGTGGTGCTCGTGCCGACCGCCGGGCCGTACCCGTCGCTCGAGGGTGTGCGGCTGGTCCTGCTGGAGACCCCGGCGAACCCCGGCCTGGACGTCGTCGACGTCGCGGCGGTGGCCGGTGCCGCGCGCACCGCCGGCGCGCTGGTGGCGGTGGACAACACCACCGCCACGCCGCTCGGGCAGCGCCCGCTGGAGCTCGGCGCGGACGTGGTGGTCGCCTCCGGCACCAAGGCGCTGACCGGTCACTCGGACCTGCTGCTGGGCTACCTGGCCACCCGGGACGCCGGGCTGCGGGACGCGGCGACCACCTGGCGCAACGCCACCGGCGGGGTGCCGGGTGCGTTCGACTGCTGGCTCGCCCACCGGTCACTGGCCACGCTGGACCTGCGGCTGGCCCGGCAGACCGCGAACGCGGGGGCGCTGGCCGACGTGCTCGCGGCCCGCCCGGACGTCACCGGCGTGCGGTGGCCCGGCCGGCCGGACGACCCGGCGTACCCGGTCGCGTCGGCACAGATGCGGCGCGTGCCGGGCGTGCTCTCGTTCGACCTGGGCGACGAGGGCCGGGTGGCCCGCTTCCTCGGCGCGTCCCGGCTGGTGGCCGCCGCGACCTCGTTCGGCGGGCTGCACACCACTGCCGACCGGCGGGCCCAGTGGGGCGACGCCACCACACCGGGTTTCGTACGGTTCTCCTGCGGCGTCGAGGACACCGCCGACCTGCTCGCCGACGTGACCGCCGCGCTGGACGCGGCGGGCTGACGGCGTACCGGCCGCTGGGCTATCGTGACGGGCAGCCACGGCCCGTGCGGCCCCGACCCGAGGAGGTGAGTCCGATCCACAAGCAGAGGACCGGCGCTCCCTTCGAGTCCGCGTCGCCTCGGGGCTGAGGCGACGCCGGGGGCGCCGACGAGCGCTTCCCGAAAGGCTTGCCATGGCATCCACCGTGTTCACCTCCGATCGTCCGGCCCTCGTCCGGCGGTTGCGCGCCGCAGGCTGCGTCTTCGCCGAGGACGAGGCGGACCTGCTGATCGCCGCCGCCGACTCGGCGCAGGCGTTGACCCGGCTGGTCGACCGTCGCGTCGCCGGCCTGCCGTTGGAGCACCTGCTCGGCTGGGCCGAGTTCTGCGGCCGGCGGATCGCCGTACACCCGGGGGTCTTCGTGCCGCGGGGTCGTACCGCGCTGCTGGTCGACGCGGCGGCGGCGCTGGCCGGGCCGGCGCCGGCGGTGCTCGACCTGTGCTGCGGCTCCGGTGCCGCCGCGGTGGTGCTGCACGAGCGGCTCGCGCCCCGCTGGCTGGCCGCCGCCGACATCGACCCGGTGGCGGTGGCCTGCGCCCGGCGCAACCTCGAACCACTCGGTGTCCCGGTCTACCAGGGCGACCTGTTCGACGCGCTGCCGGCCGGCCGGCGTGGGCGGCTGGACCTGGTGGTGGCGAACGCGCCGTATGTGCCGACCGCCGCGGTGTCCTCGCTGCCGGCCGAGGCACGCCTGTACGAGGCGCCGGTGGCCCTTGACGGCGGCGCGGACGGCCTGGCCGTGTTGCGCCGGGTCGCCTCCGGCGCGGCCGAATGGCTCGCCCCGGGCGGGCACGTCGTGGTCGAGACGAGCGTCGCGCAGGCCCCGGAACTGTGCGCCGTGTTCACCGCCGCCGGGCTCGACCCGGACGTGGTACGCGACGAGGAGTGGGAGGCCACGGCGGTCACCGCCCGCCGTCCCGGCTGACCGCCACGGGGAGTCCGCGCGGGGGCGTGGCGGGTGGCCCGGGCGGGAACTAGCCTCGGGTCAGGCGCGGCGGGAGGCGGTGGCGGTGGGCAGCGCAGGGGTGCCGGTGGTGGTGGGGCTGGACAACGGGGGCACGAGTGACAACGCCACGGTGCTGACCGTCGACGGCCGGTTCCTGGTGGACGGGCTACTGGAGATCCCGAGCGAGGTCGGCGCCGGCCCGGAGGCGGCGGTGGAGGCGCTGGCGCGGGCGTTCGACGGCGTGCTGGCGCACACCGGTGTGCCGCGTGACCTGGTCCGCGCGGTCGGGCTGGACACGCCCGGCCCGGCCAGCGCCACCGGCGTCATCTCCTCGCGCGGCTCGACGAACTTCTCCCAGCCCGCCTGGCGGGGCTTCGACGTGCGCAGCGCGCTGGAGCGGCGGCTCGGCCTGCCGGTGGTGTACGCGAACGACGGCAACGCCGCCGCGCTCTACGCCCACCACGTGCACTTCGGCGCCGAGGCGATGGCCCGGTCGTCGGTGTCGGCGATCGTCGGCACCGGGCTGGGCGGCGGCGTGGTGGAGTCCGGCCGGGTGGTCGGCGGCGCGGCCGGCATGGCCGGCGAGTTCGGGCACGTGCACATCCCGCTGGACGGCCTGGTCGAGCCGGACCAGGCGGCGCCGGTCTGCGCCTGCGGCTTCACCGGGGACGCGGAGAGCGTCGCCTCGCTCACCGCGATCCGGCGTAACCTGCTGCCGTACTGGCTGGCCCGGCACCCGGAGCATCCGCTCGCGGCGGAGGAGCCGGACCGGGCGGCGAAGCTGCTGCGCGGCTACGGCGAGCGGGGCGACCCGCTGGCCCGCCTGGTGTTCACCCAGCAGGCCAAGGCGCTGGGCCGGCTGTTCACCATCGCGGCCAACTTCACCGATCCGCACGCGTACTTCGTCGGCGGCGGTGTGGTGGAGGCGGCGCCGGAGTTCCGGGACTGGTTCCTCGCCACGGTCGCCGAGCACACGGTGCTCCGGGAGGAGCAGCGGGCGGTGGCCACCTTCGCGCTGGTGCCGGACCGGGACATGGCCGGGGCGCGCGGGGTGGCCATCGCGGCGCTGGAGGCGGTACGCGGCACCCTCACCGCCGCCGCCCCGCTCGGCTGAGGCCGGGCCGCTCAGGCGCGCGGCGGCGCGGCGGTGAACGCGGCCCAGGCGTGCGGCGGGAACACCAGCACCGGGCCGGCCGGATCCTTCGAGTCGCGGACCGCCACCGCGCCGGTCAGCGGGGCCATCTCCACGCAGGCGCCCTCGTCGCCGCTGTGGCTGCTCTTGCGCCAGCCGGCCGGCGCCGGTGCGACGCGGTTCGTGCCGTTCATCTGGTCACCTCTCGTTCCAGGCGGAGGAGCTGGTCCCGGCTGGCCGCCGGGCTCAGCGCCACGGTCCGCAGATGCTCCATGATCTTGACGCAGGTACGCAGGTCACCCGGCCGGTCCAGGATCATCTGCCCGGCGACGGTCTCCACCGAGGCGATGATCGGATCCGCCGGGTCGGCGAACTCCAGGATGTGCAGTGATCCCCGGGTGCCCCGGTGGTAGCCGGCGGCCAGCGGGATCACCTGCACCGTCACGTTCGGCAGCTCGGTCGTCTTGAGCAGATGCCGGAGCTGGCCGGACATGACCGAGCGGTCACCGACCGGGCGCAGCAGCGCGGCCTCGTCGATGATGGCGTCGAGGATCGGCGGCTCGGCGCCGGAGAGCCGCTGCTGGCGGTCCAGCCGTAGCCGGACCCGCTGCTCCACCTGCTCGTCGCTGAGTGTGTGCGGCCCGCCGCGCATCACGCCGCGGATGTAGTCGGCGGTCTGGAGCAGGCCGGGCACCACCGACGGCTCGAAGTTCGCGATGCCGGTGGCCTCCGCCTCCAGCGCGATGAAGTCGATGGTGCGGCGGTCCAGCAGGTACGAGTAGGACACCCACCAGCCCGGCTTGCGGGCGTCCTTCGCGAGTTCCACCGCCGCGGCGATGTCGGCCGGGCCGACGCCGTAACTGGTCAGCAGCGCGCGCACGGTGGCGGGACTGACTGGCGTCTGGGCGTTCTCGTAACGGGACAGCGTGCTCCGGGTGCTGTTGATCTCGTCGGCCGCGGCCTCCAGGGTGAGCCCGGCGGCCTCGCGGTGGGTTCGCAGGGCGATGCCGAGCCGTCGGGCCCGGGCGGTTTTCGGCGCCATGCATCGATGATCGCACATCTCTTGGGAATGCGGGCGTGAGAGAAAGTCGATGAGAGTTGCATTCATGCTCATAAACATGTCAATGTGTGACGGCGTCCTCACCGCCGGTTGTCGTGGCGACGGTGGTGGTGAGCGACCGGAGGGGATGGGGCGCGCGGCGGTCGGATTCTTACTCCCCCACGATCCGGCCGTCGCGTGCCCTGCCGGTCCACGAGACGGGGAGGGGTGCCGCGATGACCAGGTTCCTCGTGGTCCTCACCGACGTGCGCCAAGGCATGTGGCGCGACGAACGGACCAGCCCCGAGCGCCGCCGTCAGGTGGTCGGCGCGAGCAGCCGGGAGGCGGCCGACCGGATCGCCGGCGCGTTCATGGCGCTGGGCATGGTGCGGGCCGGACGGCAGCGGGTGAAGGTCATCGCGGTCGGCCGCCGGCCCCGGCATCCGGCCTGCTGAGCACCACCGTTCCGTTACTCCCCGTATATGTCACCCTGACCGTTTGCCACGCGACTCCGTGTCTCCCCGGGTAACGGCCACCGCTTGCGGCAACGCACAGTAAGGTCAGTCGGGTGAGCGCCACCGGCGAGCACGGCCAGCCGCAGTCGCGAACGATGAGGTGACAATGACCACCCCAGGTAAGACCCGCGTGGCGATCGTCTTCGGCGGCCGCAGCCCCGAACACGGCATCTCCTGCGTCAGCGCGGGCAGCGTGCTGGCCGCCCTCGACCCGGACGAGTTCGAGGTGGTCCCGGTCGGCATCACCCGGCAGGGCCAGTGGGTGCTCGCCAGCGGCGACCCGAGCCGGCTCGCCATCGCCGACCGCAAACTGCCCGAGATCACCGCCGGCTCCGGCGCCGAACTGGTGCTGCGCGCCGACCCCGCCGTCGGCGGCCTGATGGTGCTCGACCCCGCCCAGGGGCCGGTGGCACTGGCCGACGTGGACGTGGTGTTCCCGGTGCTGCACGGCGCGTACGGCGAGGACGGCACGATCCAGGGGATGCTGGAGATGGCCGACATCCCCTACGTCGGCGCGAACGTCTTCGCCTCCGCCGCCGCCATGGACAAGGAGTTCACCAAGAAGCTCTGCGCCGCCGAGGGCATCCCGGTCGGCCCGTACGCGGTGCTGCGCGCCGGCATGTCGCTCAGCGAGGAGGACAAGGAGCGCCTGGGGCTGCCCGTCTTCGTCAAGCCCTCCCGGGCCGGCTCCTCGTTCGGCATCACCAAGGTCGACGACTGGGCCGACCTGGACGCCGCGCTCGTCACCGCCCGCGAGATCGACAGCAAGGTGCTCGTCGAGGGCGCCGTGGTGGGCCGCGAGATCGAGTGCGGCGTGCTGGAGGGCGAAGCCGGTGGCGCACCTGAGGCATCGGTGCTCGCCGAGGTGCGGATGATCGGCGACCGCGACTGGTACGACTTCGAGGCCAAGTACATCTTCGCCGACGAGGTCTGCGAGTACGACGTACCGGCCGACCTGCCCGAGCCGGTGGCCCGGCAGGTGCGCGACTACGCCACCCGGGCCTTCACGGCCCTGGACTGCTCCGGCCTGGCCCGGGTCGACTTCTTCGTCACCCCGCAGATGGACGTCTACCTCAACGAGATCAACACGATGCCGGGCTTCACCCCGACGTCGATGTTCCCGAGGATGTGGTCGGCCAGCGGGCTGGAGTACCCGAAGCTGGTGAACCGGCTGATCCGTACCGCCCTGCACCGCCACACCGGCCGCTGACCGCCTGTCCCGCCGCGCCGGCCGCCGGCCGGCCGGCGGGCGTCAGGCGGAGCAGCCCGAGGGGGCCTGCTTCGCCGAGGGGACCGAGCTGACGATCGTGTCGGAGATCGAGGTCACCCACTGCAGCGGCGGCTCGTACGACTTCGGTACCCGGACCCGGATCGGGGTCTCCCGGTCGACGGTGGTCAGCACCGTGGCGTCGGCCTCCTCGGCCGCGTGCCAGCAGACCTTGTTGACAGTCCACACCTCGTCGGTGGGCGGGAACTGCGCCGGGCTGCCGCCGCACGCAACGGTCAGCGCCGGATCGCCGTACGCGGCGTTCTGCTCCGGGCCCGCGGTGACGGGGCGCTGCGGCAGGTCACGCACGCGGTCCGGAAGCTGCGACATCAGGGCCCGGCAGAGCACTGTCGGGCGCTCGGCCAGCGCCGGAGCGGGCATCTCGACCGGCGCGCTGGACTGCGCCCGAGGGCTCGCCGACGCGCTCGGCTCGGCCTCCGGCGACTCCGGGGCCAGCTTGGCGAACGTGAACGCGGCCACCGCCACGGTCACCGGCACCGCGACGAGTGTGGCCCAGAGCGCGGCACGGCGGGTGCCGCCGTCCCGGCGGGGAGAGGAGGTGTCCTTCTCGTCCACTTACAGCCGCACCACCGAACACGTGAGCGTGCGGGTGATGCCGGGCACCATCTGCACGTTGCTGACGATGAGTTTGCCGAGCTCGTCGACGGTGTTCGCCTCGGTGAGCACCACCACGTCGTACGGCCCGGTGACGGCGTCGACCCGTACCACGCCGGCCAGATCCGCGATCAGACCGGCCACGTCACGCGCCCGGCCGACCTCGGTCTGGATGAGGATGTACGCCTGTACCACGACTCGACCTCCGTCCGTCGCCTCCGGGCGACCCGAAGGGTGAAACTACCGTACTGAGCGGCTGTGATCCCTATCGGTTGCCGGTCGGACGCGGTGAGCGAGCACACGCCGGTACGGGTAGGGGTGGAACGTGCGGAACGACGCAGCGGAGCGAGGGGACGGAATGACTGTCACTGATGTCGGCGAGTTCGGCCTGATCGGCCGGGTGACCGCCCGGCTGGCGCAGGGACGGAACTGCCTGCTCGGCCCCGGCGACGACGGCGCGGTGGTGGCCGCGCCGGACCGGCGGGTGGTCGCCTCGACCGACGTGCTGGTGGAGGGGCGGCACTTCCGCCGGGACTGGTCGTCGGCGCGGGACGTGGGGCACCGGGCGGCGGCGGCCAACCTCGCCGACATCGCCGCCATGGGCGCCACCCCGACCGCGCTGCTCGTCGCGCTCTGCATGCCGGCCGAGCTGGACCCGGCCTGGGCCGAGGAACTGGCCGACGGGCTGGGCGCGGAGGCGGCACTGGTCGGCGCGAGCGTGGTCGGCGGGGACATGTCCGGCAGCCCGACGCTCACCATCGCGGTGACGGCGCTCGGCGACCTGGCCGGCCGCGACCCGGTGGTCCGCTCCGGCGCCCGCCCCGGCGACGTGGTGGCGCTGGCCGGGCGCACCGGCTGGTCGGCGGCCGGCTACACGGTGCTGTCCCGGGGTTTCCGCACGCCCCGGCTGCTGGTCGAGGCGTTCCGCCGCCCCGAGGTGCCGTACGCCGCCGGACCGGCTGCCGCAGCGGCGGGGGCCACCGCCATGATCGACGTGTCGGACGGGTTGCTGGCCGACCTCGGGCACGTGGCGACCGCCAGCGGCGTGGCGATCGACCTGAACCGCGACGCGTTCGAGGTGCCCCGGCAGATGCGGGACGCGGCGCAGGCGCTCGGCGTCGACCCGTACACCTGGATCCTGGCCGGCGGCGAGGACCACGCGCTGGCGGCGACCTTCCCGGCGGACGCCGCGCTGCCCGACGGCTGGCGGCCGGTCGGGCGGGTGGCGGACGGCGCCGGTGTCACCGTCGACGGCGGCGCCTACAGCGGCCCGCGCGGCTGGGACCACTTCCGCCGGACGGCGGACTAGCTGGTACGGCCGCCGGACGGCGGACTAGCTGGTACGGCCGCCGGACGGCGGACTAGCGGGTACGGCCGCCGGACGGCGGGCCAGCGGGTCGCGCGGCGGACCAGCGGGCCGGAGTGATCTGCGTCCGACCCCGGGCCGGCCGCCCGAAGCCGGGCCGGTGGCGGTCGTAACCTGGCACGGTGAGCGAGATCGAGATCCGGGAGCGGCGCTTCGACGCGCCCGAGTCGCGGGCGCTGATCCGGGCGGCTTTGGCCGACCTCGGCGCCCGGTACGGCGGCAGCGGCGACGAGACCCCCGTCGACGCGGCCGAGTTCACCCCGCCGGACGGCGCGTTCCTCGTCGCCTACCTGGACGGGCGGCCGGTGGGCTGCGGCGGCTGGCGCAGCCACGGCGAGGACGGCGACACGGCCGAGATGAAGCGGATGTACACCGACCCGGCAGCCCGGGGCCGGGGCGTGGCCCGCTCGGTGCTCGCCGCGGTCGAGCGGTCCGCCCGCGACCACGGCCGCAAGCGGATCGTGCTGGAGTGCGGCGACAAGCAGCCCGAGGCGATCGCCATGTACACCTCGGCCGGCTACGAGCGGATCCCGAACTTCGGCTTCTACAAGGACGCCCCGGGCTGCCTGTCGTACGGCCGTATCCTCTAGTCCACCGAGATGCGGATCGTCCCGGCGGCGCGGCGGGCGGCGTCCGCCGCCTCGTCCGGTGTCGCGCCCCAGGCCATCAGGTGCCCGCTGCGGTGCGCCGAGGAGAGCAGCTCCGGCACTGTCTGACCGACCTTCGTCTCCACCCGCACGTCGAGCACGCCCGGCACGCGCAGCGCGTCGCGCCGGCCGTCCACGGCGGTGACCCGGCCGGGCGGCGCGATCAGGAACTCGATCGCCGCCGCACCGCTGGCCCGCGCCGGCAGCGCCGGCCGTTCGCCGCGCAGGATCCGCAGGTACGCCTCGATGACGTCCCGCTCGTAGGCGATCGAGATGAGCGCGGTGATCATGTCGCCGGGCATCCGGGCCGCGCACTCCACGAGCGTCGGGACGCCGTCGACCAGGATCCACTCGCTGTGCAGCATGCCGCTGCGGAAGCCGGCCGCCTCGGCGAGGCGTACCGCGGCGGCGCGCAGCGCGTCGTGCGCGGCGGCGGGCAGCGCGGACGGCACGGTGTGGCCGGTCTCGACCGGGTACCGGCCACCGGCGATCCGCTTGTCGGTGACGTTTGCGAAGACCACGTCGCCCTCGGCCACCAGCAGCTCCACGCTGTGCTCGGAGCCGACCAGCAGTTCCTCGACCAGCACGCCGGTGGGCAGGCCGCGCTCGGTCGCCTCGGCCGGGTCGGGCGGGGTGGCGCTTGCCGCCCAGCGGGCCGGCACCTCGGCCGGGTCGGTGATCAGCTGCACGCCCAGGCTGCCGGAGCGGCGGGTGGGCTTGAGCACGCACCGGCCGCCGTGCGCCCGCGCGAACTCCACCGCCCGCGCCGGGTCGTCGACCAGCTCGTACGCCGGGTTCGCGAGCCCGATCCGGTCGGCGAGCAGCCGCATCCGGTGCTTGTCGGAGAAGACGTCGGCGGCCTCGACTCCGGCGCCGGGGAGGCCGAGCCGCTCGGCGAGCCGGGCGGTGGCGCCGACCGCGTACTCCAGGCCGGGCAGGACCAGCCGGGCGTCGGCGAGGCCGGGCTCGCGGGCGAGCAGGGCGTCGGGGTCGAAGCCGGTCTGGTACTCGGCGGCGACGAGGCGCCCGATCATCGGCAGCCGCTCGGCGAACCGGGCCAGGTCGCGGCGGGCGATCACGTCCGGCTCCTCGACCAGCACCACGCTGCCGGGCGGCAGCTCCTGGTCGAACCAGCTCAGCGAGCCGAACGACGCGCCCACCACCACCAGTTGCTCGCGACCCAGATCGAGGTCCACCGGTCACCCTCCCCACGGCTCGCGCCGGAACGGGACGGCCGGCGCAGCAGCACCCTAACCGGCCGGATCGAGGCGGTCGCCGTACGGTCGGTCAGGGGTGCGGGGGCGGGTCGGCCGATACCGGGCCGGTGGGCACGGCGGTCGCCGGACACGACAGAAGCCGGCGGACCCCGAAGGGATCCGCCGGCGACCGACGATGTTCCGGTGGCGCTACCGCGTCAGGCGCGGGTGACCTTGCCGGCCTTGATGCACGAGGTGCAGACCTGCAACTTCTTGGTGGTGCCGCCACCGGCCGGGGTACGCACCGACTGGATGTTCGGGTTCCAGCGGCGGTTGGTCCGCCGGTGCGAGTGGGACACGTTGTGGCCGAAGCCCGGCCCCTTGCCACAGACGTCGCACACGCTAGCCACGGGATACTCCTGGGATTGAAACGTTCATGAGGTCGCCGCCAGGCGCTGCCCGGGCAACCTGGTCAGGTTACCCGATGACAGTCGGTACGCCCAACCGGCCCTTTCGCGAGCCCACCCAGCGTACCGGCGTCCCGGCCGGGCCGTCCGCCGGGGCGGACACGCGGTGGACGACCCCGGCGCGTGTCGGTGCGCGCCAGTAGGCTTCCCGACGTGCTGGAGACCCTCGACGCCGCAGCGGTACGCCGCTGGTGCGCGAGCGGGCTGGCCGCCCTCCGCACCCACCAGGGCGAGATCGACGACCTGAACGTCTACCCGGTGCCCGACGGCGACACCGGCACCAACCTGGTGCTCACGCTCACCTCGGCCCAGCAGGCCCTGGCCATGGACCTCGGCACGCTTCCCGACGACGGGCACACCCCGCACGGCCACGCGCTGCGGCTGATGGCCCGGGGCGCGCTGCTCGGGGCGCGCGGCAACTCCGGGGTGATCCTCTCGCAGATCCTGCGTGGCCTCGCCGACACGCTCGCCGCCGTGCCCGCGGTGCGCGGGCGACAGCTCGCCGACGCCCTGTCCGACGCCACCACCGCCGCCTACGCCGCCGTCGCCCGGCCGGTCGAGGGCACGCTGCTGAGCGTGGTCTCCGCCGCGGCGCACGCCGCCCGCCGGGCGGACACCGACGACCTGCGCGCCGTGGCCCGGGCCGCCGCCGAGGCGGCGGCGCACGCGCTGGCGCGTACCCCCGAGCAGTTGCCGGAGCTGGCCCGCGCGGGCGTGGTCGACGCCGGCGGGCGCGGCCTGTGCCTGCTGCTGGACGCGCTGGTCGAGGTGATCACCGGGGAGAGCCTGGCGCAGCCGGCGTCCGAGCCGCCCACCCGCCGCGCGCCGGCCACCGCCGTGCGGGAGAGCGGCTCCGACGCGTACGCCTACGAGGTGCAGTATCTGCTCGACGCCACCGACGAGGCGGTGGCCCGGCTGCGCGCCGAGCTGGACGCGCTCGGTGACTCACTCGCGATCGTCGGCGACGGCGCCGGCACCTGGAACGTCCACGTGCACGTCAACGACATCGGGGCGGCGGTCGAGGCGGGCGTGGTCGCCGGCCGCCCGCACCGGATCAACGTGACCCGCTTCGCCGACCAGGCCGCCCCGGCGCCCGGACCGCGGGCGCCGCTGCCCGAGGGGCGGGCCGCCGTGGTGGTGGCCACGGGCGCGGGCATCGCGGAGCTGTTCGCGGCCGAGGGCGCCGTGGTGGTGCCCGCCAACCCGTCCACCGGCGAGCTGCTCGACGCGATCCGGGCCACCGGCGCCGCCCGGGTGGTGGTGCTCCCGAACGACCCGAACACCCAGTCGGTGGCGAGCGCGGCGGCCAGGGAGGCGCACGGCCTCGGCGTGAAGGTGAGCGTGGTGCCGACCCGCTCGCCGGTGCAGGCGCTCGCGGCGCTGGCCGTGCGTGATCCGAAGCGGCGGTTCGAGGACGACGTGATCGCGATGGCCGAGGCGGCCGGCGCCTGCCGGTACGCCGAGGTCTGCCACGCCGCCCGGGAGGCGCTCACCGTCGCCGGCCCGGCCCGCCCGGGCGACGTGCTGGCCCTGGTCGAGGGCGAGGTGCACCTGATCGGGCAGGATCTGGTCGACACCTGCACCGCAGTGGTGGACCGGATGCTCGGCGGCGGCGGTGAGCTGGTCACGCTGCTCTGCGGCGCTGACGCTCCGGCCGGGCTGGCCGACCGGGTCCGCGCGCACGTCGAGGGGGCGTGGCCGTTCGTCGAGGTGCAGGCGTACGAGGGCGGTCAGCCGCACTATCCGCTCCTGGTGGGGGTCGAATGACTGGTGAAGCGGCCACTGTCGACACGCCGCTGAAGAAGCTGGTCGGCGAGCGCACCGCGAAGGCGCTGGCCGGGCACCTCGACCTGCACACCGCGGGCGACCTGATCTACCACTTCCCGCGCCGGTACGACGAGCGCGGCGAGCACACCGACATCCGCTCGCTCGACGTGGGGGAGCAGGTCACAGTGCTCGCCCAGGTGCAGCGCACCGCCGTGCGCCCGATGCGCCAGCGGCGCGGCAACCTGCTGGAGGTGACCGTCGGCGACGGCTCCGGCGGCGTGCTCACCTGCACGTTCTTCGGCAACCAGGCGTGGCGGGAGCGGGAGCTGCGGCCCGGCCGGTGGGGGCTGTTCGCCGGCAAGGTGACCGAGTTCCGGGGCAAGCGGCAGCTCAACGGCCCGGAGTACGTCCTGCTCGGCGAGGGTGGCGAGGGCGAGGCGGCCGCAAACGAGGAGGTCGAGGAGTTCGCCGGGGCAATGATCCCGGTCTATCCGGCTGCGGCGGCGGTGCCGACCTGGGTGATCGCCCGCTGCGTCCGCGTCGTGCTCGACACGTTCACCCCGCCGGAGGACCCGTTGCCGGCCACCGTGCGGGCCACCCGCAACCTCGCCGACATCGGCACCGCGCTGCGCGAGATCCACCGCCCGACCAGCAAGGAGGCGCTCTACCGGGCCCGCCGCCGGCTGAAGTGGGACGAGGCGTTCGCCGTGCAGCTCACGCTGGTGCAGCGCAAGCACCGGGCGGCGGCGTCGCCGGGACGGGCCCGCCCGGCGAAGGCCGGCGGCCTGCTCGACGCGTTCGACGCCCGGCTGCCGTACGAGCTGACCTCCGGCCAGCAGGTCGTCGGGCGGGAGATCGCCGCCGACCTGACCCGGGCACACCCGATGCACCGGCTGCTCCAGGGCGAGGTGGGCTCCGGCAAGACGGTGGTGGCGCTGCGCGCCATGCTCCAGGTGGTCGACGCCGGTGGGCAGGCCGCGCTGCTCGCGCCGACCGAGGTGCTCGCCGCCCAGCACCACAGGGGCATCCTCGACCTGCTCGGGCCGCTCGGCCGGGCCGGTGAGCTGGGCGCCGCCGACGACGCCACACGGGTGGAGCTGATCACCGGCTCGCTCGGCGCGGCGGCCCGGCGCCGGGCGCTGGCCGAGGTGGCCGAGGGCCGCGCCGGCATCGTGCTCGGCACGCACGCCCTGCTCTACGAGGGCGTCGACTTCCACGACCTCGGCCTGGTGGTGGTGGACGAGCAGCACCGCTTCGGTGTCGAGCAACGCGACGCGCTGCGCGCCAAGGCCGAGCAGCCGCCGCACGTGCTGGTGATGACCGCGACCCCGATCCCGCGCACCGTCGCCATGACCGTCTACGGCGATCTGGAGACCTCCACGCTGTCCCAGCTTCCGCAGGGCCGCTCGCCGATCGCCTCGCACGTGGTCCCGGCGGCCGAGAAGCCGGCGTTCCTCGACCGGGCCTGGCGCCGGTTGCGCGAGGAGGTCACCAAGGGCCACCAGGCGTACGTGGTGTGCCCGCGCATCGGAGAAGGGCCGGTGTCGGACGAGGAGGCGCCGCGAGAGGACGACAACGGCCGGCGCCCGCCGCTGGCGGTGACCGAGGTGGCCCCGCTGCTGGCCGAGGGTCCGCTGCACGGGCTGCGGATCGGGGTGCTGCACGGCCGGCTGCCGGCGGACGAGAAGGACGCGGTGATGCGCGCGTTCGCCGACGGCAAGCTGGACGTGCTGGTGGCGACCACTGTGGTCGAGGTCGGCGTGAACGTGCCGAACGCGACGGTGATGATCGTGCTGGACGCCGACCGGTTCGGTGTCTCCCAGCTGCACCAGTTGCGCGGCCGGGTCGGCCGGGGCTCGGCCGCCGGTCTGTGCCTGCTGGTCACCGAGGCGGTCGAGGGTTCGTCGGCGCGGGAGCGGCTGGACGCGGTCGCCTCCACCACCGACGGCTTCAAGCTGGCCGAACTCGATCTGGAACAGCGCCGGGAGGGTGACGTGCTGGGCGCGACCCAGTCCGGCCGCCGCTCGCACCTGCGGCTGCTGTCGCTGAGACGCGACGCCGAGCTGATCCGCGACGCGCGGGCCGAGGCGATCGAACTGGTCGAGGACGATCCGGATCTGTCCCGGCACCCGGCGCTGGCGGCGTCGGTCGCCGCGCTCGTCGACGAGGAACGCGCCGAATACCTGGAGAAGGGCTGACGGCGGGCCGGCGCCGTCGCGGGGCAGCGGCACGCGCGTGGCGTGCCCAGGCTCGCGCCGGCCGGGTGGTCGACGCGCCCTCGGTGCGGGTCAGGCGGTGAAGCGGATCCGGCGGCGACGGGCCACCACGACGCGCCGGGTACGTCGTGCCCGCCTCGCGGCGTCGCGTAGCGTCGGGGCATGCGCAGGGAGCGACGGTGACCCGGATCGTGGCCGGCACGCTCGGCGGCCGGCGGATCGCCGCGCCACCGGGTGCCGGCACCCGGCCCACCTCCGACCGTGTGCGGGAGGCGCTGTTCAGCGCCGTGGACTCGCACGTCGACCTGGACGGGACACGCTTCGCCGACCTGTACGCCGGTTCCGGCGCGGTCGGCCTGGAGGCGCTGTCCCGGGGCGCGGCCCACGTGCTGCTCGTCGAGTCCGACGCGCGGGCCGCCCGGGTGATCCGGGAGAACATCGCCGCGCTCCGCGCCGCGCCGGCCGCGCGCCTGGTCACCGGCAAGGTCGCCACCGTGCTGGCGGCCGGCCCGGACGGGGAGCCGTACGACGTGGTCTTCGCCGATCCGCCGTACGCGGTGCCGGACTCCGAGATCACCGCGAATCTGGCCGCGCTCGTCGACGGCGGCTGGCTCGCCCCGGACGCCCTGGTGATCGTCGAGCGGTCCAGCCGTACCGGACCGGTCACGTGGGTGGAAGGTGTCACTCCGGAGCGCAGCAGGCGTTACGGCGAGACCACTCTTTGGTACGGTCGCCGATCATGAGACGTGCGGTCTGCCCGGGCTCGTTCGACCCGGTCACCAACGGACACCTCGACATCATCGGCCGGGCCAGCCGGCTCTTCGACGAGGTGATCGTCGGAGTGCTGGTCAACCAGTCCAAGCAGGGCCTGTTCACGGTCGAGGAGCGGATCACCATGCTCCAGGAGGTCACCGCCTCGTACGACAACGTGCGGGTGGAGTCGTTCCGCGGCCTGCTTGTCGACTTCTGCCGCGCGCAGCAGGCGAGTGTGCTGATCAAGGGCCTGCGTGCGGTGAGCGACTTCGACTACGAGCTGCAGATGGCCCAGATGAACATCGGCCTGGCCGGCGTGGAGACCCTGTTCATGCCGACCAACCCGCTCTACTCGTTCATCTCGTCCAGCCTGATCAAGGACGTGGCGAAGTGGGGCGGCGACATCTCCGCACACGTCCCCGACCTGGTCCGCGAGCAGCTCTCCGCTCGCCTCCGCCCCTGACCCCACCCACCCCCACCCCCCGCCCACGCGATCTTGCACTTTCGGCCCGGACATTCCTCCCGTAAGGGGCGAGCGCCGGGCCGAAAGTGCAAGATCGACGGGGGCGGGCGACGGGGGCGGGCGACGGGGGCGAGGGCGATGGGCGGGGAGGACGACGCGCCGGGTGGGGCGGGTGGGGTGCTTGTGGCTCGGGCGCGACATGATGTGTGGCAGCGCCGAGACCGGGCGCAGGCCGCATGATGGAGGGCGGCCGACGAAGACAGGAGTGAGGTACCGGTGGACCCGCTCGATCGCATCGACGAACTGATCGCCATGGTGGAGCAGGCCCGCTCCGTCCCGATGTCGCGCAACAACTGCATGGTCGACCGGGGCGAGATGATCGCCGTGCTCGACGAGTTGCGCGCGGAGCTCCCCGCCGACCTGCGGCGCGCCGCCGCGCTGCTGGAGGAGCGGGACAAGATCATGGAGGCCGGCAAGCGCGAGGCCGACCGGATCATCAGCGAGGGTGAGGCGGAACACGCCCGGCTGGTCTCGGTGAACGAGATCACCGTCTCGGCCGAGCACGAGGGCGCGCGGATCATCGCCGAGGCGCGGGCCGAGGCGCAGCGCCTCCGCGAGGAGGTGGACGACTACGTCGACACCGCGCTGGCCAACTTCGAGCAGTTCCTCACCCGGGCGCTGGCCTCGATAGAGCGCGGCCGGGACAAGATGCACGCGCTGCGCGAGATCGGCACCTTCGGCGGGGACGAGGCGGACCGCCCGCTACCCTTCTGAGCGGCGCGCGGGCCGGTCGCCGACAGCCGGCTGCCGTCGGGCCGGAGGTGAACCCCCGGTTCGACGGTTCGCCCGTCTGGCAGGTAACCTTCTTTGTCGGCCTCTCGACGGCCGGAGTCTGACTATGCCCAAACACTCGCCAAGCACACTCGACCCCAGGTCGCCGCTGGTCCTCGACACGAGGGAACTGCCGCGCCGACCTGGTGCGTTGCGTACGCACAAGCGGGTCGTGCCGGCACCGGCGGACCTCGGCGTGGAGTTGATCGGCGTGCCGGAGGGCGCGGACCTCGACCTCGACCTGAGGTTGGAGTCGGTGTCCGAGGGCGTGCTCGTCTCCGGGACCGTCACCGGTCCCGTCAAGGGCGAGTGCGGGCGCTGCCTGCGCGAGATCGACGACTCGTTGGCCGTGACGATCCAGGAGCTGTACGCGTACGAGAACAGCGCCACGGACGACACGACCGACACCGACGAGGTGGGCCGGATGCAGGGCGATCTGATCGACCTGGAGCCGGCGTTGCGGGACGCGGTGGTGCTGGCACTGCCGACCAACCCGCTCTGCCGGGAGGACTGCCCAGGGCTGTGCCCCGAGTGTGGGGTGCACTGGGACGATCTGCCGGCCGACCACAGCCATCAGCAGGTCGACCCGCGTTGGGCGAGCCTGACGCAACTGACCCGTACAGAGGAGTAAGAACCGTGGCCGTCCCCAAGCGCAAGATGTCGCGCAGCAACACCCGCGCCCGCCGGGCGAACTGGAAGGCCTCGGTGGTGGCGACCGTGGCCTGCCCGCAGTGCAAGTCGGCCAAGCTGCCGCACGCCGCCTGCTCCGTCTGCGGCACCTACAACGGTCGTCAGGTCCTCGAGGTCTGACGCGGCTGCCGAGTGACGTCCCCGACCACCGGTCGGGTGACGCGCGCACCAAGGCTCTCGCCCGGTGCCCCGGCTCCCTGCGCCGCCGACCGGCTTCCGGCCGGCGGACCGTCGGAGCCGGGCACCGCGCGGATCGCCGTCGACCTCCTCGGCGGGGACGATGCTCCCGCCGTCGTGGTTGACGGCGCTCTGCGAGCGGTACGCACGGACCCCGCCCTGCACCTGATGCTCGTCGGCCCGATCGAGGTGGCCGACGAGCTGATCGGCGCGCTCGAACCGGCCCAGCGCGCCCGGGTCACGGTCCGCCCGGTGCGGACCGCCGTCGGCATGGCCGACCACCCCACCGCCGCCCGTGGCGAGAGCACGGTGCGCACCGCCGTGCAGGCCGTCCGCGACGGGCTCGCCGACGCGGTCGTCTCGGCCGGCTCGACCGGCGCCACTGTCACCGCCGCCGCGCTCGGCCTGGGCCGCTGGACCGGGATCCGCCGCCCCGCGCTCGCCGCCACGCTGCCCGCCGTCGAGGGACCTGTGGTGCTGCTCGACGTCGGCGGCACGCTCGAACCCGGCCCCGCCACGCTGGCCCGGCACGCCCTCCTCGGCGCCGCCTACGCGTCGGTGGCACACGCCGTCACCGCACCCCGCGTCGGGTTGCTCTCCGTCGGCCACGAGACCGGCAAGGGCGACCGGCTGCGCCGGGTCGCCGCGCCCGCGCTCGCCGCCGCGCCGCTGCCCTGCGACGGCCGCTACGTCGGCCTGGTCGAGGGGTACGACATCTCGCTCGGCGCCCGCGCCGACGTCGTGGTGACCGACGGCTTCACCGGAAACGTCCTGCTCAAGGCCATCGAGGGCGCGTACGCCATGGCCGGCGGCCCGCCGTCGCGCGGTGGCGCCCCGCGTGCCGCGGCCCTGCTCGGGGTGGGCGGCACCGTGGTCGTGTGCCACGGCGCGGCCGGTTCCGAGGACGTCGCCTCCGGTATCGCGCTGGCCGCCCACCTGTGGCGCCGCGACGCCGCCGGGACGGTCCGCACGCTGCTCGCCGGCATCCCGCACGATCTCGCACCTGACCGACACGACACCGAGGTAGCACCATGACCAACGACAAGCGGCGGCGTGCTCCCGTCGGCCACCTGGAGGCGGCCTTCGGGGTGTCGCTCGACCCGGAACTGCTGGAACGCGCGCTGACCCACCGCTCGTACGCGTACGAGAACGGCGGCCTGCCCACCAACGAGCGGCTGGAGTTCCTGGGCGACTCGGTCCTCGGCGTGGTGATCACCACCGCGTTGTTCCACAACCACCCCGACCTGCCCGAGGGGCAGCTGGCGAAGCTGCGCGCCAGCGTGGTCAACATGCGGGCGCTCGCCGACGTGGCGCGTGGCCTGGGCCCGGACGGGCTGGGCGCGTACCTGCTGCTGGGCAAGGGCGAGGAGGCCACCGGCGGACGGGACAAGGCGAGCATCCTGGCCGACACGCTGGAGGCGCTGCTGGGCGCGATCTACCTCCAGTACGGCCTGGACACCGCGGCCATCGTCATCCACCGGCTGTTCGACCCGCTGATGGCCGAGTCGGCGGGCCGGGGCGCGGCGCTGGACTGGAAGACCAGCCTCCAGGAGCTGACCGCCGCGCTGGGGCTCGGCGTGCCCGAGTACCGGATCGAGGGCACCGGGCCGGATCACCTCAAGACGTTCACCGCCTGGGTGGTGGTCGCCGGGAACCGCTACGGCGGCGCGGAGGGACGCAGCAAGAAGGAGGCCGAGCAGCGCGCGGCCGAGTCGGCCTGGCGGACGCTGAACGAGCAGGCCGAGGCCGAGGCGGCGGCGCGGGCCGAGGCCGCGGCCCGGGACGAGGCGGCGGACGTCGAGGCGGGCGCCGGCCGTGCCTGAGCTGCCCGAGGTCGAGACCGTCCGGCAGGGGCTGGCGCAGTGGGTGATCGGCCGGCGGATCGCCGCCGTCGAGGTGCGCCACCCCCGGGCGGTTCGCCGGCACGCGCCCGGTGGCGCGCACTTCGCCGACGTGCTCGCCGGCCGGACGGTCACCGGCGTGCGGCGCCGGGGCAAGTACCTCTGGCTGCCGCTGGACAGCGGCGACGCGGTGATCGGCCACCTCGGCATGTCCGGCCAGCTGCTGTTGCAGCCGGTCGGCGCGGCCGACGAGCTGCACCTGCGGGTCCGGTTCCGGTTCGCCGACGACGGGCCGGAGCTGCGCTTCGTCGACCAGCGCACGTTCGGCGGGCTGTCCGTGTCCGCCGGTGGGGCGGAGCTGCCCGCCGAGATCGCCCACATCGCGCGCGATCCGATGGACCCGGAGTTCTCGGACGAGGCGTTCGTGGCGGCGTTGCGCCGCAGGCGTACGGAGATCAAACGCGCGTTGCTCGACCAGACGCTGATCTCCGGGGTGGGCAACATCTACGCCGACGAGGCACTGTGGCGGGCGAAGCTGCACGGCACCCGCCCGGCCGACGCGCTCACCCGTCCGGCCGCGCTGCGCCTGCTCGGGCACGTCCGGGACGTGCTCGCCGAGGCGATCAAGCAGGGCGGCACCAGCTTCGACGAGCTGTACGTCAACGTCAACGGCGAGAGCGGCTACTTCGACAGGTCGCTGAACGCGTACGGCCGGGAGGGGGAGCCCTGCCCGCGCTGCGGCGCGCCGATCCGGCGGGAGGCGTTCATGAACCGCTCCTCCTACAGCTGCCCGCGATGCCAGCCCCGGCCCAGGGGCACCCTCCGGGGATGACCCCGAGCCGGTTCGGGGTTGCACCGGTGTGCATCGCCGGACGGTCCCCGGAGACGCGCCGGAGCGTACCCGGAGATGCCCTTTTCCGCCCGGTCCGCGCGGCCGGTTCCGGCCGCTCGGACCGCTCCCGCCGGATCGGGGACGAGCGGGGGCCGTTCCCCGATGCCGGGGCCCCGCCTGCTGCCTAGCGTCATCTGGGGTCGGCACAGGGCCGGCATCAGGAGGGTGGAACCCGGGACATGGGCAGGCGACCGGTTACTGTGCGGCTGGCACGGTGGAGTGCGGAGCATCCGTGGCGCGCGATCGCGTTGTGGGTGGTCTTCGTGGCGGTGTGTTTCGTGGGCGGCAGCGCCGCCGGGCTGAACGAGGCGACCGACGAGGATCAGGCGATCGGCGAGTTCGGACAGGCACAGCTGATCGTCGACAGTGGCGGGTTCGACCGGCCGGCGACCGAGAACGTGCTGATCACCGCCCGCTCGAGCTCGCTCGACCAGGCCGCGGCGAAGGCCGCGGCGCAGGACGCGGCGGACCGGCTGCGGCAGGTCGACGGCGTGGCCTCGATCGGTACGCCGATGCCGTCGCGCGACGGCAGCGCGCTGCTGGTGCCGATCACCATGTCCGGCGACCCGGGCACCGCCGGCGACCGGGTGCAGCCGCTGCGGGACACCACCGCGAAGGTGCAGGACGCGCACCCGCGACTGCGGGTGGAGCAGGTCGGCGGCCCGTCCATCGACAAGGCGCTCGACGACACGCTCGGCAAGGACTTCAAGCGCGCCGAGCTGCTCAGCCTGCCGGTGACGCTGGCCATCCTGATCATCGCGTTCGGCGCGCTGATCGCCGCCGGGGTGCCGGTGCTGCTGGCGCTCTCCTCGGTGGCCGCGGCGATGGGTCTGTCCACACTCGCCTCGCACCTGGTGCCGGCCACCGACACCACGGCCAGCGTCATCCTGCTGATCGGCATGGCGGTCGGCGTGGACTACTCGCTGTTCTACGTGCGGCGGGAACGGGAGGAACGGGCGAAGGGCCGGTCCGGCCTGGACGCGGTGGAGATCGCGGCGGAGACCTCCGGGCACGCCGTGGTGGTCTCCGGCACCGCCGTGATCATCTCGATGGGCGGTCTGCTGCTCGCCCAGGACGCGATCTTCTCCTCGCTGGCGGTCGGCTCGATCCTGGTGGTGGCGGTCGCGGTGATCGGCTCGCTCACCGTGCTGCCGGCGCTGCTGGCGAAGCTGGGCCGCTGGGTGGACCGGCCGCGGGTGCCGCTGCTGTGGCGCCTCACCGCCCCGCGTGACGGGCGGGACGGGCAGCCGGCCCGGCCCCGGTTCTGGCCGGCGGTGCTCAAGCCGGCGCTGCGCGCGCCGGTGGCCACGCTGCTGATCTCGGTCGCGCTGCTGCTCGCGCTCGCCGCGCCCGCGCTCGGCATGAAGCTGAAGTTCCCCGGCGCGGAGGACGTGCCACGCACCACCGCCGCCATGCAGGCGTACGACCGGCTCACCGCCGCGTTCCCGAGCAACGGCACCAGCCACACGGTGGCCGTGCGGGCGCCCGCCGAGCAGGCCGACCGGGTGCGGGCCGCGCTCACCGACCTGGCCGGCCGTACCGCCGCCGACCCGCTCTTCGCGCCGGCCGAGGGGGACGGCCCGGAGATCCAGGTGTCGGCGGACCGGCGGGTGTCGGTGCTGGAGGTGGCCACGCCGCACGCCAGCCGCTCCGACGAGGCGTCCCGGTCGTTGCACGAGCTGCGCGAGGACCTGGTGCCCGCCACGCTCGGCGGCATCCCGGGCGTGGAGTACGCGGTCGGCGGCGGCGTGGCCGCCAGCGAGGACTACGCCGCACACATCTGGGCGAAGCTGCCGGTCGTCGCGGCGTTCGTGCTGGCGCTGACGTTCCTGGTGATGGCGTGGACGTTCCGGTCGGTGGTGGTGGCGCTGACCTCGATCGTGCTGAACCTGCTCTCCGCCGGCGCCGCGTACGGGCTGCTGGTGCTGGTCTTCCAGAGCACCTGGGCGGAGGGGCTGCTCGGCTTCACCTCGATGGACGCGATCGTCACCTGGCTGCCGCTGTTCCTGTTCGTGGTGCTGTTCGGACTGTCCATGGACTACCACGTCTTCGTGGTCAGCCGGATCCGCGAGGCGGTCGACCGGGGCATGCCCAACCGGGAGGCGGTGGCGCACGGCATCACCTCCTCGGCCGGTGTGGTGACCAGCGCGGCGGTGGTGATGGTGGCGGTGTTCTCCATCTTCGCCACGCTCAGCATGATCGACTTCAAGCAGCTCGGCATCGGCCTGGCGGCGGCGATCCTGCTGGACGCCACGATCATCCGCGCGGTCGTGCTGCCCTCGGTGATGACGCTGCTGGGCGACGCGAACTGGTGGGCGCCGCGCTTCATGCGCCGCCGTACCGCCGCCCCGGCGGTCGAGCCGCCGCCCGCACCGGCGCCGGAGCTGGTCGGCGCCCGCTGACCCGGCCGGCCGGGGTGGCTCGACACCCGGTCCGGCCCGTGCCGCCCGCCGAGACGGCATCCACATGTGGCGGGTATGCCTGGGAGTCATAATCATGACTCTCAGGCATACGGCTTCCGTACTTCTGCCCGGCCGGGAGGCTGCGTCGAGGCCGAGGGCAGGCCGCCGGAGGACCTGGCCACCCCGCTGAGCGCGGAACACGCCGAGGCGTCACGGCAGCGCGCACGGCTCCCGCCAGGCGTCCAGCGTCCGATCCTTGCGGATCGAGGCGAAGCCGTAGCCGACCGAGGTGACGCAGAAGTCCGCCGGCTCGCCGGTGTACTCGACGTGGAAGACGGGCTTGCCGGCGTCGACGAACGGCAGTAGCTTCGCGCACTGGCGGCGGCGTACGCACTCCTGGTTGACCGCGAAGTCGAAGTCGGGGGCCAGCGCGGCCACCTGTGTCACGTCGTCGACCAGGCCGGGGGAGAGGCTCAGCTCGCGGGCCAGCCCGGCCAGCCGGCGGTTGAACAGCAGCTGGTCGTCGAAGTCCAGCGGGAAGCCGGTGCGGTGCCGGTAGCCGTCCGCGTCGGCCAGGGCCACCGCGCCGAAGCCCTTGCCGCGGCACAGCCGGAACCGGTCGGCCAGCACCGGCGCGAGCGCGTCCCAGCGCCGTACGTCCAGGAACCGGCTCCCCGGCCGCCCCGGCACCGCGGCGCCGCGCACGGCGGCGGGGAAGCGGGTGGCGTCCGGGTCATCGGCGGCGTACGTGCCGACCCGGACGTGGCAGACCAGCCGGCGGCCCCGCCCGCGCAGCGCGGCGGTCTCGGCCGAGGTGGCCGCCACCGGGTCGAGGAGGAAGACGTCGGCGTCGACAGCGACCTCCACCGGCGTGGTGAGCTGCCACTGCCACCGCCAGCTGTCGGCCTGCGCGGCCGGCCAGGGCGTCGGTGCGCCGGGCGGGGTGATCGGCCGGCGGCAGGCCGGCACCGGGACCAGCAGCAGGGCGGTCAGCGCGAGCGCCACGCCCCGGCGCGGACCACGTCGGCGGACGCGGGCCGGCCGGGGGCGCGGCACGGCCCACACCGGCCGGATCCGCATCGACAGCTCCCCGGACGCGGGCGGCCCGGCGCCGCCCCCGATGGGTCAACGAGCGCCGGGTCGGTCACGACGCGCGGTCAGCGCGGGGTGGCGAAGACCTGCGTCCAGTACGGCCCGTTGCTGCGCGCCACGCCCACCCCGATCTGGGTGTACGAGCAGTTGAGGATGTTCTTCCGGTGGCCCTCGGAGTTCATCCAGCCCTCCATGACCGCGGCCGGGGTCTGGTAGTTCCAGGCCACGTTCTCGCCCACCATGCTGTACGAGTAACCGGCGGCCTTGACCCGGTCCCAGGGCTGACTGCCGTCGCTGCCCGTGTGGTCCATCTTCTTGTGGTCGGCCTGGTTCTGGCTGTGCCGCTGGGCGGCCAGGTTCAGCTTGGCGTTCACGGTCAGTGCCTTGCAGCCGGCCTTGGCCCGCTCCTGGTTCACGATCGTGACGACCTGCTGGAGTTCGGCGCTGAGCCCGGTCGTGGCGGCGGCCTTGGTGCCGGTGCCCCCGGTGCCGCCGCTCGACGAGCCGCCGCCCGGGGCGCTGCTGCGCTCCTGCTGCCGTGACGGCGCGGTGCTGCGGCTCGGCTTCGGCGTGGCCTTCTTCGTCGGGCTCGGCGCGGCGGTGGTCGGTACGGCGGACGGGCTGGCCGGCTCCGGGGCGAGCACGTCGGCGGGCGCCTCCTCGGTGCCCTCGGGCCCCTGCGGCGCGGCGGCCACCGGCGCGTCGGCGGAGGTGCGCTTCGTGCCCTGGTCGCCGCCGGGCAGCAGGACGGCGCCCACGCCGAGGCTCACCACGAGCGTCGCCGCGGCGGCGGCCCCGCCGATCACGAGCGGCCGGGACAGGCGCCGCTTCGGGCGCCGCCGCTCGTCGGCCGGGGTGTCGGTGGCCGGCTGCCAGGTCGCGGTGGGCTGCTCCCAGCCGCCGGCCGGCTGCTCGTGACCGTGCCAGGCGGCCGGCTGCTCGTGACCGTGCCAGGCGGTGGGCTGTTCCTGGCCCTGCCACACCGCCGGCTGTTGCCGGCCCTGCCACGCGGGCTGCTCGCCCTGCCACGCGGCGGTGGGCTGCTCCTCGCCGTTCCAGCGGTCGCGGGGCGGCTGCTGTGTACCGTCGCCGAACAGGTACGACGACCGCGGCTCGGGCCGGTCGCTGAGCCACGCCGGACCCTCGTCGGTCGGCTGCTCGGGGCGTCGGGCGGTGCCCTCCGGGTCGATCGGGTCGTTCCAGCGGTACACGCCTGTCCCCTCCACGGGTCGGTTGCGGGCCGGGGTGACGCTACGGGCGCGTCCGGAGCTGCGGCAACGTGGCTAAGAAAGAGTTAAGGCGAAGCGGGCTCGGAGGGTGCGGCGTTCGCGCGTTCCGGGCGTACAGTAAAGGCGTCCGGACAGAGCGTGTCCGCGCCTTCTGGCAGCCCCCTGACGAGTGGACCGGCCGACGTGGAGATGATCTACGGCCTTGGTCAACTTGACGCCGGAGGGGTTTTCGGCTCAATATGTAGGTGTCGCCAGTCGCGCCCAGTCATGCCCCGATGCAACGGGAATGGCAGCCGCGAACATCATGGGCGCGCGTTGGCCGGCCTTTCCGGCAGCGCACATCAAGGAGTTCAGCATGGCGAAGGCCCTCTACGGCCACGTAAGTGCAGCGCCCGACCGGCGTCTGCTCGACGAGGTCACCCGTCTGCGTGCCAGGGTTCAGGCACTGGAGTTCGAGATCACGCGTCTGCGTGCCGACAACGATCGGCTCGCGGCGGCAGCGGCGGAGGCCGACGACCTCCTCCGTCTTGCCGAGCCCGCGCTGACCTGATCTCCAGTCGCCGGAAAACTGAATCGCACCACACCGAAAAGCGCGCCGACACTCAAGTGCCGGCGCGCAGCCATGTGCGTACCCCTTTTCGTGGTTCCCGCCGTAATTCTCGATCTTGCGAACCGCCCGGAATTGCGCCCGGTAATTGTGATCATGCATTTCCGTTCCCTCCGCGACGGCCGGGCGGAAAACGGACACCGCGGGCGTCGGGTGGGTCGCGTCGCGGCGACGTCGCGGTCCCGGGTTAGTCTGCGGGTTCACCAGGTCCGCGCAGCCGGCGACGGTACGGCGGCCACCGGACGAGGATCGAGAAGGTGCATCTCAAGAGCCTGACGGTGAAGGGCTTCAAGTCCTTCGCCTCTGCCACGACGTTGAAGCTGGAGCCCGGGATCACCTGCGTGGTGGGCCCGAACGGCTCCGGCAAGTCCAACGTCGTCGACGCCATCGCCTGGGTGCTCGGCGAGCAGGGCGCGAAGGCGCTGCGTGGCGGCAAGATGGAGGACGTCATCTTCGCCGGCACCGCCGGGCGGGCGCCGCTGGGCCGGGCCGAGGTCACCCTCACCATCGACAACACCGACGGCGCGCTGCCGATCGAGTACACCGAGGTCTCCATCACCCGCCGGATGTTCCGGTCCGGCGAGAGCGAGTACGAGATCAACGGCGACTCCTGCCGCCTGCTGGACATCCAGGAGTTGCTGTCCGACTCCGGCATCGGCCGCGAGATGCACATCATCGTCGGGCAGGGCCGGCTCGACGGCATGCTGCACGCCAAGCCGGAGGACCGGCGGGCGTTCATCGAGGAGGCGGCGGGCGTCCTCAAGCACCGCAAGCGCAAGGAGAAGGCGCTGCGGAAGCTCGACGCGATGCAAGTGAATCTCAACCGCCTGACCGACCTCACCGCCGAGCTGCGCCGCCAGCTCAAGCCGCTGGGCCGGCAGGCCGAGGTGGCCCGCCGCGCCGCCGCGATCCAGGCCAACCTGCGCGACGCCCGGCTGCGGCTGCTCGCCGACGACCTGCACACGCTGCGGACCACGCTGGACAAGGAGATCGCCGACGAGACCGCGCTGCGCGAGCGGCGCGAGCTGATCGAGGCCGAGCACGGCGAGGTGCAGGGCCGCCTCGGCGAGCTGGAGGCGGCGCTGGCCGAGGACGCCCCGCTGCTCGCGGCGGCGCAGGACACCTGGTACCGCCTCTCCGCGCTCCAGGAGCGGTTCCGCTCGATCGAGCAGTTGGCCCGGGAGCGGCTGCGTCATCTCAGCGCCGCCGGCGACGACGAGCGCCCCGGGCGCGACCCGGAGCAGCTGGAGGCGGAGTCGCGGCGGATCCGCGAGCAGGAGGAGGAACTGCGCGCCGCGCTCACCGAGGACCAGATCCGCCTGGCCGAGGCGGTCGAGCACCGACAGGAGCTGGAACGCCAGCTCGCCGCCGCAGAGCGGGAGCTGGTCGCCGCCGCGAAGGCGATCGCCGACCGGCGCGAAGGGCTGGCCCGCCTCACCGGCCAGGTCAACTCCGCCCGCGCGCGGACCACGAGCGCCGGTGAGGAGATCGAACGGCTCGCCGCCGCGCACACCGACGCGCTGGGCCGCGCCGAGAAGGCGCAGGCCGACCTGGACGCGGTCGCCGAGCAGTCCACAGAGGCCGACCGGGACAACGCCGACCTGGACGCCCGGCACGACGAGGCGGTGGCCGTGCACGAGCGGGCCCAGGCGGCGGTGCGCAGCCTGACCGACGGGGAGCGCGCCGCCGAGAAGGACGCCGCCACCTGGAAGGCCCGCGAGGAGGCGCTCGCCATGGGCCTGCGCCGCAAGGACGGTGCCGGTGAGCTGCTGGCCCGCGCCGACCAGGTGCCCGGCCTGCTCGGCAGCCTCGCCGGGCTGCTCACCGTCGCCCCCGGCGACGAGGCGGCGCTCGCCGCCGCGCTGGGCGGCCTGGCCGACGCGGTGGCGGTCAGCGGCGTGGACGAGGCGGTCGAGGCGATGCGGCTGCTCAAGATCTCCGACGCCGGGCGGGCCGGGCTGCTCGTCGGCAGCCCCGCCGGACCGGGCATGGACGGCTCCGCCGACGCGCTGCGCCCGAAGCTGCCCGAGGGCACCCGCTGGGCCCCCGACCTGGTGGAGTGCTCGGCCGCGATCCGCCCCGCCGTGCACCGGGCGCTGCGCGACGTGGCGCTCGTCGACGACCTGGCCGCCGCGTCCGCGCTCGTCGCGGCGAACCCGGAGCTGCGCGCGGTCACCCCGGACGGCGACGTGGTCGGCGCGTACGCGGCTGCGGGCGGGTCGGCCAAGGCGCCCAGCTTCATCGAGGTGCAGGCCGCCGTCGAGGAGGCGCGGGCCAACCGGGCCACCGCCGAACGCACCGCCGCCGAGCTGCGGGAGCAACTGGCCGAGGCGCGCGCCGAGGTGGCCACCGCCAAGGAGGCCGTGCAGCACGCCGCCGCCGCCAAGCGGGAGGCGGAGAGCCACCGCAACGCCGCCGCGCGCCGCCTCGCCGAACTGGGCGCCGCCGCCCGCTCGGCCAAGGCGGAGACCGACCGGCTGGGCGAGTCCCGTTCCCGCGCCGAGGCGGCCCGGGAACGGGATCTCGCCGCGCTCGCCGAGCTGGAGGAACGGCTGCGGCTGGCCGAGGCGACCCCGATCGACGCCGAACCGTCCACCGAGGAACGCGACCAGCTCGCCGCCATGGTGCCGCAGGCGCGGCAGAACGAGATGGAGGTCCGGCTCGCCGTGCGTACCGCCGAGGAGCGGGTGGCCTCGATCGCCGGGCGGGCCGACTCGCTGGCCCGGCAGGCCACCGCCGAGCGGGCGGCGCGGGAGCGCGCCGCCGCCCGCCGCGCGGCCCGCACCCGCGGGGCCCAGATCGCCCGGGCCGTGGTCGGCGGCGCCCGGGAGGCGCTGAGCCGGCTCACCGTCTCGATCGCCCGGGCCGAGGAGCACCGCGACGCCGTCGCCCGCGAACGCGCCGCCCGCGAGGCCGAGCTGTCCGAGGTACGCGGCGCGGCCAAGCGCCTCGCCGCCGAGCTGGAACGGCTCACCAGCCAGGTGCACCGTGACGAGGTGGCCCGCGCCGAGCAGCGGATGCGCATCGAGCAGTTGGAGGCGAAGGCCGCCGAGGACTTCGGCCTCGACGTGGCCACGCTCGTCGCCGAGTACGGCCCGGACCGGCCGGTCCCGCCCACCGACGCGGACGTGGCGCTGGCCGAGAAAGACGGCCGTCCGGTGCCGGACCCGGTGCGCTACGAGCGCCCGGTGCAGGAGAAGCGGGCCGCGAAGGCGGAGCGGGAACTCGCCCTGCTGGGCAAGGTGAACCCGCTGGCGCTGGAGGAGTTCGCCGCGCTGGAGGAGCGCTTCAAGTTCCTCTCCGAGCAGCTGGAGGATCTCAAGGCGACCCGGCGCGACCTGCTCACCGTGGTCAAGGACGTGGACGACCGGATCCTCGAGGTCTTCGCCAGCGCGTTCGAGGACACGGCCCGGGAGTTCGAGCAGGTCTTCACGGTGCTGTTCCCCGGCGGCGAGGGCCGGCTGGTGCTCACCGACCCGGAGGACCTGCTCACCACCGGTGTCGAGGTCGAGGCCCGTCCGCCGGGCAAGAAGATCAAGCGGCTCTCGCTGCTCTCCGGCGGGGAGCGGTCGCTCACCGCGGTGGCGATGCTCGTGGCGATCTTCCGCGCTCGGCCCAGCCCGTTCTACATCATGGACGAGGTGGAGGCGGCGCTCGACGACGTGAACCTGGGCCGCCTGATCACGCTGCTGGCACAGTTGCGGGAGAAGAGCCAGCTGATCGTGATCACGCACCAGAAGCGGACCATGGAGATCGCCGACGCGCTCTACGGGGTGACCATGCGCGCCGGCGTGACCCAGGTGATCAGCCAGCGGCTCAACCGGGCCGACGACGAGGAACAGGTGACGAGCGAGTGAGTCGGGAACGCGCCACGGCGCTCCTGGTGGACTTCGACGGCGTGCTGCGCCGCTGGGATCCGGCGGTGGCCGCCGGCGTCGAGCGGGAGTACGGGCTGACCGAGGGGGTCCTCGGTGAGATCGCGATGTCCTGGGGGCTGCTCCAGCCGGTGCTGACCGGCCAGGTCAGCCACGCCCAGTGGATGGTGAGCGTGGCCGACGCGCTGACCCCCGTGGTCGGCGCGGACCGGGCCCGCGCCGCGGTCCAGGAGTGGCAGAGCTACCGCGGCGAGGTCGACCCGGACGTGCTGGCGTTCATCCGCGAGGTGCGGGCGGGCGGCATCCGGGTCGGGCTGGGCACGAACGCCACCGACCTGCTCGACGCCGACCTGGCCGCGCTGGACCTGACCGGCGAGCTGGACGTGATCGTGAACTCCTCGGTCGTCGGGGTGCACAAGCCGGCCAAGGAGTACTTCCAGGCCGCCTGCGAGGCGCTGGGGACGCCGCCGGGGCGGGTGCTGTTCGTCGACGACGAGGACCGCGCGGTGGCGGGCGCCCGGGTGGCCGGCCTGTCCGCGCACCGGTGGAGCGGCCCGGCCGACCTGCGCTACCTGCGGGCGGCGCTGGCGTACTGAGCCGGGTCAGGCGCCGGTGACGCCGTCGATGCGTTCCCGGATCAGGTCGGCGTGGCCGTTGTGCCGGGCGTACTCCTCGATCATGTGGACGTACACCCAGCGGAGGCTGATCTCGTGCGTGGCGTCGCCCCGGCGGTGGTGGAAGGTGTGCTCCAGCGGCAGGCCGGCCACTGCCGCCCGGGCCGCCTCGATCTCGGCGCGCAGCGTGGCGAACGCCTCGGCCGGGTCGGCGTCGGCGACATGGTTGAGGTCCGCGTCCGGGTCGGCGTCGTAGTCGTAGAGGTCGGGCAGCTCCTGGCCGGTGGCGCGGACGCGGAACCACCAGCGCTCCACGTCGGCCATGTGCCGGACGAGGCCGAGCAGCGTCAGCCCGGAGGGCTCCACGCTTCGGGTACGCAGTTGCTCGGCGGTCAGCCCGGCACACTTGTGCACCAGGGTGTCGCGATGGTGGTCGAGCCAGCCTTCGAGCATGGTGCGCTCGTCGGCGACGTAGGGCTCGTGGCGGCGGTCGATCTCAGGAACGGTCCAGGTCATGGGCGCAGATGTTAAGAGGGGCCCCCTGTACAACGCGAGGCGTTAACGGGGGGCCCTTCCTTACACCCTCAGGGCACCACGATGACGGGCCAGCGGCCGGTACGCACCAGCCGGGTGGCGACCGAACCGACCAGCTTGTGCCCGGCCTGCTCGGACGAGCCGACCACCACCATGTCGGCCCGGTGCTCGTCGGCGGCCCGGCACAGCTCGGTGTAGGCGTCGCCGCGCCGGCACAGGAACGTCACCGGCAGGTCCAGTTCCTCGGCCCCGCGTCGGCACTCGGCGCGCAGCTCGTCGGCCAGCTCGTCGTGGGTCTGCTGGACCGCCCCGGCCACCACGCCGGAGAGCATCGCGCTGTAGGTGGCCGGCGAGCTGACGAACACCGCCACGAGCGTGGCGCCCTGCCGCCGGGCCAGTCCGGCGGCGTACGCGGCGGCACGCATCGAGGTGCGGCTGCCGTCCACGCCGACGAGCACCACCCGTGGCCCGTCCGTACCCCGTTCGTAGGGCAGCGGACGGGTCCGCGGGCCGTACCGTTCGCGTTCCGCGGCGTCCATCGTCAGTCCTTCGTTCCGGCCGGGACGACCTCGGCCGTCTCCCGCACGGCGGGGACCGGCTCGGCGTTGCTGCGGCGCAGCGGCACCTCCCGGATGAGGACCACGGCGATCAGGGCGAGCAGCCCGAACGGGGCGGCGGCCAGGAAGATGTCACCGGCGGCGTGCCCGTACGCGGCCTCGACCACAGTGCGGACCGGGCCGGGGAGCGTGTGCACGTCCGGCAGCCCGCCGCCACCGGACCCGGAGGCCGGGACGCCGAGGCGGCTCAGGCCGTCGGCCAGGTAGCCGGTGACCCGGTGTCCGAGCACCGCGCCGAGCGCGCTCACGCCGATCGCGCCGCCGAGGCTGCGGAAGAACGCCACCACCGAGCTGGCGGCGCCCAGCTCGTCCGGGCGGACCGTGTTCTGCACGGCGAGCACCAGGTTCTGCATGCTCATGCCGACGCCGAGGCCGATCAGCGCCATGAACACGGCGAGACGCCAGTACGGGGTGTCCGCGCGCATGGTGCCCATCAGCGCGAAGCCGGCGGTGAGCAGCACCGAGCCGATGACCAGCCAGCTCTTCCAGCGGCCGGTGGCGGTGATGATCCGGCCGACCACCGTCGAGGAGACCAGCAGGCCGCCGATCATGGGAAGCGTCATCAGGCCGGACATGGTGGGGCTGGCGCCGCGGCTGATCTGGAAGTACTGCCCGAGGAACACCGAGGCGCCGAACATGCCGACGCCGACCGCGATGCTGGCGATCACGGCGAGCGTGATGGTGCGGTTGCGGAACAGGTGCGGCGGGATCATCGGCTCCGCGGCACGCGTCTCGACCCGGGCGGCGAGCACGCCGAGCACCGCCGCACCGGCCACCATCGCGCCGCTGGTCCAGGAGATCCAGTCGTACCGGTCACCGGCCAGGGTGATCCAGACCAGCAGCAGCGAGACGGCTGCGGTGATGAGCGTGGCGCCCCACCAGTCGATCTTCACCTCGCGCTTGACTACCGGCAGGCGCAGCGTCCGCTGGAGCACGATCAGTGCGAGCACGGCGAACGGCACGCCGACGTAGAAGCACCAGCGCCAGCCGAGCCAGGAGGTGTCCACGATCACGCCGCCGATCAGCGGGCCGCCGATGGTGCCGACTGCCATCACCGCGCCGAGGTAGCCGCTGTACCGGCCGCGCTCGCGCGGGGCGATCATCGTCGCCATGATCACCTGGGCGAGGGCGGTGAGGCCGCCCGCGCCGACGCCCTGCACCACCCGGCAGGCGATCAGCTCGCCGGTGGTCTGTGCCTGCCCGGCGAGCACCGAGCCCAGCACGAACACCACCAGGGAGATCTGGACCAGCAGCTTCTTGCTGAACAGGTCGGACAGCTTGCCCCAGATGGGCGTGGTCGCGGTGGTCGCGAGCAGCGTCGAGGTGACCACCCAGGTGTACGCGGACTGGCCGCCGCGCAGGTCGGTGATGATCCGTGGCAGCGCGTTGGAGACGACGGTGGAGGAGAGGATCGCGACGAACATGCCCAGCAGCAGGCCGGAGAGCGCCTCCAGGATCTGCCGGTGGGACATGTCGACGGCGGTCGCCCGCACGGGCGCGGTCGCCTGGGTCATCGTGGGTTGCCTCCGTATGGGGGAGAAGGTTGCCTCGGGCAACCGAAGTCGTTGCCTTGAGCAACAACCAGGGCCGGGCCGGGATTGTTCCCTCCCGCCGGGGGCTAGAACGACTCGTTGAAGCGGTGCATCAGCCGGGCGAAGGCCGCCACGTCCTCTTGCGGCCAGCTTTCCAGCGAACGTCGTATCTGTCCGAGTCGGGCCGCCCGGGCCGCGTCGAACCGCCGGGTGCCCTCGTCGGTCAGGCTGAGCTGGGCCGCCCGCCGGTCGGTCGGGTCCGGGTCGCGGCTGACCAGGCCCAGCGCCTCCAGACCGCCGATCTGGCGGCTGAGCGTGCCCTTGCCGATGCCCAGCTTCGCGGCCAGGTCGGTGAGCCGGATCGAGCCGGAGCGGCGCAGCCAGAGCAGCAGGCCGTACGCGTTGGGCTCCAGGTTCGGGTGGACCTCGCGGGCGATCTCCCAGGACAACGCCCGGCCCCTGCGCAGCAACGCGGTCAACTCGTGCTCCACGGCGCGCAGCGTCTCGTCCACGCTCAGAGGGTACTCAGTCCCCGTCGCTGAGTTGCTGGTGCGCCACCGGCCGCAGCTCGCCGTCGCTGGTCGTGCCCTCGATCACCACGGCCGCCTTGCGCCCCTGGTGGGTCAGCGTGGCCACCGCGTTGCCGAAATAGGGCCCGGCCAGCTTCCGCCAGCGCACCGGCGGGCGGCGTACCCCGGCCGAACGCGCCAGCGCCCGGGTTGCCCCGGCCGGCCCCGGATTCCAGCCCAGCGTCATCAGCGGTCGCATGCCGGCGGGCACCTGGTTGTGGATCGGCGAACAGGTGAGCTGGTGCACGGGCGTGCGGACGTCGCGGTCGGCGAAGCGGGCCCGCGCCACGTACGAGTGGTGCACGTCGCCGGAGAGCACGCTGATCGACGCCGGTCGCGCGTACGCCGGCCCGGCGCCCACCCGCGCCCCGGTGCGCGGCGCGGTGCCGCTGCCCAGCCGCGCGAACAGCTCGCCCAGCGCCTCGAACGAGCGCCGGAACGCCGCCCAGTGCTCCAGGTCCAGGGCCCGGCGGATCTGCTCGGAGAGCCGGGCCACCCACTGCCGGCTGGAGTCGGCCAGGCGCTCGTTCCACGCCTCGACGTGGTGGATACCCGGCGGCAGCAGCCACGGCAGCGAGCTGCCCACCACCAGATGGTCGTACTCGCCGTGCGCCTGGTCGAGGAACCACGACCACTCGCCCGGCGGCAGCATCGCCCGGCTGCCGGGCAGCAGCACCCGGCTGGACCGGTTGTCCAGCATGACCAGGCGGGTGCGGCCCAGGTCCAGCGCGTAGCTCCACTGGTACTGCACGGCCCGCCAGCGCTCGGTGTCGTGCGCCAGGTCGGCCTCCTTGTCGACCCGCTCGCCGAACTCGTGCAGCACACCGGTGGCGTCCTCGGCGGCGATCACCTTCGCGTACACCGGGTCGGCGGCGATCTCGTCCGGGCTCAGGTTGCCCAGGTGCTGGTAGACCCAGTAGGAGGCGAGGCCGCTGCGGATCCGCTCGGCCCACCACGGCTGCTCGCGCATGTCCGCGCGCCACGACTGCGAGGTGTTCCAGTCGTCGATCACCTCGTGGTCGTCGAAGATCATCACGCTCGGCACGGTGGAGAGCAGCCAGCGGATCTCCGGGTCGCGCCACGACTCCAGATAGAGCTTCGTGTACTCGTCGAAGCTGACCACCTGCGTCGCCGGGGCGTCCTTCGGCCGCTTCCGGCGCCGCTTGAGCAGCCGCCGCACGGTGGGCGAGGTCTCGTCCGCGTACACCTGGTCGCCGAGCAGCACCAGCAGGTCGGGCAGCACGGCCTGCTCGGGCGCGGCCATCACCCGCCGGGCGTACGCGTCCAGCGCGTCCGGCGGCAGCTTGCGCGCGGTGGAGTGCTGGGTGGTCTCCCGGCAGGAGCCGAACAGCAGGCGCACCGGCTGGTCGGCGTCGTCGAGCGCGCGGGTCCGGATCACGCTGGGCGGGAACGACGAGTCCGGCAGCGGCCACGCCACCTCGTCGTCGATCAGCACCTCGTACGTCGTGGCGCTGTCCGGGGTGAGCCCGGTCACCACGACGATCGCGTAGTGGTGGTCGTACGCGGAGAAGGTGGGCGCGCTGCCGGTGGCGCCGTCGGCCGTGCGGACGGTGACCACGGCGGGCGAGCTGGTCTCCACCCAGACGGTCGCCCGCGTGTCGACGACCCGGCGCAGCAACGGGCCGATGAGCAGGCGGGAACCGGGCACGACATCCACCTCCGACAAGATCGTTTCGGCTGTTCCCTACCCGGCCGGCGGTTGCGGTACGCCTTCCGGTGCGAGCGTACCCGCAGGTTGTTCGCGTGCCGAGGCGGTGAGTGGGACGCCGTCGCCGCCATCTGACAGGATTTCGGGCATGACGGAATACCTCCTCGTCGCTCTCGCCCTGCTCGGCGTGCTGATCATCGGCGGCCTGAGCCTCGTGGTGCCCCGGCTGCGCCGGCGCCCGCAGCCGCCGCTGCCGCGCACGGAGGTCGACACCCGGACGGAGGAGGACCTGGCCGGCCCGCCGGTCGAGGCCCCGGAGGCGGAACTCACCACCGGCGTGGTGGTCGAGGCGCCGCCCGCCCCTCCGGTCGAGGCGCCCCCGGTCGAGGTGCCGGAGCCGACCGCCGGCCGGCTGGTCCGGCTGCGGTCGCGGCTGTCCCGCTCGCAGAACGTCTTCGGCAAGGGCCTGCTCGGCCTGCTCAGCCGCGACCGGCTGGACGAGGACACCTGGGAGGAGATCGAGGACAGCCTGATCACCGCCGACGTCGGCATCGACGCCACCCGGGAGATCGTCGACCGGCTGCGCGAGCGGACCCGGGTGCTCGGCACCCGTACCGGTGACGAACTGCGGGCGCTGCTCGCCGCCGAGCTGGTGAACGCGCTCGACCCGACGCTGGACCGCTCGCTGCGCACCGCGCCGAAGGAGGGCGTCCCGGCGGTGGTGCTCGTGGTCGGCGTCAACGGCGCCGGCAAGACCACCACCTGCGGCAAGATCGCGCGGGTGCTCGTCGCGGACGGCCGCAGCGTGCTGCTCGGCGCGGCCGACACGTTCCGGGCCGCCGCCGCCGACCAGCTGGAGACCTGGGGCGGCCGGGTGGGCGCCGAGACGGTCCGCGGGCCCGAGGCCGCCGACCCGGCGAGCGTCGCGTTCGACGCGGTCAAGCGCGGCATCGACACCGGCGTGGACACGGTGCTCATCGACACCGCCGGCCGGCTGCAGAACAAGGTCGGCCTGATGGACGAGCTGGGCAAGGTCAAGCGGGTGGTGGAGAAGCACGGCCCGATCGACGAGACACTGCTGATCCTCGACGCCACCACCGGCCAGAACGGGCTGGAGCAGGCGCGGGTCTTCACCGAGGCGGTGAACGTCACCGGCGTGGTGCTGACCAAGCTCGACGGCACGGCGAAGGGCGGCATCGTGATCGCCGTGCAGCGCAAGCTCGGCATCCCGGTCAAGCTCGTCGGCCTCGGCGAGGGCAAGGACGACCTCGCCCCGTTCGACCCGGCACAGTTCGTCGACGCGCTGCTCGGCACCGAGCCGCTCGCCCGGGACGCGTAGCCTCTCCCGTGACGACTGACGATCGCGCCTACGCGGGGTGGCGCGACCCCAGCCACCCGTCGCCACGCCTCGGGAGACCGTACGTGACTTCGCAGGAGATCCCGCTGCACGGCGGGAACGTGAGCACCGTGGTCCGTGTGGGAGACACGGTCCGGCGCAACGCCGGCCCGTGGACGCCCTCCGTGCACGCGCTGCTGCGCCACCTGGAGTACGTCGGCTTCACCGGCGCTCCCCGGGCGCTCGGCATGGACGAGCGCAACCGGGAGGTCCTGTCGTACCTGGAGGGGGAGTGCGGGGAGTACCCGCTGGCCCCGCACTGGGTGACCGACGAGGCCCTGGTCACGGTGGCCACCATGCTGCGGATGTTCCACGACGCGCAATACGGCTTCACCCCGCCGCCCGGCGCGGTCTGGCGCTCGTTCGGGCCGCCCCCGCCGGACACCGAGGTCATCTGCCATCACGACGCCGCGCCGCACAACGTGATCTGGCGGCCGGACGGCACGCTGGGTCTGATCGACTTCGACCTCGCCTCGCCGGGTGCCCGCATCTACGACGTGGCGTACGCGGCCTGGACCTGGGTGCCGATCTTCTCCGACCGCGACTCGATAACGCTCGGCTGGAAGCACCCGGACCGGGCGCGCCGGCTGCGGCTGTTCGCCGACGCGTACGGGCTGATCCCGCGCGACCGGCACCGCCTCATCCGGACCATCCGCAAGCGCATCGTCGACCACGTCGAGGGCATCCGGCGGATGGCCGCGGCCGGTGAGCCGGCGTTCGTCCGGATCGTCCACAAGGGTCACCTGCGTCGTCCCATGCGCGACCTGCGGCTGCTCGACTACGAGCGGCACCAGCTGGAGGCCGCGCTCCGCTGAGCAAGATCGGCGTTCTTCACACGCCGGAAACAACCCGTCACGCGTCGGAAATCGCGCGGTGTCGCTGAAGGAAACAGCCGGCGACAAAGCTTCCGCGCAACCGGCTGACGGGCGATGCTGCCAGGTCTTCAGTCGGAGGGAGGAATACGACAACGAGAGGAGGCAGCGTGGAGATCGACACCGGGAACACTGCCTGGTTGCTTGTCTCGACTGCCCTCGTGCTGCTCATGACCCCCGGTCTCGCGCTGTTCTACGGCGGCCTGAACCGGTCCAAGGGCGTTCTGAACATGATGATGATGAGCTTCTCGTCCATCGGGCTCGTCAGCATCCTGTGGCTTTTCTACGGCTTCACCGTCGCCTTCGGCGAGGGCGGCAAGTTCTGGGGTGACCTGGGTCAGTACCTGGGCACCAAGACCTTCGTCGGCGAGAACGACCTGTGGGGCGAGACGGGCATCCCGATCTACGTCTTCATCGCCTTCCAGATGATGTTCGCGATCATCACCGTGGCGCTGATCAGCGGCGCGCTGTCCGACCGGGCGAAGTTCGCCGGCTGGCTGCTGTTCGCGTTCGGCTGGGCCACCCTGGTCTACTTCCCGGTCGCCCACATGGTCTGGGGCGGCGGGCTGATCGGCGGCGACATCGGCGCGCTCGACTTCGCCGGTGGTACCGCCGTGCACATCAACGCCGGTGCCGCGGCCCTCGCGCTGGTGCTGGTGCTCGGCAAGCGGGTCGGCTGGCCGCGCGAGAGCATGAAGCCGCACAACGTCCCGATGGTCGCCCTCGGCGCCGCGCTGCTGTGGTTCGGCTGGTTCGGCTTCAACGCCGGCTCCGAGCTGACCGCCGACGGGGTCACCGCGCTGGCGTTCATCAACACCCAGGTCGCCACCGCCGCGGCGCTGCTCGGCTGGATCGTGGTGGAGTGGGTGCGCGACGGCAGGCCGACCCTGGTCGGTGCCTCCTCCGGCGCCATCGCCGGTCTGGTCGCCATCACCCCGGCCTGTGCGTTCATCACCCCGGCCGCAGCGGTGCTGCTGGGTGTGGTGGCCGGCGCGGTCTGCGCCCTCGCGGTCGGCCTGAAGTACCGCCTCGGCTACGACGACTCGCTCGACGTGGTCGGCGTGCACTTCGTCGGCGGCTGGATCGGCTGCCTCTGGATCGGCCTGTTCGGCACCGCGTCGGTCAGCTCGCTGGTGGAGACCGACGGCCTGTTCGTCGGCGGCGACGCCACGCTGCTCGGCAAGCAGGCGATCAGCGCGCTGATCGTGACCGTCTACTCCTTCGTGGTCGCCTTCGTCCTGGGCTTCGTGATCGACAAGACGATCGGCTTCCGGGTCTCCGCCGAGGCCGAGGTCGACGGCATCGACATCGCCGAGCACGCCGAGAGCGGCTACGACCTGTCGCCCACCACGGGCAGCAGCGGTGGCGCGTTCGCGATGGCCGGGATCGGCGCCGGCAAGCCGGCTTCGGAGCCCGCCGTCGAGGCCGACGAGTCCGCGCCGGTAAGCGAGAAGGTCGCCGGTTAACGTTCCTGGGATGGAGGGGTTGGACATGAAGCTGGTGACCGCGGTCATCAAGCCGTACCAGCTGGACGCGGTGAAGGAGGCCCTGCACGCGCTCGGCGTGGCCGGGCTGACCGTCAGCGAGGTCCAGGGCTACGGCCGGCAGAAGGGGCACACCGAGGTCTACCGGGGTGCCGAGTACACGGTCGAGTTCCTGCCCAAGATCCGGGTCGAGGTGCTCACCGACGAGATGGACGTCGACAAGATCGTGGACGCGATCGTCGGCGCCGCACGGACCGGCAAGATCGGCGACGGCAAGGTCTGGGTGACCGGCGTCGAGGAGGTCGTCCGGGTGCGTACCGGCGAGCGCGGGCTCGACGCCCTCTGAGCGCCGGATCCGCCGACGTGACCTCGTTGACCACCGCCACCGGCCCCTCCGGGGGGCCGGCGGTGGTCAACGAGGTCGCCGGCGTTCCCGCGGGCATCGGCGCGGCGGCCCGGACCGCGCGGGCCGACGCGCTCGACGCCTGGCTGCGCCGGGCCTTCCCGGACCGGGACGGGGTGGCGCTCGTCGCGGTGGGCGGGCTGGGCCGCCGCCAGTGCGCCCCCTACGGCGACCTCGACCTGGTGCTGCTGCACGCCGGGGTGCCCGGCATCGACGAGCTGGCCGCGTCCCTGTGGTACCCGATCTGGGACGCCGGGCTGCGGTTGGACCACTCGGTGCGTACCGTCGCCGAGGCGCTGTCGGTGGCCCAGGACGACGTCAAAGTCGCCCTCGGACTGCTCGACGCGCGGCACATGGCGGGCGACCCGGCGCTCACCGACCAGCTCGCCCGCACCGCCGCCGACCACTGGCGGCGGACCGCGATCCGCCAGCTCCCCGGCCTTCGCGAGATCACCGCCGCGCGCTGGGAGACGCACGGCGAACTGGCGTTCCTGCTCGAAGGCGACCTCAAGGAGGCGGCCGGCGGGCTGCGCGACGTGGGCATCCTGCGCGCCATCGCCACCGCCGGGGTCACCGACGCGCTCCGCCCGGCCGTGTACGCGGCACACCGGCGGCTGCTCGACACCCGCGACGCGCTGCACCAGCAGGTGGGCCGCCGGGGTGACCGCCTGGTCGCCCAGGAACGCGACGGCGTGGCGCGGCTGCTCGGCGCCGAGGACGGCGACGCGCTGCTGCGGCTGGTCGCCGGTGACGCCCGCACGGTCAGCCACGCCCTCGACGACGCCTGGCGGGCCGCCGACCGGCTCCGCTCCGGCCGGCACCGCGCCGCCCCCGGCCGTCCGCTGCGCCGCCCGGTCGCCCGGGACGTGGTGGAGCAGGACGGGGAACTGGTGCTCGCCCGCACCGCCATCGGCGCCCGCCCCGACCCGAGCCTGTCGCTGCGCGTGGCCGCCGCTGCCGCCACCACCCGGCTGCCGATCGCGCGCGCCACCTGCGAGTGGCTGGCCGCGTACTGCCCGCCGCTGCCCGCGCCCTGGCCGCCCGCGGCCCGCGCCGCGCTGATCACCCTGCTCGGCGCCGGTCCCGGCCTGGTGCCCGCCTGGGAGACCTGCGACAGGTACGGGCTGATCGACCGCTGGCTGCCCGAGTGGACCCGGATGCGCAGCCTGCCCCAGCACAACCCGGTGCACCGGTTCACGCTCGACCGGCACCTGGTGCAGACCGCGTACGAGGCCAGCCGGCACACCCGCGACGTGGAACGCCCCGACCTGCTGCTGCTCGGCGCGTTCCTGCACGACATCGGCAAGGGGCTGGAAGGCGACCACTCCGTGGTCGGTGCGCCGCTGGCCGAGGCGGTCGCCACCCGGATCGGGCTGCCGCCGGACGAGGCGGCGCTCATCGGGACGCTGGTCCGGCTGCACCTGCTGCTGCCCGACGTGGCGACCCGGCGCGACCTGTCCGACCCGAAGACCGTCGCCGGGGTCGCCGAGCGCGTCGGTGACACCGGCACGCTGGAACTGCTGCACGCCCTGGTTCGCGCCGACGCCGCCGCCACCGGCCCGGCCGCCTGGTCCGGCTGGAAGGGCCGGCTGATCGCCGAGTTGGTGAGCCGGGTGCGGACCACGCTGGACACCGGCGTGGTGCCCGCCCCGCCGGCCCCGGACCCGGTGCTCGTGGCCGGGCCGCTGCCTGTCGTACACCTGCGGGAGGATCGGGTGTCGGTCGCCGCCGCCGATCGGCGCGGGCTGCTCGCGACGGTGGCCGGGTGCCTGGCGCTGCACCGCCTGGAGGTGATCTCCGCGGACGCCGCCACAGTCGACGGCCGGGCCCTTGTCGAGTGCCGGGTGCAGCCGCGCTACGGGCTGGCCCCGGACCCGATCGCGCTCAGCGCCGACCTGCGCCGCGCGGTCGGCGGCGACGTCTCGGTCATCCAGCGGCTGCGTGGCCGGGCGCTGGCCGCCCGCAGCCAGGGCGCCGCACCCCGGGTGGTGTGGCACCGGGAGGCGGCCACCGACGCGGTCCTGCTGGAGTTGCGGGCCGCCGACGCGGCCGGGCTGCTGTACCGGGTGACCTGCGCGCTGGACGAGGCCGGCGCCCAGGTGCGGGCGGCCCGGATCTCGACGCTCGGCGGCGACGTGGTGGACGCGTTCTACCTGGTCGGCGGCTGGCCCCCGGACGAGGAACGGGCGCGGATCGAGGCCGCCGTGCTGGGCTCCGTGTAAGGAAGGGCCCCCTGTTAACGCCTCCGGTAGAGGAAGGGGCCCCTGTTAACACCCCGCCGACGAGCGGTGCGGGCCCGTGGACGGCCGGGCCGGAGCGGGGGTGCGGGCGGCGGGCTACCCTAACGGTGGGCTGGACCACCGGCCCGGCAGCATGTGCCCGCCGAAAACGACAAACGGGATGTTCGCGTGTTTGACACCTTGAGTGACCGCCTGTCCGGGATCTTCACCAAGCTACGCGGCAAGGGCCGGCTCACCGACGCCGACATCGACGCCACCGCGCGCGAGATCCGGATGGCGTTGCTGGAGGCCGACGTCGCCCTGCCGGTGGTCAAGGGCTTCATCGCGAACGTCAAGGAGCGGGCGCGCGGCGCCGAGGTCTCCCAGGCGCTCAACCCGGCTCAGCAGATCGTCAAGATCGTCAACGAGGAGCTGATCAAGGTCCTCGGCGGCGAGGGACGGCGGCTCCAGTTCGCCAAGCACCCGCCGACCGTGATCATGCTGGCCGGCCTCCAGGGTTCCGGTAAGACCACGCTCGCCGGCAAGCTGGCCCGCTGGCTCAAGGGCCAGGGCCACCAGCCGCTGCTCGTCGCCGCCGACCTCCAGCGTCCCAACGCCGTCGGGCAGCTCCAGGTGCTCGGTGGCCGGGCCGGGGTCGAGGTGTACGCCCCGGCGCCCGGCAACGGCGTCGGTGACCCGGTGCAGGTGGCCCGCGACTCGATCGAGCACGCCCGCCGCGCCGCCCGGGACATCGTCATCGTCGACACCGCCGGCCGGCTCGGTATCGACACCGAGATGATGCAGCAGGCCGCGAACATCCGCGACGCGGTCCAGCCCGACGAGGTCATCTTCGTCATCGACGCGATGGTCGGCCAGGACGCGGTGCGCACCGCCGAGGCGTTCCGCGACGGCGTCGGCATCACCGGCGTGGTGCTGTCCAAGCTCGACGGCGACGCCCGCGGTGGCGCCGCGCTCTCCGTCCGCGAGGTGACCGGCCAGCCGATCCTCTTCGCCTCCACCGGCGAGAAGCTGGAGGACTTCGACGTCTTCCACCCGGACCGGATGGCCAGCCGGATCCTCGGCATGGGCGACGTCCTCACCCTGATCGAGCAGGCCGAGGCGGCCTTCGACTCCGATCAGAAGGAGAAGATGACCGCCAAGCTGATGGGCGGGGAGACCTTCACGCTGGAGGACTTCCTCGATCAGCTCATCGCGGTCCGGCGGATGGGCCCGATCGCCAACGTGCTGGCCATGATGCCGGGCATGGGGCAGATGAAGGACCAGCTCGCCGAGCTGGACGACAAGCACTTCGACCGGGTCACCGCGATCATCAGGTCGATGACCCCGGCCGAGCGCACCAACCCGAAGATCATCAACGGCTCCCGCCGGGCCCGGATCGCGAACGGCTCCGGCGTCACCGTCATGGACGTCAACCAGCTGCTCAACCGCTTCACCGACGCGCAGAAGATGATGAAGCAGATGGGCGGCATGATGGGCCTGCCCGGCGGTGGCCGGCGCAAGGCGACCAAGTCGCCGAAGAACAAGCGTAAGGGCACCAAGGGCGGCGGACGGCCGCGTACCGGCGCCGGGATGCCGGGCGGCTTCCCGGGCGGGATGCCGCAGCTGCCGCCGGGCCTGGACCCGGGCGACCTGGCCGGTGGGCAGGGCCTGCCGCCGGGCTTCAAGCTCCCGAAGATCGACTTCAACAAGCTGGGCAAGGGCGGCGACAAGGGCCCTCGCTAGCGTGTCGGTGACGGTGGGCGACATCGCTGTCTCTTAAAGTGATGCCGCCCCCTGGAAGGAGATGTCAATGACCGCGGCCCCGATCCTGCCGGAGCGGCACGAGTGGACGGTCGACGACCTGGGCGAGCTGCCCAAGGACCTTCCGTACGAACTGATCAACGGAAGGTTGATCGTGCCGTCGCCCACTCTGCTGCACCAGGACATGTGCGTCGAGTTGCTGCTCGCGCTCCGCGTGAACTGCCCGAAGGAGTACCAGGTCGGGATCGATCTGTCGATGCGGGTCGACCGCCGTAACGAGCCTCGGCCGGACGTCGTCGCGGTCGTGCGGGGTAACGCCAACCGGAGCCCGTTGCCGGTCGAGGACGCTGTGCTCGCCGTCGAGGTCATCTCGCCGACCTCCACCTTCCGCGACATGTACGACAAGGCCAGGGTCTACGCGCACGCCGGTGTCCGCTCCTACTGGGTGCTCGACCCGGTCAAGGAGAAGATCACGCTGACCGAGTACGTGCTCGGCGCCAATCGCGAGTACAAGCAGGTCAGTCAGGCCGAGGACCTGTTCGTCACCGAGCGGCCCTGGAAGGTCTCGGTCGACCTGCCGGCGCTGACCGCGCGCCGCGACGACCTGCTCGCCGGCGAGGAGGACTGATCGGGTAGGACTGTGCACATGGCTGCTCTGCACGTGCGCGGTGTGTTCCTTCCCGACGACGAGGTCCGGGAGGTCTGGCTGGTCGGCGACCGGGTCACATTCGAACCGGTGCCCGGCGCCGAGACGGTGGCCGACGGCGGCTTCGTGCTGCCCGGCCTGACCGACGCGCACTGCCACATCGGCATCGCCCGCGGCGGCAGCCCGATCACCTCCCTCGACCAGGCGCGAGAGCTGGCCCGGACCGACCGGGACGCGGGCGTGCTGGCGATCCGGGACGCCGGGTCGCCGTACCCGTACCCCGAACTGGAGGACGAGCCGGACCTGCCGCGACTGGCCCGCGCGGGCCGCCACGTCGCCCCGCCGAAGCGCTACCTGCGCGACATCGGCGTGGAGGTCGGCGCGGCGGAGGTCGCCGCGGCGGTGGCCGCGCAGGCCGCGGCCGGCAACGGCTGGGTCAAGCTGGTCGGCGACTGGATCGACAGGGGAGTGGGCGACCTGGCGCCGGCCTGGGACGCCGACACCATGACCGCGGCGGTCGCCGCCGCACACGCCGCCGGGGTACGCGCGGCGGTGCACACGTTCTCCGAGTCGGCCGTGGAGATCATGGTGCGGGCCGGGGTGGACTCGGTGGAGCACGGCACCGGGCTGAGCCTCGACCTGATCGACCTGATGGCCCGGCAGGGCACCGCGCTGGTCCCCACGATGATCAACATTCGGACGTTCGGTCACATCGCGGAGCAGGCCCGGCCCAAGTTCCCCGGGTACGCCGACCACATGCTCGCGCTACGCGACCGCTTCCCCGAGGTGGTGCGCGCCGCGCACGAGGCGGGCGTGCCGATCTACGTCGGGACCGACGCGGGCGGCGGCATCGACCACGGGCTCGCGGCCGAGGAGATGATGCTGCTGCACGAGCAGGCCGGCATGTCCGCCCCGGACGTGCTCGCCGCCGCCTCCTGGCGGGCCCGGGAGTGGCTCGGCTTCCCCGGGCTGGTCGAGGGCGGCCTCGCCGACCTGGTGGTCTACCCCGAGGATCCGCGCCGCGACCTGCGCGTGGTCCGGGCACCCAGCCGGATCGTGCTGCGCGGCCGCGTCGTCCGCTGACGGGCCGGCCGTCCGCTGGCCGATTGCCGCCGTCGGCCGGCCTAGCGGGTCGTGGCCGCCGTCAGGAACAGGCGGACCGCCAGGCCGGCCAGCCGGTCGGCGGTCTCGTCGACCGGGCCGCCGGGCAGCACGATGTGGCTCACCACCAGGCGTACGACGCTGTCCGCCGCGAACGCCAGGGCCGCCGGGTCGGCGTCGGGCAGGCGTTCACCGGTCCACTCCAGCAGCGCCCTCGCGGCCTCGGCGAGCACCAGCTCGGACCGGGTGGTCAGATAGGGCAACAGCTCCTCCGAGCCGCCCGGCGTGCTGGTCAGGACCGCCCTCACCAGCGGGTTCTCGGCGGCCGAGGCGAGGGTGCGGTGGATCGCCGCGTACGCGGCCGCACGCACGTCGGAGTCGTGCTCGTCCAGCGCGGACCGGACCTGGCCGACGAACCGGTCCACCTCGTGCCGGGCCAGCGCCTCGCCCAGGCCCGCCTTGGTGCCGAACTCGTTGTAGACCGTCTGCCGGCTCACCCCGGCCGCGCTCGCGACCGCACCCATCCGGACCCCGGCCCAACCCGTCGTGACGGTCAGCGACCGTGCGGCGTCGACGATCGTGCCACGCACCGGCGTGACGTTCCTCGGCTTAGGCATGATGATCGAAGTCTACGGTCGCCGCTCAGCGCACCACGAGTTCGTACTCCGCCTCGACCCGGAACGGCCCGCCGTCGTGGCCGCCGAAGGTCAGGTGGTGCGTCCCCGGCGCGGGCGGCGGCACCAGGCCCCACAGGCCCCAGCAGGAGACGTGTACCGGCCACGGCCACGCGGTGACGACGTTGTTGAAGAACCCCCGCACCGGGAACGAGGCGGGTGAGCCCGCCGGGTGCACCGGCACCGCGACCCCGTCCAGCTCGGCGTGCCCTTCGGCATGGGGCATCGGCGGGACCGGGTCGTCCCGGCGGCCGACCCGCCAGCAGCAGATCGCCGGGAAGAACAGGGGGCGGCCCGCCGGCACCACGCAACGCCGGGCGACCCCGCCGCCCTGCGTGCCCGCGAGGAACCACACGTCGTCGGGCTGGTGACGCCCGCCGTGCCGGCCGGTGGTGTCCTTGAGCGGGTTGACCGGCTGGCGGTGGGCGGCCACCCAGGCCACCCAGCGGGCGGCGAGCGGGGCCAGGACCGGCGCCGGGTCGGGGGTGGGGAGGAGCATGACGGCAGATGGTAGTGGGGGGCGCGCCCGGCTGCGCCGGCCCGTCACGGGACGCATAGGATGTGCGGTCATGGCACGCGTGCTCACTCCCCGTGCGGAGGACTTTCCCCGCTGGTACCAGGACCTGATCGCCAAGGCGAAGCTGGCCGACAACGGCCCGGTCCGGGGGACCATGGTGATCCGACCGGCCGGCTACGCCATCTGGGAGCGGATGCAGGCCGAGATGGACGCCCGGATCAAGGCGGCGGGCGCGGAGAACGCGTACTTCCCGCTGTTCATCCCGGAGAGCTACCTCAAGCGGGAGGCCGAGCACGTCGAGGGCTTCTCGCCGGAGCTGGCGGTGGTCACGCACGGTGGCGGCAAGCAGCTCGCCGAGCCGGTGGTGGTGCGCCCCACGAGCGAGACGGTCATCGGCGAGTTCATGGCCAAGTGGATCGACTCGTACCGCGACCTGCCGCTGCTGCTCAACCAGTGGGCCAACGTGGTCCGGTGGGAGCTGCGCCCGCGGATCTTCCTGCGTACCAGCGAGTTCCTCTGGCAGGAGGGGCACACCGCGCACGCCACCCGCGAGGACGCGCGCGCCTACGCGCGGCGGATCCTGCACGAGGCGTACGAGGACCTGATGGTCAACGTGCTCGGCATCCCGGTGGTGGTCGGCCTGAAGACCGCCCGGGAGCGCTTCGCCGGCGCCACCGCCACGTACACGTGCGAGGGCATGATGGGCGACGGCAAGGCGCTGCAGCTGGGCACCAGCCACGAGCTGGGCCAGAACTTCGCCAAGGCGTTCGACATCAGCTACTCCTCGGCCGAGGGTGGCCGGGAACACGCGTGGACGACCTCCTGGGGCACGTCCACCCGGATGCTCGGCGGCCTGATCATGTGCCACGGCGACGACAACGGGCTGCGGGTGCCGCCGAAGCTGGCGCCGGTCCAGGCGTACGTGATGGTCGTCAAGGACGGCGAGGGCCCGGGCGGCCCTGCCGAGGCGGCCCGGAAGCTCCACGACGCGCTGCGTGACGCCGGGGTGCGGGTGGCGCTGGACGACCGCACCGACACCGCGTTCGGCCGCCGCGCCGTCGACGCCGAGCTGCGCGGCTACCCGGTCCGCGTCGAGGTCGGCCCGCGTGACCTGGCCGCCGGCAACGCGGTCGTGGTCCGGCGTACGGACGGCTCGAAGGCCCCGACGCCGGTCGCCGACTTGGTCGGCGCGGTGGTGGCCGCGCTGGAGGCCGACCAACGGGCGCTGCACGACCAGGCGCTGGAGTTCCGCCGGTCCCGCACCGTCGAGGTGTCGACGCTGGCCGAGGCGATCGAGGCGTCCGCCACCGGCTGGGCGCGGGTGCCGTGGTCGGCGGTCGGCGTCGAGGGTGAGGCCGAGGCGAACGGCCAGGGCGTGACGGTCCGCTGCCTGGTGCGCGCCGACGGCTCGGTGCCGGACTCGGAGGACGAGCCCGACCTGGTGGCGATCCTCGCCCGCGCGTACTGAGGTGTAAGGAAGGGCCCCCTCTTAACGCATTCTGCATAGGCGGGGGCCCTTGTTAACACGACGGCGGGGGTGAGTGTGCGGTTCGAGCCGGGGCGGCTGATCATGCACCGGAACGTCCGGCACGGCCGGATCGGCTGGGTCCGGTCGGCCCGCGTGGTCTCCGACGACGAGCGCGGGCTGCTGCTCTGGGTGCCCCGGGGCACGCCCGTCGCGTACGAGGTGACAGCGGCCGGCCTGGGCATGCGCGCCGTGCCGTTCGCCGAGTGGGTGACGTCGTCCTACCGGCTCTCCCGGGGGCGGTGGAACGGCCCGCCGGTGCTGAAGTTCCTGCCCACCGGCGCGGCCCACTCGGTCTGGTGGTTCCGTGACGCCGACGGCCGCTTCCAGAACTGGTACGTGAACCTGGAGGAGCCCGGCGTCCGCTGGGACGACAGCGCGGTGGCCGGCGTCGACATGATCGACCAGGACCTCGACGTCGTGGTCCACCCGGACCTGAGCTGGGAGTGGAAGGACGAGGACGAGTTCGCCGAGCGGCTGGCGTTCCCGGAGCACTACTGGGTGACCGACGAGAAGGCGGTACGCGCCGAGGGCGAGCGGGTGATCCGGATCGCCGAGGCGGGGGAGTTCCCGTTCGACGGCACCTGGTGCGACTTCACCCCACCCGCGGAATGGGACGTACCGAACGAATTTCCGCCCGGGTGGGACCGCCCGCCGGTGCGCTGAACCGGTGTCCTCCGTCACGACCCGGCCCGCCCCGGGCGTGGTGCCCGGGTCCGGTGTGAGTGTTCGGGGCCGGATCTGGCAGAATGGGTCGCTGGTATCCGGCGCGCGTCCGGCGCCCTCTAACCCGGGCGCGTCGCCAGTTCACCGAGCAGTCTCCGGCCCAAACCCCACTGTGCCGGTCGGCGCTCACCCGCCACACCGCCCGTACGGGCCGGTGAGATCGCAACAGGAGCGAAACAACTGTGGCCGTAAAGATCCGGCTCCTGCGGATGGGCAAGATCCGCAACCCGCAGTACCGTATCGTCATCGCCGACTCGCGTACCAAGCGTGACGGTCGCGCGATCGAGTTCGTCGGTGTGTACCAGCCGAAGGAAGACCCTTCGGTGATCGAGGTCAAGTCGGAGCGGGTCCAGTACTGGCTCTCGGTCGGCGCCCAGCCGAGCGAGGCCGTGCAGCGCCTGCTGGAGCTGACCGGTGACTGGCAGAAGTTCAAGGGCCTGCCCGCGCCGCCGCCGCTGAAGGTCGCCCCCGAGCGGGCCGACCGCAAGGCGGCGTACGAGGCCGAGGCGAAGGCCGCCGCCGGCGTGGCGGACACCCCGGCCAAGCCGGCCAAGAAGGCCGCCGCCAAGGCGGAGGAGCCGAAGGCCGAGGCCCCCAAGGCCGAGGAGCAGGCCAGTGCCGAGTCCGGCGAGCAGGCCTGACATGGCACTGCGTCCCGCCCTGGAGCACCTGGTCAAGGGCATCGTCGACCACCCGGACGACGTCCGGGTGCGCATGGTCGACTCCCGTCGGGGCAAGCGCCTCGAAGTCCGCGTGCACCCCGAGGACCTCGGCACGGTGATCGGGCGGTCCGGCCGGACCGCCAAGGCGCTGCGCCAGGTGATCGGCTCCATCGGCGGGCGTGGGGTACGCGTCGACATCGTCGACTCGTACTGATGCTTCTCGTCGTCGGCCGGATCGGCAAGCCGCACGGCATCCGCGGTGAGGTCACCGTGGAAGTGCGCACCGATGAGCCCGAAGCACGGTTCGCCCCCGGTTCGGTGTTGACCACCGAGCCGGGGGTGACCCCGTCGGAGCCCGGCGCCTGGCGGGTGCCGCCGACGCTCACCGTCGAGTCGGCCCGCTGGCATCAGGGCCGCCTGCTCGTCGTGTTCGAGGGCGTGCTGGGGCGCGACGTCGCCGAGGCGCTGCGCAACACGCTGCTCGGCGTGGACAGCGCCGACGTGGCCCCGCCGGAGGACCCGGAGGAGTTCCACGACCACCAGCTGGTCGGCCTCGCCGTGGTCACCCGGGACGGGGAGCACGTGGGCGAGGTGGCCCGCATCGACCACGCGCCCGCGTCCGACATGCTGGTGTTGCGGCGGCCCGAGGGGCGTACCGCGCTGGTCCCGTTCGTCAAGGCGATAGTGCCCGAGGTGGATCTGGCCGGCGGTCGCGTCGTCGTCGACCTGCCCGGTGGCCTGCTCGACCTCTAGCTGGAGCCCACCGCATGCGCGTCGACATCGTGTCGATCTTCCCCGAGTACTTCGCCCCGCTGGACCTGTCGCTGATCGGCAAGGCCCGCGCGAACGGCACGCTGCGGCTGGCCGTACACGATCTGCGGACCTGGACCCACGACGTGCACCGCACCGTCGACGACACGCCCTACGGCGGCGGTCCCGGCATGGTCATGCGGCCGGAGCCGTGGGGCGAGGCGCTGGACGCGCTGGCGCCGGACGAGCTGAGCCCGGACGGGCACACGCTGCCCCGGCTGCTCGTGCCGTCGCCCGCGGGCGTCCCGTTCACCCAGGCCCTTGCGCACGAGCTGGCCGCCGAGTCGCACCTGCTGTTCGCCTGCGGCCGGTACGAGGGCATCGACCAGCGGGTGCTGGACCACGCCGCGACCCGGATGCCGGTGACCGAGGTCTCCCTCGGCGACTACGTGCTCTTCGGCGGCGAGGTGGCCGTGCTGGTGATCCTGGAGGCGGTCACCCGGCTGCTGCCCGGTGTGCTCGGCAACGCCGGCTCGCTGGACGAGGAGTCGCACGCGCACGGCCTGCTGGAGGCCCCGCTCTACACGAAGCCGGCGAGCTGGCGCGGGCTGGACGTGCCCGAGGTGCTGCGCTCCGGCGACCACGCCCGGATCGACCGCTGGCGGCGCGACGAGTCGCTGCTGCGCACGGCGCAGCGCCGCCCCGACATGATCGGCGCGCTGCCCCCGGAGACGCTCGACAAGCGGGACCGGGCGGCGCTGGACCGGGGCGGATTTTCCTCGCCACCGGAGCATGTGGCAAAGTAGAGGGGTTGCCGCATCCGTCCACGCCGTGGGTGGTTGCGAGGACCCTCGACCGGGGCCGGCCTCGCCGGTCACCACCCGGGGGTCAGAATCACCCGTTCGCGCATCGACTGACGATGCGCCGTGAGCCTCACGAGGACGCAGCGATGAACATCCTGGACGCCCTTGACGCCCAGTCGAAGCGTACCGACCTGCCCGACTTCCGTGCCGGTGACACCGTCAAGGTGCACGCGCGAGTCGTCGAGGGCAACCGGTCCCGGGTCCAGATCTTCCAGGGCGTCGTCATCCGCCGCCAGGGTGACGGTCTGCGCGAGACCTTCTCGGTCCGCAAGGTCAGCTTCGGCGTCGGCGTCGAGCGGACCTACCCGCTCAACGGCCCCGGCATCGACCGGATCGAGGTCGTGACCCGCGGTGACGTGCGTCGCGCCAAGCTCTACTACCTGCGTGAGCTGCGCGGCAAGAAGGCCAAGATCAAGGAGCTGCGGGAGAAGCAGCCGGCGAACTGACTTTCGTTCGCCACGCCGCCCGAGCTGCGCGGATGTCGTATCGACCGGATCGCATTACTCTGGTCGGTACGGGCGCGACCGGACGGTGCGAAACGGTCCACTACCGCCCGTGGGGTCTCCGAGGGGACTCCCGGGCGGTAGTGTCGTTTCCGCGGACCGGAGAGTGGCATGGTGCAGATGGTTGACGAGGACGGTGCCGTCGATCCCTGGCGCCGGCGAGCCCGGCGTGGCCGCCGCCAGATGCCGCTCTGGCAGGAGCTGCCGCTGCTGCTGATCGTGGCGTTCTGCCTCGCGGTGCTGATCCGCACCTTCCTGCTCCAGGCGTTCTTCATCCCCTCCGGGTCGATGGAGGACACGCTGCTCGTCGGCGACCGGGTGCTCGTCAACAAGGTCGTCTACGACGTCCGCGACCCGGTCCGCGGCGAGGTGGTGGTGTTCCGGGGCACCGACCGCTGGGTCGCCCAGGAGGCGCCCGCGCCGCCGACGAACTTCGCCGGCCGGGTCGGCCGTACGCTCGGCGACCTGGTGGGCGTCAGCCGCCCTGGCGAGAAGGACTTCATCAAGCGCGTCATCGGCGTACCGGGCGACAAGATCTGGTGCTGCGACGACGGCCGGGTGGTGGTCAACGGGGTGCCGCTGGACGAGCAGGCGTACGTCTCCGAAGATTCCCCGGTCGACCTGCCGCCGAACCCCAAGGAGTGCCGGTCGCGGCAGTTCACCGAGGTGGTGGTGCCGCCGGGGCAGATCTTCGTGATGGGTGACCACCGGCTCGTCTCGCAGGACGCCCGATGTCAGGGGCCGGTGCCGATCGAGAACGTGGTCGGCCGCGCCTTCATGATCGTCTGGCCGTCGCAGCGGTGGACCACACTGCCCGTACCGGAGACGTTCACCAGCGTGCCGCGCGCGGAGGCCGCGCCGGCCGGGCCGGTCCCGGTCGATCCCGACCCGGTGGGCGGAGTCGTCCTGATCCTTCCGGTCGCGGCGACGCTCACCGTTCTGGCGGGTTCGGGGCGACCGCGCCGCACCGGGCGACGTAGGCTCCTCCCGTGATCGACGAGCAGACCGAGAAGCCCCGCAGCTCCTTCTGGAAGGAGCTGCCCATCCTCCTGGGCGTGGCGATCCTGGTCGCGGTGCTGGTGCGTGCCTTCGTGCTGCAGACCTTCTTCATCCCGTCGCCGTCCATGGAGAACACCCTCAAGATCGACGATCGGGTGCTTGTCAACAAGCTGGTCTACGACTTCCGGTCGCCGCACCGGGGCGAGGTGATCGTCTTCAAGGCCCCCACCGAGTGGAGCGGCAACCCCGACGGCGAGGACTTCATCAAGCGGGTCATCGGCGTCGGCGGCGATCACGTGGTCTGCTGCGACCGCACCGGCGGCCAGGAACGGCTGATCATCAACGGCAAGCCGATCGACGAGCCGTTCATCTTCCCCGGCAACAAGCCCGCCGACCAGGACTTCGACATCACCGTGCCGAAGGGGCGCCTGTGGGTCATGGGCGACCACCGGGAGGCGTCCGGCGACTCGCTCGAGCACTGGCAGCAGTCGGGCGAGGACATCAACGTCGCCACCATCCCCGAGGGCGAGGTCGTCGGCCGGGCGTTCACCATCTTCTGGCCGGTCAGCCGTGCGACCTGGCTCACCGTGCCCGAGCAGTTCGACGGGATCCCCAATCCCTGAGCGGGTCCGCGCCACGCTCCGGCACGCCGGCCCGGCGTCGGCGGCGGGAGGGCGTGGTCGTTCGTCACAGGCGTCTGGCAGGCTGGTCCGGTGACCGTCTACACCCCTCGTCGCGCGGCCCGGGTGCTGCTGGTTGACGCGTCCGACCGGGTGCTGCTGTTCGAGGGCAGTGATCCGGCCCGGCCGGGCCACCGCTACTGGTTCACGCCCGGCGGCGGGCTGGAGCCGGGGGAGGCCCCGGCCGACGGCGCCGCCCGGGAACTGGCCGAGGAGACCGGTCTGCGGCTGGCCCCGGCCGAGCTGGGCACGCCGGTCTGGTCGGACATCGTCGAGTTCCCGTTCGATGGCGTCTGGTACCGCCAGGAGCAGCAGTTCTACCTGGTCCGGGTGCCGGGCTGGGAGGTCGACACCGCGGGCTTCAACGACGTCGAGCGGGCGAGCGTGCACGGGCACCGCTGGTGGCCGGTCGCCGAGCTGGCCGCCTGCACCGAGCGCTACTACCCGCCGGACCTGCCCGGCCGGCTCGGCGCCGTACTGACCGGAGGTGGCGCGTGCTGACCCCGCCGCGCACCGTGGTCCGCCGCGACGGCGGCCTCTACGCGCTGGAGCGGGCCCTGCAACGGCGCGGCTTCCGGCACGTGGCGGGCGCCGACGAGGCCGGTCGCGGCGCCTGCGCCGGGCCGCTCGTGGCCGCCGCCGCGATCCTGCCCGAGGGCCGGCGTGGTGAGATCGACGAACTGGCCGACTCGAAGCTGCTCACCGCCGCCGCCCGCGAGCGCGTCCACGACGAGGTGGTGGCACGGGCCCTGGCGTACGCCGTGGTCGTCATCCCGGCCGAGGAGGTCGACGCGCGCGGACTGCACGTGTGCAACCTCGCCGCGATGCGCCGGGCGCTCGCCTCGCTCACCACCCGCCCCGAGTACGTGCTGACCGACGGCTTCGGCGTCGACGGGCTGGACGTGCCGGGCCTGGCGGTCTGGAAGGGCGACCGGGTGGCCGCGTGTGTGGCGGCGGCGAGCGTGCTGGCGAAGGTCACCCGGGACCGGATCATGGTGGAGCTGGACGGGCGGTTCCCCGGCTACGGGTTCGCCGAGCACAAGGGCTACATCACCGCCGAGCACAGCGCCGCGCTGCGCGCGCTCGGGCCCTGCCGGGAACACCGCTTCTCGTACGTGAACGTGGCCGCCGTCTCCGGGCGGGACGGCCGGCCTCCCCGCGCCCGCCGTCCGGCGGGTGCCGGCGCCGACGGGGCGCCATCCGAGCCCGTGGCCGGGCTGCCAGGGCTGTCGCCCGGCGCGTTCGCCGGCCGCCCGGACGAGCCGATGGGGCGCTGCGGCGTGTCAGGGGGTACCGTCGGCGTGGCGTTGGGCGAGCAGCCGCGACCTCCGGCGTCGGTGGGGGAAGATGTGGTCATGGAAGGCGGAGTGCGATGAGCGCGGAAGATCTCGAGAAGTACGAGACCGAGATGGAGCTGCAGCTCTACCGGGAGTACCGGGACATCGTCCGCCAGTTCTCCTACGTGGTGGAGACCGAGCGCCGTTTCTACCTGGCCAACCAGGTCGACCTGCACGTGCGCAACTCCGACGGCGAGGTCTACTTCGAGGTCGAGATGCACGACGCCTGGGTGTGGGACATGTACCGTCCTGCCCGTTTCGTCAAGAATGTGCGAGTGATGACGTTCAAGGACGTCAATGTGGAAGAGCTCGAAAAGCCCGACATCTCGCTTCCCGCAGATTCCGGATTCGGGAGCTGACCGCAGGCGGCGCAACGCCCCCGGCTCACTCCGCCGGCACGACCACCTCGACCCGCTGCACCAGGTTGTTCGCGAACCCGCCCCGGTTCCACGGCTGCTCGACCGGCTGGGTGCGCCCCGAGGCGTCGGTCGCCCGGGCGCCGAGCACGTAGCGCCCCGGCGTCGCCGTCCAGCTCACGGACCAGCGGCGCCACGCCCACTCGCCGGCGGCCGGCTCGTCGAGGAGCGCCGGTGTCCACGTCTCGCCGCCGTCCACCGTCACCTCGACCGAGGTCACCGGCGCGTGGCCGGACCAGGCCCGACCGTCCAGAGTGCACTGTCCCGGACGAAGCACCCGGGTGCGGGACATGAAGTCCGGGAAGCCGGGCGGACGCACCAGCGCGCGCGGCTCGATCCGGGTCACCGGCACGCCCGGGTCGTCGGCGTCGCGCCGCAGCCGGTAGGCCACCGCGTTCTGGTAGCCGTCGAACGGCTCAGTCGTCACAGTGATGTCGCGCAGCCACTTCACGTGTGCCATGCCGTACCACCCGGGCACGATCAGGCGCAGCGGCGCCCCGTGCTGCGGCAGCAGGGGAGCGCCGTTCATCTCGTACGCCAGCAGCACCTCCTCGCGCAGCGCGTCGGCCACCGGCAGCGCCCGCTGGTAGTCCTGCTCGACACCGCGCTCCACCCCGTGGTCCGCGCCGGTGAACACCACGTCGACCGCGTCGCCGGACATGCCGGCCTCGCGCAGCAGCGGCGCCAGCGGCGTACCGGTCCACTCGGCGTTGCCCACCGCCTCCACCAGCCAGGGCTGGCTGACCGGGCGGGGACGCAGCAGCGCCCGGCCGTTACCGGCGCACTCCAGCGTCACGCGGTGGGTCACCCGGGGCCGTTCGCGCAGCGCCGACAGGTCCAGCCGCAGTGGACGCTCGACCGCGCCGGACACGCCCAGCGCGTACGCGGCCGGGTCGACGTCCGGGATGTCGTAGTGGATGAGCAGATAGTGCAGGCCCGCCGGGGTCACGTCGTACCGCAGGGCCTCCAGTGGGATGCCGTGGTTGCGCGCGGCGAGCTGAAGCTCCTCGACGCTGATCGCCTCGTCCGGCCCGGCCACCCGGGAGGGCAGACTGACATCGTCCACTGTGGTCATTCCTGCTCCGTCCGCTCCAGCACGTCGTAGCCCACGAACGTGAACATCCGCACCCCCGGCGCCAGCGGGCGCGGCGTGCCGGTGAAGCGGTGCGCGCCGACGCCCACACCGTCGGCCGGGCTGCCCACAGCGACCGGCTCGAAGCCCTCCTCGGCGAACCACTCGCAGATGACCGGCACCAGGTCCGGCTCGCGCCGGTGCCGCGTCCACAGCACGGTGCCGCCGGTGGCGCAGAGCGAGGCGCAGTGCCGCACCGTGGCCCGGATGTCGTCGTCGCCGATGTTGCCGAAGATGCCGCAGACCAGTACCAGATCCGCCGGGGCCAGATCGGCGTAGCGGTCGGTCAGCGAGGCGTCCCCGGTCACCACCTCCACGCCGGTGAGCCCCGCGTCGGCGGCGGCGCGGCGGGCCGGATCGGCGTTTCGTGGGTCCAGCTCGACCAGGCGGGCGGTCACGTCGCGCCCCCGGGGGTGGGCGGCCAGCACCGGGATCAGGTCGCGCCCCTGACCCGCGCAGAGGCTCAGCGCGCGCAGCGGACCGGGCGGCGCCGCGTCGAGGGCGTCGGAGACACGCTGCCGCACCTCGGCGAGCCGCCGCGCCAGTGCGGACTCGGGCTGGTCGTAGTCGCTGTGCCAGGCGTACCAGTCCTTCGTCACCCGGCCAGCATAGGCGTCCAGGGCCTAGCAGATCGGCCCCGATTTCGGCGCTCGTCCACAGGCGGTGCGCCGTCCACAGGGCGGCCGGGTGGGGTTCGCGGGACGGTGCCCGGGGCGGCAGGGTGGTCGGCGTGCGTTCCTCGATCTCTGTAGCGGGCAGGGCCGGGCTGGTGGTGTTGTGCCTCGTCGTCTGCCTGCCGGGTGTCTCCGTGCCGTCCCGGGCGGCGCTGTCGTCCTCGGTCCGGCCGTTGCCGGGGTCTCCTGCGGCTGTCCCGGGCTCCGGGGCTTCGGCGGCGGGCGGATCGGCTGCGGGACTTCGGGGTGCGCCCGGCGGGCGGTTCCGGTGGCCGCTGACGGGTGCGCCGCGGGTGGTGCGGCGGTTCGACCCGCCGCCGCAGCCCTGGCTGTCCGGGCACCGGGGCGTCGACCTCGCCGCCGCTCCCGGCGCGCCGGTGCTGGCTGCCGGCGCCGGGACCGTCCTGTTCGCCGGCATCGTCGCGGGCCGGCCGGTGCTCACCGTCGGCCACTCCGACGGGCTGCGCACCACATACGAACCGGTCCGCTCCCGGCTCACCGCCGGCACGCCGGTGGCCGCCGGCGCGCCGGTCGGCGACCTGCTCGCCGGGCATCAGGGCTGCGCCGGGGCGGCCTGCCTGCACTGGGGACTGCGACGCGACACCGAATATCTCGACCCGCTGGCCCTGCTCGGGCTCGGTCGGGTCCGGCTGCTCCCGCTGCACCCCGTCCCCGCCGGGTGATCGGGTGTATCGCTCAGCCCTGGGCGAGCAGCGTGGGCAGCCGGACGGCCAGCCGGTCGTACTCGTCGGGGGTGTTGTAGACCTGGCCGCACAGCCGCAGGTAGCCGCGCCCGTTCCAGCCGGCGATCGACACCTCGGCGGAGAGCCGTTCGGCGATCCGGGTCCGCAGCTCCCGGGCCGCGTCGAGCGTCGTCGCGACACCGGGCGGCAGCGGCACGAGCCGCATGGCGACCGCAGGCCCGCCGGGCTCCGGCAGCCGCTCGGGCGCCACACCGAGTGCGTCCCCGACGACCCGTTGCCCGTACGCGGCCAGCGCCGCGTTGTGTGCGCGTACCCGGTCCACGCCGAGGCTGCGCAACGTGAACAGGCCCACCGGGGCGGCCAGCCAGCCGGTGTAGTCGAGCGTCGCCTGCCACTCGACCCGGACCGGGAAGCCGCTGTCCTGCTCCCACGAGACGACGAGCGGCTGGATCCTCTCCCGCCATTGCGGGGCCACCACGAGCGCGGCGGTGCCGCGTGGCGCGTACGCCCACTTGTGCAGGTTGCCGACCCAGAAGTCGGCGCCGACGGAGGCGACGGTGGCCGGCAGCATGCCCGGTGCGTGGGCGGCGTCGACCAGTACCGGCACGCCCTGCTCCCGGGCCACCGCGACGATCGCCGCGGTGGGGAACAGCCGGGCGGTCGGCGAGGTGAGCTGGTCGACGATCAGCAGCCTGGTGCGCCCGGGGCGCAGCCCGTCGCGGATGATCTCGACCACCTCCTCGTCGGTGGTGGTCAACGGCACCGGCAGGGTGCGGGACACCGCACCGGTGCGGGCGCACTCCCGGGCGACGGACAGCGCCACCGCGCCGTACCCGTGGTCGGTGGTCACGATCTCGTCGCCGGGGCGCAGGGCCAGCGACTGCAGCACCACGGCCGCGCCAGCGGTGGCGTTGCCGACGAGCGTGGTGCCGTCCGGGTCGGCGCCGAGGAACGCGGCCAGGTGCCGCCGTGCGTGGGCGATCCGGTCGACCAGGCCCTGCGTGAAGAACCGCAGCGGGTTGGCCTCCATCTCGTCGCGCAGGCGCTGCTGGGCGCGCTGCACGGCGATCGGTACGGCGCCGAACGAGCCGTGGTTGAGGTGACTGACGGAGGGATCGAGGGAGAAGAGCAGCCGAGCCCCGGGAATCGGCTCGGGCGGCTGCGGCACCGTCATCCACCGATCCTAGCCCGGGATGGATCATGCCCCGGCCGGATTCGCCCGCTCGGGTGGAACGTCATGGGTGTCTCCCGGCCCCGCGGACACCCATGACGTTCCACCGACGCTTTCTGCGGTCAGGCGCGGGGGTGCGCCTGGCGGTACGCGGCGCGGAGCCGCTCCACCGAGACGTGCGTGTAGATCTGGGTGCTGGCGAGCGACGAGTGCCCCAGCAACTCCTGCACGGCCCGCAGGTCCGCGCCCCCTTCGAGCAGGTGCGTCGCGGCGGAGTGGCGCAGCCCGTGCGGCGTCACCCGCGGCACCCCCGCGGCACCGGCCCAGCCGGACACGATCCGTCGCGCCGTGGTCGGGTTGAGCCGTCCGCCCCGAGCCCCGAGCAGCAGCGCCCGGCCCGAGCCCGGGGTCAGCAGAACGGGCCGGCCGTCGCGCAGCCAGGTGTCGAGCGCCCGCTGGGCCGGCACCCCGTAGGGCACCGAGCGTTCCCGCCCGCCCTTACCCAGCACGCGTACCACCCGGCGGGCCTGGTCGACGTCGGTGACGTCCAGGCCGCACGCCTCGCTGACGCGTACCCCGGTGCCGTAGAGCAGCTCCAGCAGCAGCCGGTCACGCAGCAGCACCGCAGCGGGTGTGTCCGCACCCGCCGTCTCCACGGGCTGCGGGGCGTCCGCGGGCCGGGCCGCCTCCATCAGGACGGCGGCCTGGTCGGCCCGCAGCACTGTGGGCAGTTCCCGCCGGGCCCGGGGGCTGGCCAGCGGCGCGGCCACGTCGTCGGCGAGCAGGCCGGTCCGGTGCGCCCAGGCGCTGAACGTGCGGACCGAGGCGGCACGCCGCGCCATGGTCGTCCGGGCCGCGCCCATGGTCCGCTGCTTCGCCAGCCAGCTACGCACCATTGCCAGGTCCAGCTCCGGCAGGTCGGCGCAGCCCATCCGGACGGCGTGATCCAGCAGCGACACGAGGTCCGTGACGTACGCCCGGACGGTGTGGACGGAGCGGTTGCGCACCCGTGACAGGTGGTCGGCGAAGTCGTCCACCGCCTCGCGCATCGACGCGGGCAGCTCCTCGTGCGCGTCCCGCGTGCCACGCCGCCGCTGACTCATCGCGGCGTCCGGTCCGGGCGCACCCGGTCGCGGCGGCGGTGGCGGACAGCGATCACCGCCCCAGCGTAAGGCCGGAGCGCCCACGTTCGCCGTGCCGCCGCCCCGCCGCTCGCCGTGCCGCCCGGCTACCGTTTCCGTCCTCGCGGTGGGCCGGGCCGTCGCCCGTGCGTTGTGCCGTCCGCCACTGCCGTCCGCTTCTTCCCGGCGTGGATTACCCGCCGACGCGCTGAGTGGGGTGGCAAAAGCGGGTCTGGACAGGGGAAACTCATGCTGCGGCACGCTCCGGTGCGGCGACCGGCGGGCAGCGTGGCCCGGACCGGCCCCGACGGAGGTCGATCCGGCCGCGATCAGACGAACGCGTCCCCGCGTCGGTGACGCCGCTACGAGGAGGGCCGAGAGTGGGAGTGGACGCCGTCCTCTACCGGCAGGTGTCGGCGGGCGACAGCCGTCGCCGGCCCGCGTACGTCTCGATCGAGGTCGTGGCGGATCCGCAGGATCTGCTGCTCGACCTGCTCAAGCGTGTGCGCGGCGGTGGCCGGACCCCGCTGCTGGACCGCGTCGACCCGCTCGGTGAGCTGACAGTGGGCACCGAGCGGATGCCGCACCTGCTCGCCGAGCTGCGGTGCCTGGCCGAGGTGGCCCGGGCGCAGGCGGAGGTCGACCACGTGCACCGGCTGGCCCGGCTCGTCCGCCGATGTGCCGAGCGCCGCGACGCCGAGATCCGGTTCGAGGGCGACTGAGGCGGTCACGTGCGGGCGGCCGGTGGGGGTGCGAGCGCGTAGCCGTCGTCGCGGCGTACCACCATCGCCAGTTCCTCCAGCATGGACAGCTTGCGCATGGCGGTGCGCAGGTCCACGCCGGCGCGTGCCGCGACGCTCTCCAGGTCCAGCGCCCGGCGGCGCGGCAGCGCCTCCAGCACCTGGGTGGCCTCCTCGTCGAGCCGGTCCCGTGGACGTTCGGGGGCCCGGGCGGGCGGGGCCAGGTCGTACCCGATGCGCCCCACCTCCTCCAGCACGTGCGCGACGTTCGTGACCAGCCGGGCCCGTGGGTGTTCCCGCAGCACCTCGTGCCCGCCGACGGACATCGCCGAGGTCACCGGGCCCGGCACCACCATCGCCGGGCGGTGCAGGCCGAGCGCCCGGTTGAGCGTCTGGGTGGCGCCGCTGCGGGCGGCGGCCTCGACCAGCACCGTGCCGTTCGTCGCCGCGGCGATGACCCGGTTGCGGATGAGGAATCGTGGGCGCAGCGGCTCCGCGCCGGGAATCCACTCGCTCACCAGCAGGCCGGTGTCGGCGATGCGGTCGAACAGCGCGGCGTTGCCCATCGGGTACGGGCGGTCCACGCCGCAGGCGAGCACGGCGACGGTGCGCCCGCCCGCTGTCAACGCCCCGCGATGCGCCGCGGCGTCGATGCCGAACGCGCCACCGGACAGGACTGTCCACTCCCGATCGGCGAGGCCGTAGCCCAGCTCGGTGGCGATGTGCGCGCCGTAGGGGGTGGCCGCCCGGGCGCCGACCACCGCCACCGAGCGTGCCAGCGCCTCGTCGAGCGGCCACGCGCCGCGTACCCAGAAGCAGAGCGGCGGATCGGTCTCCACGTCGACCCGCCGGGTGGCCCCGGACATCGCCAGCCGGCGCAGGTCCCCGACCTGGGTGGGCCATTCGTCGTCGTCCGGGGTGACCAGCCGGGCGCCGAGTCGTTCGCCGCGCGCCAGCGCGTCGGCGGCGACCGTCCGGGCGTCACCGGCGGCGCCGCGCGCCGCGACGGCCGACCGCAGCGCCCGGTCCGGCGCTTCGCCGGACAGCAGCAGGTCGAGCGCGGCGACCGGGCCGATCCGCTTGACCAGGGCGTACACCGACCGGGTGCCGGGCTCGGCGAGCCAGGTGAGCGCGACCCGCGCCAGCCGGTGGTCGTCGGCGCTCACGCGACCTCTCCCGTCCTGAGCTGGATGGCCTCCGCCACGTCGTCGCGGCCGGGCCGATCCCGCCCGTCCAGGTCGGCGATGGTCCAGGCGAGACGGAGTACGCGGTCGTAGCCGCGCGCGGACAGCGAACCGGTGTCGAGCCGGCGGCGCAGATCCGTGGTGACCCGGGCGGGCAGGTGCCACGGCGGCCGGCGCAGGTACGGGCCGGGAACGTCGGCGTTGACCCGGTGCCCGGTGGCCGCCCAACGGTCGGCGGCGGCGTGCCGCGCGGCGACGACCCGGGCGGCGACGGTGGCCGAGGACTCGTGCGCGGCGTCGGTGCGCAGCAGCTCCGCCGCGCGTACCGCGGTCAACCGGACCTGCACGTCCACCCGGTCGAGCAGCGGACCCGACAGGCGTCCCAGGTAGCGCCGCCGGGTCAGCGGCGGGCACTCGCAGTCGACGTCACCGGAGGGCTTCGCGCAGGGGCAGGGGTTGGCCGCCAGCACCAGTTGGGTGCGGGCCGGGTACTCGGTGGCGCCCCGGGTACGCGCCACCCGCACCCGGCCGCTCTCCAGCGGCTGCCGCAACGCCTCCAGCGCGCCCTTGCTGAACTCGGGCGCTTCGTCGAGGAACAGGACCCCGCGGTGGGCGAGCGACACCGCGCCGGGCCGGGCCAGCCCGGAGCCGCCTCCGACGAGCGCGGGCACCGTGGCGGTGTGGTGTGGCGCCTGGAACGGGGGACGGCGCAGCAGGCCGCCGCCGGGTGGCAGCAGGCCGGCGATCGAGTGCAGCGCGGTCACCTCCAGAGCTGCCTCGTCGTCCAGTTCGGGCAGGATCGAGGGCAGCCGCTCGGCGAGCATGGTCTTGCCGGCGCCGGGCGGACCGAGCAGCGCGAGGTGGTGGCCGCCGGCGGCGGCGATCTCCAGTGCGCGCCGTCCGAGCGGCTGCCCGGCCACGTCGACCAGGTCGGGCCCGACGGTGCCGCCGCCCGGGACGTGGGCGGGTGGGGTGAGCAGCGGGCTGCCGTCGCGGACGTGGGCGACGAGCCGGTGCAGGGTGTCGACGGCGTGCACCCGTACGCCCGGGATGACCGCCGCCTCGGCGGCGTTGCCGGCGGGTACGACGACGCGGGTGTGCCCGGCGCGGGCGGCGGCGGCGACCATGGGCAGCGTGCCGCGGACGGGGCGTACCGCGCCGTCGAGGCCGAGTTCGCCGAGCACGACGGTGGCGTCCAGGGCCACCGGCGGCAGCTCACCCGAGCCCGCCAGGACGGCGAGCGCGATGGCGAGGTCGAACGCCGAGCCGTATTTCGGCAGGGTGGCGGGGAGCAGGTTGAGGGTGATGCGACGGTTGGGCCACTTCTGGCCGGAGTTGACGATCGCGGCGCGGACCCGGTCGCGCGCCTCGTGCAGGGCGGTGTCGGGCAGGCCGGAGATGATCACGGCGGGCAGTCCGGGAGCCAGGTCGGCCTCGACCTCGACGAGGTGCCCGGCGACTCCGGCCAGGCCGACGCTCAGCACTTTCGCGTACCCCATGTCAGAACGCGCCGCGGAGGTGTTCGACGCGGGCGGGGCCGGTGAGCGGGAGCCGGACGGAGAGGACGTCGAAGCGGACCTCGTCGGCGGTGGTGCCGGTCTCGGCGAGCCAGCGGGCGGCCAGGCCGCGCAGCCGACGGGCCTTGGCCTGCACGACGGCCTCGGCGGGGGAGCCGAACCGCTCGGTACGGCGGGTCTTGACCTCGCAGATGGCGAGGACCGGGCCGTCCCAGGCGATGATGTCGATCTCGCCCTCGGGACAGCGCCAGTTGCGGGCGACCGGGCGCAGGCCCGTCTCGATCAGGTGCCGCAGCGCGCACCGCTCGCCGTACGCCCCGACGGCTCGGTTCCGGTTCGTCATGCCGGTCAGGATGCGACCGGCGTCCCTGATCGCGGGTGGTCCGGTCCGGTGGCCTGTGGACAGGGGTGGGCCTGTGGACGGAACGACGATCATGTCGTCGATCTGCTAGGGACAGGCATGATGAGCCGGTCCGACAGCGAGAGTGGAGTGCCGTGGCAGCTCGGAACACGTCGTTCGACGCTTCGGCCTGCGGCGGGATCGCGGAGTTCCGCGAGGCGGACGCCGAATCCAGGGTTCGGAGGACGGATGCGGCGGTGCTCGCCCTGAACCTGGGTGTCGAGGAGTCCGGCCTCCCCGGCCTGCGCTTCAACTACCTGGTGGTGCCCGGCGAGTACGGGGTCATCAGGAGTGACTTCAGGCTCGCGTGAACCGGTACGTCGAGCGGCTCGTGCGGATGGTGCCGCCCCCGGCCCGCCTGAGCGCGCCGCCGGACTGGCCGGCGGTGGAGCGCTCGCTCGATTCCGCACTCCCCGGGGACTACAAGGATCTCGTCGACCGGTACGGGCCGGGGAAGTTCGACGACTTCCTGGCGCTGCTCGCGCCCGGCCATCCGGTTGCGCGGCTGGACCTCGCGCGCGGTGTCGCGGAGGCCGCCGAAGTGCTGCGCGCGTACGCCTCCAGCGGGGAGGCGCTACCCGCACCGGTCGACGGTCTGACGGCGGTGGCCCTGACCGACAACGGAGACACCGTCTACTGGGTGCGCGACCCGGGCGACGCGCCGGATCGGTGGCGCATCGCGGTGAACGGCGCTCGGGACTTCGACGAGTGGCACCTGTTCGACGGTTGCCTGGCGCACTTCCTGGTCGACGTGCTCAACCGCGAAGCCGTGGTGACCGCCTTCCCCGACGATTTCCCGTACCCGGGTGCCGCACCGACCTTCACATCGCACGACTACCCAAAGTAGTGCGGCGGCGACCCCTCGATATCGGTGCTGACCTGGGCCGATATCGCCGGGTGTCCGAATGGCGCGGCTGGTGCGTGTCGCATACCGTGCCGGTCGTGGACGGACGACGGAGCTATTCCGAGGATGAGCAGGGGTCGCGTTGGGGCGACCGCGGATACGAGTCGGACTGGCGCGCCGCGGGTGAGCCCCGCTACCGCGACGACGACTACCGCACGCCTGAGCAGCGGGCCGGTGAGAACCGGTACGCCGAGCCGGGCCGGTACTCCGCCGCCGATCCGCTGGTGGACGACACGAGCAGCTGGCGGTCGCAGCGGCCGGACGACCCGGAGGTCTCCGGGGAGCTGCCCGGGTCGCGAGCCGCCCGCCGCGCGGCGCGCGAGTCGGCCGACCCGCTCGGCTCGGTGTCCCGCAGCGGCGTCGACGCGCTCGGCACCGCCGCGCACGGGAACCCGCTGGCGAGCCCGCTCGGTACGCCGACGGCCGCCCCGGCCGGCGTCTCCCCGGCCGGCGCCGACCCGTACGGCCTCATCGCCCACGGCAGCGACCCGGCCGGCGGCGCCGACGCCCGGAGCGCGGTCGGCGGCGTCGACCAGCCCCGGCTCAGCCCGGTCGGCGGCTACCCGGTGGTCGAGCCGGCCGCGCCCGGCGCCGTGGGCCCGGACGGGGCCGAGCCCTCCGCCGCCGGTCGGCTGAACCCCGGCGAGCCCACTCCGCTGCGGATCGGCGAGCGCCCGGGTGGTCCCGCCCAGCCGGCGGCGACCCCGCACCCGCTGGAGATGCCGACCGGTCCGATGCCCGCTGTGCTGCCGCGCCCGGACGGGCCGCCGCCCGGTGACGGCGTCTACCGGACCCGGCGCCCGGCGCTGGCGGTCCTGCTGGCGGTGCTCGTGCTGGTGCTGGAGGTGCCGGCGGTGCGGGTGTTGCTGCACGGCATCTTCGGTGACCCGGTGTCGACGTCGCACGTCGTGGTGGGCATGTTCCTGGTGGTGGGCCTGCCGATCTTCGGCACCGGCCTGTACGGGCTGCGCACCGGAGGGCTGGCGCTCGCCGACGGCAGCCGGGGCTGGCTGCGCCCGCCGACGGCGTACCTGACCGTCGGGCTGGTGTTGTTCCTGGCCGCCGCGCTCGCCGCCGGCTGACCGGGCGGGCGTGCTCCGCACCCGGGGGCCGGGCAGCGGAGAGGGCGCGTACACTGGTCGACTGGCGACCGCCTCGCGCGGTCGACCTCGCGTGCCCTCTCCACGGTCTCTCCGTGGGGCGACGGCCTCCCTGGTCCCGGTATGACGTACCGGGCCCACCCTGGCCGGCGACCGGGCGCCAGGCGTCCGGCCGCCGGCCGGACGGACAACCAGGGACAACGTAGGAGTAACCCACCATGGCCGTCGTGACCATGCGTCAGCTGCTGGAAAGCGGTGTGCACTTCGGGCACCAGACCCGGCGCTGGAACCCGAAGATGAAGCGCTTCATCTTCACCGAGCGCAACGGTATCTACATCATCGACCTGCGCCAGACGCTCGACTACATCGAGAAGGCGTACGAGTTCGTCCGCACCACCGTCGCGGGTGGCGGCAGCATCCTGTTCGTCGGCACCAAGAAGCAGGCCCAGGAGGCCATCGCCGAGCAGGCGACCCGGGTCGGCCAGCCGTACGTCAACCACCGCTGGCTCGGTGGCATGCTGACCAACTTCCAGACCGTGTACAAGCGGCTGCAGCGGATGAAGGAGCTGGAGGCCCTGGGTGACCTGAGCGGCACCGCCGCCGGTTACACCAAGAAGGAGACGCTCCAGCTCTCCCGCGAGAAGATCAAGCTGACCAAGACCCTCGGTGGTCTGCGGGACATGCAGAAGCTCCCGGCCGCGGTGTGGATCGTCGACACCAAGAAGGAGCACATCGCCGTCGACGAGGCCCGCAAGCTGGGCATCCCGGTGATCGCCGTGCTCGACACCAACTGCGACCCGGACGAGGTCGACTTCCCGATCCCGGGCAACGACGACGCCATCCGCTCGGCCGAGCTGCTGACCAAGGTCGTCGCCGCCGCCGTCGCCGACGGCCTGATCGCCCGTTCCGGCCGTAACCGGGGCGCGGACGAGAAGCCCGAGGCCGGCCAGGTCGCCGCCGGCGAGCCGCTGGCCGAGTGGGAGCGCGAGCTGCTCGAGGAGCCGAAGAAGGCCGACGAGCAGCCCGCCGCCGCCGAGCCGGCCGAGCCCGCCGCGCCTGCCGCCGAGCAGCCGGCGACCGCCGCCGCGGAGTGATCTCGCCGTCGCGTCCCCACCGCCGGGAATCGCCGGCGGTGGGGACGTGACGGGTACGCCGGGCAGCACCGGCCCGGAAACGGGTAACCAGCACCCCAGACCACCTCACTGACACCGAAGAGAGAGTCATGTCCAACTTCACCGCCGCGGACGTCAAGAAGCTCCGCGACCTCACCGGCGCCGGCATGATGGACTCCAAGAAGGCGCTGACCGAGGCCGAGGGCGACTTCGACAAGGCCGTCGAGATCCTGCGCGTCAAGGGCGCCAAGGACGTCGGCAAGCGGGCCGGGCGCACCGCCGCCAACGGCCTCATCGCCCACTCCGGCCAGGCGCTGCTCGAGCTCAACTGCGAGACCGACTTCGTCGCCAAGAACGACGCCTTCATCGCGCTGGCCCAGCAGCTGGTCGAGCACGGCGTGGCCAGCGGCGCCACCAACGCCGAGGAGCTGCTCGCCAGCAGCATCGACGGCAAGAGCGTGGCCGACCTGATCCAGGAGCAGTCCGCCAAGATCGGCGAGAAGCTGGTGCTCAACCGCTTCGCCAAGCTGGACGGCACCACCGCCGTCTACCTGCACCGCAAGAGCCAGGACCTGCCCCCGGCGGTCGGCGTGCTCGTGGAGTTCACCGGCAAGAGCGACGAGGCGGCCGACGCCGATGCCCGCGCCGTGGCCATGCAGATCGCCGCGATGCGGCCGAAGTACCTCACCCGCGACGAGGTGCCGGCCGAGACCGTCGAGTCCGAGCGGCGCATCGCCGAGCAGACCGCCCGCGAGGAGAACAAGCCCGAGGCGGCGCTGCCGAAGATCGTCGAGGGCCGGGTCAACGCCTTCTTCAAGGACTTCGTCCTGCTGGAGCAGGCGTCGGTCGCCGACAACAAGAAGACCGTCAAGCAGGTGCTGGCCGACGCCGGCATCGAGGTGACGCGCTTCCTGCGGTTCGAGGTCGGCCAGGCCTGAGCCGCCGCGCCGGGCCGTCCGGCCCGGGCACAGGGGAGACGTCGACGAGGAGGCCGCCGGTGTACGCGACAGGCACCGCGGCCTCCTCGTCACATAGGGTCGGCAGGGGCACGTACGCGACACCGCGCGATGCGCGGGGAGAAGGGGCGGGGCGGATGACGCAGGTTGTGAGTGACCGGAACCTGGCGGTGGAGGATCCGACCGCACCTCCGCCCGGTCGGTCCCGCCGGGTGGTGCTGAAGCTTTCCGGCGAGGTCTTCGGCGGCGGCGCGATCGGCGTCGACCCCGACGTCGTGCAGGGCATCGCCCGGCAGATCGCCACCGTGGTGCGCCGCGGCGTGCAGGTCTCCGTGGTGGTCGGCGGCGGTAACTTCTTCCGCGGCGCCGAGCTGCAGAAGCGCGGCATGGACCGGGCCCGCGCCGACTACATGGGCATGCTCGGCACGGTCATGAACTGCCTGGCCCTCCAGGACTTCCTGGAGAAGGAGGGCATCGAGACCCGGGTGCAGACCGCGATCACCATGGCCCAGGTCGCCGAGCCGTACATCCCGCTGCGCGCGATCCGGCACCTGGAGAAGGGCCGCGTGGTCATCTTCGGCGCGGGCGCCGGCATGCCGTACTTCTCCACCGACACGGTGGCCGCCCAGCGGGCGCTGGAGATCCGCGCGGACGTGGTGCTGATGAGCAAGAACGGCGTGGACGCGGTCTACACCGCCGACCCCCGGATCGACCCGACCGCGAGCAAGCTCGACTCGATCACCTTCTCCGAGGTGCTGCGCCGTAACCTGCGGGTGGCCGACGCCGCCGCGTTCAGCCTCTGCATGGAGAACGGCCTGCCGATGCTGGTCTTCGGCGCGCAGGGCGACGACACCATCGTCCGCGCCGTCGGCGGTGAGAAGATCGGCACCCTGATCACGGCCTGACCGGCCCGCCGGACCGGCAACGGTCCCTCTCTGCCACGGCAGCACCCGCACCACACCCGACGAGCGACAGAAGGAGGCGAGGAGACCGGTGATCGACGACACCCTCCTCGAGGCGGAGGAGAAGATGGAGCGTGCCATCGAGCACGCCAAGGAGGAGTTCGGCGGGATCCGTACCGGACGCGCCAACGCCGCCATGTTCTCCCGGATCGTCATCGACTATTACGGCAGCCCGACCCCGCTGCCGCAGATGGCCTCCATCGCGGTGCCCGAGCCCCGCATGGTGATCATCAAGCCGTACGACAACTCGCAGCTGGGCGCCATGGAGAAGGCGATCCGCGACTCGGACCTCGGGGCCAACCCGAACAACGAGGGCAACCAGCTCCGCATCGTCCTGCCGCAGATGACCGAGGAGCGGCGCCGGGAGATGATCAAGGTCGCCCGGCAGAAGGGCGAAGAGGCCAAGGTCGCCGTCCGCAACATCCGCCGCAAGGCCAAGGAGGAGCTGGACCGCCTGGTCAAGGATGGCGAGGTCGGCGAGGACGAGGGCCGGCGCGCGGAGAAGGAACTGGACGACCTGACCCACCGTTTCGTCGCAGGAGTCGACGAGCTGGTCAAGCACAAGGAGAGCGAGCTGCTCGAGGTCTGAGCACCCGCGTACCTCGCACGGCACCGCGCCGCCGTCGCCCGTCGGGGCGGCGGCCCGGTGCCGTCGTCGTGCCCGGCGGCGCACACCCTCGGCGCTCCGGCGGGTGCAGTAGGCTCGGCACGATTCCCGACCACCACGGGGTGAACGGCGGGAGTCGCCCGGCCGTCGGTCGGTAAACAGGAAGTCTCACGCCGGTAGGGGATGGTCTTGGTCTTGCGTCATGTGGTGGCTCTCGTACCGGCTGCCGGTGCGTGATGTCCCACCCCGACCCCTACGGCAGCACCGAGCCGCGCGGCTGGGACCGCCCGGCCGCCCCGGCCCTGCCCTGGCCGGACACCGACCTGGAGCCCGGTCCCTGGCGACCCGGCCCGGCCGCGCACACCTCACCCGCCGAGCCGGACACCTACGCCCGCCCGGACACCTACCCGGGTACGGAGACGTACGCCGGGGCGTACCCGACGACCTCGCGGCACCACGACGGCCCGGGCCGGTACGACGGACCGCCGGCCGGCGACCGTGGGCGGCCCACCGGGCCGGAGCACGACGGCCCGTGGGGCGAGCCCGCACGCGACGACGAGTACCCGACCGCGCAGATCGCGCCGGTGCGGGACGAGCCCACCGACCAGATCCCGGCGGTACGCGACGAGCCCGCGCCGGTGCCCGAGCCCGAGCCGCCGGCCGGTCGCCGGGGCCGGGGGCGGCGGCGGGCGAGCCCGGAGCGTCCGCCGACCGTCGCGCCGAAGACGTCCCGGGCGGGGCGCAACCTGCCGGCGGCGATCGGTGTCGGGGTGGCCCTCGGCGCGGCGGTCGTGGTGCCGCTGTTCTTCTTCATGCCGGCGTTCCTCGCCGTGCTCGCGACCGCGGTGGGCATCGGCATCTGGGAGATGGCCCGCGCGGTGCGCCGCAGCGGCGCCCACCCCCCGCTGGCGCCGCTCGTCGCCGGTGGCGTGATCACAGTGGGTCTGGCCTGGTACGCGGGGCCCGACGCGCTCTGCCTCGGGCTGCTGGTCACGGTGCTGGGCACGATGATCTGGCGGCTGGGCGACGGGCCCGGTGACTACCAGCGTGACCTCACCGCGGCCACCCTGATCGCGGTGTACGTGCCGTTCCTCGCGGGGTTCGCGGCCATGCTCGCGGCGGCGCCGGGCGACGGGGCCCTGCGCGTGCTGGTGACGCTGGCGGCGGTGGTGCTCTCCGACACCGGCGGGTACGCCGCGGGCGTGTCGTTCGGCAAGCACCCGATGGCTCCCACGATCAGCCCGAAGAAGTCCTGGGAGGGCTTCGCCGGCTCGGTGACCGCCGCGGCGGCGGGCAGCGCGGCGCTGCTGTGGGCGTTGTTCGACGTGGCCCCCTGGTGGGGTGCGCTGTTCGGGATGGCGATCTCGGTCGCGGCGGTGCTCGGTGACCTCGCCGAGTCGATGATCAAGCGGGATCTCGGCGTCAAGGACATGAGCAACCTGCTGCCCGGGCACGGCGGCCTGATGGATCGGCTCGACTCGATCCTGTTCGCCGTGCCGGTGGCGTACCTGCTGCTCGCGGTCTTCGTCCCGGTGACGGGCTGAGGCATGAATCACGGCGTCGAGCCGGGGCGGCCCGGCCGGCCGGGGGCGATTCGACACGTACGGACGGGTGCGTCCGGGCGGGAGCGTGTCAGACTGGACGCGCCATGACGAGTCTCCCGCTGATCTCCGTAGACCCCGACGCCCGCGGCCGCCGGCCCTCGATGCCTCCCCGCCACCTCGCCGACCTGGACCTGCCCGGCCGGCAGGCGCTCGTCGCCGAGCTGGGTGAGCCCGCGTTCCGTGCCAAGCAGGTCTCCAACCACTACTTCGGCCGCCTCGTGCGCGACCCGGAGCGGATGACCGACCTGCCGGCGGCGACCCGGGAGCGGCTGGCCGGCACGCTGCTGCCCACGCTGCTGACCCCGGTGCGCGAGCTGGCCTGCGACGACGGCGCGACCCGCAAGGCGCTCTGGCGGCTGCACGACGGCTCGCTGGTGGAGAGCGTGCTGATGGGCTACCCGGACCGGGTGACGGTCTGCATCTCCAGCCAGGCCGGCTGCGGCATGGCCTGCCCGTTCTGTGCCACCGGCCAGGCCGGGCTGACCCGCAACCTGTCCACCGCCGAGATCGTCGACCAGGCGGTCTACCTGGCCGGTGTGGCCGCCTCCGGCGTGGTGGCCGGGTCCCCGCCGCGGCTGTCGCACGTGGTGTTCATGGGCATGGGCGAGCCGCTCGCCAACTACTCGCGGGTGGTGGCGGCGATCCGCCGGCTGGTCGCCCCGGCGCCGGAGGGGCTGGGCCTGTCGCAGCGGCACATCACGGTCTCGACAGTCGGCCTGGTGCCGGCGATCCGCCGACTGGCCAGCGAAGACCTCTCGGTGACCCTTGCGTTGTCGCTGCACGCCCCCGATGATGAGCTGCGCGACGAACTCGTCCCGGTCAACCAGCGCTGGAAGGTGTCCGAGGTGCTGGACGCGGCGTGGGACTACGCGGCCACGACGGGACGTCGCGTGTCCATCGAATACGCGATGATCAAGGACGTGAACGACCAGCCGTGGAGAGCCGATCTGCTCGGGCGGCTACTGGCCGGCAAGCTGGCCCACGTGAACCTGATCCCGCTCAACCCGACCCCGGGCAGCCGCTGGGACGCCAGCCCGAAGCCGGTCGAGCGGGAGTTCGTCCGGCGGTTGCGCGACGCCGGTGTGTCGACCACGGTGCGCGACACCCGGGGACGCGAGATCGACGGGGCCTGTGGGCAGCTCGCCGCCGCCGAGGACACGGACGGCGACTCACGCGCGGCAACGGCGTAGCGGTACGAGACCAGGAGACATAGTGGCGAGTCAGGGTCAGCGTTTCCGGCGTAAGGCACTCCGCCGGGGCTACAAGGTCGACGAGGTCGACGCCTTCCTGGACCGGGTCGAGGCGACACTCGAAGGCCAGCCGGTCGGCGCGCCCGTGGCTTCCCAGGAGGTCCACGACGTCGTCTTCCGGGTCCGGTTCAACGGCTACGACGAGTGGCAGGTCGACCTGCACCTCGACCGGGTCGAGCGGCAGCTCGCCGAGCTGGAGGAGCGCGGTGGCGCACCGGCCGGGCGCGGTGGCGACCCCCGGATGGCCGACCGGCTGGGCCCACCGATGCGCGACGACCGGGGCATGTCGCCGGTGCCGCAGCCGCCGATGCCGCCCCGGCAGATGCCGGCCCAGCCCGGCCCGCCCGCCGACCGCTACGGCAGCCGCTACGACGAGCCGACCGGCGCGTTCGCCGGTGGCTACGACGGCCCGCGCGGTGGCTACGACGGCCCGCGTGGCCCGGGTGGCCCCGGCCCGATGGGCCCGGGTGCGCCGATGGGGCACGGCGGCCCGCCGCCGCGCGGTCTGCCGCCCGGCCCGGGCGGCTACGGCCCGGACAACGGTCCCGGTGGGTACGGCCCGGACAAGGGCCCCGGTGGGTACGGCCCGGACAACGGCCCTGGTGGATACGGTCCGCCGGACAGCGGCCCGGGCGGCTACGGTCCGGACAGCGGCCCCGGTGGATACGGCGGCCCGGAGGACCGCTTCGACGGGTTCGAGGCCGGCCGGCGGGGACGGGCCGACATGACCGCCGAGATCCGCATGCCCGAGCGCGAGCTGCGTGGTCGTGGCCCTGGTGGTCCGCCCGCGCTGCCGCAGCAGGGCTACGGCGCTCCCGAGCCCGGCTACGGCCCGCCGGACCCGGGTTACGGTCCGCCGGACCACGGCTACGGCCCGGGCCCGTCGATGACCGGCCCGCCGCTCGTGGGTCCGCCGGTCGCCGGTCCGCCGATGGTGGGGCCGCCGATGGCCGGCCCGCCCGGCAGCGACCTGCACCGGGTCGACCAGATCCGGCGCAGCTTCCAGGTCCGCCGGTTCGGCAGCGGGTACGACCCGGACCAGGTCGACCGGTTCTTCGAGACGCTGCTCGGGGGCATGCAGGGGCGCAACCCGATGCCGGTGAGCCCGAAGGAACTCGACACGCTGCGCTTCGGGCTGGTGCCCGGTGGCTACTTCGAGGCCGAGGTCGACGCCGCGCTCAAGGACGTGCAGGACATCCTGCTCGGCCGCTGACGGCGGTCACGAGACGACGAAGGGCCCGCCCCCCGGACAGGGGGCGGGCCCTTCGCGCACTACCGTGGGCGCCGCGCGTCAGGACCGCAGGCCGTTGCGGCGCAGCACGGCGTCGCCGATGACGATGGCGATCAGCAGCCCGGCGATCCCGAACAGCCAGATGTGCTCCACCCGGCCTTCCTCGATCCCGCAGAACGCCATCAGAACCAAGGCCAACGCCGACAGCACCGCACCGATCCGTCCGGACTTGCGGTGTCCGGGCTTGTGCTGATCTGGCGCGGTTACCGGCTCGTCTCCTGCCACTGTCGGTCCTTCCCTCGCGATCGGATCTCCGATCAGTCTGGCACGCCGGTAACCGGGCCCGGCGCAGGGTCCGACCTCCTGTGCCGGGGATGACCCGGGCGGGCGACAGCGGACCGTCCGGCCGGCCCGGGTCGTTGGTCCCGTCCCGGTCGGGGCGGAAGGCCACTACCGGCGTCGCGGAACGGCGAGCACACTGCCTCCGGTAGCGTCTTGACGTACACCTGATGCCTTTTTGAGGAGGACTGCGGTGCGAGTGACCGGTACGGGGCATGCCAGCATGCGGATCGACACGGCCGCGGGCAGCATCCTGTGCGACCCGTGGGTCAACCCCGCCTACTTCGCCTCGTGGTTCCCCTTCCCGGACAACTCCCAGCTCGACTGGGCCACCCTCGGCCAGGTCGACTACCTGTACGTGTCGCACCTGCACCGGGACCACTTCGACGCGAAGCACCTGCGCGACTTCGTGTCGAAGGACGCCACCGTCCTGCTGCCCGAGTTCCCCACCTCGGAGATGGAGGACGAGTTCCGGGAGCTGGGCTTCACGAAGTTCCTCAAGGCCCCGAACGAGCAGGTGGTGGAGCTGCCCGGCGGCCTGAAGATCATGATTCAGGCGCTGACCAGCCCGACCGACGGCCCGATCGGCGACTCCTCGCTCTGGGTCGAGTACGACGGCGTCCGGCTGCTCAACCAGAACGACGCCCGCCCGACCGACCTGACCGTGTTCGCCGAGCTGGGCCACGTGCACGCGCACATGCTCCAGTTCTCCGGCGCGATCTGGTACCCGATGGTCTACGAGCTGCCGCAGGCGGCGAAGACGGCGTTCGGGAAGCAGAAGCGGGACCGGCAGTTCGACCGCACCTGGCGCTACATCGACGACCTGAAGGCCGACCACGTCTTCCCGATCGCCGGCCCGCCGTGCTTCCTCGACGACGAGCTGTGGCAGTTCAACGACATCTTCGGCGACGAGGGCAACATCTTCCCCGACCAGTCGGTGTTCCTGTCGGAGTACGCCAAGGTCGGCGGCACCAACGGCGTCGTGCTGCTGCCCGGCAGCGTCTCGGAGATCACCACCGAGGGCGCGACCACGACGCACCCGGTGCCGGTGGAGGAGTTCTTCGCGAACAAGGTCGCCCACCTGGAGGAGATGCGGGAGCGCAAGCGCCCGATCATCGAGGCCGAGAAGGCGTCCTGGCGGCACCCCGAGGTGGACGTGCTGGGCGAGATGAAGCGCCGGATCGAGCCGCTGCTCGACGAGTCGATCTACCTGGCCAAGGGCGTCGGCGGGCCGGTCCGCTTCGACCTGGTCGGCACTGACGGCACAGGCGGAGAGACCATTGAATCCATCGTGGTGGACTTCCCGGGCAAGGAGGTCCGGCCGTACGCGGACGAGAAGGTCCGCTACCGCTTCCGTACCGAGCGGGCGCTGATCGAGCACCTGCTGCACATCGGCGAGGTGGACTGGGTCAACTCGCTCTTCCTCTCCTGCCGTTTCTCCGCGGCCCGCATCGGCCAGTACAACGAGTTCGTCTACGCCTTCTTCAAGTGCCTGTCCGAGGAGCGCCTCCAGTACGCAGAGGGCTGGTACGACGAGCACGAGCGGGCGGTCGACGCCGAGGACATCACGCTCGACGGCTGGGTGGTGCAGCGGCGCTGCCCGCACCTGAAGGCGGACCTGAGCCGGTTCGGCATCGTCGAGGGTGACCAGCTCACCTGCCAGCTGCACGGCTGGAAGTTCGACCTGGCCAGCGGGCGCTGCCTGACCAGCGTCGGGCACAAGATCCGCGCGCACCGCGCCGACGCGGAGACCCCGGCGCCGGCCGGGGAAGCGGCCGTCTGACGGTTCCGCCGCCGCCGTCCGCCGGCCAGGAGGCGCCCGACGGCCGGGAGGACTCAACCCAGGTCGGCGAGGATGCGGCGGGCCGCGTTGTGCCCGGCCGCGCCGATCACGCTGCCCGCCGGATGGCAGCCGGCGCTGCCCGCGTACACGCCGTCCACACCGGTCGCGTACGGCATCCGGTCGGTGAACGACACCGTGTTGTCGACGTGGTGGATGTGCCCGCCGGTGATGCCGAAGTGCGCCTCGATGCCCGGCGGCGGCAGTGGCACCGCGTCCGCGACCAGGTCACCGGCGCCCGGGGCGTACCGTTCGCAGATCGCGATCAGCCGCTCGACGTAGCCGGGCAGCGCGGCCTCCCAGGTGGTGCCGGCCAGCTCGTAGGGGACCGACTGCACGAACAGCGCCGACGAGTGGTGCCCGGCGTCGTCGGACAGCGACGGGTCGACAGTGGTGTGCAGGTACCACTCGATCGTCGGCTCGTCCGGCAGCCGTCCGGCCCGCACGTCCGCCCACATGCCGCGCAGCGCGGCCATCGGTGACTCGCCGCCCTCGCCGACCAGCGACGCCGAGCCGGGCAGCAGGTGGATGGTCGAGCCGAACGGGCTCGGCGCGTCCTCCGGCAGGCAGGAGAAGCGCGGCAGCCCGGTCAGCGCCAGGTTGAGCTTGAGTGTGGTGCCGGGGCGGCGGACCGCCGCCATCCGCGCGCCCAGCTCCGCCGGGAGCGCGCCGTCGGGCAGCAGCTCCATCAGCCGGTACGGGTCACACGCGCCGAGCACCACCGGGGCGTCCACCTCCCGCCCGTCGGCGAGCGTCACCCCGGCGGCGGCGCCTCCGGCCAGCCGGATCGCGGTGACTGGCGCGTCGGCCACGATCCGCGCCCCGGCGCGCACGGCGGCCTCGGCGAACGTGCGGGACACCGTGCCCATGCCGCCCCGGGTGATCATCCAGGTGCCGTCCGCGCCCGGCAGCCGGCACATGTTGTGCACCAGGAAGTTGTGGCCGGTGCCGGGGTCGTCCGGCCCGGCGTTGAGCCCGGACAGGCCGTCGGTGACCGCGTACATGCTGACCAGCAGCTCGGAGCGGAAGTCGAAGCGGGCCAGGTGGTCGGCGACCGAGCCGCGCACCAGGTCGACGAAGACCCGCCGCAGCGCGGGCCGCACGTAGCGTTCGGCGGTCTCCTCGACCGGCAGCGGCTCGGCCAGCCACGCCGGGGCGAGGTCCTCCCGTAGCTGGGCCAGCTCGGCGTGCAGCGCGTCGTCGGCGGCGACGTCGGCGGGGGAGAACATCTCCGCGAGCTGCCGCCGGCTCGCCGCCACGTCGCTGCCGGCCAGCAGGTACGGCGAGCCGAGCCCACCCGGCGTGGGCAGGAAGTAGTGCGGGTCGCGGCGCAGCACCGGGATGCTCACGTCCAGCGTGGCCAGCAGTTCCGGCGGCATCAGCCCGAGCAGGTACGACCCGGTGGAGTGACGCAGCCCCGGCACCTTCGGGAACGGGTTCTCGGTGCGGGTCGCCCCGCCGATCACGCCTGACGCCTCCAGCACCAGCACGTCCAGGCCGGCGCGGGCCAGCAGGATCGCCGAGACCAGGCCGTTGTGCCCGGCGCCGACCACCACGACGTCGGCGCGGGACGGCAGCTCACTCGCGTCGCTCATAGGATCGGAGCGTAACTGCGGCGGGACCCCGGCGGGAGGGCTCGCGGCGGGGCGCTACCGTTCCCGGCATGTCCCCGGCTGTCCAGGTCGCGCTCGCGGTGGCGCTCGTCGTGGTGGTGCTCCTCCTCCTGCTCGTGCTGCGGCGCGACCGTCCCCGGGATCTGGTCGCCGCTGATCGTCCCGCCGGCGGGCAGGCCGAGGTGCTCCGCCTGATCCACGCGGGTCGTCAGGTCGAGGCGGTCAAGGTGATGCGCGAGCAGACCGGGCTGTCGCTGCTGGACGCGAAGCGGGCGGTGGACGCGCTGGCGGCCGGCGGCACCTGGCCGCCCGGCGCCCCGGCGCCCGGAAAGGGCGTTGACGAGGCGGTGCGGGCCGAGGCCGCGCGGCTGCTGCACCGGGGGAAGAAGATCCAGGCGATCAAGGTGGTACGGGAGCACACGCACATGTCGCTGGCCGACGCCAAGCGGTACGTCGAGAGCCTCTGACCCCGGAGCGCCGTCACCAGTCGTTCACCCTGTAGTGGCGGCGGTCGATGCGTTTCCGTTCTACCGTCGAGGAGACACCCACCGCCTCCGGGAAGGTCACCCCCCGATGGATCGTCGTACCGTCCTGCGTGCCACCGCCGCCGGTGGCGCCGCCGCTCTCGCCGGTGGTCTCTGGGCCGCCGCGGCCGCCCCGGCCCAGCCCGCCCAGCCCGGCGCCGGCCCGTACGGCGACCTGCTCGCCGCCGACGCCAACGGCCTCCAGTTGCCGGCGGGCTTCACCAGCCGGGTGATCGCGCGTTCCGGGCAGCGGGTCGCCGGCACCTCGTACACCTGGCACCCGGCGCCCGACGGCGGCGCCTGCTTCCCGTCCGGCGACGGCTGGATCTACGTCTCCAACTCCGAGGTCCCGCTCGTCGGCGGTGCCTCGGCGGTGCGGTTCGCCGCCGACGGCACGATCGCCGCCGCGTACCGGATCCTCGGCGGCACCAACGTCAACTGCGCCGGCGGGCCGACCCCGTGGGGGACGTGGCTGTCCTGCGAGGAGGTGCCGCTGGGCCGGGTGTTCGAGACGTGGCCGGAGGGCGGCCGCTCTGGCGAGGAGCGGACCCGGATGGGCCGCTTCAAGCACGAGGCGGCGGCCTGTGACCCGGTGCGGCGGGTGGTCTACCTGACCGAGGACGAGCCGGACGGCTGCTTCTACCGCTTCGTCCCGGACACCTGGGGTGACCTGCGTACCGGCAAGGTCCAGGTGCTCTGCGCCCCGGACGGCCAGGTGACCGGCCCGGTGACCTGGCGGGACCTGCCGGACCGCGACGGGTTCCCGGTGCCCACCCGCTTCCAGGTGGGCGCGGCGCAGGAGTTCGACGGCGGCGAGGGCTGCTGGTACGCCGACGGCACCTGCTGGTTCACCACGAAGGGCGACAACCGGGTGTGGGCGTACGACGCGGCGAACCAGCGGCTCGACCTCGCGTACGACGACTCGCTGGTGCCGGCCGGTGCCGCGCCCCTGACCGGGGTGGACAACATCACCGGCACCCCGGGCGGTGACCTCTACGTGGCCGAGGACGGCGGCAACATGGAGATCAACGTGATCACGCCGGCCGGTGTGGTGGCTCCGTTCCTGCGGCTGCTCGGGCAGTCCGAGTCGGAGATCACCGGTCCGGCGTTCTCCCCGGACGGCAGCCGGCTCTACTTCTCCTCGCAACGCGGCGCCAGCGGCGCCCGGGCCGGCACCGGCGGCATCACGTACGAGGTGCGCGGCCCGTTCCGGCGCTGACCGCAGCCGTCAGGCGCGGGCCGCCACCCGGGCGGCCCGCCACCGGCTCGCCGCCAGCGTGGCCGAGTAGCCGGACAGCACGATCACGTGGAACAGGTAGAGCCAGAGCAGCACCGCCACGCCGCCGCCGATCTCGTCGAAGCCGCCGAACGGCACGCCAAGGTCCAGCGGCAGCGAGCAGAACAGCACGAACCCGTGCAGGAAGCCGGACAGGTTCGCGGCCGTGAACGAGCCCAGGCCGACTGTGGAGAGCCAGTCCGGCGAGGCCGGGCCGACCACCCGGAACACCCAGATCAGCACCGGTGTGAGCACCAGCCACACCGCCAGGAACGACAACACCACGCCGAGCGCGCCGAGCCAGCCGCCCTGGCGCACCAGCCGGGTGGTCAGCGGCAGCGCCAGCAGGATCGACAGCAGCAGCGCCGGGGCCGGTGCCAGCAGCGGGAGCAGCAGCAGCCGGCCCCGCCAGCCGACCAGCGCACCGGACTCGGCGCGCGGTTCGGCCACCGAGACGAACGCGCGGCGCAGCCCTTCCCCGTACAGCGAGGCGGGCAGCAGCGAGGCCAGCGCCAGCAGCGGGGTCAGCCCCAGCCCGGCCTCGACGAGCGCGGCCACCGCCCGGTTCGCGCCGATCTCGGTGGGCAGCGTGTCGATCGCGTACCCGGTCAGCCGCCGCACCCGGTCCGCTCCGGCGAGCAGCCCGGTCAGCCAGATCGCCAGCAGTGCCACCGGCACCACGGCGATCGCGCCGTAGAAGGTGATCGCGGCGGCGTGCAGGGACAGGTCCCGGCCGCGGACCGGCCGGAACGCCGCAGCCGTGATCCGCTTCGTCCGCTCCCACCCGTCGCCCATCGCCCTGTCGTTCCCCGTACGGCACCGCGCCACGCATTACGATCCGGCGGCATGACGATCGCCACGACCGACCGGCTGGTGCTGCGCGACTGGACCGAGTCGCCGGACGACCTGGCCCGGGTCTACGACATCTACTCCCGGGACGAGGTGATGCGCTGGCTGGGCGGCGGCAAGGGCCGGATGACCAACCCGGCCGAGGCGTGCGAGCGGGTCCGGTCGTGGCGGGAGCGCTGGGCGCCGTACGCCGGTCGCTGGGGTCTGTGGGCGGTCGAGCCGCGCGACGGTGGGCCGGTGGCGGGGAGCGTCCTGCTCAAGCCGCTGCCGGGACGTGACGGCGTCACCCTGACCGACGACATCGAGGTCGGCTGGCATCTGCACCCGGACGCCCAGGGCAACGGCTACGCGACCGAGGCGGCCCGTGCGGTGCTGGAGCGCGAGTTCGCCGCCGGATCCCCGAGGGTGTACGCGGTGGTGATGGCCGGGAACGACCCGTCGATGGCGGTGGCCCGGCGGCTCGGCATGACGCACGTGGGTGTGCGCACCGACTGGTACGGCGGCGCCGAACTGGAGACGTTCGTCCTGGAACGCCCGACCTGAGCCGCGCCGTTGGCAGTTCGCCCTCGGCCTCCTACGGTGGTGGAGACACGGGGGAGGCGCGGATGGTCGACGGTGGCGACGCGGCGCGTTGGCTGCACCTCAACGCCGCCCGGGGTGGTCCGGACGACCTGTCGCTCCTGGTGAACCGGGTCGCTCCCGCCATCGGGGCCACCGACATGGTGATCTACCTGGCCGACTACACACAGTCCTCGCTCGTACCCCTGGTCGGCGCGGGCGCGCCTCGGGACGAGCTCACGATCGAGACGACGCTGGCCGGTCGGGCGTTCACCGGCCTCCAGGTGCAGCGCGCTCCCGACCACCCGGACCGGCTCTGGGTGCCACTGCTGCTCGGCTGCGAACGGCTGGGCGCGCTGGAGATCGTGTCGTCGCGCGCCAGCGACCCCGCGCTGGACCGGCCGGCCTGGGAGGTGGCGGTCGCCGTCGCCCAGGTCCTGGTGAACCGCCGGCTCTACGGCGACGTCGTGGAACGGATCCGCCGCCGCCTGCCGATGCAGGTCGCCGCCGAGATCGTGTGGGGGCTGCTGCCGCCGTTGACCTTCGCGACGGACGACCTGGTGGTCACCGCCGTTCTCGAACCGTGTTACGACGTCGGCGGGGACATCTTCGACTACGCGCTCAACGGCGACGTGCTCAGCGTCGGGCTCTTCGACACCTGCGGGCACGGGATCAAGGCGAGCGCGATGGCCTCGCTCGTGGTCAGCGCGTACCGCAACGCCCGGCGCACCGGTCTCGACCTGATCGACACGGCGATCAGCATCGACAGGTGGGTCCGCTCCGAACACCCCGGCATGTTCGCGACCGCGCTGCTCGCCGAACTCAACCGGCGGACCGGCCTGCTGCGGATCATCAACGCCGGCCACCCCGGCGCCATGCTGCTGCGGGACGGCAAGGCCGTCCGGGCACTGCCCGGGCCGACCGCGCTGCCGCTCGGGCTGGGCAACCTGTCGACGCGGCGTCCGCGGGCGCACGAGGAGGCGCTACACCCGGGCGACCGCGTCCTCGCCTACACCGACGGCATCACCGACGCCCGGGGCGACGACGGTGAACGGTTCGGGCTGGACCGACTTGTCGACTTCGTCGAGCGTGCCCTCAACGACCGGCTGCCCAGCCCCGAGACGATGCGCCGGCTGGTGCGCGCCGTCCTCGCCTACCAGCAGGACCAGCTCGACGACGACGCCACCGCGATGTTCCTGGAGTGGCAGCCCCCGCACCTGCCGTTGGGGCACCTGGAGCACCTCACCGCGCCCGACAGGACGATCGTGTCTCCGTAGCCTCGTCCTGCAGCGCCAGCCGCACGTGCGCCACGGGCGGATGACCGACCCCGGCCGAGGCGTGCGATCGGGTCGGCTGTGGCGGGAGCGCTGAGCGCCGTACGCCGGTCGATGGGGCCTGTGGGCGCGCGAGTTCGCCACCGGCACCCCGAGGGTGTACGCGGTGGTGATGGCCGGGAGGGGACGGACAACGTGTGCGAGCAGGGCGGAACGGGACAGCGCCGCTAGGGTGAGTGGTAGCACGATTATCCGCTGAGGGGGTGAGCCTGATGGCCCAGGCCGCATTCGCGCCCGAGCCGGCGCCGCAGCCGGCCGAGCCGTCGTTCGACGTGCTCCGCTGGCGCGACGAGCCCTGGACCGCGCAGCTCGCTCTCGATCTCCTGCCGGAGACCAACGGCCCGAAGGTCGAGGTCCTGAGCGGAAGCGTGATCGTGACACCACATGCCGGCATCGACCATCAGTCGGTCGAACGCGAGTTGCCGTATCGGCTGCACCGGGCCGCCCGGCGCAGCGGGCTCTGGGTCTACCCCGAGATCAACCTGGTTTCCGGCAAGGATCTGTTCATCCCCGACATCGCCGTGCTGCGGTCCTCGGGCGGTGGTCGATCCGCCGTCGACATCGGCCAGGCCGTGCTCCTCGGTGAGATCGTGTCGCCCGGCAGCCGGCGCAAGGACGTGATCGACCGGCCACGGGAGTACGCGGCCGCCGGTGTGCCGTACTTCCTCCGGGTCGACCTGCGCAACCGGGTGCCGGCGCTCGCCCTCTACGAACTGGCTGAGGGTGAGTACCGGCCGCTGGCGGCCGCGGCGGCCGGTACGACGTTCGTGATGCGGGAGCCGTTCGAGTTCAGCGTCGATCCGGCCGACCTGCTCGACGAGGAGGCACCCCAGGCGTGATCAACACCGATTCGCCGAAGTGGTGGCATCGCGGCGCCGCTGATGCCGCCACCTCGGTGAAGTGGAGTCGATCATGCCGCCGGGCACTCCGGGACGAACCGGGGTGAGGCGCTGGGGAACAATGGGCCGGTGACCACTCCCCGAGATCTCGTGCTGCTCGGTTCGACCGGCTCGATCGGCACCCAGGCCATCGACATCGTCAAGCGCAACCCGGACCGCTTCCGGGTGGTGGCGCTGGGCGCGGGTGGCGGCAACGTGGCACTGCTCGCCACGCAGGCCCTGGAGCTGGGCGTGGAGGCGGTCGGCGTGGCCCGCGCGTCCGCCGCGCAGGATCTCCAGCTCGCGTTCTACGCGGAGGCGAGCCGGCGTGGCTGGGCCACCGGCGACTTCAAGCTGCCCAAGATCGTGGCCGGTCCGGACGCGATGACCGAGTTGGCGCAGTGGCCGTGCGACGTGGTCCTCAACGGCGTGGTCGGCTCGCTGGGCCTGCCGCCGACGCTGGCCGCGCTGCACGCCGGGCGTACCCTCGCCCTGGCCAACAAGGAGTCCCTGGTGGCCGGCGGCCCGCTGGTCAAGGCCGCGCTCTCGCGACATCCGGGTCACAGCCAGATCGTTCCTGTTGACAGTGAGCACTCGGCGCTGGCGCAGTGTCTGCGTGGCGGCGCCCGGGGCGAGGTGCGGCGGCTGGTGGTCACCGCCAGCGGCGGCCCGTTCCGGGGGCGGCGGCGCGACGAGCTGACAGCGGTCACGCCGGAGCAGGCGCTGGCGCACCCGACCTGGAACATGGGCCCGGTCGTCACGATCAACTCCGCCACGATGGTCAACAAGGCGCTGGAGGTGATCGAGGCGCACGAGTTGTTCGACGTGCCGTACGCCGACATCGAGGTGATGGTCCACCCGCAGTCGGTGATCCACTCGATGGTCGAGTTCACCGACGGCTCCACGCTCGCCCAGGCCAGCCCGCCGGACATGCGGCTACCCATCGCGCTGGGCATCGGCTGGCCGGACCGCGTACCCGCCGCCGCCGCGGCGGTCGACTGGACCACCGCCCACACCTGGGAGTTCTTCCCGCTCGACGACGCGGCGTTCCCGGCGGTGGCGCTGGCCAAGGCGGCGGGTGAGGCCGGGCGCTGCCGTCCGGCGATCTACAACGCGGCGAACGAGGAGTGCGTGGCCGCGTTCGTCGCGGGTCGGCTGCCGTTCCTCGGCATCGTCGACACCCTCCAGCGAGTGCTGGAGGACGCTCCCGATTTCGACGAACCGGGTACCGTCGAGGACGTGCTCGCCGCCGAGTCGTGGGCACGGGCGCACGCCCAGGAGATCATCGTCGGGTCGGGGGAAGGAGCTCGATGAGCTATCTGCTCGGGGTGGTGCTGTTCGCCCTGGCGATTCTCATCTCGGTGAGCCTGCACGAGGCGGGTCACATGCTGACCGCCAAGGCGTTCGGGATGAAGGTCACGCGCTACTTCGTCGGCTTCGGCCCGACGCTGTGGTCGTTCCGGCGGGGCGAGACCGAGTACGGCGTCAAGGGCATCCCGCTCGGCGGCTTCTGCAAGATCGTCGGGATGACGCCGCAGGACGACGACGTCGAGCCGGGTGACGAGAAGCGCGCCATGTGGCGCTACCCGGTGTGGAAGCGGACGATCGTGATGTCCGCCGGCTCGATCACCCACTTCGCCCTGGCCCTGATCGCGCTCTGGATCATCGCGGTGTCGGTCGGGCTGCCGAACCCGAAGTTCCCCAGCACCGAGGCCGGCTACCGGGCCGAGCCGGCGGTGGTCGCCCTCACGCCGTGCGTCACGGTGGACAAGGTGCGCGCCTGCGAGTCCGGCGACCCGGCCAGCCCGGCCGCGCGGGCCCAGCTGAAGGACGGCGACCGGATCACCGCGGTGAACGGCAAGCCGGTCTCCACCTGGGGCGACATGCAGGACGTGGTCCGCGCCACCCCGCCCGGCACGGCCACCGTCACCTTCGTGCGCGACGGCCGGTCGCAGGACGCCAAGGTCGACCTGGCCGCGGTGCAGCGCCCGCCGCTGAACGACCCGAAGGGGGCCACCTCGTCGGTCTCCGCGCTCGGCGTGGCGCTCTCGCCCAGCACCCCGACCCGGGTGGAGTACGGCCCGATCGCCGCGTTCGGCGCCACCGCCGACTTCACCGGCAACATGGCGGTGCAGACGGCCCACGCCATGCAGCGCATCCCGCAGAAGGTGCCCGCGTTGTGGAACGCGATCACCGGCGGCGAGCGCGACATGGACACCCCGATCAGCGTGGTCGGCGCGAGCCGGCTCGGCGGCGAGGCCGTGGAGAACAACGCCTGGATGGTGTTCTTCATGCTCTTCGTGTCGCTGAACTTCTTCATCGGCGTGTTCAACCTGCTGCCGCTGCTGCCGCTGGACGGCGGCCACATCGCCATCGCCTGGTTCGAACGGGCGCGGTCCTGGCTCTACGCGCGCATCGGCCGCACCGACCCCGGCCGCGTCGACTACCTCAAACTCATGCCCTTCACGTACGCGGTGATCCTGATCGGTGGCGCGTTCACGCTGCTGACCATCACCGCTGATGTCATCAACCCCATCACGCTCTTCTCAAGGTGAGTGCCTGAAGTGACCGCTGTCAGTCTCGGTATGCCCCCCGTACCGCCGCCGCCGCTGGCCCCGCGCCGGGCCAGCCGCCAGATCATGGTCGGTTCGGTGCCGGTCGGTGGTGGCGCGCCGGTCTCGGTGCAGTCCATGACCACCACCCTCACCGCCGACGTCAACGCCACGCTCCAGCAGATCGCCGAGTTGACCGCGTCCGGCTGCCAGATCGTCCGGGTCGCGGTGCCGTCGCAGGACGACGTCGAGGCGCTGCCCGCGATCGCGCGCAAGTCGCAGATCCCGGTGATCGCCGACATCCACTTCCAGCCGAAGTACGTCTTCGCGGCGATCGACGCCGGCTGCGCCGCGGTGCGGGTGAACCCGGGCAACATCCGGCAGTTCGACGACAAGGTCAAGGAGATCGCGCGGGCCGCGGGCGACGCGGGCGTGCCGATCCGGATCGGCGTCAACGCCGGCTCGCTGGACAAGCGCCTCCTGGCCAAGTACGGCAAGGCCACCGCCGAGGCGCTTGTGGAGTCGGCGCTGTGGGAGTGCTCGCTGTTCGAGGAGCACGGCTTCCGGGACATCAAGATCTCGGTCAAGCACAACGACCCGGTGGTGATGATCCGCGCGTACCGGCTCCTGGCCGAGAAGTGCGACTACCCGCTGCACCTCGGCGTCACCGAGGCGGGCCCGGCGTTCCAGGGCACGATCAAGTCGGCGGTGGCGTTCGGCGCGCTGCTGGCCGAGGGGATCGGGGACACCATCCGCGTGTCGCTGTCCGCCCCGCCGGTCGAGGAGATCAAGGTCGGCGCCGCGATCCTGGAGTCGCTGGGCCTGCGTGAGCGCGGCCTGGAGATCGTCTCCTGCCCGTCCTGCGGCCGGGCACAGGTCGACGTCTACAAGCTGGCCGAGGAGGTCACCGCCGGTCTGGAGGGCCTGCCGGTGCCGCTGCGCGTCGCGGTCATGGGCTGCGTGGTGAACGGCCCGGGTGAGGCCCGGGAGGCCGATCTCGGTGTGGCCTCGGGCAACGGCAAGGGCCAGATCTTCGTCAAGGGCAAGGTCGTCAAGACCGTGCCCGAGGCGCAGATCGTGGAGACGCTGATCGAGGAGGCGCTGCGGATCGCCGACGAGATGGGCGCCGAGATCCCCGAGGAACTGCGCGACCTGGTGCCCGGCGGCGCCACAGTCACCGTGCACTGATCCACTTCCGCGTCGCCGTGCGGCCGTTCCCCCTCGGGGACGGCCGCACGCGCCGTCTCAGGGCCGGGGCACGGCGGCGAAGGGGGAGAGGGTGAACCAGCCGGGCGCGGCGCGCCGCAGCGCCTCCGGCCCGGTGACCTCCACCGCGCCGCCGCGCAGCGCCGCGGCCCACTCCAGGTCGCCCAGCCAGACCTGGACCAGGGCGCGCAGGTCCGCCGTGACGGTCACCGTCACGTCGTGCCCGGGGTCGACGTCGCAGACGTCGGCCTCACCTCCGGCGATCACCATCCACCAGTCGCTCTGCGCCGCCGGCACGTCCCGGAAGCGGAACCGCACGACGGTACGCCCCGGCGGGACCGCGTCGTGGTCGACGTGCCGGTGCATGTCCCACAGCAGCAGCTTCGGGTCCAGGTCGGCGTCGCCCAGCTCGCCGATCCAGCGCACGCCCCAGGCGCCGAGCGCCTCCAGCACGGGCCGCAGCTCGCGCCCGGCGGCGGTCGGGACGTAGCGCACGCCGGCGCCGTCGACCCGCCGCTCCACCACCCCGGCGCGGACGAGCTGGTGCAGCCGGCGGGACAGCAGTGTGGGCGACATCCGGGGCAGTCCCCGGCGCAGCTCGTTGAAGCGTTCCGAGCCGCTTACCAGCTCCCGGATCACGAGCAGCGTCCACCGTTCGTCGAGCAGTTCCATGGCCTTCGCCACGGGGCAGAACTGGTGGTAGGAGGCCCCCATGGCGGGCACGCTACGCCCGGCCCGAAGGTCCGGCCAGCTGCCTGTCGGAAGCGGTACAGATCTCGTACTGGGGGCCGGGTCGTCCGCTGCCTAGCGTACCTGGCAGAGACGACAGGTGAGGAGCGACTGATGATCGAGGAACGGGAGCGGGACGCGGGGGTGAAGGCCCGGCACCGCGCGATGTGGGCGATGGGCGACTACTCCGCCGTGGCCGCGCAGGTGATCCCGCAGTTGGGGGCGACGCTGGTCCGGGCGGCACGGGTGGCGCCGGGCATGCGGGTGCTGGACGTGGCGGCCGGGACCGGCAACGCGGCGGTGCCGGCGGCCCGGGCCGGTGCGGAGGTGGTGGCCAGTGACCTCACCCCGGAGCTGCTCGCGGTCGGGCGGGCGTCGGCCGAGCGGGAGGGCCTGACGCTGGCCTGGGAGGAGGCGGACGCGGAGGCGCTGCCGTACGCCGACGCCGCGTTCGACGCGGTCCTGTCCTGTGTGGGCGTGATGTTCGCGCCCCGGCACCGGGTCGCCGCCGACGAGGTGCTGCGGGTGTGCCGGCCGGGCGGCACGATCGGCCTGGTCAACTGGACTCCGGAGGGCTTCGTGGGCCAGTTGTTCGCGGCCATGCGGCCGTACGCGCCGCCACCGCCGCCGGGCGCGCAGCCGCCCCCGCTCTGGGGCGACGAGGACCACGTCCGGGAGCTGTTCGGCGACCGGGTGGACGCGCTCACGCTGGGGCGCGACGCCGTGGTGGTGAACCGGTTCGCGACTCCGGGACAGTTCCGGGACTTCTTCGCCACCCACTACGGCCCCACGGTGGCGGTCTACCGGGCGAACGCGGGCGACCCGGAGCGCACGGCCGGGCTCGACCGCGCGCTGACGGACCTGGCCGCCCGGCACCTGGACGGCGGCGTGATGCGCTGGGAGTACCTGCTCGTCACCGCGCGCCGCGCCTGACGGCACGCCGGCCGCCGTCCGGCCGGTGTGCCGTCGCGGCAGCGGTGCTCACCCGGACTCGGCGCGGATGGCGGAGAGGGACAAGACGCCCGCAGAACTCGGCTGCAAACCGTACGTACGTACTGTTAAGCTTCTGGCGTGCGCCTGCTTCCTGAGCCGGGCCCGTCCCGGACCCTCGCCCTCTCCACGCTCGTCAACACCGTGGGGCGGGGCACGTGGCTCACCGCCAGCGCGCTGTTCCTCACCCGGTCGGTCGGGCTCACTGTCGCCCAGGTGGGTGTGGCGCTCACGCTCACCGCGCTGGTCAGCCTGGTGGCGAGCACGCCGATGGGCTACCTCGCCGACCGCCTCGGCCCGCGTGGGCTCCAGCTGGCCGCGCTGCTCGCCTCGGCCGGGTGCACCGTCGCGCTGGTCGCGGTGCGCTCGTTCGCCGGCTTCCTGGTCGTCGGTGTGCTGATGGCGGTCGCCGACGCGGGCACGCGGGGCGCCCGGGGCGCGCTGATCGCCGGTGCTGTCCCGCCCGACCAGCGGGTACGCACCCGCGCCTACCTCCGCGCGGTCACCAACGTCGGGATCTCGGTGGGCACGGTGCTGGCCGGGTTCGCGCTCGCAGCCGACACCCGCGGCGCGTACGTCACGCTGATCCTGCTCGACGCCGCCACCTATGTGCTGGCGGCGGCGGTGCTGCTGCGGCTCCCGCCCGTGCCCCCGATGCCCGCCCCGGCGCACGGGCCACGGCTGATCGCGCTGCGGGACCGCCCGTTCCTCGCCTTCACCGTGCTGGACGGGCTCATGTCCATGCACTTCTCGCTGATCAACATCGCCCTGCCGCTGTGGATCGCCGGGCACACCACGGCGCCGAACTGGCTGATCTCCGTCTGCCTGCTCGTCAACACGGTGGTGGTGATCCTGTTCCAGGTCCGCGCCTCGCGGGGCACCGAGGACCTGACCGGCGCGGGCCGGGCCGCCCGCCGGGCGGGCATCCTGCTCGCCGGTGCCTGCGTGCTGTTCGCGGCCGGGGGCGGCGTGCCGGTGACGGTGGCGGTGCCGCTGCTGCTGGCCGGTGCGCTGGTGCACGTCGTGGGGGAGCTGTGGCACGCGGCGGCCGGCTGGGGCATCTCCTTCGGCCTGGCCCCGGCGCACGCGCACGGCCAGTACCAGGGCGCGTACGGCATGGGCATGCAACTCGGTTCGATGGTCGCCCCGGTGGTGGTGACCACGCTGGCGATCGGGTGGGGCGTGCCCGGCTGGCTGGTGCTCGGCGTGGTCTTCCTGCTGCTCGGCGCGCTGGTGCCGCCGGTGGTGCGGTGGGCCGCCCGGACCCGGCCGGCCGTACCCGAGCCGCTGCCGGTGCCGGCCGCCTGAGCGGGGTGCCCGGTCGGGCCGCGTGTGCCGGGGTGGATCTGGCAGGCTGGTAACCGTGCTCACGATGCCGGTACGCCAACTGGGGGAGTCGGAGCGCCGCGCGGTCGAGCGGCTGCTCGATCTCGACCCGTACGCCGGCGCGCAGGTCGCCGAGCGGGTGGCGGCACGAGGGCTGGCGTGGTGGCGGGCCGAGGCGCGGATCCTCGGCTACGGCGCCCGCCGCAACCTGGAGTCGATCTGCTGGCTGGGCGGCAACCTGACCCCGGTGCTCGCGTCCGAGTCGGCGGTGACCGCGTTCGCCGACCAGTTGAGCGCCGAGGAGCGGCTCTGTTCCTCGATAGTGGGCCGCGCCGACGCGGTGCTCGGCCTCTGGGACCGCCTCTCCGCGCACTGGGGGCCGGCTCGGGACGTACGCCCGAACCAGCCGCTGCTGGCGACTGACGCGCTGCCCGCCGTGGCGCCCGACCCGCACGTGCGCCGGGTGCGCGGCAACGAGGTCGACCGGTTGTTCCCGGCGGCGGTGGCGATGTACACCGAGGAGGTCGGGGTGTCGCCGCTGGCCGAGGACGGCGGGCGCGGCTACCGGCGGCGGGTGACCGAGCTGGTGCGCGCCGGCCGCGCCTACGCCCGCTTCGTCGACGGGCGGGTGGTCTTCAAGGCGGAGCTTGCCGTGGTGACCCGCCGGACCGCGCAGGTGCAGGGCGTCTGGGTGGCGCCGGAGTGGCGCGGCCGGGGCATCGCCACCGCCGCGATGGCCGCGGTGGTCCGCGACGCGCTGGACCGGGTCGCGCCCACAGTGAGTCTCTACGTCAACGACTTCAACCTCCCCGCCCGGCGGGTCTACGAGCGCTGCGGCTTCCGCCCGGTGGGCACGCTCGCCACAGTGCTGTTCTGAGGATCACTCCCGCCAGAGGTCCCGAACCGGACACCCGGCGTTATGCTGGGCATGTTTTTATACTGACTAGTCAGTTCGGAATTCGGGAGCGGGATGAACATCGTCGAGGCCAGCGGCCTGGGGTTGCGCACCCGCCGGGGCTGGGTCTACCGGGACGTCGACCTCACCGCCGCGAGCGGTGAGCTGCACGCCGTCACCGGCCCGCCCGGCAGCGGGCGCACCTCGCTGCTGCTCGCACTGGCCGGGCGCTTCCCGCACAACCACGGCGAGCTGCGCCGCCGGGGCCCGGCCGCGCTCGGCCAGGTGGCGGGCGTGCACGAACCCGACCCGACGCTCACCGTCGCCGAGCACATCACCGAACGCCTGCTGCTGCTCGGCCCGGTGCCGCGCCGCCGGCGCCGGCTGGTCCCGGTGGCGGCGCTGCGGGCCCGCCGGGCCTACCGCCGAGACGCCTACGCCGCCGCCATCGCCGGTGCCGGACTCACCGACGCGCCCCTGGACCCCGACCGGTACGGCCGCGACCTCACCCCGGTCGAGCGGCAGGTGCTCGGCCTGGTGCTGGCCAGCCTCGGCGGCCCCAGCCTGATCGTCGCCGACGACGTGGACGCCGGCGCCGACCGTCCCGAGCGGGAGTGGATGTGGGGCGCGCTGGAACGCCTCGCCGGCCAGGGGTACGCCGTGGTCGCCAGCGCCCGCGCCGTCGAACCCGGAGTGGCCGCCACAGTGCACCGCATCGGCGATCCGGCGCCGCCGATCCCCGTCCTGACCGTGCCCACCGAACCCGCCGAGGTGCCCGCATGAGCGTCCTGCGACTCGCCCTGTTCGAGCTGCGCCGGATGACCCGGGGCCGGCTGCCGCGCGCCGCCCTGGCCGTGCTCACCATCGTCCCGCTGCTCTACGGCGCGCTCTACCTGTACGCGTTCTGGGATCCCTACGGGAAGATGGACCGGATCCCGGTCGCCCTGGTCAACGCCGACCGCCCGGCCACCGCCGGTGACGGCAGCGAGGTGCACGCCGGCCGCGACCTGACCGAGAAGCTGCTCGACCGCAAGGTGTTCGGCTGGACCGTCACCGACCAGGCCGACGCCACGAAGGGGCTGCGCGACGGGCGCTACCACCTGGTCTTCTCCATTCCGGAGGACTTCTCCGCCACCCTCGCCGCCGGCCCGGAACCGGACCGCCCGGCCCGGCAGGGCGAGCTGAAGGTGGTGAACGACGACGCCACCAACTACCTCTCCGGGCTGCTCGCCAGGTCGGCGTTCAGCGAGATCCGGGCCGCCGCCGCGCAGAGCACCGCCGCCACGTACTTCGACAAGATGCTGATCGGCTTCACCGACGCCAAGGCCGAGACCGGCCGCGCCGCCGACGGCGCCGGGAAGATCGCCGACGGGCTCGGCAGCTCCCAGCGGGGTGCGGGCCAGCTCGCCGACGGCCTCGGTGACGCCGAGGACGGCGCCGGGCAGCTCGCCGGCGGACTCAACCAGTCGGTCCAGGGTGCGGACAAGCTCGCCAAGGGCCTCGACCAGTTGCGTACCGGCGCCGCCCAGCTCGCCGACGGCGCCGGCCGCGCGGCCACCGAGACCAAGGCCGCGGCGGCCACCGTCAACGCCGCCGCCGACAGGTACGAGCCGGTGCTGCGCCGCAACGCCGACCGGATCCAGAAGGCGGCCACGCTCGTCGCCGACGGCGCGCAGCAGCTCGCCGCCGGGCTGGACGCGCTACCCGGCAAGGCCGCCGAGGTGGTCGCCACCGCCGAGGAGGTCCGCGACCGGCTCGACGCGGTCGCGAAGGAACATCCCGAGCTGGCCGACGACCCGAACTTCGCCGCCGCCCGCACGGCCGCCGACCGGGCCGTCACCCAGGCGCGCTCAGTGGTGGCAGCGCTGAACAAGACCGACATGGCCACGCTGCGCCAGCAGATGACAGACGTCGCCAGGACCGCCCGCGAGGTGGCCGCCGCCGCACCGCACCTGGCCGACGACGTCGCCTCCGCCCGGGCCAAGGTGAACGAGCTGGCCGGTGGGCTGACCACGCTGGCGCAGGGCAGCGCCAAGCTCCGCGACGGGCTCGGCGACGCGTCGACCGGCGCGAACCAGTTGCGCGGCGGCCTCTACCGGCTCTCCAGCGGGGCCCGCCAGCTCGACGGCGGCCTGGCCCAGCTCGGCAGCGGCAGCAACCGGCTGGTCGACGGGCTGACCCGGCTGGAGGGCGGCGCGGGCGAGCTCGCCGACGGGCTCGCCGCCGGCGAACGGAAACTTCCCGGGTACGACGACGCGGCCAGTCGCGCCGAGGTGCTCGGCGACCCGGTCGGTCTGATCCGCGACTCGCAGAACCCGGCCGGCTCGTACGGCGTGGGCTTCGCCCCGTACTTCCTGTCGCTGGCGCTCTGGGTCGGCGCGATGATCACGTACATGCTGTTGCGGCCGGTCAACCGGCGGCCCGTGATGTCCGGCGCGCCCGGCTGGCGGGTCGTGCTCGCCGGGTGGCTCCCGGCCGCCGGCATCGGCCTGGCCCAGGTCGCGGTGCTCTACACGGTGGTCACGCTGGCGCTCGGGCTCGACCCGAGGCACGGGCCGGCGACGTTCGGGCTGCTCGCCCTCACCTCGCTGGCGTTCACCGCGATCATGCAACTGCTCGGCGTGGCGCTCGGCCCGGCCGGGCGGCTGGCGGCGCTGGCGCTGCTGATGCTCCAGCTCACCTCCTCCGGCGGCACCTACCCGGTGCAGACCTCGCCCGGCTTCTTCCAGGCCATCCACCCCTGGCTGCCGATGACGTACGTGGTGGACGGCCTGCGGCACACCATCAACGGCGGCACGACCGCCCCGGTGGTGGAGGCCGCGCTGGTGCTGCTCGCGTTCGGGCTGGGCGCGATGGCGCTCACCGTCGGCGCGGCCCGCCGGTCCCGCCGGCTGACCCCGGCCAAGCTGCACCCCGAACTGACCATGTGAGGATGAGCCGGTGACGGACGGACGGACGCGCCGACGCGAGGACACCCGCCAGCGCCTCTTCGTGGCGGCGGTGGACCTCATCGCCGAACAGGGCTTCTCGGCCACCACAGTGGACGACATCGCGGCCCGGGCCGGCGTGGCGAAGGGGACCGTCTACTACAACTTCGAGTCCAAGACCGTCCTGTTCGAGGAGCTGCTGCGGCACGGCATCGGCCTGCTCACCGCCGACTTCCGGGCCGCCGTCGACGGGCTGCCGCCGCTGGAGGCGCTCGGCGCGCTGGTCCGGGCCCAGCTGGAGTACATCCGCCGCTACCGCGCCTTCGCCCAGCTCCTGCTCTCGGAGATGTGGCGGACCAACAGGGAGTGGCAGCAGACGCTGCGGCTGCTGCGCGGCGAGGCCATCGCGGTGATCGCCGACACGGTGCAGGCCGGGGTGGACAGCGGCGACCTCCCCGCCGACCTGGACGTGCGTACCGCGAGTTCGGCGCTGTTCGGTGTCGGGCTGGTGGTGGCTGTGGACTGGCTGGTCTTCTCGCCGGAGCGGCCGATCGACGAGGTGCAGGAGTCGCTGCTCGGCATCGTCCGGCGGGTCGCCCGGACCTGACCAGCGGTCGGTAATTCGGTTGATACCGGGCCGCCGGAAGGGTGAGGGTGAGGGCACCGCCCCCACCGATCCGAGTCCGGAGGACCTCCCATGCGCCTGCTCCGAGATCTCTGGGCCACGGCACCCCGGCGGATGGCGGCGGTCCTGCTGCTGATCGTGCTCGGCGCGGGTGGTCAGGCGGCCGCCTCCGCGCTGGCCGGGCCGGTGCTGGTGCACCGCTCGTCCGGCTGGTTCGTCGCGCTCGCCGTCGCGCTCGTCGCCGCTGTCGTCACCGACCTGCTCATCGGCCTGATCATGGCCCGGCTCACCGCCGACTGGTCGGCCGACGTGCGGCGGCGGCTCTGCCGGGTCGCGCTCGGCCAGGACCTGCCCACCCTGGAGACCACACCGGTCGGCGAACTGCTCGACCGGATCGACAACGACGTCTACCAGGTCGCCGCCGAGATGCGGAACACCGGCGTACGGCTGGCCCAGGGCCTCGCGGTCTGCGCCCTCTCGGCGGTCAGCGCGCTGATCGTCTGGTGGCCCGCAGGCGTCGGCATGATCGCGCTCACCACCCTGCTCGCGGTGACGCTGCGCCGCCCGACCAGCCGGATCGCCCCGGCCCGGATGGCCGAGGAGGAGGCGTGGTCCGACCTCGCCGCCGTGATGGAGGAGGCGGTGCACGGGCAGGACGACGTTCGCACCAGCCTCGCCCGGCCGTACGTGCTGCGCCTCTACGCCCGTCGCGCGGCCGAGGTGATCACCAGGTGCGTCCGGGTGTTCCGGCTCTCCGCCCGGGTCACCGCGGCCGCCGCCGGCGCGGTCCGGGTCGGCATCGCCGGCGTGGTGCTGGGCGGCGCGTGGGCGCTCGCCACCGGCCGGGTGGACGCCGCCCGGCTCACCGCGATCTGGCTGCTGGCCATCGCGTTCGGCGCGACCGTCGAGCACATCGCCCGCTGGGTGCCGCACCTGCAGCAGGCGTTCGGCGCGTGGGGCCGGGTGCAACTGCTGGCCGGGTCGCCGCAGGAGCCGGACGGCGGGGCCACCCCGGTCGACGGCGACCTGACCGTGCGCGGGCTCACCTACCGCTACCCGGCTGGCGGGGACGACCGTGGGCCGGCGCTGCGCGACGTGCACCTCGACTTCGTCCGCGGCCGCTCGTACGCGCTCGTCGGGCGTACCGGCTCGGGCAAGTCGACGCTGGCCAAGGTGCTCACCCGGGCGGTGGAGGTGCCGCGTGGCACGGTGTTCCTCGGCGGCACCGACCTGGTCGACCTGGACGTCGAGGAGCTGCGCCGGTGGATCGCCGTGGTGCCGCAGCGCACCGAGATCCTGGCCGGCACGCTTGCCGAGAACGTGGCGCTGTTCGACCCGGAACTGCTGGACGCCGCCGAACGGGCGCTGGCCGAGCTGGGCCTGACCGGCTGGATCGCCGAACTGCCCGACGGGGTGCACACCCGGCTCGGCGACGGCGGCCATGTGCTCTCCGCCGGGCAGGAGCAGCTCGTCGCGTTCGCCCGCATCCTGGTCCGCGACCCGCACGTGGTGATCCTCGACGAGGCCACCGCGCGGCTCGACCCGGTCACCGAGAACCGGGTCCGCGAGGCCACCGAACGGCTGCTCACCGACCGGATCGGCATCGTCATCGCGCACCGGCTCTCCTCGGTGCGCCGCTGCGACGAGGTGGTGGTGATGGCCGACGGCGCCGTGCTGGAGGCCGGTCCGCTGCGCGAGTCCGCCCGCTTCGCCGAGCTGCTCGCCACCAGCCACGCCGGTGCGTACGCCGGGGTGGGCACCCGGCGCGGCGGGGTGGAACTGCTCGACGCGCCCGCCTGGGACGACGCGCCCGCCACGCCTGCCGCGCCCGCGACGCGGCCGGTCGCCGTGCCGCGAGCCGACCCGCCGCCCGCGCCGCCCGCGCCGCCCGCGCGGACCATGCGGGAGATCCTCCGGCTGGGCACCAACGATCCCCGGTACGGCCTGATCTCGGTCGGCCTGTTCATCGTGATGACTGTCCTCGGGATGGACGGCGCGGTCCTGCCCTGGCTCTGGGCCGACCTGGTCGGCGGCGGTGACCCGTGGTTGCCGGCGCTGGGCATCGTGGCCGCGCTGCTGGTGGTGCTGCCGCTGCCGTACCTGACGAACCTGTGGTTCCCGCAGTGGTGGATCCGGCAGATGCTGCGGATCAGCGCCCGGCTGGTGCACGGGCAGACCGGCGCGCGCCGGGTCAGCGGGCACACCCCGGCCGAGGTGGTGGCCCAGGGTGGCGACACCGACCGGGTGGTGCACCTGGCCGACAACCTGATGGACCAGTTCATCTCGCTGGTCATCGTGGTCACCATGACGCTGGTGACCGGCAGCCTCGTACCGGCGTTGTTCTTCGTCGGCACGATGGTGGTCTCCGGGCTGGCGGCGACGCTGTTCGGTCCCCGGCTGGAACGCACCGCGGCCGGCACGGTGAAGGCGCGCGCCGCGTTCGCCACCGCGCTGGTCTCCGCGCTGTCCGCCGCCCGTACGGTGAAGCTGGCCGGCGCGACCCGCCCGGTGCTGCGCCACCTCGCCCGGCTGGACGAGGTACGCAGCGAGCGGCAGCGGCGCGAGATCGCGATGCAGGTGTGGGCCCGGTCCACCCCGTCGGTCGCCAGCGGCCTGCTGCCGATCGGCGCGTGGGCGCTCTACCTGGCCGGTGGGCTGTCCGCCGGCGCCACGCTGGTGGCGGTGTCCACACTGGGCGCGGCCCGCTGGTTCGCGTGGACCACCGCGTCACTGGTGTCGCAGTACCCGTCGGCGCGGGTGTGGACCAGGCGGACGGTGGCGATGACCGGCGAGGCCGTCTACGCGGCGCCGGTGCCCGGCCTGGACCTGGTCGCCGGCACCGCGCCCGCGCCCGAGCCGCCGCCCCGGCACCCGCTGCGCCGCCTGGAGCTGTCCGGCTTCGGCGCGCTGCACTCCGACGGCATGCTCGCCGTCCGCGACGTCGACCTGGTGGTCGAGCGCGGGCAGTTGGTGCTCGTCGTCGGCCCGGTCGGGTCCGGCAAGTCGTCGCTGCTGCGGGCGCTGGCCGGGATCGTGCACCACGTCGGCGAGCTGCGCTGGAACGGCGACCCGGTCACCGAGCCGGAGATGTTCCTGCGCCCCAACCAGGTCGGGTACGTGGGCCAGCTGCCCCGGGTGCTCTCCGGCACGGTGGCCGACAACATCGCGCTCGGCCACCAGGTGGACGCCGCCGGGGCGGTCACGACCGCCCAGCTCGAACACGACCTGGCCGCCGCCGGGGGCGGGCTCGGGCTGCTGATCGGGCACAAGGGCACCCGGCTCTCCGGCGGTCAGCTCCAGCGGCTGGCGCTGGCCCGCGCGCTCGCCCCGCGTACCGAGCTGCTGGTGGCCGACGACGTGTCGTCGGCGCTGGACGTCAGCACGGAGCTGGCGCTGTGGGCGGCGTTGCGCGAGCACGGCGTGACTGTGGTCGGCTCGACCGCGAAGCGGGCCGCGCTGGTCCGGGCCGACCACGTGGTGGTGCTGATCGACGGCACCGTGGCCGACCAGGGCACCTGGACCGACCTGGAACCCCGCTGGAACCACCTGGCCGGCTGACCGCCCGGGGTTCCGCCCTGTCGATCATGAAGTTGGCGGCGACAAATCGGACGCAGAACGCCGCCAACTTCATGATCGACGCTCAAGGCTAGAAGGCTCGGGCGTACTGGTTGGGCCAGGTCGGGGTGGCGCCCAGCTTGGCGGCGGCGCGGAGCGGCCAGTACGGGTCGCGCAGCAGTTCGCGGCCCAGCAGCACCAGGTCCGCCTCGCCGCCGGCGACGATCTGCTCGGCCTGCTCGGGCTCGACGATCAGGCCCACCGCGCCGGTCGGCACCCCGGCATCGCGGCGGATCCGGGCCGCCAGCGGCACCTGGTAGCCGGGTCCGACCGGGATGGACGCCTGGACCGCCGCGCCCCCGGAGGAGGTGTCGACCAGGTCGACCCCGGCGGCGGCGAGTTCCCCGGCGAGCACCACGCTGTCCTCGACGGTCCAGCCGTCGTCGGTCCAGTCGGTGGCGGAGATCCGGGTCAGCACCGGCACGGACTCGCCGACCGTGGCGCGTACCGCGCGGGCCACCTCCAGCGTGAGCCGCATCCGGGCGGCCCGGTCACCGCCGTAGCCGTCGGTGCGCCGGTTCGTCAGCGGGGACAGGAACTCGTGCAGCAGGTAGCCGTGCGCGGCGTGGATCTCCACGGCGGCGAACCCGGCGTCGAGCGCCCGCCCGGCGGCGGTGGCGAAGGCGTCCACCACTGCCGCGATGCCCGCCTCGTCCAGCGCGGTGGGCGTGCGGTAGTCCGGCACGAACGGCTGGTCACCAGGTCCGACCGGGGTCCAGCCGCCCTCGGCGTCCGGCACGCCGCCACGCGCCGGCGCCCACGGCCGGTACGTGGACGCCTTGAACCCGGCGTGCGCGAGCTGCACGGCCGGAACCGCGCCGTGTTCGGCGACGAACGCGGTGATCGGCCGCCACGCGTCGACGTGCGCGCCGGACCAGAGGCCGGTGTCCTGAGGGCTGATCCGGCCCTCGGGCACCACAGCTGTCGCCTCGGTGATGACCAGGCCGGTCCCGCCGACCGCCCGGGAACCCAGGTGGACGCGGTGCCAGTCGGTGGGCAGCCCGTCGGGGTCGGCGCTGTACTGGCACATGGGCGCCAGCGCGATCCGGTTGGGCAGGGTGACGCCGCGCAGGGCGAGCGGGGTGAACAGGGCGCTCATTCTCGGATCCTCCGGTCATGGGCAACGGGTGCGCCTCCGGTGGGAGACGCACCCGTTGGGTGTGGATCAGGCGGGTACGGGGTCGAGCCGCTCGGTCTCGGCGGGCTCGATGAGGTCGCGCTTGCCGGCCGAGTCGTACGCGGCCCGGTCGAGCGTGCCCTCCCGGGCGGCCACGATGGTCGGCACCACCGCCTGCCCGGCCACGTTCGTGGCGGTGCGGATCATGTCCAGGATCGGGTCGATGGCCAGCAGCAGGCCGGCCCCGGCCAGCGGCAGGCCCAGCGTGCTCAGGGTCAGCGTCAGCATGACGATCGCGCCGGTCAGGCCGGCGGTGGCGGCCGAGCCGACCACCGAGACGAACGCGATCAGCAGGTAGTCGGTGACGCCGAGGTTCACGCCGAACACCTGCGCCACGAAGATCGCGGCGAGCGCCGGGTAGATGGCGGCGCAGCCGTCCATCTTCGTGGTGGCGCCGAACGGCACCGCGAACGAGGCGTACTCGCGGGGGACGCCGAGGCGCTCGACCGAGCGCTGGGTCACCGGCATGGTGCCCACCGAGGAGCGGGAGACGAACGCCAGCTCGATGGCGGGCCAGGCGCCGGCGAAGAAGCGCAGCGGGTTGAGCTTGCCGGCCACCGCCAGCAGCACCGGGTAGACCACGAACAGCACGATCGCGCAGCCGACGTAGACGGCTGTGGTGAACTTGGCGAGCGGGGCGAGCAGGTCCCAGCCGTACGAGGCGACGGCGTTTCCGATCAGGCCGAGCGTGCCGATCGGGGCGAGCCGGATGACCCACCAGAGCGCCTTCTGCACGATCGACAGCAGCGAGCGGTTGAGCGCCACGAACGGCTCGGCGGCGTCACCGACCAGCAGCGCGGCGGCGCCCACCACCAGGGCGAGGAAGACGATCTGGAGGACGTTGCCCTCGACGAACGCGCCGACCGGGTTGGTCGGGACGATGCCGGTGAGGAAGTCGATCCAGGAGCCGGTGGTCTTCGGCGCGGTGGCGCCGGCCGGGTCCAGGTTGACGCCCCGGCCGGGATTGGTGAGCAGGCCGAGGCCGATGCCGATGCTCACCGCGATGAGCGCGGTGACGGCGAACCAGAGCAGTGTCTTGACGGCGAGCCGGGCGGCGTTGGCGACGCCGCGCAGGCTGACCACGCTGACCACGATGGCGGTGAAGACCAGTGGCGGCACGGCGAGCTTGAGCAGCTGGACGAAGAGGCCGCCGACGGTGTCGAGCGTGCTGGTCAGCCAGGCGAGGTCGGCGGCGCGGGCGAGGAAACCGAGCGCCACGCCGAGCACGAGGCCCAGCAGGATCTGGACGGAGAAGGGAATTCTGCGCAGGGCGGAGGTCATGAGGACTGATCCAGGGTCTGGAGAGGAAAAAGCGGGCGTCGGGGCGTGGAGCTACGCCGGACAGACGCCGCTGGCCTGCCGTCGGAGATCGACGTACAGGCGCTCGGTGAGGCACCAGACATTGGTCATCGTCGCGACACGTTACTCCCGTCCCGGGCCGGAAGGGAAGGACCGTTGCCGGTGAGGCTCCTTACAGCCAGGTAGCCGGAGGTGGCCAGTCCCCAGGCGGCGACCACGGCGAGCAGCACCCGCTCCGACACCCCGAGGAGCGCGCTGCGCCCGACCAGCAGCAGGGCCGCCGCGACCACCGCGGCCACCGGCAGCGCCAGCGCCGCGCCGACCGTGGCGATCCGCCGCAGCCCCCGGTCCGCCGCCGGGGAGAACAGCAGCACCAGCATGGCGAGCACCACCGCGGCGGTCGCCACGATGCTGGCCCCGCCGTGCACCAGGTCGGCCACCGTGGGCGCCTCGAACGGCGGCAGCGGGCAGCCCTCGCTGCACGTCACCGCGCCGGAGACGACAGTGGCCACCGCGCCGGCGCCGAGCAGGCCGGCCGCCGCGCGCAACCCCGGCGGCAGCGCCCCGGCGAGCAGCAGCAGCGACGCGGCCACCGAGAAGATCCCCATCCGGTACGCCCCGGCGTACCCGCTGTCGGTGATGCCGGCCTCGCTGACGTACGCGGACGGGCCGGGAACGGGACCGGCGACCACCGCGATCGTCACCGCTGTCACACCGGCCACCAGGCAGACGGCGGCGAACGCGGCGGCGATCCGGCGCGGTGTGCCCTCAGCCACGTCCGTGCGGGGTGGTCCAGCCGGAGAGATCCGGGCCGAGCGGCACGATCCGGGTCGGGTTGATCATGTCGTGGGTGGCGTAGTAGTGCCGTTTGATGTGGTCGAAGTCCACCGTCTCGCCGAAGCCGGGTGTCTGGAACAGGTCCCGCGCGTACGCCCACAGCACCGGCATCTCGGTGAGCTTGCGCTGGTTGCACTTGAAGTGCCCGTGGTACGCCACGTCGAAGCGCACCAGCGTGGTGAACAGGCGCACGTCCGCCTCGGTGATCGTGTCGCCCATCAGGTAGCGCCGCCCGGCCAGCCGCTCGCTCAGCGCGTCGAGGCGGGCGAACAGCGCGGTGAACGCCTCGTCGTACGCCTCCTGTGAGGTGGCGAAGCCGCACCGGTAGACACCGTTGTTGACGTCCCGGTGGATCTCCGCCATCAGCGCGTCCATCTCCGGGCGCAGCTCGACCGGGTAGAGATCCGGGGCGTCCGGCGCGTGGAACCGCCGCCACTCGGTCGAGAAGTCCAGCGTGAGCTGCGGATAGTCGTTCGTCACGACCCGTCCGGTGAGCGTGTCCACCAGTGCCGGCACCGTCACCCGGCCGGTGTAGTCCGGGTCGGTGGACAGGTACGCCTCGGACAGGAAGCCGACGCCGAGCACCGGGTCGAAGCCGTCCGGGTCGAGCGCGAACCGCCAGCCCCGCTCGTCCCGGATCGGGTCGACGGTGCCCAGCGAGATCACCTCGTCCAGGCCGAGCAGGCCGCGCACGATCCGGGCCCGGTGCGCCCACGGGCAGGCCCGGCACCAGATCAGCCGGTAGCGGCCCGCCTCCAGCGGCCAGCGTCCCGCCTCGTCCGGCCCGCCGCCCTCGGGTGACGTGGAGTGCGGGGTGACCCGGCCGGTGAACCGGTTGGGCTGGCGGACGAACGCGCCGCCGCCGCTTGTCTCTGCGCTGAACTGGGCCCCGGACATGCGGCAAACCTATCCGCTCCGGTCACGGATATCCTGGCGCCGGGTACCCCCGCGACCCGCCGACCGACCCCTTCCCCACCCCCGAAGGACGTACGCGCGATGACAGTGGCCTATCTCGTTGCCGGAGTCCGTACCCCGATCGGCCGGTACGCCGGCGCGCTGGCCGGGGTCCGCCCCGACGACCTGGCCGCGCACGTCATCCGCGAGCTGGTGGCCCGCCACCCCTCGGTCGACTGGGCGCGTACCGACGACGTGATCCTGGGCTGCGCCAACCAGGCCGGCGAGGACAACCGCAACGTGGCCCGGATGGCCGCGCTGCTCGGCGGCCTGCCGGAGGAGGTGCCGGGCAGCACCGTCAACCGGCTCTGCGGCTCCGGCCTGGACGCGCTCGCCTCCGCCGCCCGCGCGATCGTCGCCGGGGACGCCGACCTGGTGGTGGCCGGCGGCGTGGAGAGCATGAGCCGTGCGCCGTTCGTCATGCCGAAGGCGGCCACGCCGTTCGCCCGCACCGCCGAGGTGTACGACACCACGATCGGCTGGCGGCTGGTCAACCCGCTGATGCGCGAGGGCTGGGGCATCGACTCGATGCCGGAGACGGCGGAGAACGTGGCGGCCGAGTTCGGCGTGGACCGGGCCGCGCAGGACGCCTTCGCGTACCGGTCGCAGCAGCGGGCCGCCAAGGCGCAGGCGGACGGCCGGCTGGCCGAGGAGATCGTCCCGGTGACGGTGCCGGCCGGCAGGCGCGAGACGAAGCTGGTCGAGGCCGACGAGCACCCCCGCGAGACGACGCTGGAAAAGCTGGCCGCGTTGCCCACCCCGTTCCGCGAGGGCGGCACCGTGACCGCCGGCAACTCCTCCGGCGTCAACGACGGCGCCGTCGCGCTGCTCGTCGCCTCCGCGGCCGCCGTCGAACGCTACGGCCTCACCCCGCTGGCCCGGGTACGCGGCGCGGCGGCGGCCGGCGTACCGCCGCGGATCATGGGCATCGGCCCGGTCCCGGCCACCCGCAAGCTGCTCGACCGCGTCGGCCTGTCGCTCGCCGACGTGGACGTGATCGAGCTGAACGAGGCGTTCGCCGCGCAGTCCGTGGCGGTGCTGCGCGAGCTGGGCCTGCCGGAGGACGCCGAGCACGTCAACCCGGGCGGCGGGGCGATCGCGCTGGGCCACCCGCTCGGCGCCAGCGGCGCCCGGCTGGCGCTGACCGCCGCGCTGGAACTGCGCCGCCGGGGCGGCCGGCGGGCGCTCGCCACCATGTGCGTCGGCGTCGGCCAGGGCATCTCGCTGCTGCTGGAGTCGGACGCCTGACACCGGCGGCAGCATCGCCTCTTGTGGATCTCCCATACCTGGCCGTACCGGCCTAGAGTGGTCTGGACCACATGATCCGCCATCGACGGCGGACGACGACCTGGGGGACCGAGCGATGCAGACGCCGGAGAGCCTGCCCACCGAGATCGACCTGACCCGGCCGAGCGCCGCCCGGGTCTACGACTACTTCCTCGGTGGGGCGCACAACTTCGAGATCGACCGGCAGCTCGCCGAGCAGATCGCGGCCATGACGCCGAACCTGGCCGCGACCATGCGCTCCGGGCGGGAGTTCCTGCGCCGGGCCGTACGGGTGCTGCTCGACGCCGGCATCGACCAGTTCCTCGACATCGGCTCCGGCATCCCCACCGTCGGCAACGTGCACGAGGTCGCCCAGGCCGCCGACCCGGACGCCCGCATCGTGTACGTGGACATCGACCCGGTCGCGGTGGCGCACAGCCACGAACTGCTCGCCGGGAACGACCGGGCCACCGCGATCCTTGCCGATCTGCGCGAGCCGAAGCTGATCCTGGAGCACGCCGGGGCCAGCGGCCTGATCGACTTCGACCGGCCGCTGGGCATCCTGCTCGCCGGCGTGGTGCACTTCGTGCCGGACGCCGACCGCCCGGCCGACATCCTGGCCACGCTGCGCGCCGCCGCCGCGCCCGGCAGCTACCTGGTCATCTCCCACTCCACGTTCGAGGACCAGCCGCAGGAGATGCTGGACGCGCAGCGGCTGTCGGCGCGTACCGCCACGGAGATCACGCTGCGTTCGCGGGCCGAGATCACCGGCTTCTTCGGCGACTGGACGATCCTCGAACCGGGCGTGGTGCACATGCCGCTGTGGCGGCCCGACTCCCCGTCCGACGTGGACGAGCACCCGGAGCGGTTCGGGGCCTTCGGCGGCGTCGCCCGGCACGACCGCGCCGCCGGCTGAACCCCATGCGCGCCCCGGACAGCGACGGGGGAGACGTCAGCCGGCCCGGCGCCGCCGCGTACGCCGCCGAGTGGGCTCGCGCGGTGCGCCGCATCGGGTTCGTGCCGCTGAGCGCGGCCGAGACCGAGCGCCTGCTGGTGCCGCTCACCGAGCGGCTCGGCGAGGCCCTGCTCGCCCCCACCTTCTCCGCCTTCCCGGCGGAGGAGGTGGGGCGTGCCCTGGTCGAGGCGCATCTCACCGAGCCGGGTGTGCTCGACTGGTCGGTGCAGGCGCTCGGTGACCGGTTCCTGCCCTGGGTGCTGCCGTCCCGCACGGAGTCGCCGGAGCTGCGCGAGCGGGTGGCGCTGCTCCAGGGCGCGTTCGCCGCCGGGTTCGCCCGCGCGCTGCGCGACCGGGTCTTCAGTCAGCAGGAGCGGATCGCCCGGTCCGCGTGGCAGGCCCGGGACACTGTCGAGCAGGCGCTGCGGGACAGCGAGGCGCGCTTCCGGGCGGTCTTCACCGGCGCCGCCATCGGCATCGGCATCGCCGGGGTGGACGGGCAGATCATCGAGGTCAACCAGTCGTTCGCGGACATGCTCGGCTACGCCGTCGCGGAGATGCGGCGGATGAACGTGTCGACGTTGTTCCACCCCGACGACGCGGCCGGGATGTGGGACCTCTACCAGGAGCTGATCGAGGGCAAGCGGGACAGCGCCCGGGTGGAGAAGCGCTACTACCGCAAGGACGGCAGCGTGGTCTGGACCGACCTCGCGGTCTCGCTCATCCGGCACGACGACGGCCGGCCCCGGTTCACGGTGGCGATGGTGGAGGACATCACCGAGCGGTACGAGTTGCAGCAGCGGCTGCGCTTCCAGGCGCTGCACGACCCGCTGACCGGCCTGCCCAACCGGACGCTGTTCTTCGAGGAACTGGGCCGGGTCTTCGACGGCGCGGGCCCGGACCAGCGCGTCGGGCTCTGCTTCATCGACCTGGACGGCTTCAAGGCGATAAACGACAGCCTCGGCCACGACCTGGGCGACCGGCTGCTCAAGGTGATCGCCCGCCGGCTCAGCGACTGCGTGGCCGGGCGCGGTCACCTGGTGGCCCGCATGGGCGGCGACGAGTTCGTCATCCTTGTCGACTCCGACGGCGGCATCGACGACGCGGTGGAGGTCGCCGAGCTGGCCCTGGCCGCCGTCTCCGCGCCGGTGCACGTCGCCGACCAGCAGCTCGCCGTGTCCGCGAGCATCGGCATCGTGGAGTGCCCGGCGGCGGAGACGAGCGTCGGTGACCTGATGAAGGCCGCCGACACCACGCTGTACTGGGCCAAGGCGGAGGGCCGGGGGCGCTGGGCGGTGTACGACCCGGAGCGCAGCGCCGCCGACATCGCCCGTTCCGCGCTGGCCGCCAACCTGCCCGCCGCGCTCGACCGGGGCGAGTTCGTGCTGCACTACCAGCCGATCGTGTCGCTGCTGGACGGCACGATGGTGGCGGTCGAGGCGCTGGTGCGCTGGCAGCACCCCGAGCTGGGCCTGATCGGGCCGGACCGGTTCATCGGGCTGGCCGAGGAGACCGGCCTGATCGTCCGGCTCGGCGCCTGGGTGCTGCGTCAGGCGTGCCGCGACGCCGAGTCGTGGCGGCGCGCGTACCCGGACACGACGCCTGTGGTCAGCGTCAACCTGGCCGCCCGGCAGGCCGACGACGCGGCGATCGTGGAGACGGTGGCCGAGGCGTTGCAGCACACCGGCCTGCCGGCCGAGCTGTTGCAGCTGGAGCTGACCGAGAGTGCCGTCATGGGCAGCGCCGGGGAGCCGCTGCGGACGCTGCACCAGCTCGCCGACATCGGGTTGCGGCTGGCCATCGACGACTTCGGCACCGGCTACTCGAACCTGGCGTACCTGCGGCGGCTGCCGATCCACTGCGTGAAGCTGGCCGGCCCGTTCGTCGAGGGGATAAGGGGTGACGGCGGGGACGAGGTCGCCGACCACCGGGACGAGCGGATCGTGGACGCGCTGGTCCGGCTGGCGCACGCGCTGGAGCTGTCGGTGACGGCCGAGGCGGTGGAGACCGAGGTGCAGGCCGAACGGCTGCGCGCGCTGCGCTGCGACACCGGGCAGGGCCGGCTGTTCGGCGCCCCCATGCCCGCCGACGGCATCCGCGCCCGCCTGGGCGGGTAAGGAAGGGCCCCCTATTAACGCCTCCGGTATAGCAGGGGGCCCCGCTTAACACCTTCCGCGCACGCGGCAGGCGAGGAAGGGAGATTCGGTGAGCCTCACCGATTCGCAGGCCGTGGTGTCAGTGGTCGCCGCGCTGGCGATCGTCGCCGGGCTGGCCGGGGTGATCGTGCCGGGGCTGCCGGCGCTGCCGCTGTGCTGGGGCGGCGTGCTGGTGTGGACGCTGTTCGGCGACGCCGGGCCGGGCCGCTGGGCGGTGCTCGCCGCCGCCACAGTGATCGCCGCCGGCGGCACCGTGCTGAAGTACCTCTGGCCGGGGCGGAATCTGAAGCGGACCGGGGTGCCCACCATGTCGCTGCTGGCCGGCGGGCTGCTCGGCGTGGTCGGGTTCTTCGTCATCCCGGTGGTCGGGTTGCCGATCGGCTTCGTCGGCGGGATCTTCGGCGCCGAGCGGCTGCGGCTCGGCGACACCCGCCTCGCCTGGCCGGCCACCGTGCAGGCGCTCAAGGCGGCCGGCCTGTCGATGGTCCTGGAGTTCACCGCCGGCCTGATGATCGCCGCGCTGTGGGTCGCGGGGCTGCTGTTCGTCTAGAGGTGCGGCGGCGCGGGGCGTCCGGAGGGTACGGCCGATCGCCGTACATCAGTGAGAGAGAGGTGGACGCCGCGCGCCGCCGCGGACCGGGCGTTGCCGAGCGCCCGGTGCCGGCCCGTCGGGTCGGGCCTGGTCACGCCCACAATGATGCCCGCGGCGGGATCCGGCCACAACGCAATTACCGGGGTACGTATTGACCGGCTTGATCGGCTGGGAGCACACTGCGAGCACTCGCACGAGGATCGCCTCGAGGAGGTGTGCAGTGGCCACGACGCCCGCGCCGACCGCCGAGCAGCCGATGGACGACGACGCCCGACGACTCGCCGAACTCGGCTACAAGCAGGAGCTGCGCCGCAAGTGGAGCGGCTTCTCCAACTTCGCGATCTCGTTCTCCATCATCTCGATCCTGGCCGGCTGCTTCACCACGTTCGGCCAGGCGTGGAACAACGGCGGCCCGGTGGCGATCTCCTGGGGCTGGCCGCTGATCTCCCTGTTCATCCTGATCATCGGCTTCTGCCTGGCCGAGCTGGTGTCCGCGTACCCGACAGCGGGCGGGATCTACTGGTGGGCGGCGACCATGGGCCGGCCGGTGCACGGCTGGTTCACCGGCTGGCTCAACCTGATCGGGCTGGTAGCGGTGACCGCGTCGGTCGACTACGGCTGCGCCACGTTCCTCAACCTGACGCTGTCGGCGCTGTTCGACGGCTGGGCCGGGACCGGGCACCAGACGTTCGGGCTGTTCGTGGTGATCCTCGCGCTGCACGGGCTGATCAACATCTACGGGCACCACATCATCGACGTACTCCAGAACGTCTCGGTCTGGTGGCACGTGGCCGGCGCGGCCGCCGTGGTGCTGATCCTGGTCCTGGTCCCGGACAAGCACCAGAGCTTCCAGTTCGTCTTCACCGAGCGGTTCAACAACTCCGGCTTCGGCGACGGTGACACCGGCGGGCTGGCGTTCTGGTTCTACGTGCTGCCGCTGGGCTTCCTGCTCACGCAGTACACGATCACCGGCTTCGACGCCTGCGCGCACGTCTCGGAGGAGACCCGGGGCGCGTCGAAGGCCGCCGCGCAGGGGCTGTGGCGGTCGATCTTCTACTCGGCGGTGGGCGGCTGGATCCTGCTGCTGGCGTTCCTGTTCGCCGCCACCGACGTGGACGCGATAAACGAGGCGGGCGGCTTCTCCGGGGCGATCTTCGAGACCGCGCTGACGCCGTTCTTCTTCAAGGCCGTCATCATCATCTCCACCATCGGGCAGTTCTTCTGCGGCATGAGCTGCGTGACGTCGATGTCGCGGATGGCGTACGCGTTCAGCCGCGACCGGGCGGTGCCCGGCTGGCGGCTCTGGTCGACAGTCAACCGCAACGGCACGCCGGTGAACGCCATCATCGGCGCGACGCTGGCCGGGCTGGTGCTCACGCTGCCCGCGCTCTACCAGCGCGGCGGCATCCCGGTCGCGTTCTACGCGGTGGTCTCGGTCGCGGTGATCGGGCTGTACCTGTCCTTCATCATCCCGATCTTCCTGCGGCTGCGGATGGGCGACCGGTTCACTCCGGGCCCGTGGACCCTGGGCCGGCGCTACAAGCTGCTCGGCTGGATCGCGGTGGTCGAGATCGCCGTCATCTCGGTCTACTTCGTGCTGCCCATCGTCCCGGCCGGTGTGCCCGGCAATCCCGACTTCAGCTGGACGGCGGTGAACTACGCGCCGATCGCGATCGGTGGCGTGCTGCTCGGCGTCGCCATCTGGTGGTACGCCTCGGCCCGCAAGTGGTTCACCGGCCCGCGCCGTACCGTCGACCAGGCGGATCCGGAGCCGGAGCCCGCCGAGCCGTCGTAGCTGTCGGTGGGGCCTGCCATGATCCGGCCTATGAATGCGGAAGCGGTGGTACGCGCGCTGTGGGATCGCATGCAGGCCCGCGACTGGACCGGTGTCGGCGAGCTGCTGGCCGACGACGTGGTGGTGGAGTGGCCGGCCAGCGCCGAGCGGATCGTGGGCCGCGACAATTACGTGAAGATCAACGCCGAGTACCCGGAGGGCTGGTCGATCCGGGTACTGCGGGTGGTGGCGTCCGGGGAGACGGTGGTGTCCGAGGTGGAGGTGCCGCACGAGGGGATGGGCGTGCACCGGGTCGCGTCGTTCTGGACCGTGCGCGACGGGCGGATCGTCGAGGGCCGGGAGTACTGGACCAGCCTCGGCCAGGACCCGTCCCCGCAGTGGCGAGCCGCCTGGGTCCAGCCGATGTGAGCGCTGGGCTGTCCGGAGATCTTGGCGATGGCTTTGTCGGTCAGGTCGCAGGCCCCATCTGCTTGGCCAGTGTGACGAACGACCGCCACGATGTCGGGGTGACGTGGAGCGTCCCGCCGTCCCGGTCCTTGGAGTCGCGTACCAGCACCACTTCCGTCAGGTTGTCAGCCACCTCGACGCAGTCGGTGTTGCCACTCCGGGTCGCCTTTCGCCAGGTCGCGCCGCTCACATCCATGACGTCTCCACCTCTTTCAGAAGCTCGAGAGACTGCCGGCGGGGCAAAGCTTCACTCCGGATCATCTCCCATCTCGACAGAAGCGTAGCCACGTCGGCGTCACCGTCGATCACGCTCGTGGTGAGCTGGCATTCCATGCTGGCGACCCAACCGCCCTCCGCGCCTCTCGCCAGAGTGAACGGACCGGACAAGCCGATGTGCAACCCGACCTGTAGTGGAAGCACGTGAATACTGATGTGCGGGCGCTCGGCACAGACGACCAGGTGCTCGATCTGCTGAGCCATCAGCCCACGGAAGCTCTCTTCGCGGCGGTGCAGCATTCCCTCGTCGAGTACAGCGACGAGCTGGGGCGGAGACGGCTGCCGCAGGACTTCCTGGCGATCCATGCGGGCTGCCACGCGGCTCTCCACGTCGGCATCGCTGAGTAGGTCGTCACAGCGAATCACCGCTCGGGCGTAGTTCTCCGTCTGAAGCAGGGCTGGAACGAGAGTCGGGTGGAAGCACCGGAGCTGTCGAGCGTTGCGTTCGGCATCGAGCCATGGTCGGAGCCAGGACGGCAAGCCCTCGCGTTCGGCCATCTTGAGCAGGGACACCAGCAGGCCGCCGGAGTTCAGCACCTCGTCGGCACGAGCCAAGAAGAGCCGGTCGTACGGACGGCTGCCGGTTTCGACGGCGGACACCATTGACGGCGAGTAGTGGACCAACCGGCCGAATTCCTCCTGATTGAGACCGGCAACGTTCCGTAGGCGGCGGAGCTGCGATCGGATGAGATCGGCTGTCGGTTCCTCCACAGTTCCTCCACAGTCCGTGCGTGAACTTCATTCGACATCTGCCGGCCGGCCCGGTGCTTCACTCGTGCGCCGTGACCAGGCTCGATGCCTTCCGACCGTAGCGGTGTCCTCACCAGACTGTCACGCATGCGGATCCGCTCGTCGCAGGCGAGCACGGGCGGATTCCAGCCCGGGGCCGCCCGGTCCCGACGATGCCGGGCGGCCCCCTCCATACAACGAGGAGGCCGATGTGCGTGTCCGATGGTTCCGGTGCCGTACCCGGGAGCTGCCCACCCTGCCGAAGCGCGACCCCGGCAGCAACCTGCCGGCGTGGATGCGCGAGCCGACCCGGGTGTTTCCCACGGTTCGCCCGGGCAGCCCCGGTCGTCTGACACGGGCGCAGGAGTGGCGGGCGAACGGGGGCCGTTGGTGACGGCTCTGGTCGGTGTCCTCAGCGCCATCGGGCACATCGGGTACCAGCCGGACTGGAAATGCGAGCGCTGTCAGGAGCCGTGGCCGTGTCCCACTCTGCGTCGCATTCCGCGCGATCAGCTCGATCCGGCAGCGCTCATCCGGATGATGGCGTTCCTCGTGCGCGGCGCGATCCGGGATCTGCGTGGCCGAGTCGAGGGGCCCGAACCGCCCGAGATCGTCAGGCGGTTCTTCTGGTTCCTTCCGCTCAGCGACGACGAGGCGCGTGCAATCGCTCGAAGGCTGCGGTGATGGGCCGTCGCGTGGTTCCGCACCTGCCTATGCGTCCGCTCTGGCGGTGCCGCAACTGCGGCGCGGAGTGGCCCTGCCAGCCGGCCCGGCTGTCGCTACTCGTCGAGTACCGGGAGGACCGCACCGCGCTGCTGCTCCATCTCGGCGGGCTGATGGCCGAGGCGCGGGAACAACTCGCCCAGTTGAATCCCGACCACGCGCCGGACCTGCACCGCCGTTTCCTGGACTGGGCGCGGGTTCGTGGCTGACGCCGGGTGGGCTGTCCGCGTACCCCAGGGTCAGCTCGTGGCGCGGCGGTGGGCGGGCGGGAAGCGGAGGATGCGGTCGTCGCCGGCCACGACCGCGACGGTACGACGGCGCATGCGCTCTCCTCGGTTTCGCACCCGGCCCCGCCGGGGCATTGACGGTGATCCGGTTTGCCAGTAGACCTTGGTGATGGAGGCCCCTGATGAAACCAACGCCGCTCTCGCTGGAACAGTTGCGGGTCGCCGTCGCCGAGGGTGAGATCGACACGGTGGTGCTCGGCCTCACCGACATGCAGGGGCGCCTGCAGGGCAAGCGGTTCCACGCGCCCTACTTCCTCGACCAGGTGGTCGCGAACGGCAGCGAGGGCTGCAACTACCTGCTCGCCGTGGACGTCGACATGAACACCGTCGACGGGTACGCGATGTCGAGCTGGGAACGCGGCTACGGCGACTTCGCCATGCGCCCCGACCTGGAGACGCTGCGCCGGACGCCCTGGCAGCCCGGGTCCGTGCTGCTGCTCGCCGACCTGGAGTGGCTGGACGGCTCCGGCCCGGTGGTCGCCTCGCCCCGGCAGATCCTGCGCAGGCAGCTCGACCGGCTGGCCGCGCACGGGCTCACCGCGTACGCGGGCACCGAGCTGGAGTTCGTGCTCTACCGCGACTCGTACGAGGAGGCGTGGCAGCGTGGCTACCGCGACCTGACCCCGGCCAACCAGTACAACGTGGACTACTCGCTGCTGGGCACCGCCCGGGTCGAGCCGCTGCTGCGCCGCATCCGCACCGAGATGGCCGGCGCCGGGCTGACCCCGGAGAGCGCGAAGGGCGAGTGCAACCTCGGCCAGCACGAGATCGCGTTCCGGTACGACGAGGCGGTGCGCTGCGCCGACCACCACGTCATCTACAAGAACGGCGCGAAGGAGATCGCCGCCCAGGAGGGCATGTCGATCACGTTCATGGCCAAGCCGAACGAGCGGGAGGGCAACTCCTGCCACATCCACTTCTCGCTGCGCGACGCGTCCGGCTCCTCGGCCATGCTGGGCGACGGGCCGGCGCACCTGAGCGTCACCGGGCAGCGGGTGCTGGCCGGGCTGCTGGCCACCATGCGCGAGTTCAGCCTGTTCTTCGCGCCGAACATCAACTCCTACAAGCGTTACCAGCCCGGCTCGTTCGCGCCGACCGCGTTGCGCTGGGGCACCGACAACCGCACCTGTGCGCTGCGGCTGGTCGGGCACGGGCAGGGGATGCGGGTGGAGAACCGGGTGCCGGGGGCCGACGTGAACCCGTACCTGGCGATCGCCGCGCTGGTGGCCGGCGCGGTGCACGGCATCGAGAACGAGCTGGAGCTGGCCGACGAGTGCACCGGCAACGCGTACGACGACCCGGACGCCGAGCGGGTGCCGACCACGCTGCGCGACGCGCTGGACCTGTGGCAGCGTTCGACAGTGGCCCGGGAGGCGTTCGGCGACGAGGTGGCCGACCACTACGCCAACCAGGCGAAGGTCGAGCTGACCGCCTTCGACGCCGCCGTGACGGACTGGGAACTGACCCGTGGCTTCGAACGCCTCTGAGGTGTCCGCCCCCAGTCTCCGCGCCGATCTTGCACTTGCGGCCCCGGGTGCGGGTGTCATGCGACTTTTGCCGGGGCGGCAAGTGCAAGATCGCGGGGGCGAGGGGGAGGGGGACGCGCGTGGGTGAGGTGATTTCGCCCGTCGACGGGGCCGGTATCGGGGTCGTTCCGGGGTGCTCCGTTGACGACGTGGACGCGGCCGTCGCGCGGGCTTCCGCCGCGTTCGAGGGGTGGCGTCGGGTGGCGCCCGGGGATCGGGGGCGGCTGCTGCGGCGGTTCGCCGCACAGGTCGACGCGCACCTGGAGGAACTGGCGCTCCTTGAGGTGCGCAACGCCGGGCACACCATCGGCAACGCGCGCTGGGAGGCGGGCAACGTCCGCGACGTGCTCGACTACTACGCGGGCGCGCCGGAGCGGCTGACCGGGCACCAGATCCCGGTGCCCGGTGGGCTCGACGTCACGTTCCACGAGCCGTTGGGCGTGGTCGGCGTGATCGTGCCGTGGAACTTCCCGATGCCGATCGCCGGCTGGGGATTCGCCCCGGCGCTCGCCGCCGGCAACACGGTGGTGCTGAAACCGGCCGAGCTGACCCCGCTCACCGCGCTGCGCCTGGCCGAGCTGGCCCGCGACGCCGGCCTGCCCGAGGGCGTGTTCACAGTGCTGCCCGGCCGGGGCAGCGTGGTCGGCGAACGGTTCGTCACCCACCCGGCGGTCCGCAAGATCTGCTTCACCGGCTCGACCGAGGTCGGTACCCGGATCATGGCCGGCTGCGCCGCCCAGGTGAAGCGGGTGACGCTGGAGCTGGGCGGCAAGTCGGCGAACATCGTCTTCGCCGACGCGGACCTGGAGAAGGCGGCGGCCACCGCGCCGTACGCGGTCTTCGACAACGCCGGCCAGGACTGCTGCGCCCGCTCCCGGATCCTGGTCCAGCGCCAGGCGTACGACAGGTTCCTGGAACTGCTCGAACCAGCCGTACGGGCGGTGCGGGTGGAGGACCCGTCCCGGGACACGGCCGAGATGGGCCCGCTGATCTCCGCCGCGCACCGGGACCGGGTCGCCGGGTACGTCGACGGGGCGGACGTGGCCTTCACCGGCTCGTGCCCCGACGGCCCCGGCTTCTGGCACGCCCCGACGGTGCTGCTCGCCGGCTCCCCGGCCGACCGGCACTGGCGGGAGGAGATATTCGGCCCGGTCGTCTCGGTGCTGCCGTTCGACGACGAGGCGGACGCGATCCGGCTCGCCAACGACACCGAGTACGGGCTCTCCGGCTCGATCTGGACCCGGGACGTCGGGCGGGCGGTGCGGGTGGCCCGCGCGGTCGAGTCGGGCAACCTCAGCGTCAACTCGCACTCCTCGGTGCGCTACTGGACCCCGTTCGGCGGGATGAAGCGCTCCGGCCTCGGCCGGGAGCTGGGTCCGGACGCGCTGCACGCCTTCACCGACGTCAAGAACGTGTTCATCGGCACCGAGGAGTGATCACAGTGCAGGGACGGCTTTCCGACCGGGTGGCGGTGGTGACCGGCGCGGGCAGCGGCATCGGGCTGGCCACCGTACGGCGTTTCGCCGCCGAGGGCGCCCGGGTGGTGTGCGTGGACATCGACGCCGACGCCGGCACCCGGGCCGCGCAGGAGGTGGGCGGCGAGTTCGTGGCCGCCGACGTGGCCGACGAGACGGCGGTCCGCGACCTGTTCGACGGGGTGGTGGAGCGGCACGGCCGGGTGGACGTGTCGTTCCACAACGCCGGCATCTCGCCGCCGGACGACGACTCGATCCTGGAGACCGGCCTGGACGCATGGGAGCGGGTGCTGCGGGTCAACACCACGAGCGTCTACCTGTGCTGCAAGTACGTCATCCCGCACATGCGCCGGCAGGGCAAGGGCTCGATCATCAACACCGCCTCGTTCGTGGCGCTGATGGGCGCGGCCACGTCGCAGATCGCGTACACGGCGAGCAAGGGCGGGGTGCTGGCGATGACCCGGGAGCTGGGCGTGCAGTTCGCCCGCGAGGGCATCCGGGTCAACGCGCTGTGCCCCGGGCCGGTGGCCACGCCGCTGCTGCTGGAGCTGTTCGCCAAGGACCCGGAGCGGGCCGCCCGGCGGCTGGTGCACGTGCCGATGGGCCGGTTCGGCGATCCGACCGAGATCGCCGCAGCCGTGGCGTTCCTCGCCAGCGACGACGCGTCGTTCATGACCGCCGCGCAGTTCGTCGTCGACGGCGGCATCACCGGCGCCTACGTCACACCCCTGTGAGAGCGCGCACTGTGAGCGCGAGAAGGCCGGTCATCGGCATCACCGCGTACGTCGAGCCGGCCGGCTGGGCGGTGTGGCGGGACGTACCGGCGACGCTCGTGCCGCACGCGTACGTCCGGGCGGTCACCGCTGCCGGCGGCCGGGCCGTGGTGCTGCCCCCTGACGATCTCGACGCGGACGTGCTGGGGCTGCTGGACGGGCTGCTGCTGGCCGGCGGCGCGGACGTCGGCCCGGAGCGGTACGGCGAGCCGCCGGACCCGCGCACCGAGAGCCGGCCGGAGCGCGACGCCGGGGAGACGACGTTGCTGACCGCCGCGCTCGCCGCCGACCTGCCCGTGCTGGGCGTGTGCCGGGGCATGCAGTTGCTCGCCGTGGCGTACGGCGGTCTGCTGCACCAGCACCTGCCGGACGTGGTCGGGCACGACGGGCACCGTCCCGCGCCGGGCGTCTACGGGTCGCATCCGGTGCGCTTCGCCGAGGACAGCCTGGCCGGGCGGGTGATGGCCGGCGTGGACCGGGTCAACTCGTACCACCATCAGGCGGTGGCCGACCCCGGCGGCCTGGCGGTCACCGGCTGGGCCGGCGACGGGGTGATCGAGGCGGTGGAGGATCCGGCGCGGCGCTTCGTGCTCGGGGTGCAGTGGCATCCGGAGAACGAACCGGATCCGCGGCCGGTGGTCGCGCTGGTCCGGGCCGCCGTGTCGGCCAGATCACACACCCGCGTTTCGTAGGTGGGGACGGGCGGATCGGCGGTCCCGTCGCCGGGGCGGTGACCGCCCGAGTCGCACCGGGCCGTCGGTTACGCCAGGATGAGGCCGAGGTAACCAGCGTCGAACGGTGCGGGTGCGTTACGTTGCTCCTCCGTCGGGGTAGTAGGCGGGGACGGTCGGCGGAGCATCGCCGGCCGTCACGATCATGGCCGGAGCGGGAGGCTACATGAGCTCGGCCCACGGGGGCGGGGAGGACGGTCGTTCGTCCCCCGCGGCCGGCGAGGCGTCACTACCGCCGCTGCTCGCCGCGGCGTTCGCCGCCGGCGGTGAGATGGGCGGCCGGCTGCGCGGCTTCGACTGGTCCACCACCGCCCTCGGCAGCCCGGACCGCTGGCCCGCGGCGCTGTGCCACGCCGTGAGCACCATGCTGTCGTCCCGCGCCCAGATGGTCGTCTTCTGGGGCGAGGAGCACCTGGCCTTCTACAACGACGCCTACCGGCCGACCATCGGCGACAAGCACCCGGCCGTGATCGGGCAGCCCGCCCGGCGGCACTGGGCGGAGACCTGGGACGTGCTCGGCCCGCTGCTGGACGGCGTGCGCCGCACCGGCGTGCCGTACCGGGGCGAGAACCACCCCTTCGTGCTCGACCGCCACGGTTTCCTGGAGGACGTCTACTTCGACGTCTCGTACGACCCGATCCGCAGCGCCGACGGCACCGTCGGCGGTCTGTTCTGCTTCGTCAACGAGACCACCGGCCGGGTGCTCGGCGAGCGCCGGCTGCGCGCCCTCGCCGAGCTGGGCAACGAGCTGGGCGACGTGCCGGGCCTGCTCGAATTGGGCCAAGCCGTCACCCGGGTGCTCGACGCCCACCGCGCCGACGTGCCGTTCAGCGCGCTGTGGTTCGCCGACGAGCGCGGCACACTCGTGCCGGGCGGCTGCTCGGGCGTGGATCCGGCCACCGTCGCCGGTCCGCCGCCCGGCCTGCCCGACGGCGAGCCGTTCACCGAGCCGCGCTGGATCGCCACCGCCGAGCTGCCGGGCGCGGTGCCGCCGGACGCCGCCGACCAGGCGCTCCTGCTGCCGCTGACGGCCACGAACGAGCCGGCCGGCGTACTGCTGCTCGGGGTGTCGCGCCGGCTGCCGTTCACCGACGACTACCGCGACTTCGTCGACCTGGTCGCCGCGCAGGTGTCCCGGGCCGTGGGCAAGCAGCGGGCGTACGAGCAGGAACGCGCCCGCGCCGCCGAGCTGGCCGCGCTGGACCGCGCCAAGACCAACTTCTTCGCCAACGTGAGCCACGAGTTCCGTACCCCGCTCACGCTGGTGCTCGGACCGATGGAGGAGATGCTCGCCGACCGGGAGCTGCCGGACCGCTACCTCGACCGGCTCACCGTCATGCACCGCAACGGGCTGCGCCTGCTCAAGCTGGTCAACACGGTGCTCGACTTCTCCCGGCTGGAGTCCGGCCGCCTGGCCGCCCGCTACCAGCCCACCGACCTGTCCGACCACACGTCCCGGCTGGCCAGCACGTTCCGCTCGGCCACCGAGCGGGCCGGGCTGCGCCTGGTGGTGGACTGCCCGCCGCTGCCCGCGCCGGTCTACGTCGACCGGGACATGTGGGAGAAGATCGTCCTCAACCTGGTGTCGAACGCGGTCAAGTTCACCTTCGACGGCGAGATCCGGGTCCGGGTCCGCGCGACCGACGGCGCCGCCGTCCTGGAGGTGTCCGACACCGGCGTCGGCATCGCGCCGGAGGAACTGCCGCAGGTCTTCGAGCGGTTCCACCGGGTGGCCGGCGCCCGCTCCCGTACCCACGAGGGCACCGGCATCGGGCTCGCGCTGGTCCGCGAGCTGGTCGAGATGCACGGCGGCACGGTGACCGCGCGCAGCGTCGTCGACCGCGGCACCACGTTCACCGTGACACTGCCGTTCGGGTACGCGCACCTGCCCGCCGACCGGGTGGCCGCGCTGTCGCCGGTGCCGCTCAGCGAACCGGAGCAGGCCCGCCTGTACGTCGCCGAGACGGCACTCTGGACCGACGAGGTGGCCCGTCCCACCGGCCTGCCGGAGCCGTCCGGCTCGCCGGGTGGGTCCGGCCGCATCCTGTTCGCCGACGACAACCCCGACCTGCGCGAGCACGTCTGCCGGCTCCTCTCCCCGGCGTACGAGGTGGTGGCCGTGCCGGACGGCGTGGAGGCGCTGCGGCTGGCCGTCGAGACCCCGTTCGACCTGGTGCTGACCGACGTGATGATGCCCCGGCTGGACGGCTTCGGGCTGGTCGCCGCGTTGCGGGCCGAGCCGGCCACCCGGCACGTGCCGATCGTGCTGCTCTCCGCGCGGGCCGGCGCCGCCGAGGAGGTCGCCGGCCTGTCCACCGGCGCGGACGACTACCTGACCAAGCCGTTCTCCAGTCAGGAGCTGGTGGCCCGGGTGCGGGCCAACGTCGAGCTGGGCCAGTTGCGCGGGCAGATCATCCGCCGGCTGCGGGCACTCGCCGACGCCGCCGTGGAGATCAACACCGCCCGGTCCACCGCCGAGGTGGTACGGGTGGCCGCCCGGCACGCGCTGCGCCTGGCCGAGGCCGGACGGGTCCGGGTCACCGCCACCGGGGCCCGCCACGAGGAGGACGCCGGCGGCGACCTGCCCGCCGAGCCGAGCGTCGTGCTGCCGCTCACCGGCACCTCCGGCGAGCAGCTCGGCGAGCTGCTGGTGTGGCGCCGGGAGGGCGGCGGCACCGAGGAGGCGGCGCTGACCGAGCTGGCCCGGCTGGTCGGCGTACGGCTGGAGAACGCCCAGCTCTACGAGGCCGAGCACCACATCGCCACCACGCTCCAGCACAGCCTGCTGCCACGTACGCTGCCGCAGCTGCCCGGCGCGGTGGTGGCCAGCCGCTATCTGCCAGGCAGCGCCGACGTGGAGGTCGGCGGCGACTGGTACGACGTGATGGCCACCCCCGACGACGACCTGGTGCTCGTCATCGGCGACGTGGTGGGCAAGGGCGTGCGGGCCGCCGCGGCGATGGGCCAGCTCCGCAACGCGCTGCGGGCGTACGTCCTGGAGGGCTACGACCCGGGGGAGGCGCTGACCCGGCTCAACCGGCTGGTCCACTCCGCCGGCAGCGGCTCCTTCGCCACAGTGGTCTGCCTCGGCTTCTCCCCGCGCACCGGGCGGATCCGGTACGCCAGCGCGGGCCACCCCTCACCCCTGCTGATCCGAGGAGACGACGTGGCGTTCCTGCACGATCGGGCCCTCGGACCGCCGATCGGCGCGATCCCCGGCGCCGTCTACCCGGCCGCCGAGGGGGAGATCGCCCCGGGCCACCGGCTCCTGCTCTACACCGACGGCCTGATCGAGGACCGCTCCGCCGGCATCGACGCCGGGCTGGGCCAGTTGCGGGCGGACGCGTCGACGCGCGCCGGGCACGTGGCGGATTTGGTCGACGCCGTCATGGCCCGGGTGGCCGGGCGGTCCCGGCACGACGACGTGGCGGTGCTCGCGCTGGAGGCGGCCGAACTGAACCGGTTCGCGCTGCGCCTGCCCGCCGACCCGACCCGGCTCAGCGTGCTGCGCAAGCGGCTGGAGGACTTCCTCGTCGCCCACCAGGTCGGCGAGACCGACCTGTTCGACCTGACGGTGGCGGTGTCCGAGGCGGCGGCGAACGCGATCGAACACCCGGTCGACCCGGCGGAACCGACGATCGAGGTCGAGGTGACGATCGCCGACCGCACGGTCACCGCGACCATCCGGGACAGCGGGCGCTGGCGGGAGTCGAGCGGGTCGAGCTTCCGGGGACGCGGGCTGGCGCTGATCCAGGCGCTGGGGGAGATGAACGTGACCCGTACCGAGGAGGGCACCGAGTTGACGCTGCGCCGCCGGCTGACCGACCGGGACTGAGGCTGTTTGCCGCGTAAAGCGGATCAAATGCGGCGAAATTACTAGGATCGCCTCATGGGGCGTGAGCCGTTCCGTCCTTCCCACGGCAGCGGGAACGACCCGGTAGGTGCGGCGTGGACGGCGATTCGCCGTACCGGCCGGGACACTGTGCGGGATCGGCTGCGGCGGGTGCGGTTGAGCCTGCTCGTGGCGGTGCAGTGCGGGGTGGCCGCCGCAGTCGCGTGGTGGGTCGCGAAGGACCTGATCCACAACCCGCAACCGCTGTTCGCGCCCGCCGTCGCGGTCGGCACCATCGCCAGTTCGGTGAGCCAGCGCTTCCGCCGTACGCTGCTGCTGGTCGCCGGCGTGGCGGTGGGCATCATGCTGGGCGACCTGCTGGTCTCCTGGGTCGGGCAGGGATACGTACAGATCGGCGTCATCGTCGCCGCCGCGATCCTCGTCGCCGTCCTGCTCAGCGACGAGGGCGCGTTCGTCACCCAGGTCGGCGGCAGCGCGATGGTGATCGCCGTGCTGTTCCCGGCCCGGACCGACATCGCGCTGCCCCGCTTCCTCGACGGCGTCGTCGGTGGGGCGGTCGGCATCCTGGTCGCGGTCGTGGTGCTGCCCCTGAACCCGATCTACCGGATCCGGCGGGCCGGCCGGCCCCTGCTCAACCAGATGGCCGCCGGGCTGGACCGCCTGGCCGACGCGGCCCTGGCCCGGGACGCCGAGCTGGCCCGTCAGGTCCTCGACACCCTGCGCCGGCTCGACACCTCGGACGTGGAGACCGTGCTGTCGGCAGCCGACGAGGTCGTCCGCATCTCGCCGCTACGGTGGCACAACCAGAGCGCGCTGCAGGGGTGGCGGCACGGCGCCATCCTCATGATCCGGTCCCTGCTGCACAGCCGCGACGTCGCGCTCAACCTCGAACGCGCGATCCGTGACGACGAGCCCGTTCCGCCGTCGCTCGCCGAGGCCGTGCGGTGCCTGGCCGAGGCCGCGCGCACCGTCGCTGCGGGCTGGTCCCCGTCCACCGACCGGCCCTCCCGATCCCAGCGGGCCGCGATGTCGGCCCTCCGTCTGGCCCAGGAGGCGTTGCGCAGCGGTCTGCGCGTCGGCGGCATCAACGTGGCGAACGAACTCACCATCATCGCGGTGAACACGATCCGGGCGAGCGGGGTGCGCAAGCGCGACGCCGAGTCGTTGCGTCGTGATCTCGCCCCGGACACCGCGGGGGAGACGGGAGAGCGGCACCCCGCGTCGGGTCCGGGGCGGCCGGAACCGGGGCAGGGCCTGTCGCCCGGGATGGGAGAGGCCTCTTAGCCGGAGGGCAACCGAGTCGCGGTCCAAGGCCCAGCTCTCAACCGGGAACTGGGCCTTGGACCTGCTCCGGCACAGGAGACGTCGTCCAGATCAGGCTGGCGTGCCGGTCAGAGCATGACCTCCGCGTCCTCGGCGAGGGTGAAAAGCCCGGCGTCGAACACCAGCTTCACCAGCTTCGTTCCCTTCGGTACGTCGAAGTAGACGTTCGCCTTCACGGCGTTCCCCGGGTTGATCTCGTCGAGGAAGCCCTCGCCGTCCTCGTTGCCGTAGATCGCCGCCTCACCGTCGGCCTCGTACTCCCGGCCGCGTCCGTCGTGTGCGCTGACGGTGCCGTCGGCGTGGAACAGCTTCGCCTTCTTGGTGACGTTCTTCGCGGTCAGGACGACCCGGCAGAAGCTGCCCTGCGCCTTCTTGTTGAGGAAGTCACTGCCGACCTTGGCGATGCCGCACTTGATGCTGTGTGCGGTGAATTCGAAGTCACCACCGCGTACCGTGTCGCCGATCCGGTAGACCTTCGGCGCGTCGGCGGGCTTCTCGCTCTTGACCGGCGGTGGTGCGGCGGCCGAGGTGGGAGCGGAGGTCGAGGCCAGCCCGGCGCCGTCAGCAGCAGGGGCGACGGAAGCGCCGCTGCCGGCCGCGCCGGGGCTCTTGTCGTCGCCGGTCAGGGCGAGCAGGGCCGGTCCACCGCAGCAGAACACCACGACGACGGCGACACCGATGAGCACCGGCATGAGCCACTTCTTCTTCGGCGGCGGTCCGAAGCCAGGCTGACCGGGCGGAGGCGGATACGCGCCAGGGGGACCGGGCGGCGGCGGGGGATAGGAGCCCGGGGGACCGGGCGGTGGCGGGTACGAGCCAGGGTTATGCGGTGCGGTCATGGTGATGCGCTCCCAGGAGATGTGCCCCCGCGCCCCGCGGAGGCGATCACCGACGCTGCCACATAGCCCTTGGCCCGCATAGATCGTTCATTGTCCGGTGCCCGACCGCGTTCACCCGAACAGTTCGCGCACCGTGACCTCGACGGCCGCGAGAATTCCACCGCAGTCGTAGGGGAATGGCCGGAACGGGCGAGCACGCCTCCGGAATCCGGACAGGTTCCGCGCGGTCAGGTGCGGGCGAGCCAGTCCTGGTCGCCCAGGCCGGAGATGTCGAGCACGCGCCGGACCTGCGGGGACGGCAGCACGGTGAGCGCGGCCGGGAACCGCTGCGCGAGCCGGACCACCGCGTGGATGGCGGCCGAGTCGAAGAAGGTGACCGCCCGCAGGTCGAGCGTGAGCTGCTTGGCAGGCTCGCGGAGCGCGGTCTGGAACATGGTGTCGGCGGTCGCCATGTCGACCTCGCCGGTCACCTGGACGCGCACCTGGTCGCCGTCGACCTGCGCCGTCACGGAGAAGACGGGCGCCGCGCCCCCTTGATCCACGGAGCAACAATGGCACAGCGTTTGCGGCACGGCAATAATCTGCCCGGCGGGCCTGTGGCGAGGGGCACATCCGCCCCGGCGATAGGCTTGGAGCATGACCGTCCGTGCGCCGCTGACCCCCGGCACGCTCTCCCCGTGGCGAGCGGTTCCCGCCCACATCCCGCGCCCGGAGTACGTGGGTAAGAAGCGCCCGCAGGAGTGGCGCGGCTCGCACGTGCAGACGCCGGAGACCATCGAGAAGATGCGCGTGGCCGGGCGTCTCGCCGCGCAGGCCACCCAGCTCGCCGGAGAGCACTGCAAGCCCGGGGTGACCACCGACGAGATCGACAGGGTGGTGCACGAGTTCCTCTGCGACCACGGCGCCTACCCGTCGACGCTCGGCTACCGGGGCTTCCCCAAGTCGTGCTGCACCAGCCTCAACGAGGTGATCTGCCACGGCATCCCGGACACCACGGTGCTCCAGGACGGCGACATCATCAACGTCGACGTCACCGCGTTCCTGGACGGTGTGCACGGCGACACCGACGCGACGTTCTGCGTGGGTGAGGTGAGCGAGGAGGCCCGCCTGCTGGTCGAGCGGACCCACACGGCGATGATGCGCGGCATCAAGGCCATCGCGCCGGGGCGGCAGATCAACGTCATCGGCCGGGTGATCGAGTCGTACGCGAAGCGCTTCGGCTACGGCGTGGTCCGCGACTTCACCGGGCACGGCATCGGCGAGGCGTTCCACAGTGGCCTCTACGTGCCGCACTACGACAGCCCGCGCCCCACCGACGTGATGGAGCCCGGCATGACGTTCACCGTCGAGCCGATGATCACGCTCGGCACCTACCAGTACGACATGTGGGACGACGGCTGGACGGTCGTCACCAAGGATCGCAAGTGGACGGCCCAGTTCGAGCACACCATCGTCGTGACCGACGACGGCTACGAGATCCTGACGCTGCCGTGACCGACACCCCTGCGGCACTGCGCGAGGCGCACCACGCGGACGTCTCCGGCGGCTGGCTGCGTCCGGCCGTCTTCGGCGCGATGGACGGGCTGGTCACCAACATCGCGCTGATCGCCGGTGTGGGCGGCGGCGGGGTGTCGCCGCGCAGCGTGGTGCTCACCGGCGCGGCCGGCCTGGTGGCCGGCGCCATCTCGATGGGCCTCGGCGAGTACACGAGCGTCCGGTCGGCGAACGAGCAGGTCGCCGCCGAGGTGGCCAAGGAGCGGCGCGAGCTGGAACGCCACCCGGAGGCCGAGGCCCGGGAACTCGCAGACGCTTGGGTCGCCCGTGGACTGTCCCGCGAACTGGCGACACAGGTCGCCGAGGCGGTACGCGCCAACCCGGAGGAGGCGCTGCGGGTGCACGTACGGGAGGAGCTGGGCGTCGACCCCGACGACCAGCCCAGCCCGTGGGCCGCAGCGATCTCGTCGTTCGTCTGCTTTTCGATCGGCGCGCTGGTGCCGCTGCTGCCGTACCTGCTCGGCTTCACCAGCCTCTGGCTGGCGCTCGGCGTCGGCGGCGTCGGCCTCTTCGTCGCCGGTGCGATCGTGGCCCGGTTCACCAACCGCGCCTGGTGGCGTGCCGGTCTGCGGCAGTTGCTGCTCGGCGCGCTGGCGGCCGGCGCGACCTACCTGATCGGCGCGCTGATCGGCGTCAGCGGCGGTATCGGCTGAGTCTGAGCCACCCCGGCCGTCAACCGGACAGCAGGTCGTCGATGGTGCCGTCGACCGGCCGTCCCCGGGCGGCCAGCTCCTCGGCCTGCCGGGTCAGCACCGCGCCGACCTCCGTCATGTCCGCCCCGGCCAGCCCGGTACGCCGCACCGCGTCCCCCGGGTCGCGGAAGTAGGTGCGGCTGAACAGTCCCTGCACCGTCGCGGCGGCCAGCCGCGCCTCGCCGAGCATCAGCAGCGCCTGGTCCGTCTCGTACCACTCGGCCAGCCGCAACGCGCGGGCGTGCGCCGCGCTGCCCCGGTACCACGCCTGCCGCGCGACACCGGTGAACTCGGCCGGCCGGGCCCGCGCCAGCCGCGCCAGGTGCTCGTCGCGCAGCTTCCGCAGCCAGCCGGTCGGATCGTGCAGGGCGCGGGTGGTCACGTACCGGTCCGCTGCCAGCGGCCAGCGGGACGTGATCGTCGTCGCCCGGCGCAGGTAGTCGTCCGCCCCGGCCACTGTCAGGTCGACGAGCACCCCGTCCACCCGCCGCGTGGCGGGCGGCGGCCCGGCGCCGGGCCGGTAGGTGACGACCAGCAGGCCGACCTCGCGGTCCCCGCCGCCGTCGTCGTCGCCGTGCGCGAGCGGACCGTGTACGGCGACCGCCAGCACGTCCGCCGGGAACCGCCGCAGGGCCGCAGGCGGTGTTCCGGCCAGCCCCACAGCGACTCGACGTCCCCGACGACGGTTGCCGGGAGCTTCTCGATCTGCTCGCTCAGATGACGCACGGTCGCGACCGCCTCGTCGTGCCGGCCGGCGAGGGAGAGCGCCTGCGCCCGGCCCGCCAGCAGACCGCAAGTGGCTGCGGACGGCCTGGCGACGAGCGGCAGGACCTCTTCGGAGATCGTGACGACGGCGTCAGGCCGTCGACCGTCGTAGCAGCCGTTGACGATGTCCCAGGCACGCGTCAGGACTCGTGTGTCGGGATCGCGGGATTCGTCGGCGGCTCTCTGGGCGCTGGCCCACCATCTCCTCGACAGCAGGGCGTGTCCCGACGCGACGAGGCTGAGCGCGACGATCACCGACAGCGCCGCGGCGGCACGTAGCAGCTGTGGGCGGCGCCGATCGTCAGCTGCGGCGAGTTGATGCTGGAGGACTGTCAGATCCCGGCCGAGTTGGGTCATCAGCTGGTCGTGTGGCTGGCGATAGTAGGCCGTGCCGTAGGAGGCGACGATTTCTCCCCACGCGTCGGAGCCGACGTCGACCGCTGTGTCGAGGCCGTGCCGCAGCGCCTCCCAGCCGACCAGCCGGTCGACTGTGGGAAGAGCGGCGAGCGAAGTCATGGCTTGGAGGACCGACCTTCTCGGCATGTCGATGTCGTCGGCACAGCTGCTGTCGTACGCCTTCTTGAGCGAGCCGTTCTTCGACAGCGCCCGGTCGTAGGCGGCCACGACGGCAGGGTTGGCGGGGCGGTCGCCACGCTCGATCTGCCCGAGGTAGCCGAAGTCGTACCTGATGAGGTCGGCGAACTTCCGCAGTGACCAACCCGCGGCTACCCGATGCTGCCTGAGTATGTCCCCGAAACGGTCCATGCCGCCCTCTCCGGCTGTGGGCTTGCGTGTGGGCCCACTGCTCACCGCTGCCCCTGCTCTGCGTAATCGGGATGCTACCCACGCCGACCTATTCGGAGCGGCCCGTGTGAGCCCTGTCGGCGTACCGCGATCACGCTGCGACGACAGGTGCCGGGAGCGGGTTGTAATCGGCCCGCTCTCCACGGCCGGATGGCACCGACGAAGGACAGGTTCGATGAGGATCATCCCGTTCCGACGCCGACGCGACCGTCGGCCCGAGCGCCGTGCGATGTGCTATCGCTCTGCGGCGTACCAGACGCTGCGCCCCTGGCAGGTACGGGAACGAACGTTCAGCTCCGCACCGCTGGGCCGACGCGGGCTCGATCCCGAACAGGTCCGGGAGTTCCTGGACCTGGTGACGGGCGATCTCGCGACGGTCTATGACGCGTTGGCCGAGAGCCGCCGGGAGACCGGCCGGGTGAAGGACGCCCTGCGGCGCTGGCAGTCCGAGCAGGCCCGTGCGCGGGCCGGGCGGGAGCAGGAGCAGGAGCGATGACCGAGCGGTGGATCATCCATCTGCCGATGGTCGTCAACGACCTCGTGTCTGCGCAGCGACTCGCCCGTGTGGTCGCACATTGGAGCCACGTCCTCCCGCAGACCGAACCAGGCGGCACCAGCGTCTCTCCCGAGGACGATCAGAACGTGCGGCACTGGGTCTTCTGCGACCGCAACCTGGCCGAGGGACGCCGCTGCCTGCTCCGACCGGATCACGACGGCGACTGCTCGTCGCGACTCCGGCCACGGTGAGCCCTCGCTCAGGCGTTCGGGACCAGCCGGAACACGCGGATCTCGCGGCCACCGGCCCGCTCGACGTACGTGCGGTACGCGGGCCACTCCTGCACCAGCCGCTGAAACAGCCGTTCCCGTTCCTCGCCGGTGACCTGCTCGGCGGTGACCGGGATCCGGCGCCCCTTGACGTCCACCTCGGCGCCCGGGTTGGCCATCAGGTTGAACGTCCAGGACGGCTGGTGCTGCTGCCCCCAGTTCGAGCCGATCACCACGTAGGCGTCGCCGTCGGGGACGTACACCAGGGGGTTGCTGCGGGGCTTGCCGGAGCGGCGGCCGGTGGAGGTGAGCACCAGCGTGGGCACCAGCCCGAAGGCGACCACGCGCCCTTTCGTCATCCGGCCGACCAGCCGGTCGGCCGGGACGAGCAGGCGCATGGTGGCGCCGAACCAACGCTGGTGACCGAGACGGCGGGTGAGGGATCCCAGGGCTGACATCCGACAAGTGTGCCGCCCGCACCGTGGTCCGTCATCCCTCGGACGGTCAGTCAGTCGAGGCGGCGTTCGATCGGCAGGCGGGACCGGGTGAACAGCGCGGCGCCGCCCATCGCCACCAGCGGTACCACGACCAGCGCGGCGAGCGTCACGCCGGGCACCGTCACCGGGTACGGCGGCTGCACCGGCCAGGAGTCCGCGTACCGCTGGTTGAGCGCGGCGAGGACGACCACGGCGGAGCCGAGCCCGGCGACGATGCCCAGTGCGGAGCCGAGGACCGCGATGACCCCGGCCTGGCAGAGCGACAGCAGGCGTCGTACCCGGGGATCGGCGCCGACCGCCGCGAGCGTGGACAGGTCCCGGCGGCCCTCGGCCGCGGCGAGGCCGGTGGCCACGGCGGCGGCGCCGAGCGTGATCACCCCGGAGGCCACCGCCAGCAGGAGCAGCATCGGCCGCTGGTCCGACGGCGGGTCGGCGGTCGCCACCTGCGCCGACATGGGCCCGATCTCGAACAGCTCGTCGGTCAGCATCTCGGTCTGCTGCTCGGTGGGCGAGCCGGCGGTGTCCAGCAGGTAGCCCAACGGCACGGCGGACAGGCCGAGCGCGTCCGCGGCGGCGGGGGAGAGCACCAGCCGGTCGACGCTGAGACCGCCGCGCAGCGCGTACCCGGGCAGGAGACGCCCGGTGGGCGGGCCGCCGGAGTTGTAGTTGACCTCCACCCGGACCTGCCCGTCCGTCACCCGCCGGGCGTCGGTGACCACCACGCCCCCGGCGGCGAGCGTCCGGCGCGCGGCGGCCAGTTCGTCGGCGGGCGCGTCGGTGAGTGGGGCCAGCGCGGCGCCGTCGTCCACGAGCACCGGCAGGTACACGTCGACCGGCTCCTGGAAGGGGATCACGCAGCGCGGATCGCGCCGGGCCGAGTCGGGGACCGGGTCGGAGGAGGTGTACGGGCAGCGCTGCTCGGGCGGAACGACCGCGTACGCGGCGCAGTCGTCCTTCTCCCGGACGCTGCCGGCGCAGCCGGGGATCGCGACGGGCGTCACAGTGGCGTCGGGCAGGACGGTGCGGGCCCGGGTGGCGACGACGTCGGCCGACGGAGGATCCGCCGGGATGTCGCCGGAGTGGGTGAGCAGCACGTTCCCCGGCGGCAGGCCCGGCTGCCAGAGTTCCCGGGAGCGGGTCTCGTCGCTCGCCACGTAGACGCCGATCGCGACGCTTCCGGCGACCGCGGCCATCACCGCCGAGATGGCGGGCGCGGCCGACGACCGGTTGCGGCTGGCGTCGCGCAACGCGAGCCGGGGCGTCAGCGGCAGCAGCCGGCCGGCCCGGCCCAGGACCCCGACCAGCGTCGGGGTGCAGAACACCAGCCCCAGCTCACCCAGGGCGACGCCGGCCAGCACACCGGTCTGCGAGGTGCGGCCGGCGGCGAACGCGGCGAGAGCGGTTCCGGCGACGGTGAGCGCCACCCCGATCAGCAGCCAGCGGCGGCGGGGCCGGCTCGCGTCGCGCCGGCCGGCCAGGCCGGTCGCCACGTCCTGCCGGGCCGCCGTCCAGGCCGGCGCCATCGCCGCCAGCACCCCGGCCAGCACCGCCGTCGCGGCGATCGCCACCAGCGCGCTCGGGAAGATCCGGTACGCCCCGAGGCGCTCCCCGAGCACGTACTGCTCGACGAGCGGCCGGCCGGCGAACGCGGCGCCGATGCCGAGCAGCAGGCCGAGGGCGGCCCCGCCGGCGCCGAGCACCACCCCGTCGGCGAGCACGATCCGGCGCAGGTGGGAGGCGTCGCCACCGGCCACCGCGACGAGCGCGAGGTCCCGCCGCCGACGCCGGACGCTCACCGCGAAGGCCGGGCCGACCAGCAGCACCACCTCCAGCAGGCCCAGCCCGCCGACCACTCCGACGACGCCGGCCTCGTCAGCGTCCGGTACGCGCATGCCGCGGGTGAACTCCTGCCGTCCCGGCAGCGGGTCACGGACGACGACCTGGATGCCCTGCGCGTTCAGCCGGTCGACGAGCCCCGGGTCCAGCGGGCCGGGCAGGTCCACCAGCCAGGTGTCGCTGCCGACCGCGGCCTCCGGGATCACCCCGGCCATCGTGACCACGTCCCGGAGGTTGTCCGGGTACTCCACCACCCCGACCACCCGGTACGTGGCGCCGTCGATGCTGCGTACCGGGTCGCCGATGCGGGTCTCGAGCCGGCGCAGCGCCGCCGGGCTGACCGCGATCTCGTCGGGGCGTACCGGCGGCCGGCCGTCGCGTACCTCGGCCAGCGGCCGGGTGAGCGGGTCGGTCAGGTCCAGGGCGCGCGCCTCGATCGATTCGACGTGCCGGCCGACCCGCGTCGAGAACGTCATCCACCAGCGCGTGCGGGCGACCCGGCTGCCCTCGGGCAGCAGCGCGCGCACCTCCTCGGCGGTCGCCGGGCGGGTCCGGCCGACCCATTCGCCCTGGACCGGCCAGGCCGACTCGCCCCAGGCGTCCTGCGTCACAGGCACCAGGCTTTCCCAGCGCAGCGCGACGTCGCCGCCGCCGAGCTGGCGCTCGATGCGCTCGGCCCGGGTCAGATCGCCCATGTCGTAGCTGACCGCGGCGAAGCTGAGGCCGAACACCGGCAGCGCGATCATCACCAGCACCAGCAGCGTGCGCCGCCGGGCCCGCCGGGCCTCCCGGCGGGCGATCCGCAGCGCGGTCCGCCACGACCCGTGTACGGCGGCGAGGCGGCCGCCGGTCACCGGATGCTGCCGCTGAGCAGGTGGTCGACGCCGATCAGCGGGGCGGTCGAGTCGACCATCACGCCGTCGCGCAGGAAGACCACCCGGTCCGCCCAGCCGGCGTGCCGGGCCTCGTGGGTGACAAGCACCCCCGCCGCTCCGGCGTCCACCCGGCGGCGCAGCAGGTGCAGCACCGCCTCGCCGGTCTGGGAGTCCAGCGCGCCGGTCGGCTCGTCGGCGAGGACCAGGCGGCGCTCGCCGACGAGGGCCCGGGCGATCGCCACCCGCTGCTGCTGGCCGCCGGACATCTGGTCCGGGAAGCGGTCGGCCAGGTCCTCCAGGTCGACCTCGCGCAACGCGGCCAGGGCCAGTTGGCGGGCCGCCCGTACGCCGGTGCCGTCCAGTTCCAGGGGCAGCGCCACGTTCTCCACGGCGGTCAGGCTGCCGAGGAGGTTCAGGTCCTGGAAGACGTATCCGATCCGGCGGCGGCGCAGCCGGGCCAGCTCGCGGGCGGAGAGCCCGACCAGTGCCTCGCCCTCGACCACCACCTCGCCGCCGGTGGGCCGGTCCAGGCCGCCGGCCAGCGCCAGCAGCGTGGACTTGCCGGACCCGGAGGGGCCCATCACCGCCACCAGTTCACCGGCCCGCACGGTCAGGCTCACGCCGCGCAGCGCGTGCACGGCGGCCTCGCCGGCGCCGTGGGTCCGGCGTACGTCCCGCAGTTCCAGCACCCCGTCGATCGGGTCCATCAGTGCCTCCCGTGCCGGGTCACCGGCGGGCTTCGTCGCCGGCCCGGTCCACCGCCTCGGAGTGGTCGACCGCCCGGATCGGCGCCGGGCGGTGCCGGACCAGGCTCGTCTCGCAGTGGTCGAGCCACCGCACCTCGGCCTCGGTCTGGAAGATCATCGCGTCCAGCACCAGCCGCCAGGGTAGATCCTCCGGCTTGTCGCTCGTGTACTTCAACCGGGTGAACTCCTGGAGCGCGCGCATGGTGGCGGTGCGCTGGGTCTGCACCACCGCCCGCACGTCGACGCCCGGGGTGGTGAGCGCCAGCGCCAGTTTGATCGACAGTTCGTCGCGGGGGCGGTCGGCGCGGCTGATCGGCGTGGCGAACCAGAGCGCCAGGTCCGCGCGTCCGGCGTCGGTGATCTCGTACGGCCGCTGCCCGCTCTCGTTCTCCGGGAGCGGGCGCACCAGGCCGTCACGTTCCAGCCGGGCCAGCGTGGTGTAGACCTGTCCGATGTTCAGCGGCCAGGTCGACCCGGTGGACTCCTCGAACGCGGCACGGAGCTGGTAGCCGTACATCTGACCGCGTTCGAGCAGGGCGAGCAGGCCGTGACGGATGGACATGGTCGTGAGTATGCATACCTGGTATGCGCTACGCAACCGGAGGGTTCCGCCGGGTGACCGGCCGCACGCTCACGCGGGGCGGCCCGGGAACGCGACGGTGACCGGTGTCACGCCCGCCGTGCGGCGCCAGCGGGTGGCGCGCAACGCGCAGTCGGTGAGCGCTGCAAGCGCGGTGTTGCGGTCCGCGCCGGTGGTGTGCGGCAGCGCGGCCCGCCAGTGCCCGGCCGTCCGTTCCTCGATCTCCACCGCCAGGCGCAGCGCGCTGGCCCGGTCCGTCACCGGATAGGGCAGCGCGTATCCGGCCCGGTCGGCGGGCACCTGCCCGGAACCCTCGGCGAGCTGGAGCAGCAGCGCGTCGCGGCGGGACCGGTGGGCCGCCTCGGCGGCGCGGGCCGCCGTACGCGCCGCCTCGGTCAGGTGCACGCCGATCACCCCGTACGCCCAGATCGCCGCGTACTCGGCGGCGAGCGCGTCGGCGAGGGCCGTGGCCGGGCCGTTCGTCGGGTTCACGCTGTTCCGGCCGGGCGTGCCCGCACGGCCCTCGCTCCGCTCGGTGCGTTCGTTCACTTGAGTGCCTCCACGTGGGTGGCGCGCGCGGCGGCGATCGAACCGAGCAGCGCGGCCCGCTCGGCCGGCGCCTCGGCGCACGCCCGGGCCGCGTTCACGCGGCCCTCCTGCTCGGCCCGGCGCAGCTCGGGAAGCACGGCGTCGGGGGCGGGCGCGCTCGCCGAGGCCCCGGCCGCCGGGGCGCCGGAGGGTGCCGGCCGGCCGATCACCCGGCGTAGCTCCTCGGCGTGCGCCCGGTGCGCGTCGGCGATCGGGGTGAGCCGCCCGGCCAGCGCCGGCGCGGCGGTGGCGGCGGCCCGGTAGCGGGCCTCCAGCGCGAGCGCCTCGGCGGCCAGCGGCTCCAGCGCGTCCGGCGCCGGTGGCTCCTTGTCGCGGTCGAAAAGATCACAACCGGTCAGCGGCGCCGTCGCGCCGCCGAGCGCCACGAGCCCGCCGGCGCGTAGCAGCCAGCGCCGGGAATGCCCCGCTCCGACCTGGTTGGTTGGTGTTCTGCCGATCCCCACCTGACAGAGTCAACACCATCCGCGCTGCCTTGTGGGTCAGGGTCTCGGTGCGCCGCCGGGTCCGTCGACGGCCACAAGCGTTACGCTCTGCGCAACCACCGGGCGCGGACGCCCCGGTGGCGCGCCGGTATGGCGGGCCGAACGCCCGCACCGGCCCGGACAACACGGCCCGCGGGTCGTGGCAACAGCAGGAGAGGTGCGCGCAATGACGCAGCGTGGCCGTGCCACCCGGCCGACGGGGCCCGCCGGGCGGCCCCGCCGGTCCGACGGGCCCCGCGGCACGGACCGGAGCGGCGCACCCCGCGGCGACCTCGCCGCCCGCCGCAACCGGCTGCGCGAGGTGATCGAACCGGTCGTCACGGCGGCCGGTTACGACCTGGAGGACCTCTCCGTCTCCCGCGCCGGCCGGCGGCACGTGGTCCGGGTGATCGTGGACGCCGACGGCGGGATCAACCTGGACGCCGTGGCGGACGTCTCCCGCGCGGTCTCGGCGGCGCTGGACGCGGCCGAGGAGGCCGGTGGCGACATCGTCGCCGGCGAGTACCAGCTCGAGGTCAGCTCGCCCGGCGTGGACCGCCCGCTCACCCTGCCCCGGCACTGGCGGCGCAACGCCGGGCGGCTGGTAAAGGTCACCGTCCGCGGCGACGCGGGGGACCGCCAGCTCACCGGCCGCATCACGGCCGCCGACGACGAACGCGTGGTGCTGGAGACCGACGCCGGCCCCGCCGAACACCCGTACGCCGAACTCGGGCCCGGCCGGGTCCAGGTGGAGTTCAACCGCCTGGACGACCTGGCCGACGAGGACTTCGGTGACGACACCGACGACGACGAAGATCTGGAGGACGAGGAGAGGTGAACATCGACCTCGCGGCGCTGCGCGCCCTGGAGCGCGAGCGGGAGATCCCGTTCGACACGATCCTCGCGGCGATCGAGACCGCGCTGCTGACCGCCTACCGGCACACCGACGGCGCCGAGCCGCACGCCCGGGTGGAGATCGACCGCAAGAGCGGGGCCGCCTCGGTCTTCGCGCAGGAACTGGACGCCGACGGCACGGTGACCCGGGAGTGGGACGACACACCGCACGACTTCGGGCGGATCGCCGCCATGACCGCCAAGCAGGTGATCCTCCAGCGGCTGCGCGAGGCCACCGACGAGGTGCACTTCGGCGAGTACGTCGGCCGCGACGGTGACCTGGTCACCGGCGTGGTGCAGGCGCACGAGACGCGCCGGGAGAAGGGCATCATCAGCGTCGACCTGGGCAAGCTGGAAGGCGTCCTGCCCCAGTCCGAGCAGGTCCCGGGCGAGGATCCGCAGCACGGCGAGCGGATCCGCTGCGTGGTCGTGCACGTCGCCAAGGGCATGCGCGGGCCGCAGATCACGCTGTCCCGCACGCACCCGGCGCTGGTGAAGAAGCTGTTCGCGCTGGAGGTTCCGGAGATCGCCGACGGCACCGTGGAGATCGCCGCGATCGCGCGTGAGGCAGGTCACCGTACGAAGATCGCCGTACGGTCGACCACGCCCGGCGTGAACGCCAAGGGCGCCTGCATCGGGCCGATGGGCCAGCGGGTGCGCGCCGTGATGAGCGAGCTGCACGGCGAGAAGATCGACATCATCGACTGGTCGGACGACCCGGCGACGTTCGTCGGCAACGCGTTGTCGCCGGCCAAGGCGCTGCGGGTCGAGGTGGTCGACCTGGCCACCCGTACCGCCCGGGTGACCGTCCCGGACTTCCAGCTCTCGCTCGCGATCGGCCGGGAAGGGCAGAACGCCCGCCTCGCGGCACGCCTGACCGGTTGGCGCATCGACATCCGGTCCGACGCGGAGACCGCCGCGCCGGGCGGTGGCCGGGGCGGAGCTGATCACGTACGGGAGCCGGGCGGCGCGATCTCGGGCAGCTAGGGGTAGACTTTCTCAGTGGCACGACGCGCGCTGCCGGAGCGCACCTGTGTGGGCTGCCGGAAACGAGCGCCGGCCAGCGAGTTGTTGCGGGTCGTCGCGATCGGTGACGAGGCTGGTCATTCCAGCCTCCGGCCCGATCCGGCCCGCAGACTGCCGGGTCGGGGAGCGAACATGCACCCTGATCCGGCCTGCTTCGCGCAGGCGGTGCGTCGCCGCGCCTTCGGGCGGGCACTGCGCCTCACCGGGGTCCCCGACCACGGTGCGCTTGCGGAGCACGTCGACGCGCAACCCCCGACGACCGGTCAACCCGACCGGTCGAGGGTCGCTAGCAAGGTAGGACGACCGACATGAGCACACGATGAAGTCCCTGAAATGACCAGGCTTCAAGTGCAGGAGTGAGGTCGCTGCGGGTGCTGCCCGCACGACCTCGGAGTGAGGAGTGCAGTGGCAGGAAAGGCCCGCGTACACGAGCTTGCCAAGGAGCTCGGGGTCGAAAGCAAGACCGTTCTCGCCAAGCTCAAGGAGATGGGCGAGTTCGTGAAGTCCGCGTCCAGCACCGTCGAGGCGCCTGTCGCCCGACGGCTGCGTAGCGCGTTCGTAGCCGGTTCGTCGGCGCCCGCCGGTCCGCCGGCTGCCGCGCCCAGTGGCCCGGCACCGACCCCGACGCCCACCCCGACCCCGGGTGCCCCCCGGGTCTCGGCCAGGCCGATGCCGCCCCGGCGTCCGGCCGCGCCGACCCCTGGACCGAAGCCCAAGGGCCCGGTCCCCGGCCCGCCGCAGCCGGCGACTCCGGTCGCCAAGCCGGCGAGCGCGCACGACATCGAAGTGGCGGCCGCCGAGGCGCGTGCCGCCGCGCTCAAGGCTGAGCAGGAGGCCGCGGTCAAGGCCGCCCAGGCCGCCCGCCAGCAGCAGCGCGAGACCGTACGCCGGGAGCCTCCGGCCGAGGGCGGTCCCCGTCCCGGCCCGCGTCCCGGCCCGAACGCCATGCCGCCGCGTCCGGGTTCCCCGGCCGCCGGCCGTCCCGGTGGTCCGGGACAGGGTCAGGGCCCCGGTGCCCGGCCCGGTGGGCGTCCGCCGGCGCGTGGCGCCGGTAACAACCCGTTCGGTATCCAGGGCGGGCAGCAGCAGCGGCCCCCGGCCGCGGGCGCGGGCGGTCCCCGTCCCAGCCCGGCCGGTATGCCGCCGCGGCCGAGCCCGGCCTCGATGCCGCCTCGGCCCAGCCCGGCCTCCATGCCGAGCCAGCGCCCGACCACCGGCCGTCCCGGCGGCCCCGGTGGCGGTCGTGGCGGACCCGGCGGTGGCGCCGGTCGTCCCGGTGGCGGCGGCGGTGGTTACCGCGGCGGTCCCGGCGGCGGTGGCGGTGGCGGTGGTTACCGCGGCGGTCCCGGTGGTGGCGGCGGTGGCGGTGGCTACCGCGGCGGTCCCGGCGGCGGTGGCGGTGCTCCCGGCGGTGGTTTCCGTCCGGGTGGTCCGGTCGGCGGCGGTGGCCGTCCCGGCGGCGGCGGCCGTGGCCGTGGCGGTGGCGCGGCGGGTGCCTTCGGGCGTCCCGGCGGCCGGCCGACCCGTGGTCGCAAGTCCAAGAAGCAGCGCAGACAGGAGTTCGACAACCTGTCGGCGCCGACCATGTCCTCGGGCGCGCCCCGCGGTCAGGGTCAGGTCGTCCGGTTGTCCCGTGGCGCCTCGCTGTCGGACTTCGCCGACAAGATCAACGCCAACCCGGGTTCGCTGGTCCAGGAGATGTTCAACCTGGGCGAGATGGTGACGGCGACCCAGTCGTGCTCCGACGAGACCCTGCAGCTGCTGGGTGAGCACCTCGGCTTCGACGTGCAGATCGTCAGCCCGGAGGACGAGGACCGCGAGCTGCTCGCGCAGTTCAACATCGACCTCGACGCCGAGGTCGCGGAGGACCGCCTGGTCAGCCGTGCGCCGGTGGTGACCGTCATGGGTCACGTCGACCACGGTAAGACCAAGCTGCTCGACGCGATCCGCAAGGCGAACGTGGTGGCCGGCGAGGCGGGTGGCATCACCCAGCACATCGGCGCCTACCAGGTCCACGTCCCGCACGAGGGCGAGGACCGCGCGGTGACGTTCATCGACACCCCGGGTCACGAGGCGTTCACCGCCATGCGTGCCCGTGGCGCCCAGGTCACGGACATCGTGATCCTGGTGGTGGCGGCGGACGACGGCGTGATGCCGCAGACCATCGAGGCGCTCAACCACGCCAAGGCGGCGGACGTGCCGATCGTGGTCGCGGTCAACAAGGTCGACAAGCCCGAGGCGAACCCGGACAAGGTCCGCCAGCAGCTGACCGAGTACGGCCTGGTCGCCGAGGAGTACGGCGGCGAGACCATGTTCGTCAACGTGGCGGCCAAGCCCGGCATCGGCATCGAGGAACTGCTCGAGGCCGTGCTGCTGACCGCCGACGCGTCGCTGGAGCTGACCGCTCCGATCGACGGGCCGGCGCAGGGTGTCGCCATCGAGGCGCACCTGGACAAGGGCCGTGGCGCGGTGGCGACCGTGCTGGTGCAGAAGGGCACCCTGCGTGCCGGTGACTCGATCGTCGCCGGTGGGGCGCACGGCCGCGTGCGGGCCATGCTGGACGAGAACGGCAAGCCGGTCGACTCGGCCGGTCCGGCGCGTCCGGTCATGGTGCTGGGTCTGACCACGGTGCCGGGTGCGGGTGACACCTTCCTGGCCGCCGAGGACGACCGGACCGTGCGGCAGATCGCCGAGCAGCGGCAGGCGCGGAGGCGGGCGGCTTCGTTCGCCAACTCCCGTGGCCGGGCCACTCTCGAGACGCTCATGGAGCAGCTCAAGGAGGGCGAGAAGACCTCGCTCAACCTGGTGCTCAAGGGCGACGTCTCCGGTTCGGTGGAGGCGCTCGAGGACGCGCTGTTCAACCTCGACATCCCCGAGGAGGTCCAGCTTCGGATCATCCACCGGGGCGTGGGTGCGATCACCGAGAGCGACGTCATGCTCGCGAGCGCCTCGTCCGAGGCGGTCACGATCATCGGCTTCAACGTGCGGGCCTCGAACAAGGTCCGCGAGATGGCCGACCGCGAGGGCGTGGAGATCCGGTACTACACCGTCATCTACCAGGCCATCGAGGAGATCGACGCCGCGCTCAAGGGTCTGCTCAAGCCGGAGTACGAGGAGGTCGAGCTGGGCACCGCGGAGATCCGCGACGTCTTCCGCTCGTCCAAGATCGGCAACATCTCCGGCTGTATCGTCCGGTCCGGCCTCATCCGCCGCAACGCCAAGGCGCGGCTGCTGCGGGACGGTGCGGTCGTGGCGGACAACCTCACGATCAGCTCCTTGAAGCGGTTCAAGGACGACGCGACCGAGGTCCGCGAGGGCTTCGAGTGTGGTCTGACGCTGGGCGGCTACAACAACGTCCAGGTCGGCGACATCATCGAGACGTTCGAGATGCGCGAGAAGCCGCGCGCCTGACGACCACGCGTACGACCGGCTGGCGGCCGGGGCCTTCGGGCCCCGGCCGTCGCCGTCTCCGCAGGCTGCGACAATCTGCGGCGTGATCCGGTACGCACTGCTCCTCGCCCCCTCCGCCAACCGCGTCTACGCCGACGCGGCGGCCCGGCTGGCCCGCGCCGAACTGGCCGTGTTCGCCGGCTCCGGCGTCCTCGGCGCCGTACCGGCCGACGCGGAGGTGACGGAGATCGGCGGGGTGGAGTACCTGACGTTCGGCACCGCCGAACCCGGGCTCGGCGAGCGGGACCTGGCCTACCTGGCGAACCTGTCGGCGGCGTACGCGCTGTTCGAGCGGGTCGGCGACGACCTGCTGCGGCCGGTGCCGCTGCGCCCGCTGGCCCGGTACGACTCCGACCTGATCACCATCCCCAAGTACGCCGGAAAGACGAACGAGCAGTTCACCCGCCTGTTGCTCAACGTCACTGTGCTCGCCTCCGCCGCCGCGCCGCGGATGCTGGACGGGCCGGTGGTGGTGCTGGACCCGCTCTGCGGCCGGGGCACCACGCTCAACCAGGCGCTCATGTACGGCTACGACGGCATCGGCATCGAGCGTGACAGTCAGGACGTGGAGGCGTACGCGGCGTTCCTGCGTACCTGGCTGCGCCGCAAGCGGCTCAAGCACACCACCGAGTCGACGTCGGTGCGCCGGGACCGCAAGCTGGTCGCCCGCCGGTTCGAGGCCGTCGTCGCACCGTCGCGGGACGAGCACCGGGCCGGCGCCACGCAGCGGATCACAGTGCTGAACACCGACACCACCCGGGCCCGCGAGGCGTTGCGCGCCCGCTGCGCCGACGTGATCGTCACCGACGCGCCGTACGGGGTGGCGCACGGCAGCCGTACCGGTCAGGGGCTGTCCCGCAGCCCGCTGGAGCTGCTCACCGCCGCCGTGCCGGTGTGGCGGGAGCTGCTGCGCCCGGGTGGCGCGCTCGGGCTGTCCTGGAACACGCACGTGGCGCCGCGGGCGCGGGCGGAGGCGGTGCTGGCCGACGCCGGGCTGCGGGTGCTGGACGGCCCCGGTTTCGGTGACTTCGCACACCGGGTCGACCAGGCGATCGAGCGGGACGTGCTGGTGGCGGTCGCGCCTTAATCGGGTGCCGGGGTGCGCCGCCCGGCGTACCGTTGCTCGCCGTGTATACCGGAACCGCGCTGTTCGACCTGTTGCTCCCGGGTGACTCCCGGTCCCTGAAGGCCAAGCGGTCGTACGTCCGGCCGATCGTCGCCGCGCTGCGCAAGTTCGAGGTCTCCGCCGCCGAGGTGGGGGCGCTGGACCTGCACGGCCGGGCCGAGATCGGGGTGGCCGTGGTGGCCGCCGAGCCGGCTCATGTCCGCGAGGTGCTCGACTCCTGCGAGCGGCTGGTCGCCGCCCGCCCGGAGACCGAGCTGCTGTCGGTACGCCGTCGCCTGCACGGCACGGACGACTGACCGCGCGGCACTGCGGCCGTGCCGCGCGGGCGCCGGCCGGGCGCGGGTAGTGTTCTTCAGCGTTGGGCGGTCGGACCCGGCGGCGCCCACGCGCCCCGTCTCCGGCCGACGGCCCGGATCGCACGGAGATCCGGCGTCGTCGTGGGTAAAGGTGATCCCGGAGGTGGGGGACATGACGGATCAGGCAAAGGTTCGCCGGCACGCGGAGCGCATCCGGGAACTCGTCGCGTCGGTGGTGCGCAGCCAGATCAAGGACCCCCGGCTCGGGATGATCACGATCACCGACGCCCGGATCACCGCCGACCTGCGCGACGCCACAGTCTTCTACACGGTGCTCGGCGACGCGGCGGCCCAGGCGAGCACCGCCGCCGCGCTGGAGAGCGCCAACGGCATGCTGCGCAGCACCGTCGGCAAGGCGCTCGGGCTGCGGCACTCGCCGACGCTCACCTTCGTCCTCGACGACGTGCAGGACCAGGTCAAGCACATCGACGATCTGCTCGCGGCCGCGCGTACCGCCGACGCCGAGGTGCAGCGGCTGGCCGCCAAGGCCTCGTACGCCGGTGAGGCCCAGCCGTACCGGGTCGAGGACGACGAGGACGCCGACGACGCCCCGGCCGGGGACGCCGACGACGACGAGCCGCGCGCCGGCGAGAGCCGGTGACCGAGGCCGCCGGGCCCACCGAGACCGCGTGGGCCGCCGCCGTCGCGGCGGTACGCGACCTCCCCGCCGCCGCGCGGGTGCTGCTGATCTGCCACGTGAACCCGGACGGGGACGCGCTGGGCAGCATGCTCGGCTTCGGGCTGGGCCTGCGCCGGCTCGGCGTACGTGATCTCCAGGCCACCTTCCCCGGCCCGCCGGAGGTGCCCGAGCCGTTCCGCTGGATGCCCGGCGTGGATCTGCTGGTGCCGCAGGACGACGCGTACCCGGCGCCGGACCTGGTGATCTGCTTCGACGCGGCGAGCGAGTCCCGGCTGGGCGACCTGGCCGACCGGCTGGACACGGCCGGCACGTCGCTGGTGCTCGACCACCACGCCTCGAACAGCGGCTTCGGCCGGATCAGCCTGGTCGACCCGCACGCCGCCGCCACCTCGGTGGTCGCGCTGGAGCTGCTGGACCGGCTCGGCGTGCCGCTGGACGCGGAGATCGCCACCGGGATGTACGTCGCGCTCGCCACCGACACCGGCTCGTTCCGCTTCGAGGCGACCACCCCGGCCGTGCACGAGACGGCCGCGCGCCTGGTGGCCACCGGCATCCGCCCGGGTGACATCTCCCGGCGGGTCTTCGACACCCGCCCGTTCGGCGCGGTCCGCCTCTTCGGCGAGGTGCTCGGCCGGGCCACGCTGGAACCGGCTGCGGCCGCCGGGCACGGCCTCGTCTGGACGTACGCCACCCGCGACGACCTGGTCCGCCACGACCAGCCCGCGTACGTGCTGGAGGCGCTGATCGACTCGGTGCGCTGCACCGCCGAGGCGGACGTGAGCTGCGTGGTCAAGCAGGCGGGCGAGGCCGAGTGGGCGGTGTCGCTGCGCAGCAAGGGCGCGGTGGACGTGAGCGCGGTGGCGGTGGCGCTCGGCGGCGGCGGGCACCGGTTCGCCGCCGGTTTCACCGGGCGGGGGGCGCTCGACGAGGTGGTCGGGCTGATCCGCGCGGAGCTGGCCACCGCAAGTGTGAGCTGATCGGCGCGTTTTCGGGGGAGCACGACGCGTGCCGGGCTTTCCGCCGTGCGTGACGCTGGGGACAATCGGTTGATGGATCATCCCCGTGAGCTCACCGTCGAGGCGCCCCGGGCCTGGGACCGGCCGGTCGTCTCCGTGCCGGTGCTGATCTGCCTGTCCCTCGTCGGCGGCCAGATGCCGTCCTTCTCGACCGCCGCGAACCTCTACATCGTCACCACCGGCGGAGGGCTGATCTGGGTCGGCCTGAGCAACCGGGTGCCCCGGCGTCCGGCGCCGCGCCGGTTGCCGTCGGTCGCGCTCTGGTGGCTGGTGCCGGTGACCGTCTTCGGAGTCTTCGAGGGGGCGACGTTCGTGATGGCGGCGGGCGACGACTTCCCCACCTTCTCCCGGCTGGCCGATCCGCTGCTGGAGGACAGCCTGGTCCGTTCGGCGGCCTGGTTCGCGTGGCTGTCCACGTTCTGGGGACTGGTGCGCCGATGATGCGGGCACTGGCGATCGGCGGGTTCGGAGTCTCGATCGTGCTGTTCGCGGTCGTCGAGTGGGCCGCGCGCCGGGAGGGTTCGCGGATCCCGTCGATGGCAGACGTCTGCGCGTTCGTGATGCGCTACGAGGTGGGCCCGGTGCCGGTCGGCCGGATCGGCCTGTTCGGGTTCTGGTGGTGGCTGGGCTGGCACTTCCTGGCCCGCTGACCGCCCTCGCGGGGCGGGACGACGACATTGATCTTTCCGCATTTCGGGAACAGTGGGCAGCATCTGGAAAGTGAACGTTAATTTGGGTGCGGGACCGGCGCTTCGCGGCGCTGGTCACGGGCGGTGGTGCCGCACCCGGCCTCGCCTCCCTCCAGGGTCAGACCGACCCGGGCTCCCGCTGCCAGGCGAGCCGCTCCGGTGATCCCGGACCGCTGCCGGGCGTTCAGCCGCCGACGACTCCCGGTCGTGGCGCGATGTGTCGTCGCGCCGACCCGGAGCGCCGGGCGCCCGTAGGACCGCCATGTCCCGGCGGTCCGCACCCTGGAAGGACCTTCAGATGCCCAGCAAGCGCAAGCCGCGGACCGAGACCACCACCGACGAGGCGCGCGAGCAGATGCGCCGCGCGCTGCAGACCTCGATGGACACCCGTCAGTGACGTACGCCGTCCGGCGGTGACGCCGGCCGGGCCGCGCCCGCAGCCCGCCGCCGACGTCACCGCCGCGCGGGAACCCGCCCGCGCTACCGTCGCCCCGGATGGACCGCCTCTAGCGCCGACGACTTCCGCGCGCCGCGGCGTCACGCGGCTTGATCCGGTCGACTGGTCGGCAGTCCACCACCAGGCCCCGCCCGTCGGCCAGCCGGGCGAAGTAGTCCGGCGCGTGCGAACGGCGCCGGCCGGAAGCCTCGTCGTCCCAGAACAGCCAGAACGGCTGCGACGCGATCCCGGCCACCGCCGGGTCGAAGTCGAGCAGCATCAGGTGATCGCGCTCCAGCCACGACTCGTACCCGACGTGAGCGCCGGTCGTCGACGACCACCACAAGCCCGGGAAGTTGCGCTGCCGTTTGTACGACGGGAAGCCGCGTACCGGCTTGACCAGCTCGAACAGCACCCCCGCCGAGTCGATCAAGGAGGTGCGGACCTCCGATCCTCGGCGCCGACGTAGCCGACCTCGAACTCAGCCGTCAGCGGCCCACACAGGCCCGGCACCGCGCGCAGCACCCCGGCACCGTACCGGACGTGCCACCTCAATCCGGACGCGTACTGGATTCGGGGCGGAACGCGGGCAGACTTTAGAGTGGCGCCGTGAGCAACCAGCCGGTCCGCGACGCCTACTCGCACATGTCCGAGCAGTACATCGCCCTGTTCGATGGTGACTGGCAGGCCCACGTGGATGACACGGCCCTTGTCCGAGACCACCTCGTCGGCTTGGACGGCGCCGTGCTCGATCTCGGTTGCGGCCCCGGGCATTGGAGCGCCTACCTGCATTCGCTCGGCGCCAACGTGACCGGCGTCGACTTGGTACCTGAGTTCATCGGCTACGCCCGGACCCACTTTCCCGGGCCGGCGTTCCAGCTCGGATCAATGACGGACCTGGACCTTCCCGACCACTCGGTGGCCGGCATCCTCTCCTGGTACTCGACCATCCACCTACCGCCATCGGAACTGGATGCGGTACTCGCCGAGTTCCGCCGGATGCTGCCTCCTTCCGGGAACCTGGTGATCGGCTTCTTCGACAGCGACGACGATGTGGCCGCGTTCGATCACAAGGTCCACACGGCATACCGCTGGCCCGTAGACACATTCTCTGCCCGCCTGGCAAAGGCTGGTTTCACCGAACTTCAGCGCTTGCAGCAGCAGTCCCCGGACCGCCCGGACCGCAAGTACGCGGCCATTGCCGCGACAGTCGGCGCGCCGTAGTGCCCGATCGGCACACAGCTGACTGCCGGTCGAGACCAAACACACGCACACTCGTCGGGACCGGACAGCACCGTACCGGACGTGCCACCTCAACCCGGACAGTGCCAACCCCGTGCCAGGTCATACCGGACGGTGCCAACTCAACGCGGACGGGACAGCGAGACACCGCTCGACTCCTGGCCGCGATCAGTAAGTAGCCACCCTGCTTGCGGACCTTACTGAGCGCGTGCCAGGATCGGCGGCGATGAGCACGACCGCCGCCCCCGCCACCGCCGCCACACCCCGGCGGATCGCCGCGCTCGCGCTGCCCGCCCTCGTGGTGCTGGCCGCCGAGCCGCTCTACGTCCTGGTCGACACCGCGGTGGTCGGTCACCTCGGCCGGGTGCCGCTGGCCGCGCTCGCCGTCGGCGGCACCGTCATGACGCTCACCGCCTGGGTCGGCACCGTCGTCGCGTACGGCACCACCGGGCGATCGGCCCGCCGCTTCGGTGCGGGGGACCGGGCCGCCGCGGTGGCCGAGGGCGTGCAGGCGTCGTGGCTCGCGCTGGCCACCGGAGTGCTGGTGGCGATCGCCATCGGGATCGGTGGTGGCGCGCTGGCGCGTACCCTCGTCGGCGGCCCCGGCGAGGTGGCCGACGCCGCCGCCGGATGGCTGCGGGTCGCGGCGCTCGGCGCGCCCGGCCTGCTGCTCGCCGCCGCCGGCAACGGCTGGCTGCGCGGCATCCAGGACACCCGCCGCCCGCTGCTGTTCGTGCTCGGCCCGAACCTGCTCTCCGCGCTGCTCTGCCCGCTGCTGGTCTATCCGGCCGGGCTCGGCCTGGTCGGCTCGGCGGTGGCGAACGCGATCGCGCAGACGCTCTCCGGTGTCCTGTTCGCGGCGGCGCTGGTGCGCGAGCGGGTCTCGCTGCGTCCCCGGCCCCGGGTGATCGGGCAGCAACTCGTGCTCAGCCGGGACCTGCTCGTGCGGGGCGTCGCGTTCCAGGCCAGCTTCCTGTCCGCCACCGCCGTCGCGGCCCGCTTCGGCGCCGCCGCGGTGGGCGCGCACCAGATCGCCGTCCAACTGTGGTTCTTCACCGTGCTGGTGCTCGACGCCCTGGCCATCGCCGCGCAGTCGCTCGTCGGCGCCGCGCTCGGCGGCGGCGACGCGGCCGGCGCGCGGTTCCTGGCCCGCCGCGTCGCGCTGCTCGGCGGGCTGTGCGGCGTGGCCTTCGCGGTGCTGATCGCCGCCGGCGCCGGCGTGGTGCCGGCGTGGTTCAGCTCGGATCCGCAGGTACGCGAGCAGGCCATGACGGCCTGGCCCTGGTTCGTCGCGCTCCAGCCGATCGGCGGCGTGGTGTTCGCGCTCGACGGGGTGCTGATCGGCGCGGGCGACGTGCGCTACCTGCGCAACCTCACCATCGTCTGCGCGTTCGGCGGGTTCCTGCCGGCGATCTGGCTGGCCTACGGGTTCGAACTCGGGCTGGGCGGGATCTGGGCCGGGCTGACGCTGTTCGTGGTGCTGCGGCTGGCCGGCCTGCTGCTGCGGATGCGCTCGGGCGCGTGGGCGGTGGTCGGCGCGGTGCGCTGACCACCCGGCCTCAGCACGGGTTGGGGCCCTTGATCGGGCGGTCCAGGTCGTACAGGGCGTCGGTCCGCGTCGGTGGCCCCGGCGGCCGGCGGTATCCCCCGCAGGGCCGATCACCGGCGTCTGGCAGGCTTGGCGGTCGTGAGCACAGACGGTCTGATCGTGGTCGACAAGCCCGGCGGCATGACGTCGCACGACGTGGTGGCCCGCATCCGGCGGCTGGCCCGTACCCGCCGCGTCGGTCACGGCGGCACGCTCGACCCGATGGCCACCGGCGTCCTGGTGATCGGCGTGGGGCGGGCGACCCGGCTGCTCACCTATGTGATCGGCGCCGGCAAGAGCTACGCCGCGACGATCCGGCTGGGGCAGTCCACAGTCACCGACGACGCCGAGGGCGAGGTGGTCGCGACCACCCCGGCCGGCGCGGTCACCGACGACGGGGTACGCGCCGCGCTGGCCGCCCTCACCGGCGAGATCGACCAGGTGCCGAGCGCGGTGAGCGCCATCAAGATCAACGGACAGCGGGCGTACAAGCGGGTCCGCGACGGCGAGGCGGTCGACCTGCCCGCCCGGCGCGTCACCGTGTCCCGGCTGGAGGTGCGCGCGATCCGCCGGGACACCCCGGACGTGGTGGACGTGGACGTGGACGTGACCTGCTCGTCCGGGACGTACATCCGGGCGCTGGCCCGCGACGCGGGGGCCGCGCTCGGCGTCGGCGGCCACCTCACCGCGCTGCGCCGGACCGCCGTGGGCGGGTTCACGCTCGCCGAGGCGGCCACGCTCGACCAGCTCGAAGCACGCGCGCCGGACGTGGTGAACCTGCCGCTTGACGCCGCCGCCGAGCGGTTCTTCCCGCGCCGGGACGCCACCGCCGACGAGGCCCGGGTGCTGTCCCACGGCGGGCCGCTGACGCCGGCCGGGATCACCGGGCCGTACGCCGTCTTCGACCCGGCGGGCGGGTTGATCGCTATCGTCAGCGAGCGGGACGGTCGGGCCCGCGCGGAGATCGTGCTGGCCCCGGCCTGAACGGCACGCGGGCGGACAGGGGAGGAACGGCATGCAGCGGTGGCGGGGGTACGAGGCGGCACCCGGCGGCTGGGGCCGCTCGGTGGTCACCATCGGCGTCTTCGACGGCGTGCACCGGGGGCACCAGGCCACCATCGGGCACACCGTGGCGCGGGCCCGGGAGCTGGGCGTCAAGTCGGTGGTGGTGACGTTCGACCCGCACCCGGCCGAGGTGGTGCGCCCCGGCTCGCATCCGGCGGTGCTGACCGAGCCGGCCCGCAAGGCCGAGCTGATCGAGGCGCTCGGCGTGGACGTGCTCTGCGTGGTGCCGTTCACAGTCGAGTTCTCCCGGCTGCCACCCGAGGCGTTCGTGCACGACGTCCTGGTCGAGCACCTGCACGCCGCGCTGGTGGTGGTCGGCGACAACTTCCGGTTCGGGCACCGGGCCGCGGGCGACGTTCCGCTGCTGGAGCGGCTGGGCAGCACCTTCGGGTTCGCCGTCGAGGGGGCGCCGCTGGTCGCCGAGCGGGGGACGGTCTTCTCCTCCACGTACATCAGGTCCTGCGTCGACGCGGGCGACGTGGGCGCGGCGGCGGCGGCGCTGGGCCGCCCGCACCGGGTCGAGGGCGTGGTGGTCCGTGGTGACCAGCGCGGACGTGAGCTGGGTTACCCGACGGCCAACCTGCTGACCCACAGGTACGCGGCGGTGCCGGCCGACGGCGTGTACGCGGCCCGGCTGGTGCGCCGCGACGGCGAGCCGCTGGCCGCGGCGGTGTCGATCGGCACCAACCCGACGTTCTCCGGGCGGGAGCGGCGGGTGGAGGCGTACGCGCTGGACTTCGCCGGCGACCTGTACGGCGAGCGGCTGGCCCTGGACTTCGTGGCGCACCTGCGTGAACAGCGGACGTACGACGCGATCGAGCCGCTGGTGGCCCAGATCGCCGAGGACGTGGAGCGCACCCGCCGGGCGGTGCTCTGACCCGCCTGGGCCACCTTGACCGGCCGTCCGCCGCGAGGGCTGGTAGGCTGGCGGAGACGTCGGCTGACCGACGGGGGCCTCGCGTGCCTGCACGACGCCGCGGGTGCGAGGAACCGGTCCGTTGCACCGGTCACCACGACCGCTCCGGACCTCATCGAATGACCCACGAAACAGGGAGAACATGGCGCTCGACCAGGAAGCCAAGGCCAAGATCCGCCAGGAGTACGCGACCGCCGAGGGCGACACCGGCTCGCCCGAGGTGCAGGTCGCGGTCCTGACCAAGCGGATCGCGGAGCTCACCGAGCACCTGAAGGTGCACAAGCACGACCACCACAGCCGCCGTGGGCTGCTGCTGCTGGTCGGCCGGCGCCGCCGGCTGCTGAACTACGTCCAGAAGAAGGACATCAACCGCTACCGGTCGCTCATCGAGCGGCTCGGCCTGCGCCGATGACCTGACGGGGGAGTGGCCGCCTGGCCGCTCCCCCGTTGCGGTACCACCGAAGAACCCGGCCGCGCGACACCCGAAGAGGGAGCCGGTCAGCACCGGTCTCCGGTAGTGGCCCCCGGGAATCCCGGCACGACGCCGGCCATCCCGGGCGCTTCGATCGAAGACCGGCCGCCTGAGCAGTTCCCGTGTCGTCGGCCGACGACGCGAAGGAGCACCACAGCACATGACCGAGACCAACCTCGGCACCGAATCCCGCACCGCGGTGATCGACAACGGGGCCTTCGGCACCCGCGAGATCACCTTCTCCACCGGCCGTCTGGCCCGCCAGGCCGCCGGCTCCGTCGTCGCCCAGCTCGGCGAGACGGTCGTCCTCTCCGCCACCACGGCCGGCAAGCAGCCGCGCGAGTCGTTCGACTTCTTCCCGCTGACCGTGGACGTCGAGGAGCGGATGTACGCCGCGGGCCGCATCCCCGGCTCGTTCTTCCGCCGCGAGGGCCGGCCCAGCGAGGACGCCATCCTCACCTGCCGGCTGATCGACCGGCCGCTGCGCCCGTCGTTCGTCAAGGGCCTGCGCAACGAGGTCCAGGTCGTCGAGACCATCCTCGCGCTCGACCCGCAGCACCCGTACGACGTCGTGGCGATCAACGCCGCGTCGATGTCGACCAAGCTCTCCGGCCTGCCGTTCTCCGGCCCGATCGGCGCGACCCGGGTCGCGAACGTCGACGGCCAGTGGGTCGCCTTCCCGACCCTGGAGGAGCTGGAGCGGGCCACCTTCGACATGGTCGTGGCCGGCCGCACCCTGGCCGACGGCGAGGTCGCGATCATGATGGTCGAGGCCGAGGCCACCCCGAACGCCGTGGCCCTGATCTCGGGCGGCGCCACCGCGCCGACCGAGGAGATCGTGGCCAGTGGCCTGGAGGCCGCCAAGCCGGCCATCCGTGAGCTGTGCCGGGCGCAGAGCGAGCTGGCCGAGGTGGCCGCCAAGCCGGTCGCCGAGTTCCCGATCTTCTTGGACTACCAGGACGACGTGTACGACGCGGTGGCCGGTGTGGCGCGCGCCGACGTCGCCGAGGCGCTGAAGATCGCCGGCAAGGCCGACCGCGAGGAGGCCCTGGACCGCATCAAGGCCAAGGTCGCCGAGGAGCTGACCGGCCGGTTCGAGGGCCGCGAGAAGGAGCTCTCCGCCGCGTTCCGCTCGCTGACCAAGTCCGAGGTCCGCAACCGGGTGCTGCGCGAGCAGGTCCGCATCGACGGCCGCGGCCCGCGTGACATCCGTCCGCTGACCGCCGAGGTCGGCGTGCTGCCGCGGGTGCACGGCTCGGCGCTGTTCGAGCGCGGCGAGACCCAGATCCTGGGCGTCACCACGCTGAACATGCTGCGCATGGAGCAGATGGTGGACACGCTGTCCCCGGAGAACCGCAAGCGCTACATGCACAACTACAACTTCCCGCCGTACTCGACCGGTGAGACCGGCCGGGTCGGCTCGCCGAAGCGGCGCGAGATCGGCCACGGCGCGCTCGCCGAGCGGGCGCTGATCCCGGTGCTGCCCTCGCGCGAGGAGTTCCCCTACGCCATCCGGCAGGTCTCCGAGGCGCTGGGCTCCAACGGCTCCACCTCGATGGGTTCGGTCTGCGCCTCGACGCTGGGCCTGCTCTCGGCCGGTGTGCCGCTGAAGGCGCCGGTCGCCGGCATCGCCATGGGCCTCATCTCCGACGAGGTCGACGGCAAGACCCAGTACGTGACGCTCACCGACATCCTCGGCGCCGAGGACGCGTTCGGCGACATGGACTTCAAGGTCGCCGGCACCCGGGACTTCGTCACCGCGCTCCAGCTCGACACCAAGCTGGACGGCATCCCGTCGGACGTGCTGGCCGCCGCGCTGCAGCAGGCGCACGAGGCCCGGCAGACCATCCTCGACGTGATGCAGCGGGCCATCGAGGCGCCGGCCGAGATGTCGGACTACGCGCCGCGGGTGACCACCGTCAAGATCCCGGTCGACAAGATCGGCATGGTGATCGGCCCGAAGGGCCAGACCATCAACGCGATCCAGGACGAGACCGGCGCCGAGATCTCGATCGAGGACGACGGCACGATCTACGTCGGCGCGACGAACGGCCCGGCCGCCCAGGCGGCGGTCGAGCGGATCAACGGGATCGCCAACCCGACGCTGCCCAAGGTCGGCGAGCGGTTCCTCGGCACCGTGGTGAAGACCGCCGCCTTCGGCGCCTTCATCTCGCTGCTGCCGGGCCGCGACGGCCTGCTGCACATCTCCAAGGTCGGCGACGGCAAGCGGGTCGAGAAGGTCGAGGACTTCCTCAACGTCGGCGACAAGGTCGAGGTGGAGATCGCGGACATCGACGCCCGCGGCAAGATCTACCTGGACAAGATCCGCCCGGAGGGCGCCGAGGCGCCGGCCGCGGGTGGGGCCGCCGGCGGCGACCGTCCGTCCGGCCGGGACCGCGGCGGCGACCGTGGCCCGCGTGACCGGGGTGACCGGGAGCGCCGTTCCGAGGGCGGCGAGGGTCGCTCCGAGGGTGGCGAGGGCGGCGGCGAGTCCCGTCCGCGTCGCCGGACCCGGCACAGCTGATCCACCGACCGGCCCGGGTGACCTCCGCGTCACCCGGGCCGGCCCACGGCTCCAGGTCGCCCGCGCGAGCTGGAGCCGTCGTACGTCCCGCCGTTCCTCGTCATCCGGAGAGCAGGTGCTCGTGAGTTCGTCAGCCGCCTCGACGGGACGGGGGGTGACGTCGACCGGGCCGGGTTCGGCGTCCCGCGCGGTCACCCGCACGCTCAGCGACGACCCGCTCGGCGGCACCGTCCGCCGTACCGTGCTGCCCAGCGGGCTGCGGGTGCTCACCGAGGCGATCCCGGCGATGCGCAGCGTGTCGTTCGGCATCTGGGTTGCGGTCGGCTCGCGTGACGAGACCGGCTCGCAGGCCGGCGCCGCGCACTTCCTGGAGCACCTGCTGTTCAAGGGCACAAACAAGCGCAGCGCGCTGGATATCTCCGCCGAGATCGAGGCGGTGGGCGGCGAGACGAACGCCTTCACCACGAAGGAATACACCTGCTACTACGCGCGGGTGCTGGACGAGGACCTGCCGCTGGCCATCGACGTGATGTGTGACGCGGTCGCCGACTCGGTGCTGGCCGCCGCCGACGTGGAGACCGAGCGCGGCGTCATCCTCGAAGAGATCGCCATGCACGACGACGAGCCGGGCGACGAGGTGCACGACCTGTTCGCCCGCGCGGTCTACGGCGACCACCCGCTGGGGCGGCTCATCTCCGGCACCGAGGAGACGGTCACGCCGATGACGCGGCGGCAGATCCAGGGCTTCTACCGCCGCCGCTACACCGCCCCGCAGATCGTGATCGCCGCCGCCGGCAACCTCGACCACGCCGCAGTGGTCAAGCTGGTCCGGCAGGCGCTGCGGGGCACCCCGCTGGACACCGACCCGGCCGCGCCGGCGCCGCACCGGGCGGCCACCCCGGCGGTACGCACCAAGCCGGCCGCCACGCTCGTCGAGCCGAAGGAGACCGAGCAGGCGCACGTCATCCTCGGCTGCCCGGGGATCGACCGCACCGACGACCGGCGGTTCGCCCTCGGCGTGCTGAACAACGTGCTCGGCGGCGGCATGTCCAGCCGGCTGTTCCAGGAGATCCGGGAGCAGCGAGGGCTGGCGTACTCGGTCTACTCCTACGCCAGCCAGTACGCCGACAGCGGCGTGTTCGCCGTCTACGCCGGCTGTGCGCCGGGCAAGGTGGACGAGGTGCTGGACCTGATCCGCGCCGAGCTGGCACGGGTGGCCGCCGAGGGGATCACCGAGGCGGAACTGGCCCGGGGCAAGGGGATGAGCAAGGGCTCGTTCGTGCTCGGGCTGGAGGACACCGGTTCGCGGATGAGCCGGCTCGCCAAGGGCGAACTGCTCTACGGCAACCTGATGCCGGTGGACGACCTGCTGGCCCGGGTGGACGCGGTGACGCTCGCGGACGTGAACACGCTCGCCGCCGAGCTGCTCGGCCGGCCGATGTCCCTCGCCGTGGTCGGCCCGTTCGACTCCGGCAGCTTCACGGTCACGGGCTGAGCGCCGTACCGGTCCGCCGGCCCGCGCGCCGCGCGCTGGGATAGGTTGTGGCCCGTGACTGAGCAGCAGAACACGGTGGCCCGGGTCGGTGTGCTGGGCGCCCGGGGCCGGATGGGCATGGAGGTCTGCAAGGCGGTCGACTCCGCGGCGGACCTGGAACTGGTGGCCGCGGTCGACCAGGGCGACGACCTGGACGCGGTGGCGCAGGCGGGTGCCGGGGTGGTCGTCGACTTCACCACCCCCGACGCGGTCATGGACAACCTGCGCTGGTGTGTCGAGCACGGCGTGCACGCGGTGGTCGGCACCACCGGCTTCACCGAGCAGCGGCTCGACCAGGTACGCGAGTGGCTCGCCGGCCGTCCCGGCGTGGGCGTGGTGATCGCCCCCAACTTCGGCATCGGCGCGGTGCTGATGATGCAGTTCGCCGCGCGCGCCGCCCGCTACTTCGAGTCGGTCGAGATCGTCGAGCAGCACCATCCGCGCAAGCTGGACGCGCCGAGCGGCACCGCCACCCACACGGCCCGGCTGATCGCCGCCGCCCGCGCCGACGCCGGCCTGGGGCCCGCGCCGGACGCCACCCGCGACGAGGTGGCGGGTGCGCGGGGCGCCGACATCGACGGGGTACGCGTGCACGCGGTACGCGCCACCGGCCTGGTCGCCCACCAGGAGGTGCTGTTCGGCACCACGGGCGAGACGCTGACCATCCGGCACGACTCGTACGACCGGGTGTCGTTCATGCCCGGCGTGCTGCTCGCGGTCCGGGAGGTGGGTCGCCGGCCCGGCCTGACGGTCGGCCTGGACGCCCTGCTCGACTGACCCGCCGCGCGTGCCCCGGCCCGCTGCGGTAAACCGTTTTGCCTGGTCGGGGCCACCAGCCTAGGCTGCGTCCATGATCGATTCCGGACACTCCGACCGCACCGGCCGCCGGGTGACGCTGCGGCCGGTGGACGACGACAACTGGCGGGCCGTGGCGGACGTCGCGCCGCGCGACGACCAGCGTGCCTTCGTGGCCGCGCTCGCCGCCCGCTACCTGCTGCTGACCGAGCGCTCGGACGTCTGGAACTCGCTCGCGGTCTACGCCGACGAGACGGTCGTCGGCCACGTCATGTGGGGCGTGGACGACGACGGGTCGCGCTGGATCGGCGGCATGGTGATCGACGCCGCCGAGCAGGGCCGGGGGCTGGGCGGTGCCACGGTGCGGACGCTCACCGGCTGGCTCGCCGAGGCGGGCGAGCCGATCCGCCTGAGCTACCACCCCGACAACAGGCCCGCCGCCGCCCTCTACACGGCCCTGGGGTTCCGCCCCACGGGCGCGTTCGAGGACGACGAGCTGGTGGCCGAACTCCGCCCGGCCTGACCCGTCACCCGGGCTCGCCCGCGTGCGGGCGGGGGTGACGGCGGTCCTGCCCCGTGCCGGGACCGCCGGCCCACCACGTGAGGGTGGACCGGCGAGACGAGCGGAACTCATCGCTACGCGGTCGGGTCTTCCTCCGCGGTCGCCACGTGGAAGCGGAGCTGGGGGACCAGCATGTCGTCCACGTCCAGCGCGCGGGTCGCGCCGTCCGGCTCCCAGCCGGTCGAGCCGAGGAAGTCGCGGGTCGCCGCGTCGGCGTCGAACGCCCACGCCACCGCCCGGGTCAGCCCGTCCTCCCGCCAGTGCTCCACGGCCGAGGCGAGCAGCCGGCTGCCGTGCCCGCGCCGCCCCCACCGGGGCTCGACCAGCAGGTCGGTCACCGCCGCGACGCCCGAGCCGAGCGCCTCGGCCGGCTCGTCCGGGGCGAGCGCGTCGGCATCGGCCGGACCGGAGGCGACGAACCCCACCAGATAGGATTGCGCCGCCTGTTCGACGGCGACCAGCACCCGGTGCGCGCCCGAGGGCGGCTCCTGCACCGCCGCGCTCCACCGCCGCGCGAGGTACGCCTCGTCGAGGTTGTCGAGCACGTGCCGTGGCAGGATCCGGCGGTACGCGACCCGCCAGGTCGCGAGCTGGATGCGTGCGATCTCGCCGGCGTCCTCGGGACGCGCGGGCCGGACGTAGCCTGCAGCCATGGCACGTGAGCCTACGCAGGGCGAGGAGGGTGACTGTGGCGCAGGGTGCCGGGCGGACGATCACGCAGGTCGTCGCCGTGGCGGCGCTCGCCGCGGCGGTCACCGTGTTCCTCTCCGTGGCGGCGGTCCGGCACGGCTTCTTCGACCTCCAGGTCTACTACGGCGCATTGACTTTCTGGGCTCGTGACGGTGGGGAGATCTACGACTTCCTGCGCCCCGGCACCCAGTACGGCTTCACCTATCCGCCGTTCGCCGCGCTGGTGATGCTGCCCATGGCGTACCTGCCGTGGATCGCGGCGATCACGGTCAGCGTGACCGCGACGGTGCTGGCCAGCGCCGTGGTGATCTGGCGGCTGCTGGACCCGGTGGCCCGCCGGTCCGGCTGGACCCGCTGGTTCGCGCTCGCGGTCGCGCTCTGCCTGGCCGCCGCGTACGAGCCGATGCGCGAGACGGTCAACTTCGGTCAGGTCAACATGCTGCTGCTGTTCCTGGTGGCGGTGGACCTGCTGTGGCTGCTGCCGGCGCGCAGCCGCTGGGCGGGTGTGGGCATCGGCCTGGCCACCGCGATCAAGCTGACGCCCGGCATCTTCATCGTCTACCTGCTGGTCACCGGCCGCTGGCGGGCCGCGTTGACGACAGTCGGCACGGCCGCCGTGGCCACGCTGGTGGCGGCCGGGCTGTTCCCCGACGCCTCCCGCGAGTTCTGGACCGAGGCGCTGTGGAACACCGACCGGGTCGGTGAGCTGGCGTTCGTCTCCAACCAGTCGCTGCGCGGGGTGGTGGCCCGGCTCGACCCGCAGCACCCCAGCACGATCGCGTGGCTGGTGCTCGTACTCCTGACGCTCGTGGTGTGGGCGTGGCGGTCGCGGGCGGCGGTGGCCGCCGGCGACGAGGCCACCGGCCTGGCCCTCACCGGCGCGGTGATGTGCCTGGTCAGCCCGGTGACCTGGGTGCATCACCTGGTCTGGCTGCTGCCGGGTCTGATCCTGCTGGTCGACAACGGCATGGCGGCGCCCGCGCGCAGCCGCCCGCGCCGTCTGCTGCTGGCCGCCGCGCTTATCGGGTACGCGCTCCTGTGCAGCCGGATCGTCTGGTCCTGGGAGAAGGACTTCTCCGGCGTGGACGGGTTCCTCGGCAGCAACACGTACGTGTGGATCAGCCTGGCGCTGCTGCTGGGGCTGCCGATTCGCCGCTGGCTCACACCGGCCGGCGGTGAGCGGCACGGCGTGGACGTCCCGGCCGGGTCAGCCTCCGGCGGTGTACCGCAGCTCGCGGAGCAGGACCGGGGCGCGTCCACCGTGCAACGGCACCGCGTAGGTGGACTCCTCCCCGTCAGGTGAGTGCCCGGCCCGCTCGTAGAAGCGGCGGGCCCGGGCGTTGTCGGCCAGCACCCACAGCCGGTACCCGGTCCAGCCGCGCTCGGCCAGGCCGTCGCGGGCCGCCGCGAGCAGCGTCCGGGCGGCCCCCGAGCCCCAGTGCGCCGGCTCCAGGTAGATGGCCACCAGTTCGCCGTGCGCCGGGTCGAGGTCGCCGCGGTCCTGGTTGTTCCGGTACGGCCCGAACGTGGTGAACCCGACGACCACCCCGTCGTCCTCGGCGACCAGCGTGGTGAACGGGTGCTCCGGGTCGGCGGTGCCGAGGTCGCGCCGGCGCTGCGCCCAGGCGCGGGGGTTCAGCCGGTTCAGCACCTCCGCGGGCATGATCCCGGCGTAACCGGCCTGCCAGCCGTGGACGTGCACCCGGGCGACCGCCTCGGCGTCGTCCGGTTCCTCCCGGCGGATGGTGAGCACCTGTCCGTTCTATGCCCCGACGGGCGATCGGTCCAGCCGCCGCTCCCGGCGACCTGGACCCGTCGTGTCGGAGGTCTGGATTAGGGTCGCCGACGATGGCCGCACCGGAATCGCTCTCCCTTGCCCAGGCCCGCCGGATCGCCCTGGCCGCCCAGGGCTTCGCCGACCCGGCGCCCACCGGCGTGCCCACCCGGCGGCACCTGCGCCGGGTCCTCGACCGGGTCGGGCTGATCCAGATGGACTCGGTGAACGTGCTCCAGCGGGCGCACTACCTGCCGCTCTACAGCCGTCTCGGGCCCTACCCGACGGCCCTGCTCGACTCCGCCGCCTACCGCAGCCCCCGCGAGCTGTTCGAATACTGGGCGCACGAGGCCTCGCTGGTGCCGGTCGGGCTGCACCCGGTGCTGCGCTGGCGAATGGCGAAGGCTCGCGACGACGCGTGGGGCGGGATGCGCCGGATCGCGCAGGAGCAGCCCGAGCTGGTCGCCTGGGTCCGCGACGAGGTGGCCGCCCGGGGTCCGCTGACCGCCGCCGAGATCGAGCACGACGCGCCCCGGGAGACCGGCAACTGGGGCTGGAACTGGTCGGCGGTGAAGCGGGCGCTGGAGTTCCTGTTCTGGGCCGGCGAGGTCACCGCCGCCGACCGCACCAACTCGTTCGCCCGCCGCTACGACCTGCCCGAGCGGGTGCTGCCGGCCGCCGTGCTGGACGCGCCCACCCCGGCCGACGCCGAGGCACACCGCACGCTCGTGTTGATGGCCGCCCGCTCGCTCGGCGTGGCCGCCGAGCCGGAGCTGCGCGACTACTTCCGGCTGCCGGTCGCCGGGGCGCGGCGGGCGGTGGCCGAGCTGGTCGAGGCGGGCGAGCTGACCCCGGTCACGGTGCAGGGCTGGCGGCATCAGGCCTACCTGCACGCCGACGCGCGGCTGCCCCGCTGGGTCCGCGGCAACACGCTGGTGAGCCCGTTCGACCCGCTGGTCTGGGAGCGGGCGCGCACCGAGCGGCTGTTCGGCTTCACCTACCGGATCGAGATCTACGTGCCGGCGCCCCAGCGGGTCTACGGCTACTACGTGCTGCCGTTCCGCCAGGGCGAGCGCTTCACCGCCCGGGTCGACCTCAAGGCCGACCGGAAGGCCGGGGTGCTGCTGGTGCCCGCAGCCTGGGTCGAGCCGGGCGCCGATCCGGGGGAGACCGCCGTGGCGCTCGCCGCCGAGCTGTACCGGCTGGCCGGCTGGCTCGGCCTGGACGCGGTCGCCCCGCCCGTCGCGGGCGACCTGGCGGGGCCGCTGGCCGCCGCGCTGGTGGGCGTGGCGGGTGTACGGTGAGCGCGTGACGAGCGTTGACCGGCCTGCCACCGCGACCGACCCGCACACGCGCCCGGACACCGAGCCGCACCCGCACCTGTCGTACCCGCACGGGCCGCAGGCTCCCGACGGGTCGTGGCCCTACCCGGTGGCGTACCAGCCGGTCGAGACCGACCGGTTCACCCGGATGGTGCTGCGCCTGCACGCCCGCGCCCCGCGCTGGGCGGTGCCGCTCGCCGCGCTCGGCTGTGTCGGCGTCGGCATCGCGTACGCGATGATCAGCGACCCGACCCGCAGCGACCCGGACGCCCCGCCGTCCTGCCTGCTCAAGCTCACCACCGGGCTGGACTGCCCGGGCTGCGGCGGCACCCGCGCCCTCTGGTACGTGCTGCACGGCGACCTGCCCGCCGCGGCCCGGCACCACTTCCTGTTCGTCTTCGCGCTGCCGTTCCTGACCTGGCTCTTCGTGGCCTGGGCCGGCAACCGGGCGTTCGGCTGGAAGCTGCCCGAGGCGCAGTTCAGCCCCAAGGTCGTCGGCGTGTTCCTGGCCGCCTGGGCGGTCTTCTCGGTCGCCCGTAACCTGCCGTGGGCTCCCTTCACCTCGCTCTACGTCTAGCCTTCTCCGCCGGAGCGCTCCGCTGTCCGGGATCTTGGACACCTGGGCGGAGCGCCCGCTGGCCGGCCGCGTGCCCGATTTCCGCGCCGGGCGCGGGCCAACTACAGTCGCAGGAATGCCGGAGATGGTTCAGCCCCAGGTCAAGTTGATCGCGTGGACCCAGTTCCAGGCGCCGGAAGAGGTGCCCTGGTCCACCGACGCCGACGGCGGGCAGGCGCTCGCCGAGTTCGCCGGCCGGGCCTGCTACCAGAGCTGGAAGAAGCCGAACCCGGCCACCGCCACCAACGCCGGTTACCTGGCGCACATCCTCGAGGTCGGCCACCTGAGCGTGCTGGAGCACGGCTCGGTGAGCTTCTACTTCAGCGGCGTCTCCCGGTCGTTCACGCACGAGCTGATCCGGCACCGGCACTTCTCCTACTCGCAGCTGTCCCAGCGCTACGTGCCCGAGCGGGACGCGGCGATGGTCGAGCCGTCGGTGATCGCCGACGACCCGGAGCTGCACAAGAGGTTCGTCGAGGCCACCGACGCGGCGGTGCGGGCGTACACCGAGTTGCTGGAGGGGCTGGAGGCCCGCTTCACCGACGAGCCCAACCCGACGCTGCGCCGCAAGCAGGCCCGCCAGGCGGCCCGGGCGGTGCTGCCGAACGCCACCGAGACGCGGATCGTGGTGACCGGCAACTACCGGGCCTGGCGGCACTTCGTGAAGATGCGCGCCACCGAGCACGCCGACGTGGAGATCCGCGAGCTGGCCGTGGAGTGCCTGCGCCAGCTCAAGGGTGTCGCGCCGAACGTCTTCGCCGACTTCGAGATCTCCACCCTGCCCGACGGCACCGAGGTGGCAGCGTCGCCGCACGCCGAGTGACTCGTCGCCCTTCGCCGCCGGGCCACCGGCGGCCGTCCGCTAGGTTGTGAGCATGACGCACGACCACTCCGCCGCCCCGAGCCGGGGCGCGTCGCGCCCGTTCGGGCGAGTGATGACGGCCATGGTGACCCCGTTCACGCCGGACGGCGGCCTGGATCTCGACGGCGCCGCCCGGCTGGCCGAATACCTCGTCGACGAGCAGGGCAACGACGCGCTGGTCCTGAACGGCACCACCGGCGAGTCGCCGACCACCACGGAGGCGGAGAAGGAGTCGCTGATCCGCGCGGTGGTCGAGGCGGTCGGTGACCGGGCCCGGATCGTCGCCGGGGTGGGCACCAACGACACCAGGCACACGGTCGAGCTGGCCGCGCAGGCCGAGAAGGCCGGCGCGCACGGCCTGCTGGTGGTCACGCCGTACTACAACAAGCCGCCGCAGGCCGGGCTGCTGAGTCACTTCACCACCGTCGCGGACGCCACCGGCCTGCCGGTCATGCTCTACGACATCCCGCACCGCGCGGGTGTGGCGATCGCCACCGAGACGCTGGTGAAGCTGGCCGAGCACGGCCGGATCGTCGCGGTGAAGGACGCCAAGGGCGACCTGTTCGCCACCTCGGAGGTGCTCAGCCGCACGGACCTGGCCTACTACAGCGGCGAGGACGCGCTGACCCTGCCGATGCTGTCGGTCGGCGCGGTCGGCGTGGTCGGCACCTCCACCCACTTCACCGGCGCGCTGACCAAGCAGATGATCGAGGCGTTCGAGGCGGGCGACAACGCCCGGGCGCTCACCCTGCACCGGCAGTTGCTGCCGCTCTACACCGGCATCTTCCGCACCCAGGGCACGATCCTGGTCAAGGCGGGCCTGGCGGCGCAGGGCCGCCCGGCCGGTCCGGTGCGGTCGCCGCTCGTCGACGCCACCGGTGACGAACTGGCCCAGCTGCGCGCCGACTGCGCCGCCGCGGGCCTGCCCCTGCCCGAATGAACAAACGACACGACGGACGCCGCGCGACGGCGTCGCAGAATGAGGTGACGCGTGACCGAGGCGCACATCGAGGGTGAGCTGCCCCCGCCGCTGCCCGAGGGCGGCCTGCGGATCATCCCGCTCGGCGGACTCGGCGCCATCGGCCGGAACATGACCGTCTTCGAGTACGATGGCAAGCTGCTCATCGTCGACTGCGGGGTGCTGTTCCCCGACGTCGAGCAGCCGGGCGTGGACCTGATCCTGCCCGACTTCGGCCCGATCCTGGACCGGCTGGCCGACGTGCAGGCGATCGTGCTCACGCACGGCCACGAGGACCACATCGGCGCGGTGCCGTACCTGCTCGCCCACAAGCCGGACATCCCGCTGGTCGGTTCCCAGTTCACGCTCGCGCTGGTCGAGGCGAAGCTGGCCGAGCGGCGGATCCAGCCGTACACGCTGACCGTGCGGGAGGGCGGCCGGGAACGGCTGGGCCCGTTCGAGTGCGAGTTCTTCGCGGTGAACCACTCGATCCCGGACGCGCTCGCGGTGGCCATCCGTACCCCGGCCGGCCTGGTGCTGCACACCGGCGACTTCAAGATGGACCAGCTTCCGCTGGACGGGCGGATCACCGACCTGGCCGGGTTCGCCCGGCTCGGCGCCGAGGGCGTCGACCTGCTGCTGTCCGACTCGACGAACGCGGAGATCCCCGGGTTCGTCACGCCGGAGCGGGAGATCGGCCCGGTCCTCGACTCGATCTTCGCGAAGGCCAAGGGGCGGATCATCGTCGCCTCGTTCGCCTCGCACGTGCACCGGGTGCAGCAGGTCTTCGACTCGGCCGTCGAGCACGGCCGTAAGGTGGCGCTGATCGGCCGGTCCATGGTCCGCAACATGGGCATCGCCCGCGACCTGGGCCTGCTGAACATCCCGCCCGGCCTGGTGGTCGGGATCGAGGAGGCCACGAACCTGCCGCCCGAGCAGATCGTGCTGATGTCCACCGGTTCGCAGGGCGAGCCGATGAGCGCGCTGGGCCGGATGGCCAGCGGCGACCACCGGCACATCACCATCGCGCCCGGCGACACCGTGGTGCTGGCGTCCTCGCTGGTCCCCGGCAACGAGACCTCGGTCTACCGGGTGATCAACCGGCTGGCCCGGGCCGGCGCCGTGGTGGTGCACAAGGACGTGGCGAAGGTGCACGTCTCCGGGCACGCCCCGGCCGGTGAGCTGCTCTACCTGCTGAACGTCGTACGCCCGAGCAACCTGATGCCGGTGCACGGCGAGTGGCGGCACCTGCGGGCGCACGCCCGGCTCGGCATCGAGTCCGGCGTCGCGCCGGACCGGGTCGTGCTCTGCGAGGACGGCGACGTGGTCGACCTGGTCGAGGGCCGCGCCAGCCTGGTCGGGCGGGTGAAGAGCCGGTACGTCTACGTCGACGGTCTCGCCGTCGGCGACGTCAGCGAGTCGCTGCTCACCGAGCGCCGGATTCTCGGCGACGGCGGGTTCATCGCCGCGACTGTCGTGGTCGACTCGGTCACCGGCAAGGTGGTCGCCGGGCCGACCGTCTCGGCGAAGGGCTTCTCCGAGGACCCGGCCGCGTTCAACCCGGTGGTCCCGCTTGTCACAGAGGCGCTGAACCGGGCCGCCGCGGACGGCATCACCGACCCGCACCAGCTCCAGCAGATCGTCCGCCGCACCGTGGGACGCTGGGTCAACGACGCGTACCGCCGTCGGCCCATGATCGTCCCGACCGTCGTCGAGGTCTGACCCGACCGCGCCGCGCGCCGGTCCACCCTTCGCGGTGGGCCGGCGCCGTCGCTTTCCGGGTACGCCCCGACACGGCGCGTCGAAACCCTCCGGTAACCCTCATCCGATCGGCGTCCGTCTCCGTACCTCCCGACGGCCGGCGTGCCCCTGCGCCGGTCGGGAGGAGCGTGGCGGATGGACCGCAGACGGATGACAGCCATCGGCGTAGTGGTGGCGGCGGCCGGGTTGACGGCGGCGGTGACCCTGCCCTCGTTCGCCGGTGAGGAACCCCGGCGGGCCACCCCGGCGGCCGACGGCGTCGCGCCGGAGGTCCTGGACGCGATGGGCCGCGACCTCGCGCTGACCCGCGACCAGGCGGTGAAGCGGCTGCGGACCGAGCGGTGGGCGGCCGGCACCGTCACCCGGCTGCGCGGGGAACTCGGCGCCGGGTACGGCGGGAGCTGGCTCAGCGCGGACGGCGCCACGCTCACCGTGGCGGTGGCCGACGCGGCCGGCGAGGCGCGGGTACGGGCCGCGGGCGCGGTCCCGAAGCGGGTCGCCCGGGGGGTCGCCGAGCTGGACGCGGTGAAGACCCGGCTGGACGCGGCGGGCGACGACGCCAGCCCCGACGTGGCCGGCTGGTACGTCGACGTCACCGACAACGCGGTGGTGGTGATCGCCCGGCCGGGCGCGGAGGCCGACGGTCGCCGGTTCGCCGCCGCCGCCGGATCGAAGGCCGCCATGGTCCGGGTGCGTACCGCTGACGAGGCCCCGCGTCCGCTGTTCGACGTGCGCGGCGGCGACGCCTACCTGATCAACAACGCGGGCCGCTGCTCGGTCGGCTTCTCCGTGGTCGGCGGGTTCGTCACCGCCGGGCACTGCGGGCAGCCGGGGGACCGCACCACCGGGTCCAACCGGGTCGCCCAGGGCACGTTCGCCGCCTCCTCGTTCCCCGGTGACGACTGGGCGTTCGTCCGCGTCAACGCCGACTGGACGCCGCAGGGCGTGGTGACCGACTTCAACGACGGCGGCACGGTGGCGGTGAACGGCTCCACCGAGGCGCCGGTCGGCGCGTCGATCTGCCGGTCCGGCTCCACCACCGGCACCCGTTGCGGCCTGATCCAGGCGAAGAACGCCACAGTCAACTACCCCCAGGGGACTGTCACCGGGCTGACCCGTACGAACGTCTGCGCCGAGCCGGGTGACTCGGGCGGTGCGTGGCTCTCCGGTGACCAGGCGCAGGGCGTCACCTCCGGCGGCTCCGGCGACTGCACCCGGGGCGGCACCACGTTCTTCCAGCCGGTCAACGAGATCCTCCAGCGCAACAACCTGACCCTGGTCACCGCCGGTGACCAGCCCGCGCCCACACAGCCGCCGGCGGGCGGCGGCGAGACCACCCCGCCGGTGACCGCCGAGCCCACCCCGCCGGCCGGCGACACCGACTGCTCCGGCCAGGTCAGCCGGACCGGCCGGATCGCCGCCGGACGGACCCAGATCCAGCCGGACGGGCGCTTCTTCCGGGTGTCAGGCGGCACCCAGGAGGCGTGCCTGGCCGCGCCGGACGGCGCCCGGGTGGCGCTGGAACTGCAACGCTTCACCGGCGGCGCGTTCCGCACCGTGGCCCGCGCGGCCACCGCCGACGGCGCGGCCCGGCTGACCGCCGAGACCCCTGCCGGCGCCTACCGGTACCGCGTCGTCGGGTTGTCCGGCTCCGGCGAGTACACGCTGGCGTTCTCCGCCCGCTGACCGCCGCACCCAGACCGCGGCCCCCGCCCACCACCGCCCTGTGGTCGGGGGCCGCGCCGCGTCTGCGGCAGGCTCAGGGCAGCGCGGCGACCGCTTCGGCGTACGCGGTGCCGGTGCGGATCGCGGCTGCCACCAGCACGGCGAGCTGAGCCGGGGCCACCCCGCAGGACAGGTCGGTGGAGACACCGGCGGCCAGCACCAGCGTTCCGTCGCCGGGCTCGTGCACGTACGCGGCGGGCAGCAGCCGGTCGTGGTTCCAGGCGTTGCAGAACGCGTACGCCTCCGCGCGCCGCTCGGCCGGCAGCCGCCGCTCCGCCACCACCCGGGCGTGCAGCACGTCGCCCCGCCGCCCCAGCCGGCGGAACTGGATCGTGGCCTCGCCCCACCGCCCGGCGAGCGTGCCGTCCGGCTCAGGCGTGTACGGCTCGCCCCGGGCGTCGAGCGCGGCGGCGAGCAGCGTCGCGTCCAGCGGGGCCGGTTCCTCCGGGCCGGGCGGGCCGGGCTCGGCCGGATCGGCGTCGGGCTCCTCGTCGAACTCGCTCTCGGCGGCCAGCGACACCGGCGCGGCGAGTGGCCGCTCGGCGAGCCAGGAGGCGATCCGGCCGGACTGGTGCCCGGTGCCGTTGCGGGCGTCGAAGCTGCCGGCCAGCGCCGTCGCCAGCGCCTGCAACTGCGTACCCAGCGTCGCCACGTCCACCTCGGCGGCGGGCCGGGAGCCGTGCCCGGGGCGGTGGATCCGCCGCCCGCCCAGCCCGGCTTCGGCGGCCAGGCCGCACAGCAGCGCGCCCGCCGCGGCGAACTCCATCGCGGACAGGTCGTCGGCCGGCCGGTCCAGCTCGGGCAGTTGCTCGGTCAGGATCTCCAGCCCGCGATGCGGGTAGCCGCCCAGCGCGCAGAAGCGCAGATGCGCGGCGAGCAGCGGGAACGCGCTCCGCTCGCCCCGGTGCCGGCGGTACGCGCGTACGTGTGCCCGGGCCGCCCGCGTCACCGCCCCGGTACGCAGCCACGGCAGCAGCCCCACGGCGAGCGCCCGTTCGGGCTGGTCGGTGCAGGCCGCCGCGCCCGCCGTGGCCGCCTGCCGCTCGCCCCGCCGGGTCGGTGGCGTCTGTGGCTCGACCCAGCCGGCCAGCGCCGGCGCCAGCGCGGCCAGCGCCGCCTCCGGCTCGCCCCAGCCGGCCAGCAGGTCGGCCCGCCGGGCCGGTGCGCATCCCGGACAGCCGCCCACCGGGTCCGTGGCGTCCGCCGCCGACCAGCGCTCGTACGCGCGGCGGGCCGCCGGCTCGTCGCCGAGGTGGTCGGCGAGCCGGCAGCGCAGCTCCGCCACCGGCGCGGCGTCCTCGCCCAGCTCGTCGGCGAGCGCGTCCAACAGGGACCGGGACTGGTCCAGGCCCACCCGGGGCGTGCCGAACGACGCCTCCACCGCGTGCCGCTGGTGCCGGCGCAACCGGGTCAGCTCGTCCGGGCGGGCGTCCAGCAGCCCGGGGTGCCGGGCCAGCGTGGCCCGCATCCGCCGGACCGGCTCCACCGCGCGCCACCGCTCGCCCCGGTGCAGGTACGCCTCGACCAGCGCGAAGCGCGCCGACAGGGCGGTACGCGGATCACCTGTGGCGTCCGCCCGCGACGCGATCCGCTCCAGCTCGGCGCGGCGCTCCGCGCCGTCGGGCCGGTCCCGGGCGTCGTCGAGCGCGGCGGCGAGCCCCCTGTCGCGTGCCGTGGTCACCGCAGCGCCCCGCCGGCCAGCTCGTCGACGGCGGCGGCGAGCTGGCACCCGGTGGTCACGCCACAGTCGACGAGCCGATCGAGCTGGTGCGGTGTCACCCCGCGCTCCAGGTCGGCGGTGACCTCGCCGCACACCTGAGCCGAGCCGTCGTCGGCGACGTGCACGTACGCCTTCGGCCAGAGCCGGTCGTGGTTCCAGGCGTTGCAGAAGGCGTGCAGCTCGGGCACCCGCTCGATGCCGAAGTGGTGCGCCACGACGGTGCGTACCTGAAGCAGCTCCCCGGCCTCGCCCCGGCGGTGGAACCAGATCAGGTTCCGCTCCCAGCGGCCCACGAGCGCGCCGTCCGGCTCCTCGGCCACCGCGTACCCCCGGTGGCCGAGCACGGCGGCGATCAGCTCACCGGTCAACGGGCGCAGTTCCTGCGGGTGTCCGGTCAGCGGACCGTCCGGACCGTCCTCGATCTCCGGCGACGCCATCGGGCATCCCTTCTGAGGCGAATAACACAAACGACGGTCCGACCCGTGCTGCGACGCGCGGACACGACCCGGAAAAGCGGCGATCCACCGGGTACCGCCGTTACCGTGACTCTATGGCGGGCCGTACCTCTCAGGCGAGCCGGCGGCGCGGCGCGTCGCCGCGTGGCAACACGAACAACCGCGCCCGTCAGCCGGCGAAGAAGGCGGCGGCGCGGAAACCGGCACGGCGGCGACCGGCCCCCGGGCCGAGCCCGGCTGCGTTCGTCGGCCGGGCGGTGGGTGCTGTCTGGATGGGGCTGGCCCACACTGTCGGCTGGACGTTCCGGGCCGCCGGGCGGCAGGCCGCGTCCACCCGGGAGCTGGATCCGGAGCACCGCCGCGACGGTGCGGGGCTGCTGCTGTTCGGCCTGGCCATCCTCAGCGCGGTGGGCATCTGGGGCGGCGGCGCCGGGCCGGTGGGCCGGCACCTGGCCGACACCGTACGCCTCTTCGTCGGCGCCATCTCGATAATCCTGCCGGTGCTGTTCATGGTCGGCGCGTGGCGGCTGATGCGGACTCCGGCCGACCCCGAGCATCGCGGTCGCGGCCTGGTCGGCTGGGGTTCGATGATGCTGGCCACCGCCTCGATGCTGCACATCGGGCAGAACCCGGTCGACGAGGTCCAGCGCGACTTCGCCGGTGGCCTCATCGGCGCGGGCGTCGGCGACCTGCTGAAGTCGGCGGTGACCGCCTGGGTGGCCATGCCGCTGCTGCTCCTGCTGCTGGTGTTCGGCCTGCTCGTGGTCACCGCGACGCCGATCAACAAGATCCCGGAGCGGCTCGGCCTGCGCGCGGATCCGGCCGGGGTGGACGACGACGAGGAGTTCGCCGAGGACGAGGCGCCGGTGAAACCGGCCCGCAAGCGGCCGGCGAAGCGGATGCCGCCGCCGCTGGAGCCGCTGGACCCGGACGACGAGCTCGCCGGCGTGGACCTCCAGGAGACCCTGGTGCTGCCGCGCAAGCCGCCGAAGGTGCCGGCCAACCGCAAGTCGGTGGAGCCGCCGGAGCACTCGCCGCTGCCCACCCGCGCCGAGCAGCTCGCGCTCACCGGGCTGGCCGGCGACTACACGCTGCCACCCGCGAACCTGCTCGGCACCGGCGCCAAGCCGAAGAGCCGCAGCAAGGCCAACGACGAGGTGATCGCGGCGCTGACCGGCGTCTTCGAGCAGTTCGACGTGGACGCCGCGGTCACCGGCTTCACCCGCGGCCCGACAGTCACCCGGTACGAGGTGGAGCTGGGCCCGGGCGTCAAGGTCGAGCGGATCACCCAGCTGTCCCGCAACATCGCGTACGCGGTGAAGTCGCCGGACGTCCGCATCCTCAGCCCGATCCCGGGCAAGAGCGCTGTGGGCGTGGAGATCCCGAACACCGACCCGGAGAACGTGTCGCTCGGCGACGTGCTGCGCTCCCGCGAGGCGACGAGCGACCACCACCCGATGGTGGTGGCGCTCGGCAAGGACATCGAGGGCGGCTACGTGGTGGCCAACCTCGCGAAGATGCCTCACATTCTCATTGCGGGGGCCACCGGTGCGGGCAAGTCCTCCTGCCTCAATTCGCTGCTGGTGTCCATCCTGACCAGGGCCACGCCGGACGAGGTGCGGCTGCTGCTGATCGACCCGAAGCGCGTCGAGATGACCGGCTACGAGGGCATCCCGCACCTGGTCACGCCGATCGTGACCAACCCCAAGAAGGCGGCCGACTCGCTGGAGTGGGTCGTCCGTGAGATGGACATGCGGTACGACGACCTCGCGGCCAACGGGGTCCGGCACATCGACGACTTCAACCGCAAGGTGCGCAACGGCGAGATCAAGGCGCCGCCGGGCAGCGAGCGGGAGATGCGGCCGTACCCGTACCTGCTGGTGATCGTGGACGAGCTGGCCGACCTGATGATGGTCGCGCCGCGCGACGTGGAGGACTCCATCGTCCGGATCACCCAGCTCGCCCGGGCCGCCGGCATCCACCTGGTGCTCGCGACGCAGCGGCCCTCGGTGGACGTGGTCACCGGCCTGATCAAGGCGAACGTGCCGTCCCGGCTCGCGTTCGCCACCTCGTCGCTCGCCGACTCGCGGGTCATCCTGGACCAGCCCGGCGCGGAGAAGCTGCTCGGCCGCGGCGACGGCCTGTTCCTGCCGATGGGCGCGTCGAAGCCGCAGCGCATCCAGGGCGCCTGGGTGACCGAGCGCGAGATCGCCGACGTGGTGAAGTTCTGCAAGGACCAGCGGGAGCCGGAGTTCCGGCCGGACGTGCTCGCCCCGGCGCAGGACAGCAAGAAGAAGATCGACGAGGACATCGGCGACGACCTGGACCTGCTCGTGCAGGCGGTCGAGCTGGTGGTCACCTCGCAGTTCGGGTCGACCTCGATGCTTCAGCGCAAGCTGCGGGTCGGCTTCGCCAAGGCGGGCCGGCTGATGGACCTGATGGAGACCCGGGGCGTGGTCGGCCCGTCCGAGGGCTCCAAGGCCCGCGACGTGCTGGTCAAGCCGGACGAGCTGGAGGAGGTCCTGGCCGGCCTGCGCGGCGGCGAGGACTGACGGCCCGCGCCACGGACGACGGGGGCCCACGACGACGACGGCGGCCACCACCCTCGGGTGGCGGCCGCCGTCGGCGGTTCCGGGTCAGTTGAGCAGCGCGGCGACGAGCACGGCGCCGATGATCGCGCCGACCACGCTGGCGGCGGCGGCGTACCAGCCCAGCGGCTTGTCACCGAGGACGGCGCCGACGATGCCGAGGACCAGGCCGAGGACCCCGAAGATCAGCGGGGACACGAAGATCGCGAGGGCCGCGAACACGAACGCGACGATGGTGCAGATGCGGGCGGCGTTGGTGCGCGGGCGGGCGGTGGCGTGCATGTTGGCCATGGGGTTCCTCCGTGAGTGGTCTCGCTGTGTGGCTACGGAGGATTCGGTACCCCCGCCGCCACACCGTCCAAACCGGATGCGGTATCGATCAGGCGAACAACTTCAGGCCGATCACGCCGGCCACCACCAGCAGCAGGCAGGCCACGCGCGGGAGGTTGACCGGTTCGCCGAGCGCCAGCATCCCGACCAGCGCGGTGCCGACCGCGCCGATGCCGACCCACACCGCGTAGCCGGTGCCGACCGGGATGTCGCGCAGCGCGTACGCCAGGCCGGCCATGCTCCCGACGAGCGTGACGGCGAAGACGGCGGAGGGGAGGGGACGGGTGAAGCCGGCGCTGCGATCGAGCGCGATCGCCCACGCGGTCTCCAGCAGTCCGGAGAGCACCAGCACGATCCAGGCCATGGTGAATCACCTCTGACGGGCGGGCCCGGCGCGCAGCGGGCCGGGCGACGGTCGGGTCACGCGGGGCGTCTTGGCCTGACCGGGTACGCCCACCACTCGTCCGGGACGGCCCGCGGGCCGTCGTGGCCGACGGTAGCACCGGGCGGGCCGGACCGGCGGCGGGGTGAGAAAGCCCACCATGAGTGGAGTTGACGTCAACTTCAGGTTGCACGATTGAGGGCATGACCCTGCTCTTCTCCGACGACGACGTCGCGGCCGCCGTGGACGCCCCGCTCACCGTGGCGGCCATGCGGGACGCGCTGCTGGCCGCGCACGCCGGGCGGCTCATCGCCCCGCCCCGGGCGTCCGCGCCGCTGGGCGGAGGCCGGATGGTGCTGACCGCCGGGCACCTCACCGGGCAGTGGTACGGCTTCCGCTCGTACGACACGTTCGGCCACCCGGAGAGCGGTCAGCTCGTCGTGCTGCACGACGCCACCACCGGTGCGGTACGCGCCATCGCCGTCGGCGAGGAGCTGGGCTCCCGGCGTACCGGAGGACTGGGCGGCGTGGCGGTGGACGCCCTGGCCCGCGCGGACGCCGCCACCGTCGGCGTGGTGGGGTCCGGGCGGCAGGCGTGGACCCAGGTCTGGGCCGCGGCGGCGGTCCGGCCGCTGCGCGAGGTGACCGTGTACAGCCGCTCGGCGGCCCGGCGGGAGGCGTTCGCCACACGGGTCCGCGCCGAGCTGGGCGTGCCCGCCCGCGCGGTCGGCTCGGCCGCCGCCGCGGTACGCGACCGGGACGTCGTGGTGCTCGCCACCACCAGCACCGTCCCGGTGGTCGACGCCGCCGACCTGGCCCCCGGCACCCACGTCAACACAGTCGGCTTCAAGCAGGTCGACCGGCACGAGTTCGGGCCCGACCTGCTCGACGCCGCCGACCTGCTGGTCACCGACTCACCCGGCCAGGCCACCGCGTACGTGCCGCCGATGCTCGCCGCCGTCGAGCCCTACGCCGGGCGGTTGCGCGACCTGGGCGCGGTGCTGGCCGGCGCGGTCCCCGGCCGGACCACCGCGGACCAGATCTCGGTCTTCTGCTCCACCGGCCTGGCCGGCACCGAGGTGTTCCTCCTGGACCGGCTGGCCCGGGTGGCGGTTCCCGCTCGCTGACCCGGCCGGACGGGTGCGCGGCGGACCGGAACCGGCCCGGTACCCTCGGATGGTGTCTGCCTCCTCCTCCACCCCGCGATCCGACGGGCGCCGCGTCGCCCTGCTGACCCTCGGCTGCGCCCGCAACGAGGTCGACTCGGAGGAGCTGGCCGCCCGGCTGCACGCCGACGGCTGGCAGGTCACCACCGACGGCGAGGGTGCCGACGTGGTGGTGGTGAACACCTGCGGGTTCGTCGAGAAGGCCAAGCAGGACTCGATCCAGACGCTGCTGGCCGCCGCCGACACCGGCGCCAAGGTGGTCGCCGCCGGGTGCATGGCCGAGCGGTACGGCCGTGAGCTGGCCGACAGTCTCCCCGAGGCGCAGGCCGTGCTCAGCTTCGACGACTACCCGGACATCGCGTCCCGGCTCGACTCGGTGCTCGCCGGTGAGGCGATCGGCGCGCACACCCCGCGCGACCGGCGGGAACTGCTGCCGCTGACCCCGGTGAAGCGCCGCGACGCGGCGGTGTCGCTACCCGGGCACGGCACCCCGGCCCGGGTCGCACCGGAGACCGACGCGCACACCCCGGCGCACCTGCGGCAGGTGCTGCGGCACCGGCTCGACACCGGCCCGGTGGCCTCGCTGAAGCTCGCCAGCGGCTGCGACAGGCGGTGCGCGTTCTGCGCCATCCCGGCGTTCCGTGGGGCGTTCGTCTCGCGTACCCCGGACGAGCTGCTCGCCGAGGCCGAGTGGCTGGCCAAGACCGGCGTACGGGAGCTGGTGCTGGTCAGCGAGAACTCCACCTCGTACGGCAAGGACCTGGGTGACCCCCGCGCGCTGGAGAAGCTGCTGCCGCAGCTCGCCGCGATCGACGGGATCGTGCGGGTGCGGGCCAGCTACCTCCAGCCCGCCGAGACCCGGCCCGGCCTGGTCGAGGTGATCGCCACCACGCCCGGCGTGGCCGCGTACTTCGACCTGTCGTTCCAGCACTCCAGCGAGCCGGTGTTGCGCCGGATGCGGCGTTTCGGCTCCACCGACCGGTTCCTGGAGCTGCTGGCCTCGGCCCGCGCGCTGGCGCCGGACGCGGGCGCGCGCAGCAACTTCATCGTCGGGTTCCCCGGCGAGACCAAGCCGGACGTGGCCGAGCTGGTCCGGTTCCTGACCGAGGCGCGGCTGGACGCGATCGGCATGTTCGACTACAGCGACGAGGACGGCACCGAGGCCGCCGGGCTGACCGGCAAGGTCTCCGCCGCCACGATCAAACGGCGGTACGACAAGCTCAGCGCCCTGGCCGACGAACTCTGCTCGCAGCGCGCCGAGGAGCGCCTCGGCGCGACGGTGGAGGTGCTCGTCGACTCCACCGCCGACGGCGTGGTGGAGGGCCGGGCCGCCCACCAGGCGCCCGAGGTCGACGGCTCGACCACGCTCGTCGCGCCGGTCGGCGGCGGCGTCGATCTGGCCGCGCTGCGCCCCGGTGACCTGGTCCGTGCCACGGTGACGGCGACCGAGGGCGTCGACCTGGTCGCCGTGCCGGATGAGATGATCTCGGCGGCGCCCGGCGCGGTACGGTGACGGCGGGCCCTGATGGAGCGGGGAAGCCACGTGGGGCGATGCGGGACATGACGGGGGCGGAGTCGACGGCGGCTGCCCCCGTACCGCTGCTCAACGCGGCGAACGTGCTCACCGGCGCGCGACTGATGCTGGTGCCGGTCTTCACGGCCACCGTGATCGCCTCCGGCATGAGTCACGCGGGCTGGCGGATGACGGCCTGCCTGATCTTCGTGGTGGCCTCCGCGACCGACCTGGTCGACGGCTGGATCGCCCGCCGGTACGACCTGGTCACCTCGCTGGGCAAGGTCGCCGACCCGATCGCCGACAAGGCGCTCACCGGCGCCGCGCTGGTGCTGCTCTCCTTCTACGACCGGCTGCCGTGGTGGGTGACTGTGGTGATCCTGGCCCGCGAGCTGGGCATCACCGGCCTGCGGTTCTGGGTGATCCGGCACGGGGTGATCGCGGCCAGCCGGGGCGGCAAGGTCAAGACCGCGCTGCAGATCCTGGCCATCACCTGGTACCTCTGGCCGATGCCGGAGGCGGCGGCCGCGATCGGGCCGTGGATCATGGGAGCGGCGGTGGTGGTCACCGTGGTCACCGGGTTCGACTACATCGCCCAGGCGTTGCGGCTGCGTCGCCCGGCCCGTTGATCCGTTCGAACCGGTCGGCGGATCCGTCGATCCGGGTGACCGATCCGTCGATCCGGGCGGCGGGCGAGTAAGCCGGCGTGGGGCGGGAAATGGGGGCGGGCATGGACACCGACGCGAGAGACCAGCGGCCCGCCGGCAGCCCGGCGGCCGCCGTGGTGCACCGCCTGCACGAGTGCGGCCAGACCCTGGCCACCGTCGAGTCGCTGACCGGCGGGCTGCTGGCCGCCGCGATCGTGGAGATCGCCGGCGTCAGCTCGATCTACCGGGGCGGCATGGTGGTCTACGCCACCGAACTCAAGGCGACGCTCGCCGGCGTACCGGAGGACCTGCTGGCCGACCGCGGCCCGGTCGACCCGGACGTGGCGGTGGCCCTCGCCGAGGGCGGACGGCGGCGGTGCGGTGCGGACTGGGGCCTGGCCACCACCGGTGTGGCCGGGCCTGAGCCGCAGGACGGCAAGCCGGTCGGCCTGGTCTACGTGGCGGTCGCCGGGCCGGACGGCACCGAGGTGCGCCGGCTCGACATCGACGGCGGCCGCGACCACATCCGCTCGGCCGCGGTGATCGAGGCGCTGCGCCTGCTCGCCGACCGTATCGACCTCCCCGAGGGCACCGACGCCGCGCAGGCGGCGGGGGCCGGCCGCCGGTGAGCCGGCGAGGTGCCGACACACCCGGCGGCGGGACCGCCGGGCGGGCCGGTCCGCCCGGATTTCAGAGGCGGGGTGGGATGTCGTCGTGGCGACCAACGGGTACGGTTGCGGGAAGGCTTCGGCGGTCGCCGTCGGCGCCGGAGCGGTCCGCCGCGTCCGGCCCGGCACGGTCGCCGGGCATGGTGGTCCCGTTCAGGGGGAGGTGCGATGGTCCTGCTACGCCGGGTGATCGGTGACGCGCTGCGGGCGCGCAGGCAAGGGCAGCACCGCACCCTCCGCGAGGTCTCCTCCGCCGCCAACGTCAGCCTCGGCTACCTCTCCGAGATCGAACGCGGCCAGAAGGAACCCTCCAGCGAGCTGCTGGCGGCGATCTGCGACGCGCTCGGCGCCCGCCTGTCCGAGCTGCTGCGCGAGGTGAGCGACACGGTCGCCCTGGCCGAGCAGATGCCCGGCGTGCTGGTGCCGGTGGCCGACGAGCGGGTCGAGCCGGCAGCGGTGGCCGGGCCCGCCGTGCGCAAGACCACCAACCGTGGGGTCCGGCAGGTCACCTCCGACGGCGCCGTGGCCGTCCAGGTCCGGCAGGACTCGCCACTCAAGGCCACGCTGCGCAGCACCCGGGTACGCCCCGCCGAGCGGGACGTGGTCTGCGCCGCCTGACCCGGCTGCCGCGCCGTGGGCAGTGCTGGCGTCCGCGTCGTACTGTTGATCAGGAGCGTACGGGTGCCGGAGTGGCGTCCGGCTGGAACGATGTAGACGCGACGCTACTGAGGGGACGAGGCGGAGATGGCTAACCCGTTCGTCAAGGGTTGGAAGTACCTGATGGCGCTCTTCGGCGCGAAGATCGACGAGCACGCGGATCCGAAGGTGCAGATCCAGCAGGCCGTCGAGGAGGCGCAGCGCCAGCACCAGGCGCTGGTCCAGCAGGCGGCGGCGGTGATCGGCAACCAGCGCCAGCTGGAGATGAAGCTGTCCCGGCAGATGACCGAGGTGGAACAGCTCCAGGGCAACGCGCGGCAGGCGCTGGTGCTGGCCGACCAGGCCCGCGGCAAGGGAGACGAGACCGAGGCGGGGCGCTACGAGCAGTCCGCCCAGATGCTCGCCACCCAGCTGGTCTCCGCCGAGCAGGCGCTGGAAGACCTCAAGACGCTGCACGACCAGGCGCTGGGCGCGGCCGCGCAGGCCCGCAAGGCGGTCGAGAACAACTCGATGATCCTCCAGCAGAAGCTGGCCGAGCGCACCAAGCTGCTCAGCCAGCTGGAGCAGGCCAAGATGCAGGAGAGCGTGGCCCGCTCGCTGGAGTCGATGTCGTCGCTCACCGCGCCCGCCAGCACCCCGTCGCTGGACGAGGTCCGCGATCGGATCGAGCGCCGCTACGCCACCGCCATGGGCCGGGCCGAGCTGGCCGGCAACTCGGTCGAGGGCCGGATGCTGGAGATCCAGAAGGCGACCCTCGACTCGTCCGGATCGGCGAGACTGGAGCAGATCCGGTCGAGCATGGCCGGCGAGCAGCTCGGTGCCCGGCACGAGACCCCGGCGGTGGGACAGCCGACCGACCCGGCCGCCACCGCCCGGCTCGACGAGATCCGGGCCAGCATGAGCCGGGATCGTGGCACCGGGGAGACCACGACCAGCTGACGGAAGGGGCGGACACCATGGCGGACGAACGGGCCCGGCACTTCCGCAGGCTGCGCAGACTGCGCAACTCGGCGCGACGGTGGAGCGTGCTGGCCGGAGGGCTCGGCGGTGCCGCCGCGGTGCTGACCCCGTACGCCGGACTGGGCCTGCCGGACGCGGCCTGGGCCGGCGCCGCGGGCAGCGCGATTGCGGTGGCCGTCTGGCGTTGGGCCGACCACCGCGCGCTGGCCGCCGTGCCAGCCCCGCCCGCACTCGACCCGGCCGAGGCCGCGGCCCGCTCCCGCGCCCGGCTGGTCGCCGCCGTCGAGCGGCTGCCCGTCGGGCCGGGCGTCCTGGCCGAGGCACGCCGGGTCCGCTCCCGCCTCGCGTTGCGCGGCACCGCCGCGGCCGAGCCGTGGGCCCGGCTGGACCGGGCCGCGCTCACCCTGGCCGGGCTGGCCGGGCGGCTGACCGGGCTGGCCGAGCCGGCGGTACGGGAGGCGGCCGAGGCGGACCGGTCCCTGCGCGAGCTGGCGAACCGGGTGGCGGGCGTGGAACGCGCGGCGAAGCTGACGCCGCAGAGCCCGCTGAACGAGGTGCACGCCTCGCTGGTGGCGCAGTTGGAGGACGGGGTGGCCGCGTACGAGCGGCTGGTGGTGGCAGCGGCCGGTTACGTGGCCGAGGACGCCCGTCCGAACACCGAGCACCCGTCCGCCGCGCGCCTGACCGAGGCCACCGACCTACTGCACGGCGTAGCCTCCGCCCTGGCCGAACTCCGCACCCCCCTCCGAGCCCCCTGACGGCGAGTCCCGCCCCGCCCCTCTGGAACCTCCCCAACTTCATGATCGACCCTGAAGGCGCGGGGTCAGGTGGGGGTGGTTTTGGTGGTGGGGGGAGTCCACGGGGACGTGCCCACGACGTTCGTCGCGCGTACCCGGTAGTGGTAGGTGACCCCGCGCGCGAGGCCGGTGTTCGTGAAGCCTCGGCCGGTGACGTGGAAGGTCGCCGGTTCGCGCGTGAAGGCGGCGTCGGTGGCGCGCTGCACGATGAACCCGGCACCCGGTCCGGCCGGCGTCTGCGCCGACCAGCTCACCGTCACGGTGGCCGTGTCCGGCCCGGACGCGCTCGTGGTGACGCTCACCCCGGTCGGTGCGGCCGGCCGGGCCGGGGTGGTCACCGCGGCCACCGTCGACCAGGGGGAGGCGGCACCCAGGTACGTCGTGCGTACCCGGTAGTAGTACGTGGTGTCCGGTGCGACCGCCGGGTCCACGTGGGCCTCGCCCACGGCGATGGCAGTGGTGCCCGGGCCGCTGGTGAACGTGGGGTTGGTGGCCCGCTGCACGTCCACCCCCGTCGCGAAGGAGTGGTTGGCCCAGCGCAGCGCCACCCGCAGTGGCGCGTTCGGCGGCAGCACCGCGGTCAGCCGGGTCGGCGCGGCCAGGTGCACCGCCGCCGGTACGGCGTTCGACCAGGACGAGCAGCTCACCGCGTTCTCGGCCCGGATCCGGTAGTGGTAGGTGACGCCGGGGGTGACTGTGGCGTCGGTGTAGCGGGTGGCGGTGGCGGCCACGGTGATCTCGGTCAGCCCGGTGGTGAAGGCGCTGTCGGTGGCGCGTTGCAGCCGGTGGCTGGTGGGCACGGGCCGGCTGCCGTTGCCGGTCCAGGTCAGCGCGATGGCGGGCAGCGCGGTGGCGCCGCCGGGCGCCGGGGTGGCGCCGAGCCCGGTCGGTGCCTTGGGCGCGACGCGCAGGACCAGCGGGCGGCTCATGCCCTGGTCGCGTAGTCCGGCCGAGCGGGTCTGCCAGCGGTACTCCCAGCCGAGGTTGACCATCTGGTTGACCACCACCGCGGGGCGGCCGTCGACCGGGCTGACCGGACCGGCGTCGAGCCGTACGCCGGCCGGGCGGGCCGGGTCGAGCAGCCGTACGCTGTCGCCGATCTTGAACGGCAGGGCGGGCGGTACGGGACGCAGCGCCACCACGACGTCCTCCCGGGGGTTGACCCGGACGGTGTCCTTCCAGCCCAGCTCGCCCGGGTCCGGCGGACGGACCGTGCCGTCCCAGCCGACCCGGTTGACCACCTGCACGTCGCAGCCCTCGATGTGCACGGGATGGGTGCGCGGGGCGTCACCGACGATCCGCCAGAGCTGCGTGCCGTCACCGGGCGCACCGACCGCCACTGCCGGGTCGGTGGCGTGCAGCACCTCGGTGGCCGGGTCGGCAGGTCCCAGCGGCAGGGTGGCCGGCGCGAGCGGTCCGCTGACCGGGTGGCCGACGCCGAGCCGTCCCACCGCGCGACCGTGCCGGGGCTCGAACACCTGTCCGACCGACTTCACCGCCAGCGGCAACGTGACCGGGGCGGTCGCGCCGGCCGGGGTGAACGTGACCGAGGCGGCCCGCGCCGGGACGAGCGTCGGGCGCGGGGTGGAGGTGCCGATCGCGGTGTCGTACGCCGGTTGCGGCACGATCGGCGGCGGCTGGCTGCGCGCGTACGCCCCCGGGAGCCGGTCGGCCAGGCGGCGCGTGTCGTACGGCTGCGCCGGGGTGCCGGTGACCCGGATCTGGAGCAGTGTACGGGTGTTCGGGCCGTACCCGGGCCGGGTCGGGGGCAGGCCACCGGCGGCGGTCCGGTCCGGCGCGCCGGTGTGGTGGTCGTGGCGCGGATCGAACCGGGGCAGCGGCGCGGGGCAGTCGTTGTAGAGGATCAGCGTGCTGCCCGGCGGCACCGTGGAGAAGTCCACCACCACGTCGGCCCGCTCGCCGGGGGCGAGCAGCAGCGCGTGCCCGTCCACGTTGAGCACCGTCGGGTCCTGCCTGTCGTACCGGTAGTCCACCGGCCGGTTGGTCAGCACGACGGGGGCGGGGAGCAGGCCGCCCTCGTTGCCGATCTGGATCATCTCGGGTCCGGCGGCGGCCGGGTCGGGTACGCCGCCGTCGCGCCCGTCGGCCGGCCAGTACGCCGGCCGTCCCGGTGCGTGTACCGCCTCGACCATCGGCACCTCACCGGCGCCCGGGTCGCCGGGGCTGCCGTCCTCGCCCCACATCGGCGCGTCGGAGGCGGCCCGGTAGAGCTGGAGGTTGAGCGCCCGGTCCGCGCAGGCGTTGAGGATCCGGAACCGGTACGCCCGCGGCGCGACCTCCAGGTACGGGTAGGCCACGCCGTTGACGAGCGGGGTGTCCCCGTACGCCTCGGGGACCGCCGACGGGTGCGGCACACCGGGTGCCAGCGGCGGCTCGTCGGTGTCGGTGTCCGGGTCGTGGTGCGGGTTCGGCACCGGGGCGACCCACGGGCTGGCGCCACCGTCCGGGTCGTGGGTCCACGGCCCGTAGTCCCAGCGCCCGGTCGGGTTGGTGCCGGTGAGCCGGTACGGGTTCTGCCGGGGCTGGTAGACGTGCGGGTGCCAGAGGCTGCCCTTGGCGCCCCAGCGGTCCCGGTCCCAGGTGGGGTCCTGGGCGGCGAGCTGCGCGTCGTCCGGTACGAACGTCTTGTCCTCGATCACCAGCGGGAACTGCTCGGCGGGCAGCACGCCGTCCTCGACGAGCCGTTCCTCGGCCGGGTCGGTGAGCAGGTAGAGCGCGATCTGCCCGGAGTAGACGGTGAGCCGGGACAGGCCGAGCGTGTTGTCGTGCAGCCACATCAGCCGGCCGCTCTGCTCGTTCGGGAAGTACAGCGTGGTGGCGCCCGCACCGGGCGGCGGCATGTCCGGCACCGGCGTCACACCCACACCCACCGGGTACGGGGTGATCTCGCCGGCCGGGGTGACCCACTGCCACGGGTTGCCGGCGCTGATCCACCCGGTCTGCGCGCCGGACAGGTGCGGTACGGCCCGGTTCTGCGGGTACGGCGCGGGACCGTCGAGCGGCCCGGCGCCGGCGCCGTCGACCGTCTCGTCGACAGGCAGGAACAGCTCCCCGGCCCGGCCGGTGGGAAGCTGGTTGATGAACTTGATCCGGACCGGGCGGCCCCGCCGGGCCACGATCATCGGGCCGAGGTGCCAGGGGCGGCCGGGCGGGCTGACCGTGTTGTGCCCGGAGGTGTCGGTGCCCAGGTTGAGCTGGCGGTAGCCGCGCAGCCGGGTGGCGGGCAGGTCGCGGTGCAGACGCTGCGCGTACTCCTGGAGGCCGATCTCGTAGTAGTCGCAGCCCGGCCAGGTGATGGTGTCCGGGACGGCGACCGGCAGGCGGGCGCCGAGCCCGGCGGTGGCCGGCTGCCCTGGTAGCGGCAGCGGGTCGACGAACTTGCGGATGCCGGTGCCTGGTACCGGGCGGCCGTCCGGGTCGAGCGTGGGCAGCGGGCTGGCGGCGGTGTTCGGCACCGGGCCGAACAGGCGCGGGACGTCGGCCGGGTCCAGGCGCGCCGGCGCCGGCCCGCCGGTCGGTTCCTCGTCGTGCCCGCGAGCGGCTTCGTCGTGCCCGCGAGCGGGGGGAACGGTGGGCGCGACGGGACCGGCCGGCGCGGTCTCCTCGGCGACGACGACGGCGGCGGCGTGGTCCGGGCGTCCGGGCCGGCTGCGGCGGAACAGCACCATGGCTCTCCCCGGGGTCGGGGCGCGCCGGCCGACACCCCGGCGTGGCGGGCGTACGCGCTGCTGACGATCCGTGAGCGGTCCACCGCAGCATGCGATGTCAGAGGGGTGAGGGGGAAGTACCCAATCGTCCCTATCTCGACTGATCTTCGGCGTTTCGTGGAAGTTCCACGCCGGGCTGGCAGGACGGACACCAGTAGGTGACCCGTTCGCCCAGTTCCTCCTTGCGGATGGCGGTCCCGCAGCGGCGGCACGGCTGGGTCCGGCGGCCGTAGACGTAGCTGGTGCCGCCCCGGTGCAACACGCCTGTGGTGCTCTGCGTCCACCGGCCCCGGTTGGCCGCGAGCAGCCGCTGGGCCAGCGCGACGGTGCCGGGCAGGTCCGGCACCGCGCCGACCGGCGTCCACGGCGACACGCCGCGCAGGAACAGCACCTCGCACTTGTAGAGGTTGCCCACCCCAGCCAGGTTGCGCTGGTCGAGCAGCGCCTCGCCGATGGTGCGGTCGGGGTCGGCCGCGAGCCGGCGGACCGCCTCGTCGGCGTCCCAGTCCGGGCCGAGCAGGTCCGGGCCGAGGTGGCCGACGAGCGACTCCTCGTCGGCGGTCGGCACCAGCGCCAGCTCGTGCAGGTGGTAGCCGACGGCGACCGCGGCGGGGGAGCGGAGCACCACCCGGATCAGGTGCGCCGGCCGCGCGGTCCAGCGCTCACCCGGGGCGTACGCCCGCCAGGCGCCGTCCATCCGCAGATGCGAGTGCAGCGTCCAGGGCTCGGCGTCGGTGCCGGTCAGGCGCAGCAGCAGGTGCTTGCCCCGGCTCGCCGACTCGCGCACGGTCCAGCCGGTCAGGTCGGTGGTGGCGAGCTGTGGCACACGGAAGTCGGACCCGGTGAGCCGGGCCCCGGCCAGCGCGCGTTGCAGGACGCGCGCGGTGTTCCAGACGGTGTCGCCTTCGGGCACCCCGCCATTGTCCCCTACCGAGCGGAATTCGCATGTGTCGCTATTTGTACTGAGGTTCCACTTGATCTGCGGAAACGCCAGGATCAGGGGGTTCTGAGGAGATGCCCATGGCACATTCACGACGTCGTACCGTCGTCGCCCTGACCGCACTGCTCACCGTGGCCGCCGGACTGCCCGGCACGCCCGCGCCGGCCGCGCCCCCACCCACCGCCGCGCCGTCCCGCGCCGCCGGTCCCGAACGCTGGTCCGTCGACCTCGCCGTGGCCGGCGGCGACGACGTCAACGTCGCCTGGCGGTCCGGCCGCCTGCGGCTGGCCGACCCGCGGCCCGCCGCCCGCACCCGCCCGGCCGCCGTGGGCGGACCGCTCGCCGAGGGCATCCTGCTGTCCGCGCCGCGCGCCCTGGACCGGCCCGCGACCCGGGTACGCGCACAGTTCGCCGCCCGCACCGGCGACGGGGGTACGGCGGTGGCCCAGGTGCGCGGCTGGCGGGCCCGCGGCTGGACCGAGTGGCGCGACGCCACCGAGGCGGTCTTCGACGCACCGGTCAGCCGGGTCCAGGCGCGCGTCGTGCTGACCACCCGCGACGCCGCGTCGGACGCCACAGTGACCGGTCTGACCCTGGCCGCCGACCGGGTCACCACCACAGCGGTCCAGCCGGCCGCCGCGCTCACCTACCGGGTGTACGCCACCCGGATCGGCCTGGTCGGCGGCACCACCGCCAACGGGCACACAGTGGCCACCCGGGACCACTTCGCGGCGCTGCCAACCCGGCGCGGCCTGTCCCCGCGAAACACCGGTGACTACACGGTAAAGGTCTGCACGACGAGCGGCAGCCGCTGCGAGTACGCCCCGGTCTGGGACGTCGGGCCCTGGAACACCCGGGACGACTGGTGGAACCCGGCGTCGATCCGGGAGAACTGGAAGGACCTGCCACGCGGGTTGCCGGAGGCGCAGGCGGCGTACCAGAACGGCTACAACGGCGGGCGCGACCAGTTCGGCCGTACCGTCCGCAACCCGGCCGGGCTGGACCTGGCCGACGGCACGTTCTGGGACGGGCTGCGGCTCACCGACAACGCGTGGGTGGACGTGACGCTGCTGTGGACCGGCGGCGGGGCGCGGGCGGTGGTCGGCTCCGGGCCGCTGAACCTGCGCGCCGGGGCGAGCACCTCGTACGCGAGCCGGGGGCTGGCCGCCACGTACGCCCACGTGCCGGTGCAGTGCTACGTGACCGGGCAGCGCATCGCCGGCACGTACCGCACGACGACGAGGTGGTACCGCCTGGTCGGCGGCAACTACGTCAGCCACGCGTACCTGTCCTCGATCTACGGCGGCACAGTCCCCCGCTGCTGAGCGGCGCCCTCCCGAGGGCTTTCCTCCGCGATCTTGCAGTTTCGGCCCTGCCCCGGGGGCATTCGCCCGTTATGCCGGGGCACCAACTGCAAGATCGCGGGGGAGACGGGTGATGGTGACCAGGGCGCCTGGGGTGGCGTGGAGGGTGTCGGCGGCTCGGCCGGTGTTCACCGCTACCGCGACCTGGCCGGCCGAGTCGACGTAGACCACCAGGGCGCCGGGGTCAGCGTCGCCGAACGTGCGGCCGTGGACCGCCTCGTGGCCGTTCACCAGCACCCGGGACGGCAGGCCGTCGAGCAGCGTGCCCGGCGCGGCGAGCTGGACGTTGCCGAAGTGGTCGACGGTCAGCACCTCGGCGCTGAAGCCGCCGGGCTCCGCGCGTACCACTGGGTCCGGCAGCCGGACCAGCGTGCCCGGGTGGACTGCCGGTCCCGCCTCGGCCGGCGACGCGCCGAGCGCCAGCCGAGCGGCCACCGGCGCGAACACGTCCCGCCCGTGGAACGTGCGGGACACGACCGGGCCGAGCCAGTCCGGATTGGTCAGCTCCACCGCGTCGGTCACCCCGCCGAGCGCCTCCGCGGCCGGGATCAGCAGCCCGTTGTCCGGCCCGACCAGCAGCCCGCCGGGCGCGGCGAGCGCGATCCCGCGCCGCGTCGTGCCGACACCCGGATCGACCACCGCCACGTGCACGCCCCACGGCAGGTACGGCACTGTCTGCGCGAGCACCGCCGCGCCCCGGCGTACGTCGGCCGGTGGGATCAGGTGCGTCACGTCGATCACCCGGACGGCCGGGGCGAGCCGGGCCAGCACGCCATGGCACGCCGCCACGAACCCGTCGGAGAGCCCGTAGTCGGTGGTCAGCGAGATCGAGGCCACCGGCACACCCTACGTTCCCGCTCCCCGGAACCACCGGCGGTCAGCCGCGCAGGCGCAGGCCGCGCGGGGTGGCGCGGAAACCGGCGGCGGTCAGCGCGTCGCGCAGCGGGGACGCGTGCACGGCCTCGCCGTCGGCGCGTTCCACCGAGATCGCGCCGAGCGCACCGGAGTGCACCGCGTCGGCGAGTGCCTTGCCGGCCGCGCCGAGCGTGTCGGTGTCGTCGGTGAAGGACAGGATCGTCCGGCCGCCCCGCTCGACGTAGAGCACCAGGTCGCCGCCGACGAGCACGACGAGCGCGCCCGCCTTGCGCCCGGCCCGGTGGCCGGTGGCCGGTGCCGCGCCGTCGCCGGAGTCGACGACTCGTTCCGGCCAGGGCAGCGCCGCGCCGTACGGGTTCGCCGGGTCGGTGGCCGCGAGCACTACCGTCGGCCCGCCCCGGCCCTGGGTGTCGTCGGCGAGCGCCCGGATGCGGTCCACCGCGCCCGGCACCGCGAACTGCGCCGCGCCGAGCCCTTCGACGAAGTAGCCGCGCCGGGCCGCCCCGCGTTCCTCCATCGCGGACAGCACCGGGTAGACCCCGGCGAAACCGCCGGTGACCTGCTCGGCCACGACCGCGCCCCGGGTCACCACGCCGTGCCGTTCCAGCAGCAGGTCGGCCAGGGCGGCGGCGCGGCGGGTGGGGTCGCTGTCGCGTTCGGGCAGCCGGGACCAGCGCCCGGCCATCGTGGGCGGACCGCTCCGGCTGGGCAGCGCCACCCGGCCGGGACGGCGGTAGCGGGTGCGCGGCGCCGAGGGCCGGGAGCGGTGCGCCCCGCCCGCGCCCAGCGCGGCCCGCAGCGGTGCGAGCGTGTCGTTCGTGAGGTGACCGGCCCACACCAGATCCCACACCGCGCCGGACAGGGCGGCGTCGTCGGTGGCGCCGATGCGGTCGGACAGCGAGCGGAAGAACAGCGCCTGCCCGTCGGCGAGCGCGTCGAGCACCGACTCGTGCAGCGGGGTGAGCGTCAGTGCCTCGTCCGGCGGCGGGAGCAGCAGCGGCGCGACGTCGGCGTACGCGAGCGTCACCCACCCGTCGCCGCCGGAGATCGCGCCCGCGCCGGCCCACACCACCTCCCCGCCGGCGCACAGCTCGTCGAGCTGGGCGGGGGAGTAGTCGGCCACCCGGGCGGGCAGCACCAGGCGTTCCAGGGCGGACGCCGGCACGCTCACGCCCTGCAACTGCTCGACGGTGGCGGCGACCGCCTCGACGCCCCGGGCCGACGAGCCGACCTGCTGCCAGCGGGGCAGGAACGCGGCGAGCGCGCGCGGCGGCACCGGTTCGATCTCCCGGCGCAGGGCGGCGAGCGAGCGGCGGCGCAGCAGGCGCAGCACCTCGGCGTCGCACCACTGGGTGCCCACCGTGTCCGGGGCGAACTCGCCGGAGACCACCCGGCCGGTCGCGGCGAGCCGCCGCAGTGCCTGCTCCACCACGAACACGCCGAGCCCGAACCGGGCCGCGCAGGTGGCGGCCGCGAACGGGCCGTGCGTGCGGGCGTACCGGGCGACCAGGTCGGCGAGCGGATCGGCCACCGGTGCGAGGTATGCCTCGGCGACGCCGACGGGCAGCGCCACCCCGAGCGCGTCGCGCAGCCGGGCGGCGTCCTCGACCACCACCCACCGATCCTCCCCGGCGATACGGACGCGCAGCACCCGCCGGGCCGCCGCCAGCTCGTCGGTCCACGACTCCGGCACGCCGCGCTCGGCTAGCTCGGCGCCGCTCAGGTCGCCGACCACGCGCAGCAGCTCGACCACGTCCTCCGGGTCGCGGGGCCGCCGCTGCTCGGTGCGCCAGCGCAGTTGGCGCGCGGTCTCGGCGAGCACCTCCGGGTCGAGCAGTTCCCGCAGGTCGACCCGGCCGAGCAGCTCGCCGAGCAGGCCGGAGTCGAGCGCCAGCGCGGCGGCCCGCCGCTCGGCCAGCGGGGCGTCGCCCTCGTAGAGGAACGCGCCGACGTACCCGAACAGCAGCGACCGCGCGAACGGCGACGGGCGCTCGGACTCCACCTCGACCAGGCGTACCTTGCGGGCGGCCAGGTCGCGCATCAGCCCGGCCAGGGCGGGCTGGTCGAAGACGTCCTGAAGACACTCGCGGGCGGCCTCCAGCGTGACCGGGAAGTCGGCGTACTCGCGGGCCACGTCGAGCAGCTGCGCGGCGCGCTGGCGTTGCTGCCACAGCGGCTGCCGCCGCCGGGGGTCGCGCCGGGGCAGCAGCAGCGACCGGGCCGCGCACTCGCGGAACCGGGACGCGAACAGCGCCGACGTGCCCACCGACTCCTCGACCAGCTGGGTGATCTCGTCCGGCTCGAAGACGACCACGTCGGCGCCGGGTGGTGTGTCCGCGGTGTCCGGCAGGCGCACCACGATGCCGTCGTCGGAGGGCATGACCTGGGCGTCCACGCCGTACCGCTCGGCCAGCCGGCGGCCGATCGCCAGCGCCCACGGCCCGTTGACGCGCGCGCCGAGGACCGAGTGCACGGCGAGCCGCCAGTCGCCCAGCTCGTCGCGGAACCGCTCGACCACCACCGTCCGGTCGTCCGGCAGCGACCGGGTGGCCGCCTTCTGCTCGCGCAGGTAGTTCATCAGGTTGCCGGCGGCCCAGTCGTCGAGCCCGCCGGCCCGCAGCGCCGCCACCGCGTCGGCGTCGGACTGCCGCAGCAGCGCCCGGACCCGGGCGCCGATCGCCCGCCCCAGCTCGACCGGGCGGCCGAGTTGGTCGCCCTTCCAGAACGGCATCCGGGCCGCCTGCCCGGGTGCGGGGGAGACGAGCACCCGGTCGGGGGTGATCTCCTCGATCCGCCAGGACGACGAGCCGAGCAGGAACACGTCACCCACCCGGGACTCGTAGACCATTTCCTCGTCCAGCTCACCGACCCGCGCCGCCCGCTCCGCGCCGGCCAGGAAGACGCCGAACAGGCCCCGGTCGGGGATGGTGCCGCCGCTGGTCACGGCGAGCCGCTGCGCGCCGGGCCGGCCGGTCAGCACGTCGGTGGCGCGGTCCCAGACCAGCCGCGGGCGCAACTCGGCGAACGCGGTGGACGGGTAGCGCCCGGAGAGCATGTCGAGCACCGCGTGCAGCGCCGAGTCGGGCAGCTCCGCGAACGGCGCCGCCCGCCGGACCAGCACCGCCAGGTCGCCGAGCCGCCACGGCTCCAGCGCCACCATCGCGACGATCTGCTGGGCCAGCACGTCGAGCGGGTTGCGCGGGTAGTGCAGCTCCTCGATCGCCCCGGCACCCATCCGCTCGGCCACCACTGTGCAGGAGAGCAGGTCGCCCCGGTGCTTGGGGAAGACGACGCCGCGCGAGACCGCGCCGACCTGGTGCCCGGCCCGCCCGACCCGTTGCAGCCCGGCGGCCACACTCGGCGGCGCCTCGATCTGCACCACCAGGTCGACGGCACCCATGTCGATGCCCAGCTCCAGACTGGACGTGGCGACCACGGCGGGCAGCCGGCCGGATTTCAGCGCCTCCTCGATCTGCTTGCGCTCCTCCCGGGAGACGCTGCCGTGGTGCGCCCGGGCGATCACCGCCGGCGCACCGGCCGCCGCGCCGGCCTGCGCCATCACCTCCGCCGGCTGCCGAGGCGCCCGCACCGGCCCGGGCCCGGCACCGGGCGGCGGGCCGTCGGCGCCGGGCAGCAGATCGGATACGCGCACCGGCTCCCCGCCCCGGGCCACGCGGCTGCCCTCCGGGGCGGACGCCGCCTCGATCTCCTCGGCGGCCAGCTCGTTGAGCCGGGCGCAGAGCCGTTCGGCGCTGCGCCGGGAGTTGGTGAACACGATGGTGGACCGGTGCGCGCGGATCAGCGCGAACACCCGCTCCTCGACGGCCGGCCAGATCGAGGCACGGCGGGGGGCGAGGCCGCCCAGGTCGTCCTCCGGCGGCTCCTGCTCGTCGAGGCGGGTCATGTCCTCCACCGGGACCTGGACGCTGACCTCGATGGTCTTGTCGGCCGGCGGCTGCACCACGTCGACCGGGCGCGCGCCGCCGAGGAAGCGGGCGCACACGTCGATCGGCCGGACGGTGGCGGACAGGCCGATCCGTTGCGCGGGCCGTTCCAGCAGCGCGTCGAGCCGCTCCAGGGACAGCGCCAGGTGGGCGCCGCGCTTGGTGCCGGCCACCGCGTGCACCTCGTCCACGATCACCGTGTCGACGCCGCGCAGCGAGTCGCGGGCGGCGGAGGTGAGCAGCAGGAACAGCGACTCGGGCGTGGTGATGAGGATGTCCGGCGGGGTGCGGGCGAAGGCCCGGCGCTCGTCGGCCGGGGTGTCGCCGGTACGCATCCCGACGGTGATGTCCGGCGGGGCCAGGCCGAGCCGGGAGGCGGCCTGGCGGATGCCGGTGAGCGGGGCGCGCAGGTTGCGTTCCACGTCGACGGCGAGCGCCTTGAGCGGGCTGACGTAGAGCACCCGGCACCGGCGCCGGAGGTCGGCCGGCGGCGGCTCCTTGGCGAGCCGGTCGAGCGACCAGAGGAACGCCGCGAGCGTCTTGCCGGAGCCGGTCGGCGCGACGACAAGGGCGTTGCGTGCGGCGGCCACCGAGCGCCAGGCGCCCTCCTGGGCCGGGGTGGGCGCGGCGAACGCCGCGGTGAACCACTCCCGGGTCGCCGCGCCGAACTGTGCCAGCACCCCGTCTGACTTGCCTGACCCGCCTGACCTGCTTGACGGGGTCACCTCGTCCGCCACGCACCCATCCTGCCGCGCGGGTGTGACATCCGGCCCGCCGCCGGACCGTTGCGTCCCGCGCACAGCGGTCGAAGAATGGAATGGGCGATTATTCCGTTAAGTCTTACTTAACTGCTTGCTTGTGGGCTGCAACATAAAGTAACTTCACTCGCGATGCGGCGTGGGGTGGAGGCGTGGATGACCGTCGAGGAACGAGTCCTGGGGCCGGGAACCGACGTGCTCATCCGTAAGGTCGACAGTCGCCTGGCCGTGCTGCGCGCCGGTCTGCACGGCCCCGATCTGGAGCTGGCCGAGGAACTGGCCGCACGGCTGCGCGAGATGATCCTGGCCACCGCCCGGTCCAGCGCCGCCGACCGGGCCCGGGTCCGGGCCGCTGTGCACTACTTCGTCCAGCGCCGGGAGAGCCGCGACGCCCGGCTGCCACTGCGCTCCCTGGCCGCCGCCCAGCGCGCCGTCGACCGCGCCGCCCACCAGCTGGCCACCCCCAACCCCACCCCCTGACCCCACCCCGCCGCCCTCCCGCGCCCCACCCCCGGCCCTCCCGCGCCCCACTCCGGTGATCAAGGAGTTTGCAGGCGGATCAGGCGCGCCGACGGACACAAACTCCTTGATCACCGCCGGGGGGGAGGAGTGGGTGGGGAGCCTGTGGCGGGCGGTGAGGGCTGGGGATATGGGTGGGTTTTGGAGAAAACGGCCCGGTTCGGTGCCTCTGTGGCGTGTGATCGGTTGTGACACCAGCGTGTTCGCGCGCTGTCACCTCGACCGGGAGTACGCGTGCTCGTCCTGCTGATCGTGCACCTGGTGGCGGCCCTGCTCGCCCCGCTGCTGGTCCGCCGGTGGGGTCCGCGCGCCTGCCTGCTGCTCGCGCTCGCCCCGGCCGCCACAGCGGTCTGGGCGGCGGCGCACACCGGTGCGGTACGCGACGGCGGCGCGGTCGTCGAGACGTACCCCTGGATCTCGCAGCTCCAGCTCGACGTGGCGCTGCGGGTCACGACGCTGTCCTGGCTGATGCTGCTGCTCGTCGGCGGCGTCGGCGCGCTGGTGCTGGTCTACTCCGCCCGCTACTTCCCGCCCGGGTCGACCGGCCTGGCCCGGTTCGCCGCTGTCATGGTCGCCTTCGCCGGTGCGATGCTCGGCCTCGTCGTCTCCGACGACCTGCTGCTGCTCTACGTGTTCTGGGAACTGACCACCGTCTTCTCCTACCTGCTCATCGGGCACAGCACCGAACGCCGGTCCAGCCGGTGGGCCGCCGCGCAGGCGCTCACCGTGACCACGCTGGGCGGGCTGGCCATGCTCGTCGGGTTCCTGCTGCTCGGCCACCACGCCGGCGGCTACCGGTGGTCGGCGGTGGCGGCCGCGCCGCTGCCCGGCGGCGGGTACCTGACCGTCGCGGTCCTGCTCATCCTCGCCGGGGCGCTGGCGAAGTCCGCGGTGTTCCCGTTCAACGCCTGGCTGCCGGTGGCGATGGCCGCCCCGACGCCGGTGAGCGCGTACCTGCACGCGGCGGCGATGGTGAAGGCCGGAATCTTCCTCATCGGACTGCTCGGCCCGGTGCTCGCCCCGGTCGACGGGTGGCGCCCGGTCACAGTGGTCGCCGGCCTGGTCACGCTCGTCATCGGCGGGTGGGCGGCGTTGCGGCAGACCGACCTCAAGCTGCTGCTGGCGTACGGGACGGTCAGCCAGCTCGGCCTGCTCACAGTGGTGTTCGGGGCGGGCACCCCGAAGGCGGCGCTGGCCGGCGTGGCGATGCTGGCCGCACACGCCCTGTTCAAGGCGGCGCTGTTCCTGGTCGTCGGCATCCTCGACCACGAGGCCGGCACCCGTGACCTGCGGGAGCTGTCCGGGGTGGGACGGGCCGCGCCGGTGCTGGCCACAGTCGCCACGCTGGCCGCCGCCTCGATGGCCGGGGTGCCGCCGCTGCTCGGGTTCGTCGGGAAGGAGGCGGCGCTCGCCGCGTTCACCGGCGATCCACTGGTCCTGATCGTGCTGGTGGCCGGCAGCGCGCTCACCGTCGCGTACAGCATCCGGTTCCTCTGGGGCGCGTTCGTCACCCGGCCCGGCGTGCCGGACACCGAGCTGGCCCGGCCGCCCGCCGCGATGCTCGTACCCCCGGCGCTGCTCGCCGTGGCCGGGCTCGCCGCCGGTCCGGCCGCCGGGTGGCTGAGCGGCCTGTTCGAGCCGTACGCCGAGCTGTTCGGGCCGGTCGAGGAGCACCTGGCGCTCTGGCACGGACCCACGGCGGCGCTCGGCCTGTCCGCCCTGGTGCTGGCCGGCGGTGTGGTGCTGCACCTGGTCCGCGGCCCGCTGGCGCCCGCGCTGGACCGGCTGCGCTCGCCGGTGAGCGGCAACCAGGGGTACGAGTGGGTGACGCACGGCTTCGACCGGCTCGCCATCGAGGTCACCGGCGCCACCCAGCGCGGCTCCCTGCCGCAGTACCTCGGCACCGTGCTGCTCGCGCTGGTGTTCGTGCCGGGGGGAGCGATGATCGCCACCGCGCCGTGGCGGGTCGACCTGGCGGTCTGGGACAACCCGGCCCAGCTCGTGGTCTGCGTGGTGATCGCGGTCGCCGCGCTGCTCGCGGTGGGCGCGCGGCGCCGGCTCACCGCGATGCTGCTCGTCGGCGTGACCGGCTACGGCACCGCGATGATGTTCGTCCTCTACGGCGCCCCGGACGTGGCGCTGACCCAGTTCCTGGTGGAGACCGCCACGATCGCGGTGTTCGTGCTGGTGCTGCGGCGGCTGCCGGAGCGCTTCTCGGCCCGCCCGCTGCGCCGCAGCCGCTGGGTGCGGCGCGGCATCGGGGTCGCCGCCGGCGTGGTGATGGCCGGTCTGGCGCTCGTCGCGGCCGGGGCGCGGCGGGCGCCGTCGATCTCCGCGGCCTTCCCGGACCTGGCCCTCACGCAGGGGTACGGCCGCAACGTCGTGAACGTGACGCTCGTGGACATCCGCGCCTGGGACACGATGGGGGAGATCTCGGTGCTCGTGGTGACCGCCACCGGCGTGGCCAGCCTGATCTACGAGCGTTCCCGCACCGGGCCGCGCCCTCGCCGCCCGCCACCGGCCGCGCTGCGTGCCGGGGACCGGCGCACGGTGTGGCTGCGCGGCGGGCAGACGCTGCCGGAACGGCGGCGCTCGATCGTCTTCGAGGTGGTCACCCGGCTGATCTTCCACACCGTACTGATCTTCTCGTTGTTCCTGCTGTTCTCCGGGCACAACGCGCCCGGCGGCGGTTTCGCCGGCGGGCTCGTGGCCGGGCTGGCGCTGGCCCTGCGTTACCTGGCCGGCGGCCGGTACGAGCTGGCCGAGGCGGCGCCGGTCGGTGCCGGCACGGTGCTCGGCGCGGGTCTGGGCATCTCGGTCGGCAGCGGCGTCCTCGGCCTGGCGCTCACCGGCCAGGTGCTGCAGAGCGTGAAGGTCAACCTGTGGCTGCCTGTGGTCGGCGACTTCTACCTGGTCACGTCGCTGTTCTTCGACGTCGGCGTCTATCTCGTGGTGGTCGGGCTGATCCTGGACATCCTGCGCAGCCTGGGCGCCGAGGTCGACCGGCACGTGGAGGCCGCGGGCGATGCGGGGCACGGGCTGGTGGTCCAGCGGGAGGGTCCCTCGTGAGCGCGAGGAGTGAGCCGGGTTTGCGAGCCCCGCAGTCGCGAACAGAGGTGGCTCAGTGAACAGGGGTGCGGCCGGGCCGACGCTGGTGCTGGTGCTGGCCGTCGGGGTGCTCGTCGCCGCCGGCGTCATGCTGTTGCTGGAACGCAGCCTGACCCGGATCCTGCTCGGCATCATCATGCTCGGCAACGGCGTGAACCTGCTCATCCTGCTCGGCGGGCGGTCCGGCGCCGCGCCGCTCGTCGGTTCCACCTCGCGGGGCGAGATGAGCGACGCGCTGCCGCAGGCAATGGTGCTCACCGCCGTGGTGATCACGTTCGGGCTGACCGCGTTCCTGCTCGCCGTCGCCTACCGGAGCTGGTACACCAGCGGTGACGACGAGGTGCAGGACGACCTGGAGGACCGGCAGATCGTCCGGCTCGCCGAGAGCAACGAGGTGTCCACTGCGGACCACGGCGGCGAGGGCCCGGACGACGACCCGGAGCAGGTGGACCCGGAGCCGGCCCGGCGGCGGCTGCATCGGGGGGACGCCTCGTGACCGCGCTCGTTCCGCTGCCGGTGGTGGTGCCGCTGCTCGGCGCGGCGCTCACCCTCCTGCTGTCCGGCCGGCCCGGGTTGCAGCGGTGGATAAGCGTGCTGTGCCTGTCCAGCGTCCTCGTGGTGGCGGCGGTGCTGCTGGTGCGGGCGTACGGCTCCGGGCCGGTGGTGGTGCACGTGGGCGGCTGGCCGGCGCCGGTGGGCATCGTGCTGGTGGCGGACCAGCTGGCGGCGCTGATGGTGCTCGTCTCCTCGGCGGTGACGCTGTGCGTGCTGCTCTACTCGATCGGCCAGGGCCGGGGCGAGACCGGGGAGACCGCGCCGGTGAGCATCTACCACCCGACGTACCTGGTGCTGACCGCCGGTGTCACGAACGCCTTCCTCGCCGGGGACCTGTTCAACCTCTTCGTCGGCTTCGAGATCCTGCTGGCCGCGAGCTTCGTGCTGATCACGCTGGGCGGCACCGAGGCGCGGTTGCGCACCGGATCGACGTACGTGGTGGTCAGCATCCTGTCGTCGCTGCTGTTCCTGTCCGCGGTGGGACTGGTGTACGCGGCCACCGGCACGCTGAACATGGCGCAGCTCGCCGGCCGGCTGGACGCGCTGCCGTCGGGCGTACGCCTGACCCTGCAACTGACGCTGCTGCTCGCGTTCGGGATCAAGGCGGCGGTGTTCCCGCTGTCGGCGTGGCTGCCGGACAGCTATCCGACCGCGCCCGCCCCCGTGACAGCGGTCTTCGCGGGCCTGCTCACCAAGGTCGGCGTGTACGCGATCATCCGCGCCGAGACGCTGCTGTTCCCCGGCGGCCAGGTCGCCACGCTGCTGATGGTGGTGGCCGGGCTGACCATGGTGGTCGGCATCCTGGGCGCGGTGGCGCAGTCGGACCTGAAGCGGCTGCTGTCGTTCACGCTGGTCAGCCACATCGGCTACATGATCTTCGGGGTGGCGCTGAGCAGCGTCGCCGGCCTGTCCGGGGCGATCTTCTACGTGGTGCACCACATCACCATCCAGACCACGCTGTTCCTGGTCGCCGGCCTGGTCGAGGAACGTGCGGGCAGCACCGACCTGCGGCGCATCGGCGGCCTGGCACGGGTCGCCCCGACCCTCGGCGTGCTCTTCTTCGTCCCCGCTATGAACCTCGCCGGCATTCCGCCGTTCTCCGGCTTCCTCGGCAAGCTCGGACTGCTCCAGGCCGGCGTGGCGGCCGGTGGCGTGCTGCCCGCCGTGCTCGTCGCGGCCGGCACGCTCACCAGCCTGCTCACCCTCTACGCCGCCTCCCGGGTGTGGAACATCGCGTTCTGGCGGGAGCCCCGGCTGGCCACCGCCACCCCGCCGGCCCGGCTGCCCGGGCTGATGGTCGGCGCGACCACCGCACTGGTGGCGCTGGGCGTGCTGTTCACGCTGGTGGCCGGGCCGCTGTTCCAGGTCACCTCGGACGCGGCCACCGACCTGCGCGAGCGCACCCCGTACGTGCGGGCGGTCCTGCCCCGGGACGTGCCGTGACCGACGAACTGCCCCCGGGCGGGGGCCCGACCGGGGAGCCCGCCGGCGTACCCCGGGCGGCGCCCGTCCCGGACGCCCCCGCGTCGGCCGTCGGCCGGGGCGGGCGGCGGCGGGACCAGGCGGTCGCGCTCGGCTGGCTGGTCGTCGCGTGGATGCTGCTGTGGGGCGACGTGTCCTGGGGCAACCTGGTCGCCGGCCTGGTGGTCGGCGCGGCGGTGCTGCTGTTCTTCCCGCTGCCGCCGGTCACGTTCGGCGGCCGGGTACGCCCCCGCGCGCTGCTGGTGTTCGCTGCCACGTTCGTCGCGGAGCTGGTCAGCGCCAGCCTCCACGTGGCAGCGGTGGCGCTGCGCTTCGGCTACCGCCCGCGCGGCGCGATCATCGCGGTGCCGCTGCGCGTGCGCACCGACCTCAACCTGACGCTCACCGCCGAGGTGATCTCGCTGGTGCCGGGCACGCTGATCCTCGACGTCGACCGGACCCGGGGCGTGCTCTACGTGCACGTGCTCGACGTACGCGGACCCGAGGACATCACCGGCAGCCGCGAGCGCGTGCTCGCCGTCGAACGGCGCATCGTGCGTGCCATCGGATCTCCCGACGAGGTACGCCGGCTCGACCTCGAACCCGTCGAACGGAGGAACCAACAGTGACTGCCCTGCTCGCCGTCGCGCTCACGGTGCTGCTCTCGGCCACCGCGCTGCTCGCCCTGACCCGGATCTACCGAGGACCGTCCCTGCTCGACCGCGTCGTCGGCGCCGACCTGCTGCTGACGGCGATGCTCGCCGCGGTCGGGGCGGAGGCCGCTGTCAACCGGCACGCCACCACGCTGCCCGTCCTGGTGGTGCTCTCCCTGCTCGGCTTCATCGGGTCGGTGTCGCTGGTGCGCTTCGCGGTCCGGGCTGAAGCGTGAGCGCGAGGAGTGAGCCGGTTTTGCGAGCCCCGCAGTCGCGAACGAACGGCGGATCAGCGTGAGCGCGGCCACCGTCGCGGACTGGGTGGGTGGGTTCCTGCTGCTGGCCGGGGCGGCGCTCGGCCTGGTCGCCGGCATCGGGCTGGTGCGCTTCCCGGACGTGCTGGACCGGATGCACACCGCCACCAAGCCGCAGGTGCTGGGCGTCCTGCTGCTCCTGGCCGGGCTGGCGCTGCGCCTGCGTACCCCCTCGGATCTGGGCATGCTGGTCCTGGTGGCGCTCTTCCAGCTCTCCACCGCTCCGGTGGCCGCGCAGATGATCGGCCGGGCCGCGTACCGTTCCGGACGGGTCGACCGGACGCTGCTGGACGTCGACGAGCTGGCCGGGCGGTGAACCGGACGCGCGGGAGGCTTCCCGGCACCCTCAGCGAACGTCCAGCGCGTACCGATAAAATGGGCTGCATGATCGACTCTCCTGCCCCGGAGGGCAGCAGTAGCCGGCCGGGTAATACCCGGCGAATTCCCTCCCCGACGACCCCGGGAGCACTGAACCTCCCGTGTTGATCCTCGTCGGTCTCCTTCTCATCACCGTCCTCACCGCCGCCACCGGTTACTTCGTGGCCCAGGAGTTCGGTTACGTCGCCGTGGACCGGGGCAAGCTCAAGCAGCTCGCCGACGGTGGCGATCGTGCCGCGGCCCGGGCCCTGGAGGTGACCGCGCGGCTCTCCTTCATGCTGTCCGGCGCCCAGCTCGGCATCACGGTGACCGCCCTGCTGGTCGGTTACGTCGCCGAGCCGTTCCTGGGTGCCGGGCTGGCCGACCTGCTCGGCCTCGCCGGGCTGTCCAGCGCGGTCACCCTGCCGCTGTCGGTGGCCCTCGCCCTGGTCATCGCCACAGTGGTGCAGATGGTCCTCGGCGAGCTGGCGCCGAAGAACCTGGCCATCGCGCGGGCCGAACCGCTGGCCCGGGCGCTGGCGCGGTCCACCCTGATCTACCTGAAGATCGCCGGTCCGCTGATCACGCTGTTCGACAGGGCGGCCGTACGGCTGCTCCGCCGGCTCGGCATCGAGCCGATCGAGGAGCTGCCCAGCGGCGCCACCCCGCAGGACCTGGAACAGATCATCGCCGAGTCCCGGGAGGAGGGGCACCTCGACGCCGAGATGTCAGACCTGCTGGACCGGGGTCTGGACTTCCGGGAACTGACCGCCGGGGAGGCGATGGTGCCGCGCGTCGACGTGCACACCATCCGGGCCGACGAGCCGGTCAGCCGGATCGTCGAGCTGCTGGACACCGGCCACTCCCGGTTCCCGGTGAGCGGCGCCGAGGGCGTCGACGACCTGATCGGTGTGGTCGGCATCGCCGACGTGCTCGGGGTGCCCCCGGCGCAGCGCGCGACCACCCGGGTCGACGCGGTGGCCGTACCCCCGTTGCTGGTGCCCGAGACGCTGCCGCTGCCGACGGTGCTGGACCGCCTGCGGTCCGGGCACCGGCAGCTCGCCTGCGTGGTCGACGAGTACGGCGGCTTCGCCGGCGTGATCACGCTGGAGGACCTGGCCGAGGAGCTGGTCGGGCCGATCCGCGACGAGGACGACCCGCCGGACCGGGCCGCGGCCCGGCAGGAGGACGGCTCCTGGGTGGTCCCGGCGCGCTGGCGCATCGACGAGGTCGCCGACAGCACCGGCATCGAGCTGCCCGAGCGCCCCGAGTACGACACGCTCTCCGGCTTGGTGATGCGGGAGCTGGGCCGGGTGCCCGAGGTCGGTGACCTGCTGGAGATCCCGGTCGCCACGGACGGCGACGAGCCGGCCGGCGGCCCCCGGGTGCTGGTCGAGGTGCTGGCGGTGGACCGGCACGTGGCCGACTCGGTGCGGCTGCGGCCCACCGCCGACGTGTCCGGGGAGGGTTCCGCATGAGCCCCGGGTTCGCGTTGTTCTTCTCCGTGGTGCTGCTGGCGCTGAACGGATTCTTCGTGGCCGCCGAGTTCGCGCTCATCGCGTCCAAGCGGTACCGCCTGGAGCAGGCCGCCGCCGGTGGCGGCCGGGCGGCCCGCGCGGCGCTGGACGGCGTCCGCGAGCTGAGCCTGATGCTGGCCGGCGCACAGCTCGGCATCACGCTGTGCACGCTGGGTCTTGGTGCGCTGGCCGAGCCGGCCATCGAGCACCTGCTCAGCCCGTTGCTGCACGCGGTCGGCCTGCCCACCGCGGCCAGCCACGTGGTCGCGCTGGTGTTCGCGTTGTCGCTGGTGACGTTCCTGCACCTGGTGGTCGGCGAGATGGCCCCGAAGTCGTGGGCGATCACCGACGCCGAGCGTTCGGCGATGCTGCTGGCGCTGCCGTTCCGGGCGTTCGCCCGGATCGCCCGGCCGGTGCTGTCGGTGCTCAACGGGCTCGCGAACGCGATGCTGCGGCTGGTCGGCGTGCAGCAGCAGGACCAGCTGGCCCAGGTGCACGGCCCGGACGAGCTGCGCATCCTGCTGGAGCAGTCCCGGGAGCACGGGCTGCTCGGCGCCGAGCAGCACCAGCTGCTGACCAGCATGCTGGAGCTCCAGGGCACCACAGTGGCCCAGGTGATGGAGCCGTTCGACCAGATCGTCACTGTGGGCCGGGGCGAGACCGCCGAGCGGATCGAACACGTCTCGCGCGACAGCGGCCGGTCCCGGCTGGCAGTTGTCGACGCCGGTGGCGAGGTGTGCGGCCTGGTGCACGTACGCGAGGCGGTGCGCGCCGTCACCACCGGCCGTCCGGCGACCGCGGAGGAGCTGATGACCAGCGCCTTCACGCTGCCGGCCGAGGCGTCGGTGACCGAGGCGGTGACCTCCATGCGGGCGCAGCAGGCGCAGCTCGCGCTGGTGAGCAACGGCGGTGGGCCGACCCGGCCCATCGGGTTCGTCGCGCTGGAGGACCTGCTGGAGGAGGTCATCGGCGAGTTCGACGACGAGACCGACCCGGTGCCGCGAGGCCGCCGGATGCGCTGAGCGTCGTGATCCGGGCCGGCGTCCGTTCCGGCCTGGCATGGCCGGGCGGGCAGCGGGAAAGCCCCGGTATGCGGTTGACCGGCGTGTCGCGGGACTCCGCCTGGACCGGGCTGTCGGTGAGCACCACGCTGCCCAACCCGAGCACCCGGCCGGGCCTGCGCCTGCCCGGCCGGGTGACGCTGAGCGCGGGCGGCTCGGACGTGCCGGTGCGGCACATCCGGCTCGGGCTGGTGACCCAGGTCGAACCGGAGGACCCGGAGGCGCCGCGCCGCCTGGTGCAGTTCCGGACGTGGACGATCGCGGGGCGGTTCGTGGTGCCGGCCGGGCGGCGGCGCGCTGTCGACTTCGCCGTGCCGCTGCCGTGGGAGTCGCCGGTGACCACGTACGGCGGGGTGCCGCTGTTGAGCCTGCGTACCGGCCTGCGCACCGAGGTGTCTGTGGATCCGGAGGTGGATCAGGGCGCGATGGTGCCGGTGCTGATCCATCCGCTGCCCGCCCAGGAGCACGTGCTCGCCGCGCTGGACACGCTCGGCTTCGCGATCCGGCAGGCGGGCCTGCGGGAGGGGCGGCTGCCGGGGGTGGAGCAGACGCTGCCGTTCCAGCAGTGGTACGGGTTCTGGGCCGCCCCGCTCTATGCCGGCCCGATGACCGAACTCGAAATGATCATGCTGACCGACTCGGCCGGCATGGAAGTGCTGCTCTGGTTGGACCGGCGGCTCTCCCTGGCCGGGATCACCCACCAGAGCATCAGCCGGTTCCGGGTCTGGCACGCCGGCGCCGACAAACGGGACTGGGTGGCCACAGTGGACGGCTGGCTGCGGCATGCCATCGACAGGCACGCGGCGGCCGCCTCGCACGCCGACTGGTCGGCCACGATTCGCGAGTCGGCGCACGTCAGCCGCCGCCCCGACCGCCCGGTCGCGCCGGGTTACGGGCTCGGGGGTACGGCCGGCGGCGCGGGCATCGGCGGTGGTGGCGGAGGCGGCGACGGCACGTGAGCGTGTGCGCGTGCCTTGTTAAGAAGGGGCCCTTCCTCTACCGGAGGTGTTAATAGGGGCCCCTTCCTTACACCTCAGCCGGCGGCGAGCTTGAGGCTGAAGCCGAGGAACAGCACGGCGACAGCTGTGGTGCCGCTCGCGGCGAGCCGGCGGCGCTGCCGGAACTGGGCCGCCAGGTACGTGCCGGTGAAGATCAGCACGGTCAGGTAGAGCGCGCTGGCGACCTGGGCGATCAGCCCGAGCAGCAGGAACGACAGCGCCGGCCAGGCGTACCCGGGGTCGACGAACTGGATGAAGAACGACACGAAGAACAGGATCGCCTTCGGGTTGAGCAGGCTGATCACCAGCGCCTTCCGGAACGGCTCCCGCTGCCCGGCCGGCTCCACCTCGTCGATCAGGCGCGGCGTGGCCGGGTCGTTGCGGTCGCGCCAGCGCCGCCACGCGCCGCGCAGCATGGCCAGCCCCAGATAACCGAGGTACGCCGCGCCGGCGTACTTGATCACCAGGTAGAGCGGGGGATACGCCTGGAGCAGCGAGGCCACCCCGGCGGCGGAGAGGATCATCAGCACCGCGTCGCCGACGAACACTCCGGCGGCGGCCCGGTAACCGGTGGCCACGCCGCGACGGGCGGCGGTGGCCAGCACGAAGAGCGAGTTCGGGCCGGGCAGCAGCACGATCGCCACGGTGCCCAGCACGTACGTCCAGATGTCGGTGATCCCCAGCACGCCGGACATCATGACGCCGCGCCCGCCGTCGGGCGAAGCCTTTCCCGCAGGCTGACCTGTGCCGTCGGCCACTCCCGCGCGAGCATCGAGTACTGCACGGTGTCCCGCCAGGAGCCGTCGGCGCGCTGCTTGTGCTGCCGCAGCACGCCCTCCCGGCTTGCGCCGAGCCGTTCGATGGCCCGCTGGGAGCGTTCGTTGCGGATGTCGGTGTGCCAGACCACCCGGACCGCGTCCAGCTCGTCGAAGGCCCGGCCGAGCAGCAGCAGCTTCGCCTCGGTGTTCACGCCGGTACGCCACCACGGGCGGCCCAGCCAGGTGTAGCCGATCGCCAGCGAGCGGCGTACCGGGTCGATCTCGTAGTAGGAGGTCGTGCCGACCACCGCGCCGGTGGTGGCGCAGCGCTGCGCCCAGCACACCTGCTCGCCGCGTTCCTGCGCGTCCAGGTAGTCGGTGATGACCCGGCGCATCTCGGCGGCGTCGGCCGGCTGCGTGCCGCCCAGGTGCCGCCACACCTGCGGGTCGGCGGTGGCTGCGTACAGCTCGTCGGCGTGGGCGAGGTCGAGCGGCTCCAGCACCACGTGCTCGCCGCGCAGCGCCGCCGGCTCGTGCCACGGCGACCGGGCCGCCCGCAGGTACGCCGGCACCGGCGCGCTCACCCCCGGCGCCGGTTCGGGGCGGCCCGGCGTGAGCCGCAGCGGCACCACACCGGCCCAGTACGGCAGCGCCTCGTCGGCCGGCTCGTCGTTGACGCCGCCGGTGCGCATCCGTACCGACACCTCGCGCAGCGGCAGCGCCAGCACCGCCGTCTCGGCCAGCTCGCGCCGGTTCGGCGGGCGGCTGTCGGCGGACCGGCCGGCGGCCACCTTCTCCACCAGCGCGGTCATCACCCGCGCCTTCTCGCCGGCGTCCTCGACCAGCCGGGCGGTGCCGTGCGCCACCACCGACCGGTAGTTGGCGCTGTGGTGGAACTGGGAGCGGGCGTAGATCAGCCCGTCGAGGTGGGTGACGGCGACGCAGACCGGGAGACCGGCCTCGCCCCGGGCGGCCAGCAGCGGCCGGCTGCCGGTGGACCCGTGCAGGTAGAGCGTGTCGCCGACGCGCACGTGCAGGGTCGGCAGGATGCGCGGCTCACCGTCAACAGTGAACGACAGCGCGCAGTGGTACGCCTCGTCCAGCAGCGCGTGCGCGGTGGCGCGGTCGTAGTGCATCCGGTCGCGGGTGCGGGTGGCGGTGGTGCGGGCGGTCGGGGGGTACACGTGACATCCCACCTTTGTTCTAGTACAATCACTAAACTGTGGCAGCACATTATCAGATCGTCGGGTCCACCTCCGCCGCGATTTCGGCAAGCGTCGAATCCGGCATCCGCACCGGCGACCTGGCCCCCGGCGACCCCCTGCCCGCCGTCCGCGCGCTCGCCGCCGAGCTGGACGTCAGCCCGGCCACCGTCGCGAAGGCGTACCAGGAACTGCGGCAACGCGGCCTGGTCGCGACCGCCGGCCGGCACGGCACCCGGGTCCGCCCCCGCCCGCCGGTCGCCGCCCGCCGCGCCGCCCTGCTGCCCCCACCGCTGCCCGGCGGCCGTGACCTCTCCGCCGGCCAGCCCGACCCCCGGCTGCTGCCGCCGCTCGGCCCGCACCTCGCCGCGCTCGCCGCCGAGATCGGACCCCCCGGCGGGTACGCGACCGACGCCGTGCTGCCCGACCTGGCCGCCCTGGCCCGGGAGCGGCTCGCCGCCGATCGCGTGCCGGCCGGCGAGCTGACAGTCACCGGCGGGGCGCTCGACGGCATCGAACGGCTGCTCGCCGCCCACCTGCGCCCCGGCGACGCGGTGGCGGTGGAGGACCCGGGCTGGGCCAACCTGCTCGACCTGATCGCGGCGCTCGGCCTGCGTACCGTCGGGGTGCCGGTGGACGACGAGGGCCCCACAGTGGGCGGCGTCCGGGCGGCGCTCGCCGCCGGGGTCCGGGCGCTCGTGGTGACCAGCCGGGCGCAGAACCCGACCGGCGCCGCGGTCTCCGCCGCCCGTGCCGACGCGCTGCGCACGCTGCTCGCCGGCCGGGCCGACCTGCTGCTGATCGAGGACGACCACGCCGCCGAGCTGGCCCGCGTACCCCTGCACCCGCTCGCCGGGGCGACCCCGGCGTGGGCCTTCGTCCGGTCGGTGAGCAAGCCCTACGGGCCCGACCTGCGGCTCGCGGTGCTGACCGGCGACGAGGCCACTGTGGCCCGGGTGGCCGGGCGCGCGCGGGTCGGCGCCGGCTGGGTGTCCACAGTGCTGCAACGCCTGGTCGTGTCGCTCTGGCGCGACCCGGCCACCGCCGGTCTGGTGCGGCGCGCGGCGGACAGCTACGACAGGCGGCGCGACGGGCTGGTCGAGGCGCTGGCCGAGCGCGGGGTGACCGCGTACGGGCGCACCGGGATCAACGTCTGGGTGCCGGTGCCCGACGAGACGGTGGCGGTCACGACCCTGCGCGACGCCGGGTGGGCGCTCGCCCCCGGCGGCCTGTACCGGATCGCCGCCGACCCCGCCGTGCGCGTCTCGGTGAGCGCGCTGGACGAGGCCGACATCCCCGCGCTGGCCGACGCGCTCACCGCCGGAAGGAAGGGCCCCCTCTTAACGCATTCGGTATAGGAAGGGCCCCTTTTTAACACCTCCGGACAGCGCGGCGGGCCGCTCGCGTGCGCGCCGCCGAACGGGGTAGAACGATCGGCATGGCCGAGACCGAGAGCGCACCCGGCGCACAGGAGTTCATCCCGCCGTCGGCTGACACCATCGACGAGCTGCGCGCCGCGGCGGGCGACTGCCGGGGCTGCGAGCTGTACCGGGACGCCACCCAGACCGTCTTCGGCCGCGGCGACGAGCACGCCCGCCTGGTCTTCGTCGGCGAGCAGCCGGGCGACATCGAGGACCAGAAGGGGCTGCCGTTCGTCGGCCCGGCCGGGCGGCTGTTGCGCAAGGCCGTCGACGACGCGGCGCTCGACCCCGCCCAGATCTACCTGACCAACGCCGTCAAGCACTTCCGCTTCGAGCTGCGCGGCCGGCGGCGCATCCACCAGACCCCGGACCGCGTGCACGTCACCGCCTGCCGGCCGTGGCTGGTCGCCGAGTTCGCCCGGCTGCGCCCGGAGATCGTGGTGGTGCTCGGCGCCACCGCCGCCAAGGCGCTGCTCGGCCCGAGCTTCCGGGTGACGAAGCAGCGAGGTGAGCTGCTGCCCTGGCCCGCCGCCGCCCAGCATCCGGAGGACTTCGAGCGCGTGCCGGTCGACCGGACGGGCGCTGTCGCCGACGCCCCGGCGGCCCGGCTGCTCGCCACCATCCACCCGTCGGCGGTGCTGCGCGCCGACAACCAGGACGTGGCCTACGAGGGCCTGGTCGCCGACCTGAAGGTGGCCGCGAAGGCGCTGCGCTGAGTCAGGAGCGCTGCTGCCAGGTGCAGAGGCAGACCCGGTTGCCGTCCGGGTCGGCGAGTACCCAGAAGCTCGGCGCCTCCGCGTCGCTGACCAGCGTGCCGCCGGCCGCCAGCGCGGCGGCGATGCGCGCGTCCACCTCGGCCGGGTCGACCCACACGTCCGGGTGCCACCGCTGCCGGGGCTCGTCCCGGCCGGAGCGCTGGAACCAGACAGTCGGCAGCACGCCGTCCGGGTCGCGTACCTCGTCGTCGTCCGGGCCTCGGCCGCCCGGTGCCTGCCAGGTCAGGACCGCCCGCCAGAACGGCAGCACCGCCGCGTGCGCCGGGGTGTCCAGCGCGAGTTCCAGGCGGGCCAGCCCGGCCGCCGACAGGGTGAGCCCGGCGTCCGCGGCCAGCCCCGAGATGAACCGGGCCAGCCGCAGGTCACGCTGGGTCACGCCGCCCGCGTCGTGCGACCAGAGCCGCACGTCCACGTGGGTGTAGCGCAGGTCCAGATCGGGATGGTGATCGACCCGCTCGGCCTCCGCGCCGACCGCGGCCACCAGCGCCATCCCGGCCGCGAAATCGGGGGTACGGATGCGCGTCTGCAACGCCCCCAGCAGGTACGTCCACCCGTCCAGCCCGGCCTCGGCGACCTGTTTCCCCGTGAGTGTGCTCATCCGGCCATCCTGGCGTGCCGCACGTCCGCCCGCCACCGTCCACAGGGGATTACCGGACGGCGCGCGAGGGTACGGCTCCGGCATGGCGGAACCCCGACCTCGCGTGGCGTTTCTCCGGTTCGGCGCTCCCGGCCCCTACGTGATCTCCATGGCGTTCGCCGGAGTCGCCTGGCTGGCCATCCGGCTCTGGGATCGGGACGAGTCCGTACAGGTAGCGGTGCTCGACGCCGGTCTGCACGGGGTGATCTACGGGCTCATGTTCTTCATGCTGAACTGGTTTCAGAAACCAGGCGCCGCCGAGGCGGAGCGGGCCGCCGCCTGGGCGGTCACCGAGACCGGGCTGCGCCGGGGCGAGCCGCCCGTCGACGAGGCGGGACGCGCGGCGGTGGCGGACAACCTTCCGGTGGTACGCCGGGGAGCGCTGTTCGGGGCCGCCGGTGGCGTCCTGCTGCTCGGCCCGCTGATCGTGCTCGCGATCCGCACCGGGTGGGAATCCGCCGCCGTCGGGTTCGGGATCGTCCTGGTCGCGATCCTGGCCGAGGCCGTCCGCACCGGCCTCCGGGAGCGCCGGCTACGAGCGGCGCTCGCCCCTGTCCGGGGCGGCTGAGCGGTGTCAGACTTGCCGCCATGGAGCAGCATCTCTACGAGCCCGTCCACGACGAGTTCCGCGACCTGTGCCGTCGGTTCCTCGCCCGGGAGGCGGTGCCGCACCACGAGCAGTGGGAGGCCGACGGGATCGTCGACCGGCAGGTGTGGCGGGCCGCCGGCGCGGCCGGGCTGCTCGGCCCGGACGTCGACCCGGAGTACGGCGGCGGCGGGCAGCGCGACTTCCGGTTCAACGCGGTGCTGGACGAGGAGATCGTCGCCGCCGGGTGCACCGGTCTGGGGTTCGGGCTGCACAACGACGTGGTCGCCCCGTACCTGACCGAGCTGACCACCGGCGACCAGCGCAAGCGGTGGTTGCCGGGCTTCTGCTCCGGCGACCTGGTCACCGCCATCGCGATGAGCGAGCCGGGCGCGGGCAGCGACCTGGCGGGCATCCGCACCACCGCGGTCCGCGACGGCGACAGCCTGGTCCTCAACGGGCAGAAGACGTTCATCACGAACGGTGAGATGGCCGACCTGGTGGTCGTGGTGGCCAAGACCGCGCCGGACCAGGGCGCGCACGGGGTGAGCCTGGTCGTGGTGGAGAGCGGCACGCCCGGCTTCAGCCGGGGCCGCCGCCTGGCGAAGGTGGGCCTGAAGGCCAACGACACCGCCGAGCTGTTCTTCGACGACTGCCGGGTGCCGGCGGAAAACCTGATCGGCACCGAGAACCACGGCTTCTACCACCTGATGGCCAACCTGCCCCGGGAGCGGCTGAGCATCGCCGTGGCAGCGGTGGCGGCGTGCGAGAAGCTGCTCGCGCTCACCATCGAGTACGCCCGTTCCCGGGAGGCGTTCGGGCGGCCGATCGGCCGGTTCCAGCACAACCGGTTCCTGCTGGCCGAGCTGGACACCGAGGTCACCATCGCGCGGACGTTCGTCAACCACTGCGTCACCGAGTTCAACGCGGGCCGCCTCTCGGTGACCGACGCGGCGAAGGCCAAGTGGTGGACCACCGAGTTGCAGACGAAGGTCGCCGACCGGTGCGTGCAGTTGCACGGCGGCTACGGCTTCATGGCGGAGTACCCGGTGGCGAAGGCGTGGCTGGACAGCCGGGTGCAGACCATCTACGGCGGCACCACCGAGATCATGAAGGAGATCATCGGCCGGGGTCTCGGCCTGTAGCCGAACCGGGTGCCGGTCGGCCGGACCGGTGCGGGAGGATGGGACACCCATCCCCACCAGGAGCGCAGCATGTCCGTCGACCTGACCGCGCCGGCCCCGCCCCGGCCGGATGTCGCCCGCGTCCAGCGGCGTACCGTCCGGCTGCTGTTCCTCACCCAGATCATCGGCGGCATCGGCGTCACCATCGGCATCTCGGTCGGCGCGCTGCTCGCCGCCCGGGTCGCCGGCACCGCGCTGGCCGGGCTGGCGCAGAGCGCCGGAGTGGTCGGCGGCGCACTGCTGGCCATCCCGGTCACCCGGCTCATGGCCGCGCGCGGCCGGCGGCCGGGGCTGGTCCTCGCGTACCTGGCCGGCGCGGTGGGCGGCGTGCTGGTGGTGGTCGCCACCGTGACCGGCGCGGTGCCGTTGCTCTTCGCCGGCATGCTGCTGTTCGGCGGCGGCACGGCGGCCAACCTCCAGGCCCGCTACACGGCCGTGGACCTGGCCGAGCCGCACCGCCGGGGGCGGCAGCTCTCGATGGTGGTCTGGGCCACCACCATCGGCGCGGTGGCCGCGCCGAACTTCGCCGCGCTCGCCGACGACACCACCCGGGGCTGGGGTCTGCCGGCGCTGTCCGGGCCGTTCGCCTTCAGCGCCGTCGCGTTCACGCTGGCCGCCGTCGTCATCCTGGTCCTGCTCCGGCCGGACCCGCTGCTCACCGCGCGCCGGCTGGCGGTGGCCGAGCCGGTGCCGGACGCCGCGCCCGCGGCCACCCGCCGCGGGGGCATGGTCGCCGCGTGGCGCACGGTACGCCGCAGGCCGGCCGCGCGCCTCGGCATCGCCGCTGTCGCGGTGGGTCACCTGGTGATGGTCGCGGTGATGTCGATGACCCCGGTGCACCTCGGCGAGTGGCACTCCGACGAGGACGTGCTGCCGGTGGTCGGCCTGGTGCTGAGCCTGCACATCGCCGGCATGTACGCGCTGTCGCCGGTGGTGGGGTGGCTCACCGACCGGTTCGGCCGGCGCCCGGTGATCCTCGGCGGGGTGGCGCTGCTGCTGGCCGCGTGCGCGGTCTCCGGCACCGCCGGGCACGACACACCGCTGCTGTCGGTGGGGCTGACGCTGCTCGGGCTGGGCTGGTCGGGCACGATGGTGGCGGGCTCGACGCTGCTGTCGGAGTCGGTGCCGACCGCCGACCGGCCCGGCGTGCAGGGCCTGTCCGACCTGCTCATGGGGCTGGCCGGGGCGGGCGCGGCGGCGGCGAGCGGGTTCGTCATGCGGGCCGTGGGGTACCCGACGCTCACCCTGCTGTCGGCGATCGCCGTGGTGCCGCTGGTGGCGCTGGCGCTGCGCCGTCCCGCCACGGCACCACTCGACGAGGAGGACTGAACACGTGCGGCTGACCGACTTCTGGACGCGGCTGGAGGAGGCGTTCGGGCCCGGCTACGCGGCCAGCATCGCCAGGGACCAGGTGCTGTCCCAGCTCGACGGGCGGACCATCGAGCAGGCCCTCGCCGCCGGTGAGCAAACGCACGTGGTGTGGCGCGCCGTGGTCGCCGCGTATCCCGACCGGGTGCCCGCCCGGCTACGCTGAGCAGCCTTTTCGTCGATCCCGCGTGTCGCTTGCCCAGTCGTACACCTGTTCGGCTATTGTCCACAGCGGGGTGCTCGTCCACAGCTCACGGCCCGTCGGCTGGTTTTCTGTCGGACCCAGCGCCTAGCGTGTCCCGCGTGACGCGAAGCTCAGGAAAGACGCCGGCGAAGGCAGGGGTGGCAACGATGGCAGCAGGGCCTGACCGGGAGAAGGCGCTCGACCTTGCTCTCGCTCAGATCGACAAGCAGTTCGGCAAGGGTTCGGTGATGCGCCTGGGGGAGCGGCCCGTCGTGCAGACGGCCGTCATCCCGACCGGCTCCATCGCGCTCGACGTGGCGCTCGGCGTGGGCGGTCTGCCCCGCGGCCGGGTGGTCGAGATCTACGGTCCGGAGTCCAGCGGTAAGACCACCGTCGCGCTGCACGCGGTCGCAAACGCCCAGCGGGCCGGCGGCATCGCCGCGTTCATCGACGCGGAGCACGCGCTCGACCCGGAGTACGCGCGGGCCCTCGGCGTCGACACCGACGCCCTGCTGGTCTCGCAGCCGGACACCGGCGAGCAGGCGCTGGAGATCGCGGACATGCTGGTCCGCTCCGGCGCTATCGACATCATCGTGATCGACTCGGTGGCGGCCCTGGTGCCGCGCGCCGAGATCGAGGGCGAGATGGGCGACAGCCACGTCGGTCTCCAGGCCCGGCTGATGAGCCAGGCGCTGCGGAAGATCACCGGTGTGCTCAACAACACCGGCACCACCGCGATCTTCATCAACCAGCTCCGCGAGAAGATCGGCGTGATGTTCGGCAGCCCGGAGACCACCACCGGTGGCCGGGCGCTGAAGTTCTACGCCTCGGTCCGGCTCGACGTGCGCCGCATCGAGAGCCTCAAGGACGGCACCGACGTGGTCGGTAACCGCACCCGGGTCAAGGTCGTGAAGAACAAGGTCGCCGCGCCGTTCAAGCAGGCCGAGTTCGACATCATGTACGGCAAGGGCATCTCCCGTGAGGGCTCGCTGATCGACGTCGGCGTGGAGCAGGCGATCATCCGCAAGTCCGGCGCCTGGTACACCTACGACGGTGACCAGCTCGGCCAGGGCAAGGAGAAGGCCCGCGAGTTCCTCCGCGAGAACCCGGACGTGGCGGCCGAGATCGAGAAGAAGATCCTGGAGAAGCTCGGCGTCGGCACCGGTGGTGCGGGCGACGCCGCCGGTGGCCCGGAACTGCCGCCGGTCGACTTCTGATCCGCTGACCCGTGGCAGGACGACGCGCCCGTACGGGCCGGGGCTGGGATGCCGGCCCACCCCGTACGGGCGACGCCACAGGCACGCCCCGGCCCCGCCGGGGGCGCCGTGATCGCGCGGCGGAGCCCGATGCTGGGGAGGCTCCGGCTCCGCCGCGCGACGAGGCCGAACTGGCCCGGGAGATCTGCCTGCGGCAGCTCGCGGTGCGTCCGCGTACCCGGGCCGAGCTGGCCGGCGCGCTGGCCCGTCGCGGCATCTCCGAGGAGGTCGCCGAGCAGGTCCTCGACCGCTACGACGAGGTGGGCATCGTCGACGACGCCGCCTTCGCCCGTGCCTGGGTGAGCAGCCGGCACGCCGGCCGTGGGCTGGCCCGCCGGGCGCTCGCCAACGAGCTGCGCCAGCGCGGCGTCGACGGCGAGGTCGCCGGCGCCGCCCTGGACGGGCTGGACGAGGAGACCGAGGCGGAGACCGCCCGTGCCCTGGTGGAGCGCAAGCTGCGCAGCGCCCGGGGCGAGCCGGACGCGGTGTTCCGCCGCCTGGTCGGGATGCTGGCGCGCAAGGGCTACCCGCCCGGGGTGGCGATCCGGGCGGTGAAGGACGCGCTGGCCGCGCAGAGCGCCGAGGCGGCCGAGTTCGCCGAGCACATCGACGCCGACGCGATGGCCGACGCCGAACACGACCTCGACTCCCGCCGGCTCGACTGACCGACTGGCCGCCCGGGTCGTGGCTTCCGTCCCGAGGAGAGGCACACCAGTGCTGAAGGCGTGTCTCAACGGCACACGACGGCGGGACGAGCACCCCGCCGTGCCGCTCACCCCGGCGGAACTGGCCGCCGACGCGGTGCGCTGCGCGGCCGCCGGGGTGGCGGCGGTGCATGTGCACCCGCGCGACGACACCGGCGCCGAGTCGCTCGGCCCGGCGGTGATCGCCGCAGCCGTCACCGCCATCCGGGCCGCCCGGCCCGGCCTGCCGGTCGGGGTGAGCACCGGCGCCTGGATCGTCCCCGACCCGGCCGAGCGGGTCGCCGCCGTCCGCGCCTGGACGGTGCTGCCCGACTTCGCCTCGGTGAACGCCCACGAACCGGGAGCGGCGGAGGTCGCCGCCGCCCTGGGTGAGCGTGGCGTGATGGTCGAGGCCGGTCTCTGGACCCCGGCGGCTGTCGACGCCTGGCGCCGCTGGTCCGCGCCCACCGGACGGATCCTCGTGGAGTGCGTGGCCGAGCAGGTCGAGACGGCGCTCGCCGACGCCGCGGCGATCCTGGCCGCGCTGCCCGGCGGGCACCCGCCGGTGCTGCTGCACGGCGAGGGCCCCGCCACCTGGCCGGTGTACGCCGAGGCGGTCCGGCGGGGCCTGCACACCCGGATCGGCCTGGAGGACACGTTGCTGCTGCCCGACGGCACCCCTGCTCCCGACAACGCCGCGCTGGTGACCACCGCCCTGACCACCACCGCCCGCTGATTCACCCGGCCAGGGCGGTGATCAAGGAGTTTGTGTCGCTCGGGGGGTCGTGGGTGGACGTCAACTCCTTGATCACCGGGGGTGGGAGGGTGGAGTGGCGGCCTGCGCAGGGGAGTGGATCATGAGCGTGGGAGGGTATGGGCAGGTCGGGAGGTCAAGTCGCGGGAGTGAGGGTGAGGTTTGTCCGGGGGTGTCCGGCATCTGGACACCACTGAGTGACGCGGCAACTTCTCTCCGTCCGGGTGGTTTGATCATGACTCCTTGACCGAACGGCACCTCGCGACCTAGCCTCGCCATACAGGCTCACTTTGCCCGACCAGCGCAGGCTAAGCGCACAACATAGATCTCGTAACAGAACAGCATCACTTTGGCCAGCTACACCGGCCCTTGACGGGCGCTCCGGACCCTTCGGAGCCTCCGACAACTGCAACCGGCCGCCAGCGGTGCCCTCACGGGGACACCGCCGACGGAAAGCTGCCCATAGCCAGCCGCTCCGGTCGGGCGTCCAGAGCCGCAGGCGCGTGTCCTTCACGCGTGCTGCGGCGCCGACGTTCAGGGGGAGGCGGCCATGGCAGGGCGGCACAGGTTCACCGGCGGACTGCCACACGGCCCCTCCGCGACGGGCGACACGCCCCGTACCGCCACCGGGCCCCGGCGGGCGGGCGTGTCCGCGTGCCGGTTCGGAGCGGCCGGATGAGCGCCTTCGACATCGTCCTCCTCGTGGTCGTGCTGCTGCTCGTCGCGGTGGTGGTCGGCGCCGTGCTGTTCGGCGTGCGTACCCTCAAGCGGCTCAGCCTGGCACCCGCGCCGGAGGACCCGGCCTTCATCGCGGAGAAGGACCGGCAGGAGCAGTCCCTCGCGGCGTTGCGGACCGCCGCCGACGAGGTGAACAGCACGATCGACGTGGCGAAGTCCGCCGCCTCCGCGGCCCGGGCCGAGGCGGCCGCCGCCAAGGCCGAGGCGAAGGCCGCCCGGGCCGAGGCGCGGCGGGTGCTCGACGACGCCCGGGCCGAGGCCGACACGGTGCTGGAGCGGGCGCACAAGCAGGCCGAGGCGGACGCCGAGCAGTTGCGTACCGCAGCGCGGCGTAGCGGCGAGCGGGAGGTGGCGGTGCTGGCCGCCACCACCCGGGAGCAGGCGGCCGAGGTGGAACGCCGCGCCGCCCGGATGGACGAGCGGGAGCGGCTGCACACCGAGGAGGTGGAACGGCTCGCCGAGCGCGAGCGGCAGCTCACCGCCGCCACCGCGGCCCTGGCCGTCCGGGAGGCCGCACTGGCCGAGCGGGAGCGGGCGCTGACCGAGGTGGAGGAGCAGCGCCGCCGGGAGCTGGAGCGGGTGGCCGGGCTGACCGCCGACGCGGCCCGCGCCGAGCTGGTCGAGTCGATCGAGGGGCAGGCGAAGCGGGAGGCCGCGCTGCTGGTCCGGGAGATCGAGGCAGACGCCCGGGGCAGCGCCGAGCAGCGCGCCCGCAACATCGTGGTGGACGCCATCCAGCGGGTCGCCAGCGAGCAGACCGCCGAGAGCGTGGTCAGCGTCCTGCACCTGCCCGGCGACGAGATGAAGGGGCGCATCATCGGCCGGGAGGGGCGCAACATCCGCGCCTTCGAGTCGGTCACCGGCGTCAACCTGATCATCGACGACACCCCCGAGGCCGTGCTGCTGTCCTGCTTCGACCCGGTACGCCGGGAGGTCGGCCGGGTCACGCTGGAGAAGCTGGTCCTCGACGGCCGGATCCACCCGCACCGGATCGAGGAGGTGTACGACCTGGCCCGGCAGGAGGTGGAGGAGCTGTGCCACCGGGCCGCCCAGGACGCGCTGGTCGAGGTGGGCATCACCGAGATCCACCCGGAGCTGGTCACCCTGCTGGGCCGGTTGCGCTACCGCACCTCGTACGGGCAGAACGTGCTCAAGCACCTGGTGGAGAGCGCGCACATCGCCGGGGTGATGGCCGCCGAGCTGCGGCTGGACGTGCCGACGATCAAGCGGTGCGCGTTCCTGCACGACATCGGCAAGGCGCTCACCCACGAGGTGGAGGGCAGCCACGCGATCATCGGCGCGGACGTGGCCCGCAAGTACGGCGAGAGCGAGGACGTGGTGCACGCCATCGAGGCGCACCACAACGAGGTGCCGCCGCAGACCATCGAGGCGGTGCTGACCCAGGCGTCGGACGCCTGCTCGGGCGGGCGGCCGGGGGCGCGGCGGGAGAGCCTTGAGGCGTACGTCAAGCGGCTGGAGCGGATCGAGGAGATCGCGGCCGGCAAGCTGGGCGTGGAGAAGGTCTTCGCCATGCAGGCGGGCCGCGAGATCCGGGTGATGGTCAAGCCGGACGACGTGGACGACATCGGCGCGGCGGTGCTGGCGCGGGACGTGGCCAAGCAGATCGAGGAGGAGCTGACCTACCCGGGGCAGATCCGGGTGACAGTGGTGCGCGAGTCGCGGGTCACCGAGATCGCCCGCTGATCCAGCGGCAGGACGGGAAACGGGCGGGTGGGGAAGAACCCCACCCGCCCGTTTCGCGTCCGCCGGCTCAGACCAGCCGCGTGGCGCCGGTCCCACCGTCGGTCTGCGTCGACGCCACCGGCTTGGCGGCGCTGCGCGGCAGCCGGGTCAGCCGCTTCTGCAGCCACCAGGCCAGCACCGACAGCAGGCCGCAGATGCTGATGTAGATGGCCGCGACGATGAGGTACGTCGGCACGTACGGCAGGCCGAAGGCCAGCCGGCCGCCGATCTGCTTGCCCACGAACAGCAGCTCCGGGTACGTGATGATGAAGCCGAGCGCGGTGTCCTTGAGCAGCACGACGAGCTGGCTCACGATCGCCGGGAGCATCGACCGGAACGCCTGCGGCAGCAGGATCAGCCGCAGCACCTGGTTCTTGCGCATGCCCACCGCGTACGCGCCCTCGGACTGCCCGTACGGCACGGCGTTGATGCCGGCGCGGAAGATCTCCGCCAGCACCGAGCCGTTGTAGAGGGTCAGCCCGATGACCAGCGCCCAGAACTTGTCGATCGGCCAGCCGTACTGCAACGGCACGTAGTAGCCGAAGAAGATCAGGATCAGCAGCGGGATCGCGCGGAACAGCTCCACCACGAACGTGGCCGGAGCGCGGAACAACACCTTGTCGCTGAGCCGGGCGCTGGCGAAGAACGCGCCGAACAGCAGCGCCAGCACGGTGGCGACGGCGGCGACCTTCAGCGTCGCCCAGAGGCCGTTGAGTAGTTCCCGCTGCACGGCCGCGTACTGGAACTGCTCCCACTTGCGGGCCTCGAACTGGCCGGTCTGGTCGAACTTGTAGACCACGAAGGCGAGCAGCGCGACGATCGCGGCGATCGCGACGATGCCGAGGATCCGGTTGCGCAGCCGGGCCTTCGGGCCGGGGATGTCGTAGAGGACGCTGCTGCTGCTCATCGGGCCACCGCCCACTTGCGCTCGAGGAACCGCTGGAGCACCACCAGCGGGAGGATCAGGATGAGGAAGCCGATCACGATCCAGGTGAGCACGACGAACTGCGGCTCACCCCGTTCCGACATGTACGCCGGGATGGCGCCCGCTTCCAGCACCGAGAAGCCGGCGGCGATCGTGGTGTTCTTCAGCATGGCGATGAGCACGCTCATCATCGGCGGGACCATGGCCCGCAGCGCCTGCGGCAGCACGATCAGCGTGAGCACCTGGCCGAACGTCATGCCCAGCGCCCGCGCGGCCTCGGCCTGCCCGGTGGCCACAGTGTTCACGCCGGAGCGGATCACCTCGCAGATGAACGCCGACGTGTAGGCGATCAGGGCGATGCAGGCGCTGTTGAAGTAGTCGATGTTCACGTCCAGCTTCGGCACCGCGAAGACGAGGAACGCGAACACCAGCGTCAGCGGGGTGTTGCGGACCAGGTTGACGTACGTGGCGCCGAACGCGCGCAGCGCGGGGACCGGGGACACCCGCATCGCGCCGAGCAGTGTGCCGAGGACGAGACTGCCCACGCCGGCGATCAGGAACAACTTGACTGTGTTGTAGAACCCGTCGCGGAACAGGCTCGCGTTGTCCGTCAGGACGCGGAAGAACTCGCCCATACCTCGCTCTCACTCTCTCCAGACGGGACCGGGCGGGGAGGACGACCTCCCCGCCCGGCCCGACGTCGGTGCGGACCGTCAGTACCGCTCGAGCTGCGGCGGGGTGGCCGGCGAGCCGGACTTGCCGAGCGTGCCGTCGTAGACCTTCTTCCAGGTGCCGTCGGTGAACGCGGCCTCGATCTGGTTGTTCACGTAGTCACGCAGCGCCTTGTCGTCCTTGGGCAGGCCGATGCCGTACTTCTCGGTGCTGAACGGCTGGCCGACGACCTTGAGCTCGTCCGGGTTCTGCGCGGCGTAGCCCTTGAGGATGGCGTCGTCGGTGGTCACCGCGTCGACCTTCTTGTCGAGCAGCTGCGAGACGCACTCGGAGTAGGTCTTGAACTCGACGATGTTCTCGCCCTCGGTCAGGCCCTCGTCGCGGATCTTCTGGATCGGCGTGGAGCCGGTGACCGAGCAGACCTTCTTGCCCTTGAGGGTGTCCTTGCCGGTGATCGACGACTCGTCCTTGCGGACCAGCAGGTCCTGGCCGGCGACGAAGTACGGGCCGGCGAAGGAGACGTCGTTCTTGCGCTTGTCGGTGATCGAGTACGTGCCGACGTAGTAGTCGATCTCGCCACCCTTGATGGCGGTCTCCCGGTTGGCGGAGGCGATCTCCTTGTACTCGATCTTCGCCGGGTCGACGCCGAGCGTGCTGGCGACGTACTGGGCGATCTCGATGTCGAAGCCGCAGCGCTTGCCCTGGGCGTCCTTGTAGCCGAGGTTCGGCTGGTCGAACTTGACGCCGATGACGACCTTGCCGGCCGACTTGATCTTCTCGAAGGCCGGGCTGCCGGCGACGTTGGCGTCCGCCTTGGGGGTGAAGGTCACGCCCGAGCTGCTGCAGCTGTCGCCCTGGGCGCCGCCGCTGGCGTTGCCGCCGCCGCTGGGGGCGGGGTCCCCCTCCTTGCCGCAGGCCGCCGCGGACAGGGCGAGCGAAGCCATCATGGCCACCGCCGCCACGCGCTTGAAACGCATACTCATTCTCCTTCTTCGATGGGGCCGACGTGGCGGCTCCACATACGGGCGCTCAGTGAGTGAGGATCTTGGAGAGGAAGTCCTTGGCCCGCTCGCTGCGCGGGTTCGCGAAGAACTCGGCCGGCGGCGCGTCCTCGACCAGCTTGCCGTCGGCCATGAAGATGACCCGGTTGGCCGCGTGCCGGGCGAAGCCCATCTCGTGGGTGACCACGACCATGGTCATGCCCTCGCGGGCCAGCGACGTCATCACGTCCAGCACCTCGCCGACCATCTCCGGGTCCAGGGCGCTGGTCGGCTCGTCGAACAGCATCGCCTTGGGCTGCATCGCCAGCGCGCGGGCGATCGCCGCCCGCTGCTGCTGGCCGCCGGAGAGCTGCGCGGGGTACTTGTCGGCCTGGTTCGCGATGCCGACGCGCTCCAGCAGCGCCAGCCCGCGCTCACGGGCCGCGGCCGGCTTCTCCTTGCGGACCTTGACCGGCCCCAGCGTGACGTTCTCCAGGATGGTCTTGTGCGCGAAGAGGTTGAACGACTGGAACACCATGCCGACCTCGCTGCGCAGCTTGGCCAGGGGCTTGCCCTCGGCCGGCAGCGGCTGGCCGTCGAAGGTGATGGTGCCGTTGTCGATCGGCTCCAGCCGGTTGATGGTGCGGCAAAGCGTCGACTTCCCCGAGCCGGACGGGCCGATGACCACGACCACCTCGCCCCGTTCGACGGAGAGGGACACGTCGTCGAGCACGTGCAGCGGCCCGAACCACTTGTTGACCCCGTCGAGCACGATCAGCGGGTCGCCCGTCGTCACGTCGTCCACCGTCCCTGTCGTCCATGGCGGAATTCGGGTGTCGGTCGACCCCCGGTTGGGCAACTGTAGGCGGCGTGATGTGGCAGAACGCAACTCAGATGGTCACGGAGCGGTAACACCGATCACCGGCGTACCGGCCCGTCCGAATTTCGTCACCGTCGGGTGGGCCGACTGGCGCCGTCGCCGCAGGCGGGAGATCATGAGGCGATGACCGACGCGATCCGGCTGACCGACTACGCCCGCGGTGGCGGCTGCGCCTGCAAGATCCCACCGGGCGAACTGGAGGCGATGGTCGCCGGTCTCGGCGCCACCGGCGGCTCGGCCGACCTGCTGGTCGGCCTGGAGAACGGCGACGACGCCGCGGTGGTCCGGCTGGACGAGCGGACCGGCCTGGTCAGCACCGCCGACTTCTTCACCCCGGTGGTCGACGACGCCTACGACTGGGGGCGCATCGCCGCCGCGAACGCGCTCTCCGACGTGTACGCGATGGGCGGCACCCCGCTTGTCGCGCTCAACCTGCTCTGCTGGCCGCGCGGCGTACTGCCGCCGGAGATGGCCCGCGAGGTGCTGCGCGGCGGTCTGGACGTGGCCCGGGAGGCGGACTGCCACCTGGCCGGCGGGCACAGCGTGGACGACGACGGCCCGAAGTACGGACTGGCGGTCACCGGCGTGGTCCGGCCGGACGAGCTGATCACGCTCGACGCCGGGCGGGCCGGCCTGCCGCTGTCGCTGACCAAGCCCCTCGGGGTGGGCGTGCTCAACACCCGGCACAAGCAGACCGGGCAGCGCTTCCCGGAGGCGGTCGATTCGATGGCCAGCCTCAACCGGGACGCGGCCCGCGCGGCGATCGCCGCGGGCATCCGCTGCGGCACCGACGTGACCGGCTTCGGCCTGCTCGGGCACGCCTCGAAGCTGGCCCGCGCGAGCCGTCTGACGGTGGCGATCGACGCGGCGGCGGTGCCGTACCTGCCGGGTGCGCGGGAGGCGCTGCGCGACGGGTTCGTCAGCGGCGGCACCCGGCGCAACCTGGAATGGGTCACCCCGTGGACCGACTTCGGCGGCGCCGACGAGGGGGAGCGGCTGTTGCTGGCCGACGCGCAGACCTCCGGTGGCCTGCTGGTCGCCGGTGAGGTGCCGGGCGGCACGGTGATCGGTGAGCTGCTGCCGGCCTCGGAGCACCGGATCCGGGTCCGCTAGAGCCGCGACTCGCGGCGTGGCCGGGCCGCCGGCGCGGCACCGTACCCGATAAACTGTCATCTTCCAGCTACTCTGGGCAACGTCGCCCGAGGGAATTTTGCCCGGAATGGTCACAGACCGGTAACTTGCGCCCGGCTGAGGGCAAATGCCCTCCACCATCGTCAGTAAGGCCCGATCCGGAGGCCGGTGGAACGAGCGCAGCGAGGAGGCGGCATGACCGAGCTGTGGAACTGGAGAATCGACGGCGGCGAGCCGGTGGAGGTCTACCCGGCGCTGGCCGAGGCGCTCGGCCGGGTGGTGATGCCCATGGCCGTCGCCGACCCGGTCCGGCTCCCCGCGTACGCGGTGGTCTGCGACGTGTGGGAGGCGCCCGGGCTGTACGGCACCGTGGTCGACTGTTACGGCGTGCCCGAGAGCCTGGCCGAGCTGCCCGCGCTCGCGGCGCTGGCCCGGCTGATGGGCCGCAACTGCCTGATGCGTGACGACACGCTAGACGCCGGCCGGCACCTGCTTGTCGCGCCGGACGGCACGATCCGCCCGGTGCACTTCGACGTGGCCGACACCGACGACGGCGAGGTGCTCAGCCACCACCGGCTCTGCACACAGGCCGACCCGCGCTGCCGGGGCTGGTCGCAGTGCCACCGCTCCCGCTGGGCCCCCGACTCGGTCGCCCCGGCGCTCGCCGCCGCCTGAGCGCGGCCACGCCGCCGGGTGAAGGCCGGGCCCGCCGTGCCCGGCCGGCGGCGAGCGGGCGGCGGCCCGGCTCAGCCCCGGGCCGCCGGCTGCGGTCGCGCACCACGAGGCGGCGTCGCGGTGGCGGCGGCCACGGCGTCCACGTCGAACGCGGCGGTGTCGTGCCGCCGCTGGGGTGTGGAACCCGGAGATCTTCCGGACGTACCCGGCTCCGCCTCGTTCGAGCAGACCGGCACCACCCGGATACGCTGTCCGGGTCATGACTACCGCAGCCGCGGGCAGCCCGCGCACCTACCAGGTGCGTACGTACGGCTGCCAGATGAACGTGCACGACTCCGAGCGCATCTCCGGCCTCCTCGAAGACGCCGGGTACGTGCGCGCCGCCGAGGCCGACGATCAGCCCGACGTGGTGGTGTTCAACACCTGCGCGGTCCGGGAGAACGCCGACAACCGGCTCTACGGCAACCTGGGCCATCTGCGCCCCGTGAAGGCGAAGCACCCCGGGATGCAGATCGCGGTCGGCGGCTGCCTGGCACAGAAGGACCGCGGCGACATCGTCCGCAAGGCCCCCTGGGTGGACGTCGTCTTCGGCACGCACAACATCGGCTCGCTGCCGGCGCTGCTGGACCGGGCGCGGCACAACGCCGCCGCCGAGGTGGAGATCCTGGAGGCGCTGGAGGTCTTCCCCTCCACGCTGCCGACCCGGCGCGAGTCGACGTACGCCGGATGGGTCTCCATCTCCGTCGGCTGCAACAACACGTGCACGTTCTGCATCGTGCCGTCCCTGCGCGGCAAGGAGAAGGACCGCCGCCCCGGCGACATCCTCTCCGAGGTCCGCGCGCTGGTCGACTCCGGCGTGCTGGAGGTGACGCTGCTCGGGCAGAACGTCAACTCCTACGGCGTCGAGTTCGGCGACCGGTACGCGTTCGGCAAGCTGCTGCGCGCCTGCGGCGACATCGACGGTCTGGAGCGGGTGCGGTTCACCAGCCCGCACCCGAAGGACTTCACCGACGACGTGATCGCCGCGATGGCCGAGACGCCCAACGTCTGCCACTCGCTGCACATGCCGTTGCAGTCCGGCTCGGACGACGTGCTGCGGGCGATGCGCCGCTCGTACCGCTCGGAGCGTTACCTGGGGATCATCGAGAAGGTGCGGGCGGCGATGCCGGACGCGGCGATCACCACCGACATCATCGTCGGCTTCCCGGGCGAGACCGAGGCCGACTTCGTCCGCACCCTCGACGTGGTCCGGGAGGCGCGGTTCTCCTCGGCGTTCACGTTCCAGTACTCCAAGCGACCCGGCACCCCGGCCGCCACGATGGACGGGCAGCTGCCCAAGCAGGTCGTGCAGGAGCGTTACGAGCGGCTGATCGCCTGCGTCGAGGAGATCACCTGGGCGGAGAACAAGAAGCTGGTCGGGGAGACCGTCGAGGTCCTGGTGGCGGTCGGCGAGGGCCGCAAGGACGAGCGCACCGGCCGGATGTCCGGCCGGGCCCGCGACGGCCGGCTCGTGCACTTCGCCACAGGTGAGCTGGCCGGCCGGATCCGCCCCGGCGACGTCGTGCACACCACTGTCACGTACGCCGCCCCGCACCACCTCAACGCCGACGGAGCCCCGCTGGCGCACCGGCGTACCCCGGCCGGGGACGCGGCCGAGGCGGGACAGGTCCCGCGTACGCCCGGGGTGCTGCTCGGACTGCCGACGATCGGCGCGCCGGCCCCGTCACCGGCCCCCACCGGCGGCTGCGCCGCCCACTGACCGCCCCCGCGTAAGGAAGGGCCCCCTCTTAACACTCAGTGTTAAAAGGGGGCCCTTCCTCTACCACAGGCGTTAATAAGGGGCCCTTCCTTGCACGGTCAGCAAGCGGTGCCGTTGAGCCTGACCGTGGCGGGGGCGGCGGCGGTGCCGTTGGCGGTGAAGCCGACGGTGACCGACGCGCCCGGCGCCAGCGACGACGCCCAGGCCGGCGCGGCGGCGGTCACAGTGGTGCCGGACTGCGTGACAGTGGCGTTCCAGCCACTGGCGAGCGTCACCCCGGACGGCCAGGTCCAGGTGGCCGACCACGGGTTCACCGCGGCGGTGCCGGTGTTCTTCACCGTCAGTTCGCCCTGGAAGCCACCCGCCCAGGAGTTGATCTGCTTGTAGGTGGCGGTGCAGCCGCCGGTCACCGGAGGCGGCGGGGTGGTGGGCGCCGGCGAGGTGTTCGGGGTGCCGGTGGGGGACGGGCTGGTGGTGCCGCCACCGCCGGTCGGCGGGATCAGGTACGGCGTGAGGATGTCCTGCTTCGGCTGGTTGACAGTGGTCCAGTCGTCGTTGGCGATGCCGCCGGTGTCACCTGAGTTCGGGTTCCACGACCAGTACGTGAACGACATGCCGTTGACGCCGGTGCCGGTGTACGCCATCAGGTTCTGGAGCCAGATCTTGTCCTTGGGGTCCTGGAGCGTGGTGCCGAACTCGCCCATCATGATCGGCGCGATGTTCTGCTTGTAGAGGTAGCCCCAGTACTTGTCCCAGATGGCCGGCATGTTCGCCGGGTACGACGGGTCGTCGAACCACGCCTGGCGGTAGACCGAGGTGGCGTACTCGTGCGGCGAGTAGACCAGCCGGTTGGCCACGTTCAGCCGGACCGGGAACTGCCCGGCCTTGGACAGGTTGCCGCCCCACCAGCCGCAGTCCTCGTCGTTGCTGGGGTCGTTGTCCCAGACGTTCGACAGGCCGCCGCTCGGGCAGCTCACCCCCTCCACGAAGATCAGCCAGTTCGGCTGCATGCCGAGGATCGCGTTGCCGGCCCGCTCGGCGGCCAGCCGCCAGTCCCGGGCGGTGTCGCCGCAGCCCCAGCAGGCGCCGGTGGCGGCCGGGTTGGTGCCTTCGGCGTGCGGCTCGTTGTGCAGGTCCGCGCCGATCACAGTGGTGTTGCCGGCGTACCGCTGGGCCAGCGTCTTCCAGTCGTTGATCCAGGTCGCCTCGGAGACCGTCGAGGTGTACCAGAGCGGCGACTGCCCGGCCGACGTCGGCCGGTGCCGGTCCAGGATGACCCGCATCCCCTTGCTGCCCGCGTAGTCGATGACCTTGTCGAGGATCTGCAGCGGGGAGAGCCCGATCAGGTCCGGGTTGACGAAGTCGTTGATGCCGGTCGCTGTCGCGCCGGGCTTGAGCGCGTCGTTCGAGTACGGGATGCGCAGCGTGTTGTAGCCCAGCCGGGCCATGGTGTCGAGCTGGGAACGCCACGGGTTGCTCGACCACAGGCCGTGGAACGTCTTGTTGTCGGTCTCCATCCCGAACCAGTTGATGCCGGTCAGCCGGACTGTCGTGCCCGTACTGTCGACGATCTTGTTGCCGCTGGTGTGCAGGTAACCGGTGCCGGTGCCACCGGCCGCCGCGGCGGCCGGTGCGGTGGAGACGGCGGCGGCGACGAGAACGCCTGCTGCCGCGGTGGCGAGCGCCGTCAGGGCGCCGCCGAGGGCGGTGCGTCGGTGCATGGAAGCTCCACTTCGGATGCCCGCGCCGCGCAGGCGCCGCGGGCGGCAGGACCAGGAGGATCGGCCCGCTCCTCATCGAGTACGCGCGACAGCGCGCGCCGGGCCGGTCACGTGGACGGCCACTCGCGGAAATGCGCACCGGCGATCGTCGACGGCGTCTGTCAGCCGTCGATGCCCTCGTGCCGGTGCCGGAACCTGGCTCCGCCGCTCATTCTGATCAGCGCGCCTCGATGCGTCAACCCGGCGGCGGAAAGCCGGAGAGCCCCCGGCCGACCAGGCCGGGGGCTCCCCTGAGATGTGTGTCCGCCGGCCCGCGGGCCGGGGCGCTCGTGTCAGCCGGCCTGCTCGGCGAGCTGGAGGAACTGACGCTTCGAGGCGAGCGCCTGCTCGGCCTCCTTGATCCGCCGGGCGTCACCGGCGGCCTGGGCCCGGGCCAGCCGGTCCTCCGCCTCGGCGACCTGGGCGCGCATCTGCGCCAGCAGCGGGTTGTCCTCCTTGGAGGTGCGCCGCCACGCCGAGTCCATCACCTCGCGGACCTTGTCGTCCACGGCCCGCAGCCGGCGCTCCAGCCCGGCGGCGGCCTCGCGGGGCACCCGGCCGGCCTCGTGCCACTGCGCCTGGATCTCCCGCAGCTTCGCCTGGGCGCCCTTCGGGTCGCCGTCCACGTCCAGCGCCTCGGCCTCGGCCAGCAGGGCCTGCTTGCGCTCCAGGTTGGCGCGCTGCTCGTTGTCGCGCGCCGAGAAGACCTCGCTGCGGCGGCTGAAGAACTCGTCCTGCGCGGCGCGGAACCGTTCCCAGAGCTTCTGCTCGGCCTCCTTGGCGGCGCGCGGCGCGGCCTTCCACTGGGCCATCAGGTCCTTGAGCTGACCGGCGGTGACACCCCAGTCGGTGGACTCCTTGAGCTTCTCCGCCTCGGCGACCAGCTCCTCCTTGACCGTCTGCGCCTGCTTGCGCTGCTGGTCGAGGGAGGCGAAGTGGGCGCCCCGGCGGCGGGTGAAGGCGTCCCGCGCGGCGGCGAACCGCTTCCACAGCTCACCGTCGGTCTTCTTGTCGACGCCGCGGATGGTCTTCCACTCGTCGAGGATCTCCTTGAGCCGGTCACCGGCGGTCTTCCAGCCGGTCGACTCGGCGGCCAGCTTCTCGGCCTCCTCGACCAGGGTGGTCTTGCGCGCCAGCGCCTCACCCCGGGCGGCCTCGCGGGCGGCCTTGGCCTCGCCGGCCTTCTCCTCGGCGACGGCGGCCAGCTTGTCCAGGCGGGCGGCGAGGGCGTCGATGTCACCGACCACGTGCGCCTCGGCCAGTGACCCACGGATCCGGCGGATCGTGGTCAGGGAGTGGCCGGCGTCAGCCGCGCCCGAGTTGAGCCGGGCCTCGGTCAGATCGACCTCGGTCACCAGGTCGGCGTAGCGCCGGGCGAAGTGGGCGAGCCCTTCCTCCGGTGCCCCTGCCTGCCAGGATCCGACCACCCGCTCGCCCTCGGCGGTCTTGACGTAGACGGTGCCGTCCTCGTCGACCCGTCCGAAGGCAGTCCAGTCGCTCATGTGCCCATCCTCGTTCTCCCGGCGTCGAGGGGAAAGCCCTCGGCCGCCGCCACGGCGCAGCAAACTTTCTCCCGGCATTGTCACAGGTCCGCCCCCGTCCGTGTCGAGCGCCTGTCGCCGACCGTGACCATACGGTGTTGTACGCCCTCGATGACCGGATCGGCGCGGGGACGCACCGGGGGACCCCGATAGGTTGGGGGCGTGCCACTGGTCGCCGCCGCCGTCTGCCCCCACCCGCCGCTCATCGTGCCCGAGCTGGCCGGCGCCGCCGCGCCCGAGCTGGACGACCTGCGCGCCGCTGCCGACGCGGCGGTCGCCCGGCTGCTCGCCGCCGGCCCCGAGGCGATTCTGCTGGTCGGCGGCGGACCCGAGACCGTCCGCTTCACCACCGCCGAGCACGGTTCGCTGCGCCCGTTCGGGCTGGACCGGTACGTGCGGCTCTGGAAGGTCAACTGCGCTGGTGGGACCCGCCTTCCGCTGAGCCTGACCGTCGGCGCCTGGCTGCTGAACCGCTCCGGCACGGAACTGCCCCGGCTGGCCCGGTCGGTGGCGCACGACGCCACACCGGCGGAGTGCGCGGCGTTCGGCGCGAGCCTGGTCGACGACGACGATCCGCGGGTCGCGCTGCTCGTGCTCGGTGACGGGTCCGCCTGCCGGGGCGTCAAGGCGCCGGGGTACGACGACCCGCGCGCCGAGGCGTACGACGAGGGGGTCGCCTCGGCGCTGGCCGGCGCGGACGCCGACGCCCTGCTCGGCCTGGACCCGGGGCTGTCGGCGGAGCTGCGGGTCGCCGGGCGGGCGGCGTGGCAGGTGCTGGCCGGCGCGGTCGGGGCGGCGGGCGGCGACTGGCGCGGCGAGCTGAGCCACCACAGCGCGCCCTACGGCGTCGCCTACTTCGTGGCGAACTGGGAGCGGGCATGACAGTCGTCGCTGTGGTCGGGCCGACGGCAGCCGGGAAGTCGGCGCTGAGCATCGCGCTGGCGCACGCGCTCGACGGCGAGGTGGTGAACGCCGACTCGATGCAGCTCTACCGGGGCATGGACATCGGCACCGCGAAGCTGACACCGGCCGAGCGCGAGGGCGTGCCGCACCACCTGCTGGACATCTGGCCGGTGACCGAGCCGGCCAGCGTCGCCGAATACCAGACGCTGGCCCGCGCGGCGGTCGACGACATCCTGGCCCGGGGCCGGGTGCCGCTGCTGGTGGGCGGCTCCGGGCTGTACGTGCGGGCGGTGCTGGAGCGCTTCGAGTTCCCCGGCACCGACCCGGCGCTGCGGGAGCGGCTGGAGGCGGAACTCGCGGCTGTCGGCTCGCTGCCGCTGCACGCGCGGCTGGCCGAGGCGGACCCGGGCGCGGCGGCGAGCATCCTGCCCACCAACGGGCGGCGGATCGTCAGGGCGCTGGAGGTGATCGAGCTGACCGGCGCCCCGTTCACCGCGTCACTGCCGTCGCCCACGCCGTACTACCCGTCGGTGCAACTCGGCGTGGACCTGGACACCGCGCTGCTGGACGAGCGGATCGCGCTGCGGGTGGACCGGATGTGGGCCGACGGGCTGGTCGACGAGGTGCGGGCGCTGGTCGGCGAGGGGCTGCCCGACGGGCGGACGGCCAGCCGGGCGCTCGGCTACCAGCAGGTGCTGCGGTTCCTGGCCGGCGAGCTGACCGAGACCGAAGCGCACGAGGAGACGATCCGCGCCACCCGCCGGTTCGTCCGGCGGCAGCGCTCCTGGTTCCGGCGTGACCCGCGCGTGCACTGGCTGGACTCGGCCTCACCCGGGTTTCTCGACACTGCCCTGCGGGCGGTCGCCGAGCATCGGCGATGATGGGGGCGTGGAGTTCACAAAGGGTCACGGCACCGGCAACGACTTCGTCATCCTGCCCGACCCGGACGGCACCCTCGACCTGACACCCGGCCTGGTCGCCGCGCTCTGCGACAGGCGGCGCGGGCTGGGCGGCGACGGCGTGCTGCGCGTCCTACGGGCCGCCAAACACCCCGAGGGCGTCGCGCTCGCGGGCGAGGCCGAGTGGTTCATGGACTACTGGAACTCCGACGGCTCGTTCGCCGAGATGTGCGGCAACGGGGCCCGCGTGTTCGTCCGCTACCTGCTGGACCGTTCGCTGGCCGTCGCCCCGCCGGGCGGGACGCTGCCCATCGCCACCCGCGCCGGCCTGGTGCGGGCCCGCGTCGAGGGCGCCGACGTCGCGGTCGAGATGCGCCGCCCCCGGCTGTACGACACGGCCACCGCCACGCTCGGCGGGCTGACGGTGCCCGGCACCGCCGTGGACGTCGGCAACCCGCACCTGGTGTGCCCGCTGCCCGCCGCGCTGGAGCTGGCCGCGCTCGACCTCACCCGCGCGCCCGAGGTGGACGCCTCGACGTTCCCGTCAGGGGTGAACGTCGAGTTCACCACGCCGGGCGAGCCGGTCGCCGGCACCGACGGGCACGTGCTGATGCGGGTCTACGAACGCGGCTCGGCCGAGACGCTCTCCTGCGGCACCGGCGCGTGCGCGGTCGGCGCGGTGGCGTTGCGCGACGCCGGCCTGGACACCGGCACGGTGGCGGTGGACGTACCCGGCGGACGCCTCACTGTCACCGTAACGGCCGACTCCTGCTGGCTCTCCGGCCCCGCCGTCCTGGTGGCCACAGGCACCCTGACTCCCGCAGCCCTCCACCCGTAGCCCACCCCCGCCCTCCCGCCCCCGCCCCTCCCCGCCCCCGCCCCGGTGATCAAGGAGTTTGCGGCGGATTCCGGCACTCCGGATGACACAAACTCCTTGATCAACACGGTGACGGGTGGGGCTGGCCGCACGCCGGGTCGCCGAGCCGCTGATGCTGGAGATCTTGGACGATTCGGGCCCCTATGAGGGCCGTTTCCTTCCAAGATCTCGGGCGAATCCGCGGGGCGTGGTGGCGGGCTTGGCCGGAGGGTGTGCGCGTGCGCTGGGAGGTCGGAGCGGGTGCCGGGTGGTGTCAGGGGGTGGCGCTGGCGTTGGCGGCGATCTCGGGCAGGTCGGCGGGGCCCGGGTCGGCCGCCGGGGCGGGGGTCGCGGCCGGGTTCTGGGCGGCGGCCCGTACCGCCGCGGCCACGGCCGGGGCGACCCGGGAGTCGAAGACGCTCGGCACGATCACCGTCGGGTTGATCTTGTCTTCGCCGACGACGTCCGCGATGGCCCGCGCGGCGGCGATCGCCATCTCCTCGGTGAACTCCTCGGCGTGCGCGTCGAGCATGCCGCGGAACACGCCGGGGAAGGCGAGCACGTTGTTGATCTGGTTCGGCTGGTCCGAGCGGCCGGTGGCGACCACCGCGGCGTACTTGCGGGCCTCCCGCGGGTCCACCTCCGGGTCGGGGTTGGCGAGCGCGAAGACGATCGAGTCCTTCGCCATCGCGGCGACGTCGTCGCCGGTGAGCAGGTTCGGCGCGCTCACGCCGATGAACACGTCCGCGCCGCGTACCGCCCCGGCCAGGTCACCGGAGTAGTTCTCCTTGTTGGTGTTCTCGGCCAGCCACTGCCACGCCGGGTTGAGGTCCGGCAGGTCGCGGTGCAGGGCGCCCCTGCGGTCGTACGCGATGATGTCGCCCACGCCCTGACGCAGCAGCAGCTTCATGATCGCGGTGCCGGCGGCGCCGGCGCCGGAGACCACGACCCGGACGTCCGCGAGCTGCTTGCCCACGACGCGCAGCGCGTTCGTCAGCGCGGCCAGCACGCAGATCGCGGTGCCGTGCTGGTCGTCGTGGAAGACCGGGATGTCCAGGGCCTCGCGCAGCCGGGCCTCGATCTCGAAGCAGCGCGGCGCGGCGATGTCCTCCAGGTTGATCCCGCCGTACGCGGGCGCGATCGCCTTGACGATCGCCACGATCTCGTCGGTGTCCTGGGTGTCGAGCACCACCGGCCAGGCGTCCACCCCGCCGAAGCGCTTGAACAGGGCCGCCTTGCCCTCCATCACCGGCAGCGACGCGGCCGGTCCGAGGTTGCCGAGGCCGAGCACCGCGGTGCCGTCGCTGACCACGGCGACCGTGTTGCGCTTGATGGTGAGCCGGCGGGCGTCGGCCGGGTTCTCCGCGATCGCCATGCAGACCCGGGCCACCCCCGGGGTGTACGCGCGGGACAGCTCGTCACGGGTGCGCAGCGCGACCTTCGGGGTGACCTCGATCTTGCCGCCGAGGTGCAGCAGGAACGTCCGGTCGGAGACCTTGCGCACGTCCACCCCGTCGAGCGCGGTGAGCGCGTCGACCACCTGGTCCGCGTGGCCGGCGTCGGCGGTGTCGCAGGTGAGGTCGACGATCACGTTCGTGGGGTCGGAGTCGACCACGTCCAGCGCGGTGACGATGGCCCCGGCCTCGCCGGCGGCGGTGGTGAGCCGGCCGATGGAGGAGGCGTCGGCGGGTACCGCGATCCGGATGGTGATGGAGAATCCGGCACTCGGCAGTCGTGTGTTTGCCACGAGAAACTCCTCCGTCGGCGCTGAGCGGCTCGACTCGCATTTCTACTCGCCCGCCCTGGTGGACCGGCATCCGCCCCCGCTACCCGTCGGTAGCGTCACGGGCATAACACAGGTGCGCCCGGCGTTGACACATGTCAGGATTGCTGTCACGCGCCGAAAATTCTCGGCGTGGCACATAACGGACAGGAGACGCGGTTTGCGCGAGCAGGAGACCTTCCATCCCTACGAGGACGACGAGCTCGACGCCACCACAGGCGAGTACGAGCTGTCGGAGCGGCAGGCGCTGCGGCGGGTCCCCGGCCTCTCCACCGAACTCACCGACGTCACCGAGGTCGAGTACCGCCAGCTCCGGCTGGAGCGGGTCGTCCTGGTGGGCGTCTGGACCGAGGGCACCCAGACCGACGCCGACAACAGCCTCACCGAGCTGGCGGCGCTGGCCGAGACGGCCGGCTCGCAGGTGCTCGAAGGGCTGATCCAGCGCCGGAACCGGCCCGACCCGGCCACGTACATCGGCCGCGGCAAGGTCGACGACCTGGGCGCGGTGGTGCTGTCCACCGGCGCCGACACGATCATCTGCGACGGTGAGCTGTCGCCGTCCCAGCTGCGCAACCTGGAGCAGCGCACCAAGGTCAAGGTGGTCGACCGGACCGCCCTGATCCTGGACATCTTCGCCCAGCACGCCAAGAGCAAGGAGGGCAAGGCGCAGGTCGAGCTGGCCCAGCTCGAATACCTGCTGCCGCGCCTGCGCGGTTGGGGCGAGACGCTGTCCCGGCAGACCGGTGGTAGCGGCCGCGGCGGTGGCGCCGGCGGCGGCGTGGGCCTGCGCGGTCCCGGTGAGACCAAGCTGGAGACCGACCGGCGGCGCATCCGCCACCGCATCGCGCGGCTGCGCCGCGAGATCAAGAGCATGGCGACGGTACGCCAGACCAAGCGCGCCCGGCGCACCCGTAACGCGGTGCCCGCGGTGGCCATCGCCGGCTACACGAACGCCGGCAAGTCCAGCCTGCTCAACCGCCTGACCGGGGCGGGCGTGCTGGTGGAGAACGCGTTGTTCGCCACGCTGGACCCGACCACCCGCCGGGCCACCACGTCCGACGGGCGGCTCTACACGCTGTCCGACACGGTCGGGTTCGTCCGGCACCTGCCGCACCAGATCGTCGAGGCGTTCCGCTCGACGCTGGAGGAGGTCGCCGACGCCGACCTGGTGGTGCACGTGGTCGACGGCACCCACCCGGACCCGGAGGAGCAGGTCCGGGCGGTCCGCGAGGTGCTTACCGAGGTGGGCGCCGACCGGCTGCCGGAACTACTGGTGGTGAACAAGACCGACGCCACCGACGAGGAGACGATGCTGCGGCTCAAGCGGCTCTGGCCGGACGCGGTCTTCGTCTCCGCCCACAGCGGGCGCGGCGTCGACGAGCTGCGCGAGGTGGTCGAGCGGCGCTTGCCGCGGCCGGCCGTCGAGGTGCGCGCGGTGCTGCCGTACGACCGGGGTGACCTGGTCGCCCGGGCGCACCGGCAGGGTGAGGTGCTCAGCACCGCGCACCTGCCCGAGGGCACGCTGCTGCACGTACGGGTCAGCGAGGGGCTGGCCGCGGAGCTCGCGCCGTACCGGGCGGGTGACCGGCTGACGAGCGACGAGCGGGTGGGCGCCGGGCGGTGAGCCGTCCGGCGTCACCCGCCGGAAACCCGCTCCGTGCGACACTGAGCGTCATGCGGCACGTTGTCTCCTCGGTCACGCTCGCGCTCGGCCTGGTCGGCGCGGTCGTGGCGCCGGCCGGGCCGGCCCCGGCGGCCCCCGCCGCGGCCCCCGTGCTGGCCGCGGCACCCAAGAAGAAGTGCACTGTCGAGGACGGCCGCCTCCGCGAGTTGTCCGGGCTCGTCGCCATCAACGGCGGGTACGTCGTGGTGAACGACAGCTCGGACGACCCCGCCCGCAAGCGGGTCTTCTACCTGGACTCCAAGTGCAAGGTGGACAAGGAGGTCCGTTACTCCGGTGACGGCCCGCTCGACACCGAGGACCTGGCGCTCGGGCCGGACGGCAAGACGCTCTGGATCGCCGACACCGGCGACAACATCGACAAGAAGACCCGCCGGGAGCGGGTCGCGGTGTGGACGATGCCGCTGAGCGGCTCGAAGCAGCCGGTGCTGCACCGGCTCACCTATCCGGGCAAGGAGCCGCACGACGCGGAGGCACTGCTCGTCGGCGACGACAACCTGCCGTTGGTGATCACGAAGGAGCTCTCCGGCAAGGCGGAGATCTACACCCCGACGGCGAAGCTGAAGACGAGCGGCAACCCCGAGCCGATCCCGATGAAGAAGGTCGGCGAGGTCACGCTCCCGAAGACCAGCACCGACAACAAGCTCGGCTCGCCGGGGCGGGTGCTGGTCACCGGCGCCGCCCGCTCGCCCGACGGCGGCAAGGTGGTGCTGCGCACGTACGCCGACGCGTTCGAGTTCGACGTCACCGGCGGCGACATCGTCAAGGCGATCACCACCGGCAAGCCCCGGGTCACGCCGCTCGCCGACCCGTTCGGCGAGGCGATCTCCTACACGCCGGACGGGAAGTCGTTCGTCACCGTCTCCGACGGCGGCACGCTCGACGACTCGGACCCGATCGACATCCTCAGCTACACCCCGTCCACCACGGGCGCGGAGGCGCTTCCCAACGGCGGCAAGGCCCCGACCAAACCGGCCGCCAAGCAGTCGTGGCTCGAAGGGCTCTCGCTCGACGAGATCACGTACCTGATCGCGGCGGTCGGGGTGCTCGGCGCGCTCCTGGTCGGCGCGGGCGTCTTCGGCATCCTGCGGGCGCGGCGCAAGCCGGCGCCCCGGGCGCCCGCCGACGAGCCCGAGCGCAGCGGCGAGTTCCCGGTCAACAACGGCTTCCCGTCGGCGGAACGGCCGGAGGCGCCGCGCGGCGGGGTCTACGGCGGTGGTCAGGGCGGCGTCTACGGCGGCGCGCCCAACGGCGACCGTCCGGCGTCCGGCGGCGTCTACGGCGGTGGCCGGCCCGGCGGCGGCGTGTACGGCGGCGGCCCCCAGGACGGCGGTCGCGGCCAGGGTGGCGGCCGTCCTCCGAGCGGTACCCGTCCGCCGGGCGGCGGCGTGTACGGCGGCGGCGGAGCCCCGGCCGGCGGTGGAGGGCGCGGTGGCGGCGTCTACGGCGGAGGAGGCCAGGGCGGACCGGGTGCCGGCCAGGGCGGTCCCGGTCGTGGCGGCCCGGGTGGCGGCGGCCAGGGCAGTCCGGGCCGTGGCGGTCCGGGTGGCGCCTACGGCGGCGGTCCCGGCGGGGCCGGGCATCGCGGACAGCCCAACGGCGGCGGACCGCGCGGCGAGGGCGGCCGGGCCGAACCGCCGCGTCGCGGACCGGATCCGCGTGGCGCGCGGCGCGACGACGGCTACGACGACAGGGGCCGGTACGGCCCGGTGTCCGGCGGCCGGGAGTACCGCGGCGACCGCTACTGAGACGACACGCAGAAGGGGTGACCGGCGGACCGGTCACCCCTTCTGCGTCGCTGTCGCTCAGATGCGGCGCAGCACCGCCACCACGCGGCCCATGATGGTGGCGTCGTCGCCGGGGATCGGGTCGAAGGCCGGGTTCTGCGGCATCAGCCAGACGTGCCCGTCGCGGCGCCGGTAGGTCTTCACCGTCGCCTCGCCGTCGAGCATCGCGGCCACGATGTCGCCGACCTCGGCGTTGGGCTGCTGCCGGACGACCACCCAGTCGCCGTCGCAGATCGCCGCGTCGAGCATCGAGTCGCCCTTGACCTGGAGCATGAAGACCTCGCCCTCGCCGACCAGCTCGCGGGGGAGGGGGAAGATGTCCTCCACGGCCTGCTCAGCCAGGATCGGCCCACCGGCGGCGATGCGACCCAGCATCGGCACGTACGCCGGGGTGGGCCGCTGCGCGCGGGCGGCCTCGTCGTCGGCCTCGCCCGGGGCCCGGACGTCGACGGCGCGCGGCCGGTTCGGGTCGCGGCGCAGGTAGCCCTTCTTCTCCAGCTCCTTGAGCTGGTAGGCGACGCTGGACGGGGAGACCAGCCCGACCGCCTCGCCGATCTCGCGCACGCTCGGCGGGTAGCCGTGCCGCTCGACCCAGGTGCGGATGAACTCCAGGATCCGCCGCTGCCGGGCGGTCAGGTCGACGGTCGCCGGGTCGGGGAAGCTGCTCACCACCGGGGTGACCGGACGCACCGCCGCGGGGGCGGTGCGGCTGCGGGCGGTGCGGGGGCGACGGGTCGCCGGAGGACCCGCCCCGTCGTTCGGCTGCGGGTTCTTCTGCCGGCTGGCCCGGTCCTCGGTCACGTCCGTCCCTCCCTGGTCGGCGCTGGGGTGCCTCGTCGGCTCGTGGTGCGTGTGGTCTGACCGTATAGGTGAGATCGGCCATTTTCAAACATCTGTACGACCTGCTGTCGGCGTGTCGCGCCGAATTCCTGGATTTCCGAACTGGTGTTCTGATAGAAGGGTACGCCGCTCGAACGGATGTTCTATCGCGGCCGCCCGTGACCGGCACGGGAGGCCGTCCGTTGGGCTCCTCGGTGGCGGCGCGCCGGGCGTGATGCGGATGACGCGCCGGACACGCCGACCAACTTGACCTCGCTTGGGGTTCGGCATACGGTCGACCCCTAGATGTAGTAGTCACACGGGCGTAAGTTGCCCACAGGTTGGGTTCCACTACCGAACGCACTCCCGCACCGCGCACTCGGCGACGGTCATCCGACGATGGCTCCGCCGTGTCGACGCGTGCCCGCGAGCCGGTAGGTGTGCCCGCGATCGACGACAGGAGGTCGGGCGAATGCGGTGTCCGTACTGCCGGCACGCCGACTCCCGGGTGGTCGACTCGCGGGAGGCCGACGACGGCCAGCTCATCCGGCGGCGACGGTCGTGCCCGGAGTGCGGCAAGCGGTTCACCACCGTCGAGGAGGCGGTGCTCGCGGTGGTCAAGCGCAGCGGGGTGACCGAGCCGTTCAGCCGTACGAAGATCATCGGTGGGGTGCGCAAGGCGTGCCAGGGGCGGCCGGTCGACGACGACTCGATCGCGCTGCTGGCACAGAAGGTCGAGGAGACCGTGCGGGCCAAGGGGGCGGCCGAGATTCCCAGCCACGAGGTGGGCCTGGCCATCCTCGGCCCGCTGCGCGACCTCGACGAGGTGGCCTACATGCGGTTCGCCAGCGTCTACCGCTCCTTCGACTCGCTCGCCGACTTCGAGCGCGAGATCGAGTCGCTGCGGGCCGCCGCGCGCGCCCGGGAGGGCGCCGGTGCCGGTGCGGCGGACGCCGCCGGCGCGATCAGCTGACATTTTCGGGTTTCTGACAGGTACACGAGGCGCGGTGGGTGACCGTGCCGACGAGGGGGGCGAGGGCGTGACGACCAGCAGGTCACGGAACAAGGCCGGGGCGGGGCTGAAGATCGAGCGCGTCTGGACGACCGAGGGGGTGCATCCTTACGACGAGGTCGCCTGGGAGCGCCGCGACGTCGTCATGACGAACTGGCGGGACGGCTCGATCAACTTCGAGCAGCGCGGGGTGGAGTTCCCCGAGTCCTGGTCGGTGAACGCGGCGAACATCGTGACCACCAAGTACTTCCGGGGCGCGGTGGGGACCCCGGAGCGGGAGTGGTCGCTCAAGCAACTGATCAACCGGGTGGTCGAGACCTACCGCACCGCCGGTGAGGAGTACGGCTACTTCGCCACCCCGGCCGACGCCGAGGTGTTCGCGCACGAGCTGACCTGGATGCTGCTGCACCAGGTGTTCAGCTTCAACTCGCCGGTGTGGTTCAACGTCGGTACGCCGTCGCCGCAGCAGGTCAGTGCCTGCTTCATCCTCTCCGTCGACGACTCGATGGACTCAATCCTCGACTGGTACAAGGAGGAGGGCCGGATCTTCCAGGGCGGCTCGGGCGCCGGGGTCAACCTGTCCCGCATCCGTTCCTCGAAGGAACTGCTCTCCTCCGGCGGCACCGCCTCCGGCCCGGTCAGCTTCATGCGCGGCGCGGACGCCTCCGCCGGCACCATCAAGTCCGGTGGCGCCACCCGGCGTGCGGCCAAGATGGTCATCCTCGACGTGGACCACCCGGACATCGAGGAGTTCGTGGCGACCAAGGCGCGCGAGGAGGACAAGATCCGCGCGCTGCGGGACGCCGGGTTCGACATGGACCTGGGCGGCGCCGACATCGTCAGCGTGCAGTACCAGAACGCCAACAACTCGGTCCGCGTCTCCGACGAGTTCATGTCCGCTGTGGAGAACGGCGGCGGCTTCGACCTGCGCGGCCGGCTCGACGGGCAGACCATCGAGACGATCGACGCCAAGAAGCTGTTCCACACCATCTCCCAGGCCGCGTGGGAGTGCGCCGACCCGGGCCTGCAGTACGACGACACCATCAACGACTGGCACACCTGCCCGGAGACCGGGCGGATCACCGCGTCGAACCCGTGCTCGGAGTACCTGCACCTGGACAACTCCTCGTGCAACCTGGCCTCGCTGAACCTGATGAAGTTCCTCCGCGCCGACGGCGGCTTCGAGGTGGAGAAGTTCGTCAAGTCGGTCGAGTTCGTCATCACCGCGATGGACATCTCGATCTGCTTCGCCGACTTCCCGACCGAGAAGATCGGTGAGACCACCCGCGCCTACCGGCAGCTCGGCATCGGGTACGCCAACCTGGGCGCGCTGCTGATGGCCTCCGGCCTGCCGTACGACTCGGAGCAGGGCCGGGAGGTGTCCGCCGCGATCACCTCGCTGATGACCGGCACCGCCTACCGCCGGTCCGCCGAGCTGGCCGGCATCGTCGGCCCGTACGACGGCTACGCCCGCAACGCCGAGCCGCACAAGCGGGTCATGCGCAAGCACGCCGCCGCCAACGACGCGATCAAGCCGACCGGCACCGTGGCGACCGCCGTGCAGCGCGAGGCGACCAAGCAGTGGACGCTGGGCAACAAGCTGGGTGACAAGCACGGCTGGCGCAACTCGCAGGCCAGCGTGCTCGCCCCGACCGGCACCATCGGCCTGATGATGGACTGCGACACCACCGGTGTCGAGCCGGACCTGGCCCTGGTGAAGTTCAAGAAGCTGGTCGGCGGCGGCTCGATGCAGATCGTGAACCAGACGGTGCCGCGCGCCCTGCGCAGCCTCGGCTACCCCGAGGAGCAGGTCGAGGCGATCGTCGAGCACATCGCCGACCACGGTCACGTGGTGGACGCCCCGGGCCTCAAGCCGGAGCACTACCCGGTCTTCGACTGCGCGATGGGCGAGCGCTCGATCGCGCCGATGGGTCACGTGCGGATGATGGCGGCGGTCCAGCCGTTCATCTCCGGCGCCATCTCCAAGACGGTGAACATGCCGGAGCAGGCCACCGTCGAGGACGTCGAGAAGATCTACTTCGAGGGCTGGAAGCTCGGCCTGAAGGCGCTGGCGATCTACCGGGACAACTGCAAGGTCGGCCAGCCGCTGTCGGCTGCCAAGCCGAGCAAGGGCGCCGTCGAGGCCCAGGCCCCGGCCGCCGCGCCGGAGAAGGTCGTGGAGAAGGTCGTCGAGTACCGCCCGGTGCGCAAGCGGCTGCCGAAGAAGCGCCCGTCGGAGACCATCTCGTTCTCGGTCGGCGGCGCGGAGGGCTACCTCACCGCCTCGTCCTACCCGGACGACGGCCTCGGCGAGGTCTTCCTCAAGATGTCGAAGCAGGGCTCGACCCTGGCCGGCGTGATGGACGCCTTCTCGGTGGCCATCTCCATCGGTCTCCAGTACGGCGTCCCGCTGGAGACGTACGTCAGCAAGTTCACCAACATGCGCTTCGAGCCGGCCGGCATGACCGACGACCCGGACGTGCGCATGGCCGCCTCGGTGATGGACTACATCTTCCGTCGCCTGGCGCTGGACTTCCTGCCGTACGACCGCCGCGCCGAGCTGGGCATCTTCACCGCCAAGGAGCGGGCCGCCCAGCTCGCGGCCGAGGCGGAGGCGGAGGCGAGCGGTGCGGACCTCACCGCGATGGCCGCCTCCGCCCCGGTCGAGGCGCCCGAGCCGAAGACCGGCCCGATCGCCCAGCCGGCGCAGGAGATGGCCGACGCCGCGGCCGTGAAGCCCGCGCCGTCTGTGGGTTCCAGCACCGAACTGCTGGAGGCCGTGATCGGCAAGGCCGCCGACGCGCCGCTCTGCTTCACCTGCGGCACCAAGATGCGGCCCGCCGGTAGCTGCTACGTCTGCGAGGGCTGCGGCTCCACCAGCGGCTGCAGCTGACGAAAGCAACGAGCCCCGGGCGTTGGCGCGCCCGGGGCTCGTGAGCCGGGACGGAGCCCCGACCTGTTTCCTTGCAGAGACAGATCTTCGCTCCTCCCGGCTCGGTCAAGCAAGTTAATCGAGTAGGAGTGGAGAAAATCATGGCTGATAAGCCCAAACCTGTTCATGTCGTCCCTCGCGACGGCGCGTGGGCTGTGGTCCGGGAGGGAAATCAGCGGGCATCGTCGCTGCACCCGACTCAGGCGGAAGCCGAGAGGGCTGGGCGGCCAGTAGCCCGGGCGGACCAGACGGAGTTCTACCTTCACGGCAGAAACGGTCAAATCCGTGAGCGAGACAGCTATGGGAACGATCCGAATCCGCCCCGTGACTCACGCTGACTAGAGGGCCGGGGCGTACGCGAAGGCGTGCGCCCCGCTTGCCATCATTCGTCCTCGCGGCTGGCTTAAGGGCCAGCGATGAAGTGTATGTACCGGCAGGTCCGGGTTAGCGCAGAGTGCGGAGGAACGCCTGCCATGCCTGACACCCGAAGCGTAGAACGGGACCGGCCGCATCCTTGCTGTCGCGGATCAGGATGTTCTCGCTGACGGCGGCAACCTCTACGCACGCGCCGCCGTTGTTGTCGCTGCGACTCGACTTGCGCCACTTGAGGCCGAGGCGATCCGGGCTTGTCACGGCCACCTCCAGTTCCGTCAGCGTGCCAGCTCATCCGCCAGTTGCCGGATGAGCTTGCGCGACTCTACCGGCCCGAGCGCGGCGGCACGGAGCCGGTCCCACAGCCGAGTGTAGGCCCGCACCGCGTCCGGTCGGTCGAGGTAATCCGCGTCCGTGAACGTCTCTACGTAGATCACATCCGAGCCGGCGTCGTCGCCGAAGCGCAGGATGATGAAGTTGAAGGACGCCGTTTCGTAGGTCTGCGCGTCGAAGGGGAAGACCTGGAGCGAGACGTTCGGCTGGTTGCTCACCTCCACGAGGTGGCGGAGTTGGTCGCTCATGGTGTCGACGTCACCGATGTTCCGCCGGAGCGCGGACTCGCTCAGGATGAAGCTCAGCTCTGGGCCGCTTTCCTGGCGCAAGATCGCCTGCCGTTCAAGCCTGATGGCGACCGTCAGGTCCAGATCCTCGTCGTTGGGGCGCGGGTGGGCGGTGGCGTTCATCGCGCGGATGTAGGGCTCGGTCTGGAGGATGCCGGGAACGACCTCCGGTTGGTACCAGCGAATCTCCGACGCGTCGCCCTCTAGGTCGAGGTACTGGCGGAACCAATCGGGTACGGCGTTGCGGTATGTGCTCCACCGCCCTCGCTGGCGCCCGGCACGAGCGAGTTCCCGTAACGGCTCGGCTTCCTCGCCCGTAACGCCGTACAGGTCGAGCAGGAGATGCAGGTCGGTCAGCTTGATGCCCGACTGGCCCAGCTCGATGCGGCTGATCTTGCTCGCTGCGGCATCGATGACTGCTGCCGCCTCGTCCTGCGTCCTGCCGGCGTGCTCCCGAGCCCGCTTGAGCGCGAGTCCGAGCCGCCTGCGCTGGATTGTCGGGTTGACCATCGGCTGATTATCGCCCTCCGCATCGAGATGACGCGACACGCTCGGCAGGGTTCCAAAACAGGAGTCCAACTTTTAGTCTAGTTGGGCTTCCAAAATGGAAGTCTAAATTTGGGAGGGCGGCATGCGTACTCGTGTGTCGTACGAGGAGTACGTGGTGGCGGTCGCGCTGACCCTCGCTCGGCGGCACCGGCCGGTGTGGTCCTGGCGGCGGTGGCGGCGGATCTGCCGCTGCGGTGCGGAACTGCCGTGCCGCGCACGCCATCGCATCCCGATCCGTCGCGGCCACTGGCCGGGAGAGGAGCAGACGTGACGGAGTCGCAGGTCCGGCAGATCCTGTCGGTGCACGTACCCGGCCTCGACGGCTTCTGCACGGGGTGTCGGGCATGGTGGGCGCGCCTGTCTCCGTACCCCTGTCAGCAGGTCGAATGGGCGGCCCGCCGGCAGGCGCGGACCGCCACCCGGCGCTTCCTGGACGGCCTCCGGTGACCACCCACGGGCCGGTTCTTCCGGTGTGGAGCTGCGGTGGGTGTGGCGCTCCGTGGCCCTGCCCGACGCGGCGTCGTGAGCTGCGGGCCGAGTTCGCCGGAGCGCCGGTGTCGTTGGGCTTGTACATGGGGTCTTATCTGGTGTGGGCGGCGGAGGATCTGACCTGGATGCCGGCCGGGGTGTTGCATCAGCGCTTCCTCGGGTGGGTGCGATGAGTGTCATTCGGCCGGGCGACGAACGGTTTCACTACTGCGACGGCTCGCACCGGTGGGTGCCGCTCGATCCTGACTTCGACCAGGAGATCTGGGAGGCCATGGTGCGCGAGCACCAACAGCGGCACCTGGAGGAGATCTCCCGGGGACTTCGTCCCCGTCGGCCGAAACGGCCGTAGGTGCCCACTGTCACATCCCATCGTGTACGCGAGCTGGAATGCTCGGGGGATGAGCACGACCGACATCTATCGGGTCTTCGCCGAGCGGGAGACGCGCGGCGTGTCCCCGGCGTACGAGCGGTTGTCGCGGGCGGTGGCCGGTGACCCGGAGCTGCTCGCCCTGCTCGACACGCTGCCGCCGGCCAAGCGTCAGCCGAACCTGCTGTTCGGGGTGGTGCGGTTGCGCGGCGGGCCGGTGGACGACCCGGCGGCGTTCCGCGCGTACGTGATCGCGCACTGGCCGGATGTCGCGGCGCAGATGCGGGTGCGGGCGACGCAGACGAACGAGGCCGGGCGCTGCGCGGTGCTGCTGCCGGTGCTCGCCGCGTTGCCGCAGCCGCTGGCGTTGCTGGAGGTCGGCGCGTCCGCGGGGCTGTGCCTCTACCCGGACCGGTACGCCTACCGGTACGGCGACCGGCATCTCGGCGGGGGTGAGCCGGTGCTCGACTGTGACCTGACCGGCGTCGAGCCGCCGCGGCGGCGCCCGGAGGTGGTGTGGCGGGCCGGGCTGGACGTGAACCCGCTCGACGTCACCGCCCCGGCCGACGTGGCCTGGCTGGACGCGCTGATCTGGCCGGAACACCGGCACCGCCGGGAGCGGCTGCGCGCCGCGGCGGCGATCGCGGCGGCCGACCCGCCCCTGCTGGTACGCGGTGACCTGGTCGACGACCTGCCGGCGCTGGCGGCGCAGGCCCCGGCCGGGGCGACGCTCGTGGTGTTCCACAGTTCGGTGCTCTACCAGGTGCCGCCGCCACGGCGGGACGCGTTCACCGCGCTGGTCCGGAGCCTGCCGGGCCACTGGATCGCCAACGAGGATCCGTCGGTGCTGCCCCACGCGGCATTGCCCGAGCCACCCGCCGACGGCTTCCACAACGTCCTGGCCCTCGACGGCCACCCCGTGGCCTGGACGACAGGCCACGGCCAGTCCCTCACCTGGTTCCGCTGACCCCACCCACCCCCGCCCGCCCTTATCCTCGGCGATCATGAAGTTGACGGCGCGACACACCGACGCGACAGCCGCCAACTTCATGATCGACGGGGACAGGGCGGGCGGTGACTAGGGTCGGCGGGTGTGAGCGAACCTCGGTGGCTGGTCGAGACGCGGGCGGCCTACGACACCGTCGCCGAGGACTACGCGCGGCTGCTGCCCGACGTGGTGGAGCCGCCGCTGGACCGGGCGCTGCTGGCCGTATTCGCCGAAACGGTCGGGCCGGGCCGGCCCGTGCTGGAGGTGGGCTGCGGCACCGGTCGCGTCACCGCCCACCTGCACCGGCTCGGCCTCGACATCGGCGGCGTCGACCTCTCGCCCGGCATGCTGGCGGTGGCCCGCCGCGCGTACCCGGATCTGCGCTTCGAGCTCGACTCACTCACCGAGCTGACCGCGCCCGACGGGTCGCTGGCCGGGCTGGTCTCCTGGTACTCGGTCATCCACCTGCCACCGGAGCTGCTGCCCGAGGTGTTCGCCGGTTTCCACCGGGTGCTCGCTCCGGGCGGTCACCTGCTGCTCGCGGTGAAGGCCGGCGACCGGCTCGACCGGCGGGAGCAGACGTACGGGCACCGCGTCCCCCTCGACGTGCACTGGCTGTCGCCGCAGCGGCTGACCGTTCAGCTCACCGCCGCCGGTTTCACAGTCGCCGCCACGATGGTCCGCGAACCGGTTGGCGCCGAGCGCCAGCCCCAGGCGTTCCTGCTGGCCCGGCGCCCGGCGGTCTGACCACTCGTGAGCGCCGGCACACCGGCGTTTCCGCGCCACGGGCGCCGGGGTGTTAAGAGGGGGCCCTTCCCATGCAGTAGACGTTAAGAAGGGGCCCTTCCTTACACTTCAGCGGTGCGTGACGAGCTGGCGGACCGGCCCCTGACCGAACCCCACCCGTCGCGGCTGGCGCCGGACCACCCGGGTCGGGAGCGCGTCCTCGCCGTGCACGCGGCCGCCCTGGCCGCCGGGGAGGCCGGTTACCTGGACCCGGAGACCGGGCTGTTCGTGCTCAGCGCCGGGTTCCTGGCCCGGCGTGGCACGTGCTGCGGGCGAGGGTGCCGGCACTGTCCGTACGTGGCCGATTAGGGGCTTCCGTCCCCGCCTGGGCACGCCGTACGGTGTCCGACGGAACTCCGGCGGGTCGGACCCGCCGCCGACCGCGGAGGTCTCCCGTGCGTGCCCGAATCTGGCTGGCCGTTCCGGCCGTTCTGCTCGCCGCCGGCTGCTCCGAGGAGGCGCCGACAGTGGCCGGGCCGCCGGGTCCGCCCCCGCCGGTCGCCGTCGTGGCGGCGTCCTCGGGCGGGGCGTGCCGGCTGCTCGACTTCGCGGTGATCGCCGAGCACACCGGCGGCACGTTCGACGTGGCGGCGGCCACCGAGCGGGGCGACACGTACACCTGCGTGGTCCGCGCGGCCGGGGCGGTGCTGCCGGAGCTGACGTTGTCGGTGACCGACACGTCGATCGACGCGGCCACGTTCGCCCTCGACGTGCAGCCGAGCGGCGCGGCGAAGATCAGCAAGCTGGGCAAGGCCGCCTACCGGCGCACGCTGCCCAAGGCCGCGAAGTCCGGCCCGGTCGCCGAAGTCGGCTGGCTGGCCACCGAGGGCCGGCTCGCCACCCTGCGCTGGACCGCCCCGACCGGCACCGCGAAGGCCGAGGCGGACAAGACGGCGGGCAAGCTGGTCACGCTGGCCAAGGTGATCGACACCAGGCAGCTCTGACCGAGGGTCGTCAAGGCAGCTCTGACCGAGGCCGGGGCCGCCGGACGGTCAGTGGGCCGCGACGAACACCCGGGACGCCACCTCGCGGGGCAGCCGGACCCGGTCACCGGAGCGGTCGATCGAGACGGCGTCGCGTTCCTGCGCCACAGTCACCGTCGCGCCCGGGTCGACGCCGGCGGCGTGCAACTGCCGGAGCACGTCCGAGTCGGTCTGCACGCTTTCGCAGATCCGCCGCACCACGACGGTGCCGGACAGGCCGGGGAAGGCCAGGTTGCGCTCGCTCTCGCCGGCCTCGACCGGCGGCTGGCCGGGGTCGCCCAGCTCCTCCAGGCCCGGGATCGGGTTGCCGTACGGCGAGCGGGTCGGGCGGTTGAGCAGGTCGAAAACCCGCTTCTCCACCGCGTCGCTCATCACGTGCTCCCACCGGCAGGCCTCCTCGTGGGCCTCCTCGTAGGGCATCCCGATCACGTTGACCAGCAGCAGCTCGGCCAGCCGGTGCTTGCGCATCACGGACACGGCGGTGTTGCGGCCCTGCGGCGTGAGGGTCAGGTGCCGGTCGCCCTCGACGGTGAGCAGGCCGTCGCGCTCCATGCGGGCGACGGTCTGGCTGACGGTCGGGCCACTCTGCTTCAGCCGCTCGGCGATGCGGGCACGAAGCGGCGGCACCCCCTCCTCCTCGAGTTCGAGGATGGTGCGCAGGTACATCTCGGTGGTGTCAACAAGGTCGTGCTTCACGTCTGCGGCCTCCTGGGCTCCGATGGTACCCGTTACCACCGACCATCGACGCAGGCGAAGCCGGAGGTGATGCGCCGGATGGTGTTGACTGGACCGTATGTCCGCCACCGCAGACCTGCTGGTCGAGCCCGACCGGCTCGTCGCCGAACTCGATCACGCCGACCCGCCGACCCTGCTCGACGTCCGCTGGCGGCTGGCCGGCCCGCCCGGGCGCGACGACTACACCGCCGGCCACCTGCCCGGCGCCGTCTTCATCGACCTGGACACCGAGCTGTGCGGGCCGCCCGGCGCCGCCGGGCGGCACCCGCTTCCGGACCCGGCGGCGTTGCAGGCCGCGCTGCGGGCCGCGGGCGTCCGCGCGGGTCATCCGGTGGTGGTGTACGACGGCGGCGACGGCATGTCCGCCGCCCGCGCCTGGTGGACGCTGCGCTGGGCCGGGCACCGGCAGGTGCGGGTGCTGCACGGCGGCTTCCCCGCCTGGACGGCCGCCGGGCTGCCGGTCGACACGAGCGTGCCCGCTCCGGCGCCCGGCGACGTGACCGTGGCACCCGGCGCGTTGCCGGTGCTCGACGCCGCACAGGCCGCCCGGCTCGCCGCCGCCGAGCCCGGCGTGCTGCTGGACGTACGGGCCGCGCCGCGCTACCGGGGCGAGCACGAGCCGGTCGACCCGGTCGCCGGGCACGTGCCGGGCGCTGTCAACGTGCCCGCCCCGGAGTACGTCACGCAGGGCCGCTTCCCCGACGCCGGGGAACTGCGGGAACGGTTCGCCGCCGCCGGGGTGGACGCGGACGCGCCGGTCGGCGCGTACTGCGGCTCCGGGGTGACCGCCGCGCAGGCGGTGCTCGCGTTGCACCTGGCCGGTCGCCCGGACGCCGCGTTGTACGTCGGCTCGTGGAGCGAGTGGGTGGCCGACCCGGACCGTCCGGTCGCGACCGGTGGCACGTCCGGCCGGTGAGCGCACGTCAGGTGGGCGCACCCGGGCCCACGTGCGACGATGGCCGCATGGCCGACGACACGGTTGTGGTGTGGGACGAGGCGCTCCTCGCCTACGACATGGGCGACCATCCCCTCGACCCGGTCCGGGTCGAGTTGACCATGGCGCTCGCCCGCGAGCTGGGTGTGCTGGACCGGCCCGGCGTGCGGCTGGTCAAGCCCGAGCCGGCCGACGACGCGCTGCTCACCCGCGTCCACGATCCGGCCTACCTGGACGCGGTCCGGTCCGCGCCGCGTGACCCGCTGTTCGCCGGCTTCGGTCTCGGCACTTCGGACAATCCGGTCTTCGACGGGATGCACGAGGCGAGCGCGCTGATCGCCGGCGCCACCACTGCCGCGGTCGAGGCGGTGTGGCGCGGCGAGGCCCGGCGCGCGGTGAGCGTCGCAGGCGGCCTGCACCACGCGATGCCCGCCCGGGCCGCCGGGTTCTGCGTCTACAACGACCCGGCGGTGGCCATCGCCCGGCTGCTCGACCTCGGCGCGCAGCGAATCGCGTACGTGGACGTCGACGTGCACCACGGCGACGGCGTGCAGGAGATCTTCTACCGCGACCCGCGGGTGCTCACGATCAGCCTGCACGAGACGCCGCTCGCGTTGTTCCCCGGCACCGGGTTCCCGGACGAGACCGGCGGACCGGGCGCCGAGGGCACCGCCGTCAACGTGCCGCTGCCGCCCGGGGTCGGCGACGCCGGCTGGCAGCGGGCGTTCCACGCGGTCGTGCCGTCGGTGCTGCGCGCGTACCGGCCGCAGGTGCTCGTCACCCAGTGCGGCGCCGACGGGCACCGCAAGGACCCCCTCGCGGACCTGCACCTCTCCGTGGACGGGCAGGCGGCCACGTACCGCACGCTGCGGGCGCTCGCCGACGAGCTGTGCGACGGCCGCTGGGTCGCCACCGGCGGCGGCGGGTACGCGCTGGTCGAGGTGGTGCCCCGGGCCTGGACGCACCTGCTCGCGGTGGCCACCGGAGAGCCGGTCGACCCGGCCACGCCGACCCCGCCCGGCTGGCGGGACCTGGCCGCGCGGCGGCGTCCCGGGCACGAGGTGCCGTTGCGGATGACCGACGACGTGGACCCGTCGTACCTGCCGTGGCAGCCCAGCGGCGAGCCGAACGCGGTGGACCGGGCCGTCGCGGCCACCCGCAAGGCCGTCTTCCCGCTGCTCGGGCTCGACCCGCACGACCCGCGCGACTGAGCCGGCGGCAGGGGGAGGACCGACCGGTGACCACCGTCGAACAACCGGTGGACGTGCTGCTCAGCGACGGCACGACCGTCCAGCTGCGACCGATCCGACCGGAGGACGCACCCGAGATCGTGGCCATGCACGGCCGCTTCTCGGAGCGCACCCGATACCTGCGCTACTTCTCGCCGTACCCGCGAATCCCGGAACGCGACCTGAAGCGTTTCGTCAACGTCGACCACCGCGACCGGGAGGCGTTCGTGGTGCTCGCCGGCGAGCGGATCGTCGCCGTCGGCCGGTACGAGCGACTCGGCCCCGCCTCGCCGGAGGCCGAGGTGGCGTTCGTGGTCGAGGACGCCTACCAGGGCCGGGGCATCGGCTCGGTGCTGCTGGAACATCTGGCCGACGCGGCCGGGCGCCACGGCATCGTGCACTTCGTCGCCGAGGTGCTCCCGGCCAACGGGACGATGCTGCGGGTCTTCGCCGACTTCGGCTACCAGGTACAGCGCCAGTACGCCGACGGCGTGGTGCACCTGAGCTTCCCGATCGCGCCCACCGAGGCGACCCTCGAGGTGCAGCGCGGCCGGGAGCACCGCACCGAGGCCCGCTCGATCGCCCGGCTGCTCGCGCCACGCGGCATCGCCGTCTACGGCGCCAGCACCACCGGCCAGGGCGTCGGCGCGGCGCTGCTCGGGCACCTCCGCGACGGCGGCTTCGCCGGGGCGATCGTGCCGGTGCACCCGAGCGCGGCGACGGTGGCGGGGCTGCCCGCGTACCCCTCGGCGGCCGACGCCGGTCAGGACGTCGACCTCGCCGTGGTGGCGGTCCCGCCGGACGCGGTGACCGACGTGGTGCGCGACGCCGCCCGCGCGGGCGCGCACGGCCTCGTGGTGATCTCGGCCGGGTTCGCCGAGTCCGGTCCGGCCGGCGCGGCGGCGCAGCGCGCGCTGGTCCGCGCCGCGCACCTGGCCGGCATGCGCGTGGTCGGCCCGAACTGCCTCGGCGTCGCCAACACCGACCCGGCGGTACGCCTCAACGCCACGCTCGCGCCGGTGCTGCCCGCGGCGGGCCGGGTCGGCGTGTTCAGCCAGTCCGGCGCGTTCGGGGTGGCGCTGCTCGCCGAGGCGTCCCGGCGCGGGCTCGGGCTGTCCAGTTTCGTCTCGGCCGGCAACCGGGCCGACGTGTCCGGCAACGACCTGCTCCAGTACTGGCAGGACGACCCGGCCACCGACGTCATCACGCTCTATCTGGAGACGTTCGGCAACCCGCGCAAGTTCGCCCGGCTGGCCCGGCGCATCGGCCGCCGCAAGCCGGTGGTGGCGCTCGCCTCGCTGGCCCGATCGCCGGGCGTGGGGGAGGCGCCGGCGCTGGACGCGGCGGCGGTGAGCGCGCTGTTCGCCCAGTCCGGGGTGATCCGGGTGGACACCGTCTCCGAGCTGCTCGACGTGGGCGTGCTGCTGGCCCACCAGCCGCTGCCGGCCGGGCGGCGGGTGGCGGTGGTGGGCAACTCGTCGGCGCTGACCGGGCTCGCCGCGACCGCGTGCGCCGCCCAGCGGCTGACAGTCGCCGACGGCTACCCGCGGGACGTGGGGCCGAGCGCCGGGGCCGCCGCGTACGCCGCCGCGCTCCGCGACGCGGTGGCCGACGAGCGGGTGGACGCCGTGGTGGCCGTGTTCGCGCCGCCGCTGCCGGGCCAGCTCGCCGATCCGGTGGCCGACTTCGCGGCGGCGCTGCCCGACGCGCGGGTCACCGGCAAACCGGTGGTGGCGACGTTCCTGGCCGGGCTGGTGCCGGCCGGCGTGCCGGCGTACCCGAGCGTGGAGGAGGCGGTACGCGCGCTGGGCCGGGTCACCGCGTACGCGGACTGGCTGCGCCGGCCACCCGGTGTGCTGCCGGAACTGGCCGACGTGGACCGGGCGGCCGGGCACGCCGCGCTGCGCCCGGACGGCGCCGACTCGGCGGCGTTACTGCGCGCGTACGGGATCGACGTGGTGGACTCGGTGCCGGCCCGCTCGGCCGAGGAGGCGGCGGCGGTGGGGGACCGGCTCGGCTGGCCGGTGGCGCTCAAGGCCGCCGCCCCCGGGCTGCGGCACCGCCTCGACCTCGGCGCGGTACGCCTCGACCTGGCCGACGCCGCCGCGCTGCGCCGCGCGTACGCGGAGATGGCCCCGGTGTTCGGCGCGGAGGTGCTGGTGCAGCCGATGGTCGCGCCGGGCGTGGCGTGCGTGGTGGAGCTGGTGGAGGATCCGGCGTTCGGGCCGGTGGTCGGGTTCGGGCTGGGTGGCGTGGCGACCGAGCTGCTCGGCGACCGGGCGTGGCGTGCGGTGCCGCTGACCGACCGGGACGCCGCCGAGCTGGTCGACGAGCCCCGGGCGGCGCCGCTGTTGCGTGGGCACCGGGGCGCGGCGCCGGTGGACCGGGCGGCCCTGGTCGACCTGCTGGTGCGGGTCGGCCGGCTCGCCGACGAGCAGCCCCGGGTACGGTCGCTCACGCTCAACCCGGTGCTGGCCCGGCCGGACGGCATCTCGGTGCTGCACGCCACTGTGCGCACCGGCGTGGAGGCCGCCCGCCCGGACACCGGCCCGCGCCGCTTGTAAGGAAGGGCCCCTTATTAACGCCTCCGGTAGAGGAAGGGCCCCTTCTTAACAGCGCCCGCCCGGGCGACCCGCAGCGCCCGCCCGGGCGACCCGCAGCGCCCGCCCGCGGGCGCCGCAGCGCTCAGCCGCGGGCGGAGATCTGCTGCACCGACCACCCGTTGCCGTCGGGGTCGCGGAAGAAGACGAAGCCGACGTTGTCCAACGGGTGCGGCACCGGGTGCGGGTTCTGGCCCATCACCTGGATCTCGCTCACCTCGACGCCCCGCTCGACCAGTTCGGCGCGCGCCTGCTCCAGGTCGGCCACGACGAGTTGCAGGCCCTTGAGTGAGCCCGGCGGCATCTCCGGTACGACGCCTCGGCCGAAGACGATCGAGCAGCCGGAGCCCGGGGGAGTGAGTTGCACGATCCGCCCCATTCCGCCGAGATCGGTGTCGTGGTCGACGGCGAAGCCGAGCCGTTGCGCGTAGAACTCCTTGGCCCGGTCCACGTCGGAGACCGGTACGACCACCACTTCCAGCGTCCAGTTCATCGTCTCAGGGTGGTGGGGCGTGGCCGGCGTATCAAGCGCGACAGGCCCCGGCGAACCGCCGGGGCCTGTCGGGGTAGGGGTGGCTCAGCAGGCGTACGCCTCCAGCCGGTTCGCCCGCTCCGGGTCGCGCAGCTTCAGCAACGTCACCTTCTCGATCTGCCGGATCCGCTCCCGGGACAGGCCGAACTCGCGGCCGACCTCGTCCAGCGTGCGCTGCCGGCCGTCGTCCAGGCCGAAGCGCAGCCGGATCACCGCCTGCTCCCGCTGGGACAGCGTGGCCAGCACGATGCGGACCTCGTTGCGCAGCTCGCCGTTGGTGGCGGCGTCACCGGGCTCGGTACGCGGGTCGACGGCGGCGACGAAGTCACCGAGCGCGCTCTCGCCGTCCTCGCCGACGGCCTGGTCCAGGCTGACCGGCTCCCGGTCGTAGGAGATCAGTTCGATCACCTGGAACTCGGGGATCTCCAGCGCCTTGGCCACCTCGCTGACCGTGGGCTCGCGGCCCAGCGACACCGACAGCTCCCGGCGTACCCGGACCATCCGGTTGACCTGCTCGACCATGTGCACGGGGATGCGGATGGTGCGGGCCTGGTCGGCCATGGCGCGGGTGATGGCCTGGCGGATCCACCAGGTGGCGTAGGTGGAGAACTTGTAGCCCTTTGTGTAGTCGAACTTCTCGACGGCGCGGATGAGGCCGAGGTTGCCTTCCTGGATGAGGTCGAGGAAGGCCATGCCGCGACCGGTGTAGCGCTTGGCGATGCTCACCACCAGCCGCAGGTTGGCCTCCAGCAGGTGGTCCTTGGCGGCGCGGCCCTCGGCCGCGATCAGCGCCAGGTCCGCGCGCAGCTCGGCGGAGACGGGGGTGCAGGTGGCCAGCTTCTCCTCGGCGAAGAGGCCGGCCTCGATCCGCTTGCTCAGCTCGACCTCCTGCGCCGCGGTGAGCAGCTTGGTGCGGCCGATGCCGTTCAGGTACGCCCGGACCAGGTCGGTGGAGACGCCGCGCTCGTCGGTGGCGTCGAGGTCCGTGAGGGTGACGTCCATGTCCTGGTGCTCGATCATCTGCTGGGTCATCTCTGTTCTCCCCGTGTCCGACGTGCCTACCGGTCCCGTGCCGCCCACGCGGTGGTGGCCGATGACAGACAGCTTGGCGGTCGGGGCGTGAGACGGGAGTGAGGCGATCGGGGACCCGACAGGAATCCACGTGGGAATCCGGCATTCCCTTGCCCGGCGCGGTTACCGTGCCACCGACCGGCCGTCGGGGCCGGCCCGGCACTGACGATCGGAGAACGTGGTGGTCTTCAAGCGGCTCATGCAGGCGATGGGTGTGGGCGGACCGTCGGTGGAGACGGTGCTGGCCAACCCGAACTGCCGCCCGGGCGGCGTTCTGGAGGGCCGGATCCAGGTGGTCGGCGGTGACCACCCGGTGGACGTGAGCTACATCGCACTCGGCCTGGTCACGCGGGTCGAGGTGGAGAGCTCCGACAGCGAGTACGACGTCAACCAGGAGTTCGGCCGGGCCCAGATGACGGGCGCGTTCCGGCTGGAGCCGGGGCAGCGTCACGACGTGCCGTTCCGCTTCCAGGTGCCCTGGGAGACCCCGCTGACCGACCTGTACGGCCAGCACCTGCACGGCATGACGATGGGTCTGCGTACCGAGCTGGAGGTGGCGCGGGCGATGGACAAGGGTGACCTGGACCCGGTGGCGGTGCACCCGCTGCCGGCCCACGAGCGGCTGCTGGAGGCGCTGCTGCGGCTGGGCTTCCGCTTCGCCCGTGCCGACGTCGAGCGCGGACACATCTACGGCCTGCACCAGCAGTTGCCGTTCTACCAGGAGATCGAGTTCTACCCGGCGCCGCAGTACGCGGGCGCGATGAACCAGCTGGAGGTCACCTTCGTGACCGATCCGCGCCAGGTCCACGTGGTGCTGGAGCTGGACAAGCGGGGCGGCCTGTTCACCGAGGGCCGCGACGCGTTCGGCCGGTTCACCGTGGATCACGCGACCGCGGACCACACGGACTGGGCCGCCCAGCTCGACGGCTGGCTGCGGCAGTCGCTGTCCCGCCGGGGCCTGTTCTTCTAGAGGTCGAGCACGAGGGTCCGGGGACCGACGTTGACGCTCTCCACCAGCATGTGGGCGCGGAACCGGCCGGTCTCCACCTTCGCGCCCCGGGCGCGCAACTGCTCGACCACGGCGTCCACCAGGGGTTCGGCCACCTCGGCGGGAGCGGCGGCGGTCCAGCTCGGCCGCCGGCCCTTGCGGGCGTCCCCGTAGAGCGTGAACTGGCTGACCACGAGCAGCGGCGCCCCGACGTCGGCGGCGCTGCGCTCGTCGTCGAGGATGCGCAGCTCGTGCAGCTTGCGGGCCATCGTGGCGGCCACCTGCGGGGTGTCGGTGTGGGTGACGCCGAGCAGCACCAGCAGCCCGTCGGCGATCTCGCCGGTCACCTCGTCGTCGACAGTCACCCGGGCCCGGCCGACGGTCTGCACCACGGCCCGCATCAGTCGGTCACCGGCTCGACGATGCCGCGCTCGACCAGGTGCGCCACGATGGGCCCGGCCGCCTCGGCCAGCTCGTCCGGGGTCACGTCGTGCGCGGCGGCGAGCAGGGCGAGCTGGTCGCGCAGCGGCAGCCGGCCGTCGGCGCCGCCGACCAGGGCGAGCACCAGCGGGTCGATCTCCTCCGACCAGCGCAGCCCGCGCGGCATGGCGAGGACCTGCCGGTCGACCGCCCAGCCCTCGTCGCCCATGGTGGCCTCCTGCCGCAGCTGGAGCCCTTCGGCAGCGCGGTAACGGGCGGCCAGCAGACCCTGGGCGCCCTGGGCGCGCAGCCAGTCCTGCCTGGTGAACCACTCGCCGATCCGGTCGCCGAGCGGCGGCTCGACCCGCTGGCGCAGGTCCTCCACCCGGACGATCGGCTGGTCGTGGCCGGAGCGGCGCAGCGAGACGATGCCGAAGCCGATCGCCTCCACCTTGTGCGCGTCGAACCAGTCCAGCCACGCCGCCATCCGCTGCGGGTCCGCGCTCTCGCCGACGTCGGTGAGCCAGAGGTTCACGTACGCCATCGGGTCGGCCACCTCGCGCTGGATCACCCAGGCGTCCAGGCCGGTGCCGGCGAACCAGCCGGTGACCCGCTCGGCCCAGTCCTCGCCGGTGACGTGCACCCAGTTCGCCAGGTACTGCATGGTGCCGCCCTCGGTGAGCAGGTCGGGCGCGGCAGCGGCCAGCTCCGCGCCGATCGCGTCGCCGACCCGGCCGGAGTCGCGGTAGACGTGCGTGGTGGTGCCCGGGCCGACCACGAACGGCGGGTTGCTGACCACCAGGTCGAAGCGGCGCCCGGCCACCGGGGCGACCATGTCGCCGCGCAGCAGCTCCCAGTCCTGCCCGTTGAGGGCGGCGGTGGTCGCGGCGAACCGCAGTGCCCGCTCGGAGACGTCGGTGGCGGTGACCCGGCGCGCGTGGGTGCCCAGGTGGAGCGCCTGGACGCCGGAGCCGGTGCCGAGGTCGAGCGCGGTGTCCACGGTCGGGCGTACGGTGGCCGAGATCAGCGTCTGGGTGGCGCCGCCGATGCCCAGCACGTGCTCGGCGTGCAGCGGCCGTCCGGGCCGGGCGCTGGCGGGCACGTCGGCGAGCACCCACCAGTCGTCCCCGTACGGCTCCAGGTCCACCCCGGCGCGCAGGCCGTCGCCGTGCCGTTCGACGATGCCCCCGGCCAGCGCCTCGTCCACGGTCAGCGGGGCCAGCGCGGCGGCCACCACCGTCTCCGGCTCGGTCTGGTCGCAGATGAAGACCCGGATCAGCGTGGCCAGCCGGTCCCGGTCCTCGGTGGCGCGCAGCGCGGCCCGGTAGTCGTTGCGGGCCACCGCGCCGGTGCCCTGCGGGCCCAGGCGGTCGGCGATCCCGTTGGCGGTGAAGCGGGCAAGCGTCAGCGCGGTGCGCAGCGCGTCGACCCCGGCGGGGGAGAGCAGCATGTCGTGACGGTCCACGTGCTCATCCTGCCTCGGACGCCGTCCGCCGTGACGCGCACCCGCCGATCCATAACGTGAACCGTATCTATCGGCAACTATCTCTTTCATGTGTGTCGATCCCTGGTTAGCATTCCTGCCAACATCCGTCGATGGGGTGATCCGGACACAAACCGGGCCGCCCCGGTAGGGAGCCAGACGATGCCCGACGTGTCCCTTCCCCGGCGGCGCGCGCTGCGTGCGCTCGCCGTCACGGCCGCCGCCGCGGCCTTCGCCGCCGCCGCCTCCACGCCCGCTCTCGCCGCGCCCACCGGGGAGATCCGGTACGCCGGTGCCGCCGACGCCGTCAGCGGCAGCTACGTGGTCGTGCTCAAGGGCGACGCGGTCGGCACCGCGAACACCCTCGCCGCCCGTACCGCCGTGCCGGACCGGGCCGCCGGCCTGGCCAAGCGCTACGGCGGCAACGTCGGGACGGTGTGGAGCTCCGCTCTCACCGGCTACAGCGCCAAGATGACCCCCGCCCAGGCCCGCCGGCTGGCCGCCGACCCGGCCGTCGCGTACGTCGAGCAGGACCGCGTCATGACCACCCAGGGCACCCAGACCGGGGCCACCTGGGGCCTGGACCGGATCGACCAGCGGAACCTGCCGCTGAACAGCACCTACACCTACCCGAACACCGCCACCAACGTGCGCGCCTACATCATCGACACCGGCATCCGCACCACGCACAGCGACTTCGGCGGCCGGGCCACCTGGGGCACCAACACGGTGGACACCAACAACACCGACTGCAACGGCCACGGCACGCACGTCGCCGGCACGGTCGGCGGCACCAAGTACGGCGTGGCCAAGGGCGTGCGCCTGGTGGCCGTCAAGGTGCTCAACTGCTCCGGCAGCGGCACCACCGCCGGCGTGATCAGCGGCGTCAACTGGGTCACCTCGAACGCGGTGAAGCCGGCCGTGGCGAACATGAGCCTCGGCGGCGGCGCCAGCACCACGCTGGACAACGCGGTGGCCAACTCGATCAACTCGGGCATCACGTACGCGCTCGCGGCCGGCAACTCCAGCGCCAACGCCTGCAACTCGTCGCCGGCCCGGGTCGCCTCGGCGATCACCGTCGGCGCCACCACCAGCACCGACGCCCGTGCCTCGTACTCGAACTACGGCTCCTGCGTGGACATCTTCGCGCCGGGCTCGTCGATCACCTCGGCGTGGCGTACCAGCGACACCGCCACCAACTCGATCAGCGGCACCTCGATGGCGTCCCCGCACGTGGCCGGCGCCGCGGCGCTCGTGCTCTCCGCGAACACCTCCTACACCCCGGCTCAGGTGGCCAGCTACCTGACCAGCAACGCCACCACCGGCAAGGTGACCAGCCCGGGCACGGGCTCGCCGAACCGGCTGCTCTTCGTCGTCAACTGACGACGACGGTGACCTGACCGCACCGTGGGCCGCGGCCCGGTGGACCTCCCAGGGATCCACCGGGCCGCGTCACGTCACGGAGATGTCCGCGGTTCACCGGGCAGACTGAGCCGGGTGAGCGACGACTACATCCGCCTGGTGCCCACGGATCCGAACTGGCAGCCGGATCTCGATGCCGCGGCCGGTGGACATCACGCGCCGTCCGGCAAGGATGTGCACGGAGCCGCCCGATCGGCGGCAGGATGGCCCCATGACGCTGTCACTGCCCATCGACCCGCAGGCCAACGAGCTGCTGGGGCGCAGCCCGCTGGCCCTTCTCCTCGGCATGGTGCTGGACCAGCAGGTGCCGATGGAGAAGGCGTTCTCCTCCCCGTACGTGCTGGCGCAGCGCCTCGGCCACGAGCCTGACGCCGCCGAACTGGCCGGGTACGACCCGGAGGCGCTGGTGGAGGTCTTCGCCCGGCCGCCCGCGCTGCACCGCTTCCCGAAGGCGATGGCGGCCCGCGTGCAGGAGGTGTGCCGCGTGCTCGTGGAACGCTACGACGGCGACCCGGCCCGGCTCTGGTCCGACGTGACCGACGGCCGGGAACTGCTGCGCCGGGTGGGTGAGCTGCCCGGGTTCGGCCGGCAGAAGGCGCAGATCTTCGTCGCGCTGCTCGGCAAGCGGTTCGGCGTCACCCCGGACGGCTGGCGCGAGGCCGCCGGCGACTACGGCGACGCGGACGCCCACCGGTCGGTGGCCGACGTGACCGACCCGGAGTCGCTGCGCCGCGTACGCGAGTTCAAGCAGCGGATGAAGGCGGAGGCGAAGGCCGCGAAGGGCTGACCCCCGTGCCGCCGCAACCGGTCGCAGCCCTTGTCGTTGGTCGCCAGGACGGGGGCGGGGGCGGACGATGACCGAGCAGCGAGGTGGGGCGCTGCTGCGGAGCGCCTCCAGCCCGGGGCGGGCCACGTTCCTGGAGCTCTTCTTCGACCTGGTCTTCGTGTTCGCGCTGACCCGGGTCTCCGAGCGTCTGATCAACGGCGTCGACGGCTCGGCCCTGGCGGTCGCCGCCGAGGTGGGCAAGACGCTGCTGCTGTTCCTGGTGCTCTGGCAGGTCTGGACGATCACCACCTGGGTCACCAGCCGCTACGAGCCGGAGCGCGCCGTCATCCAGGCCGTGGTGGTCGGCACCATGTTCGGCAGCCTGGTGCTGGGCGTGACCCTGCCGCGCGCGCTGGAGGAGCGGGCGCTGCCGTTCGCGCTCGCGTACGTGGTGGTGATGGTCGGCCGGCCGCTGGCGATCGGGGTGGCGTTGCGTGGGCACCCGCGCCGCCTGGTCCCGCTGCGGCTGGCTGCCTGGGCGGGGTTCAGCGCCCCGCTCTGGATCGCCGGCGCGCTGCTGCCCGGCCCGCGCCTGGCACTGTGGGTGGTCGCGCTGGCCGTGGACCACCTGGGCGTGTTGCTGGGCTGGCCGCTGCCCCGGATCGGGGCGTCGCGCACCCGGAAGTGGCTGATCATCGGGGAGCATCTGGCCGAGCGCTACCAGCAGATCTTCCTCATCGCGCTCGGCGAGTCGATCCTGGTCATCGGGTTGACCTACAGCGGGAAGGAGTTCTCCGGCGAGGCGGCCGCGGCGTTCGCGATCTCGTTCGTGATCACCGCGTTGCTGTGGCGGATCTACTTCTACCGGGCCGGTCACCTGCTGGCGGAGGCGTTGCGGACGGCCGGCGCGCCGGGGCGGCTGGCCGAGTCGGCGGCGCAGACCCATCTGTTCATGGTGCTCGGCGTGCTCAGCGCCGCGGTCGGCTACGAGCTGGTCATCGCCCACCCGTACGATCCGGCCCCGCCGAGCTGGCTGGTCTTCGTGGCGGGCGGTCCGGCGCTCTTCCTGGCCGCCCGGTCCCGGTTCGAGTACGAGATCTTCGGCCGGGTGTCCCGCTCCCGGCTGGCCGGCCTGCTGGCCCTGGTGCTGCTCGTGCCCGCTCTGGCGACCCTGCCGGCGATGCTGGCGCTGGGCGCGGTGGCCGTCGTGCTGGCGCTCGTCGCGTTCGCCGACGCCCGCCGGGCCTGGCACCACCCGCCGGAGTCCTCCGCCTCACCGATCGGACGGGAGGCGCCCGGCGAGGCCGGCCCCGAGGCGTGAGCCGTCAGGCGGCGGTCGGGCGGGACAGCGACGCCAGCGCGCGGCGCACGTCGGCCAGCGAGACAGTGGCCGAGTCGTCCAGGTCGGCCAGGCCGGCCTCGATCCACTGCCGCATCAGCGTGGTGACCCCGATGCCGCGCGCGTCGGCGGCGGCGCGGACCCGCTCGTACGTCTCCAGCGGCAGCCGCACCGACCGGCTGACCATCGGCACGTCGGTGTCGGGGGTGGGCAGCTGCGCCGGTGACGTGTCGTCGATCAGATCGGCGAACGCGTCGCCTCCGGCGTGGAACCGCTTGGTCGCCTCGTCACGGTGCATCGTGACCGCCTCCTCGTCGGCGTGCTCTCCGCACCGCCTCGTCGTAGCGCTTGGCCTCGACGTCGCTCAGCTCGCGGGCGGAGAGGATGTCCCAATCGTTGTCGGTGCCGTCGGCCTCGGCCAGCAGCACGGCGAGCCGCCGGCCCCGGTGGTCGGTCGCGTAGACCACCATGACGTCGTCGCCGAGGTGCCGGATGACCCGGCGCCTGCTGTGCAGGGCCTCCCAGACTTCCCCGGGTGTGACGTCGTAGACCCGCAGGTTCGCCAGCGCCTCGTCGGTGAAGCTGAACCGGTTGGCCACCGGCGAAGCGTACCACGCACGTAACACGTACCCGGCTGTCACGAATTTCGCCGATCATCCGTCCGGAGTGACAGGATGGGCCCTATCCCCTCGTAGGAGGTCCGTGGTGAAGCGTCAGGCGTACCAGCCGATCCTGATCACCGACGCCCCGCGCAGCCAGGACGACCAGCTCAACAGCCGGCAGAAGCGATACGTGCTGATGATGGCCATCCGGGTCGCGTGTCTGGTGGCGGGCGCGATCCTGGTCGGCGCCAAGGCCCCGCTGCTCTGGCTCTGGCTGCCGCTGTGCGCGCTCGGCATGGTGCTCGTGCCCTGGCTCGCCGTGCTGCTCGCCAACGACCGGCCGCCCAAGGAGGAGCACCGGCTGGCGAACCGCTTCCGCAACCGGCACCGCGAGGAGCCCGCGCCCACGGCCGTCACCGCCGAGGAGAACCCCCACAAGATCATCGACGCCGAGCCCTGACCGGCCCGGGCGGAGCACCGCCCGGACCGGCCACCGCCGTCAGGGCGCCGGGCGGGCGCCCACCGTCGTCACGGCGAGCGCGCCCAGATCACCCGCGCGGGCCAGCGCGGCGCGCGGATCGGCGCCGTCCAGCCACGCGGTGAGCAGCCCGGCCGCGAACGCGTCCCCGGCGCCGGTCACGTCCACCACGTCCACCCCGGGTGCCGGGGCGAACTCCACCACGCCGCCGCGCTCCACCCACACCGCACCGGCCGCGCCCCGTTTGACCACCACCCGGTGCGCCACGGCTGTCAGCGCCCGCGCCTGCGCCGCCGGGTCCAGCCCACCGGCCAGCACAGTCGCCTCGTCCGTGTTGACGAGCAGCAGGTCGACGTCGCGTACCCAGGTCAGGAACGCGCCGCCGACGCGCCGCAACGGCGCCGCGGACGCCGCGTCGACGCTGACGGTCAGCCCACGCTCGCGGGCGGTGGCCAGCGCGCGCAGGCCGGCGCCGCGCGACCCGACGTCCAACAGGGTGTACGCGGACAGGTGCAGATGCCCGGCGTCGGGCGCGGCGGCCAGCGCCGCGTCCACGTGCGCGGCGGTCAGCCGCAGGTTCGCGCCCCGCTGGCTGACCATGGTCCGCTCCCCGTCGTGGGTGAGGACGATGACGGTGCCGGTCGGGTAGCCCTCGTGCCGCTCCACCGCGCAGTCGACGCCGATCCGGGCCAGCTCGGCCACCCGCTCCCGGCCGGTCTCGTCGTCGCCGACGGCGGCGACCAGCGTCACCGCCGTGCCCTGCCCGGCGAGCCACGCGGCGGTGTTCGCCGCCTGCCCGCCGCCGCTGAACCGGATCCCGGCCGCGGTGTCCGAACCGGTCGCCAGCGGCCCGGACAGCACCGCGAGCACGTCGGTGATGATGTCGCCGACGACGACGACGCGCGGCCTGGTGCTCATGCCGCGGGGAGGGCCGCGGCGGCGACGGCGATCCGGGCCGCGAGGTCGGCGTTGCGCAGGATGATCCGCACGTTCACGGCCAGGCTGGCGCCCTCGGTGGCGGAGTGGAAGTGCGACAGCAGGAACGGGGTGACCGCCTTGCCGGTGATCCCCTCGCGGGCCAGCGCGGCGAGTCCCTCGGCGAGCGTGCGGTCGTGCAGCGCCGGGTCGAGCTGCTCGTCGGCGGGCAGCGGATTGGCCACCACCAGGCCGCTGTGGTGCACGCCGTGCGCCGCGCGGGCGGCCAGCACGTCCGCCACCTGCTCCGGCGACTCGACCGACCAGTCCAGGTCGAAGCCGGCGTCGGTGAGGTAGAAGCCGGGGAAGCGGCGGGTGCGGTAGCCGACCACGCCCACGCCGAGCGTCTCCAGCCGCTCCAGCGTGGCGCCCACGTCCAGGATCGACTTCACCCCGGCGCAGACCACGGCGATCGGCGTGCGGGCCAGCGTGACCAGGTCGGCCGACTCGTCGAACGTCTGCGCCGCCTCGCGGTGCACGCCGCCGAGCCCACCGGTGGCGAACACGCCGATCCCGGCCGCCGCCGCGACCGCGCTGGTGGCCGCCACGGTGGTGGCGCCGTCCGCGCCCGTCGCCGCAGCCGGGGCCAGGTCGCGGACCGAGAGCTTGCTCACGCCGTCGACAGTGGCGAGCCGGGTGAGCTGGGCGTCGTCCAGCCCCACCCGCAGCTCGCCTGCGACCATGCCGATGGTGGCCGGCACCGCCCCCGCGTCCCGTACCGCCTGCTCGATCTCGCGCGCCACGCGCAGGTTGTCCGGCCGGGGCAGCCCGTGCGAGACGATCGTGCTCTCCAACGCCACGACCGGGCGGCCGTCCCGCAGGGCGTCGGCCACCTCACTACCGAGACTGATGTGAAAGTTGGTCACGTCGGTTACCGTACGGGCCGCTTCCGGCCGGGGCCCAGGTGGACCGGGGCGGACCGACCTGCAAAACTGGAACGCCGGAGGTGTAGTCGTGAGCACAGAGGTTCTCGAGCGTCCCGAGCTGAAGGACGCGGACACTGGTCCGGAGATGTTCCACTACGTCCGCAAGGAGAAGATCGCCGAGAGTGCCGTCATGGGCACCTACGTGGTCGCGCTCTGCGGTGAGACGTTCCCGGTCACCAAGGCGGCCAAGCCGGGCTCCCCGGTCTGCCCGAAGTGCAAGGAGATCTACGACTCGTACCGCGAGTGACCACGGGCGGCGTCGCCGCCCGTGCACGTAACCTGCGGCGGTGACCACCTCCACCGCCCTTCTTCTCGCCGACCTGACCGGCGTGGCGGTCTTCGCCGCCTCCGGCGCCTCCGCGGCGGTGGCGAAACGGCTCGACCTGTTCGGGGTCGTCTTCGTCGGTGTGGTCGCCGCGCTCGGCGGGGGAATCGCCCGTGACCTGGTGATCGACGAGGTTCCGCCGCTGGCGTTCGCCGACTGGCGGTACACGGCCACCGCGTCCGTCACCGCCGCCGCCGTGTTCTGGCTGCACCCCCAGCTCGCCCGGCTGCGTACGACGGTGCTGGTGCTCGACGCCGCCGGCCTCGGCCTGTTCACCGTCATCGGCACGCTCAAGGCCCTCGACGCCGCGGTGCCGGCGGTCGGCGCCTGCATGATCGGCATGCTCACCGCGATCGGCGGCGGGCTCGGCCGGGACCTGCTCACCGGCGAGATCCCGGTGGTGCTGCGCCGCGAGATCTACGCCCTCGCCGCACTCGCCGGGTCGGTCGCGGTGGCGCTGCTGTCGGCGTCCGGACAGGCAACCGCCGTGCCGCTCACCGCCGCCGCCCTGCTCGTGTTCGGGCTGCGCCTGATCGCGCTGCGCCGCCGCTGGTCCGCACCGGTGGCGACGCTGCGGCCCCCGCGCACCGGCACCCGGGGACCACTGCCCTGACCGCCGTGCGCCGGGGTGGGCGGATGTGACAGGCGTGGCGTCGAGTGGGGCGCACGGCCGGCGCTGGTTATGCTGAACCGGCCTTCGCGGCACCGGATGCGCGAGGGCGTTTTCATGGGCGGCGGCTCCCGTGGCCCCGGTCGGGCCCGCCGCCGTCCGCGGCGGAGAGGAGCTACGCGTGCCACCGCGGATGCCGGCGCTCGACACGTTCCCGCCCCTGCGCGCCTGGCAACGCAAGGCGCTCGTGGAATACCTGCGCCGCCGGACCGAGGACTTCACCGCTGTCGCCACCCCCGGCGCCGGTAAGACCACCTTCGCCCTGCGCATCGCCGCCGAACTGCTCGCCGACGGCACCGTCGAGGCGGTCACCGTGGTCGCGCCGACCGAGCACCTCAAGACCCAGTGGGCGCAGGCCGCCGCCCGGGTCGGCATCCAGCTCGACGCCGCGTTCCGCAACGCCGACCTGCACTCCGCCGCCGACTTCCACGGCGCGGTGGTCACCTACGCCCAGGTGGGCATGGCACCGCAGGTGCACCGGCGGCGCACCATGACCCGCCGGACGCTTGTCATCCTCGACGAGATCCACCACGCCGGCGACTCGCGTACCTGGGGCGACGGCGTGAAGGCGGCGTTCGAGCCCGCGGTACGCCGGCTGATGCTCACCGGTACGCCGTTCCGCTCCGACGACAACCCGATCCCGTTCGTCAGCTACGAGCGCGGCGGCGACGGGCTGCTGCGCTCCCGCGCCGACTCGGTCTACGGCTACTCCGACGCGCTGCGCGAAGGCGTGGTCCGGCCGGTGCTGTTCCTGGCGTACTCGGGGGAGACCCGGTGGCGCACCAACGCCGGCGAGGAGCTGGCCGCCCGCCTCGGCGAGCCGATGACGCAGGACCTGATCGCCCAGGCGTGGCGTACCGCGCTGGACCCGGCCGGCGACTGGATGCCGCAGGTGCTGCGCGCCGCCGACGCCCGGCTGAGCGTGCTGCGCGCCAACGGCATGCCGGACGCGGGCGGCCTGGTCATCGCCAGCGACCAGCAGGTGGCACGCTCGTACGCGAAGCTGCTGGAGCAGGTGACCGGTGAGAAGGCCGCAGTGGTGCTCTCCGACGACCAGGGCGCGTCCGCGCGGATCGCGACGTTCGCCGCCTCGCAGCAACGGTGGCTGGTCGCGGTGCGGATGGTGTCCGAGGGCGTCGACATCCCCCGCCTGGCCGTCGGCGTGTACGCCACCAGCGCGAGCACCCCGCTGTACTTCGCGCAGGCGATCGGCCGGTTCGTCCGGGCCCGCCGCTCCGGCGAGACCGCGTCGGTGTTCCTGCCCAGCGTGCCGCACCTGCTCGGGCTGGCCAGCGAGATGGAGGCCGAGCGGGACCACGTGCTCGGCAAGCCGAAGGACCGCGAGGGCTTCGACGACGACCTGCTGGAGCGCGCCCAGCGCGACGACGGCGCCAGCGGGGAGCTGGAGAAGCGCTTCGCCGCGCTCTCCGCCACCGCCGAGCTGGACCAGGTGATCTTCGACGGGGCCTCGTTCGGCACCGCCGCCCAGGCCGGCACGCCCGAGGAGGAGGAATACCTCGGGCTGCCCGGTCTGCTCACCGCCGACCAGGTTTCGCTGCTGTTGACCAAGCGGCAGGCCGAGCAGCTCGCCGCGCAGAAGCGCCGGGCCGCCCAGCGGACCGCTGAGCCGGCCGCTGCGGCCCCGGCGGCGGTGCCCCCACCGATGAGCGCCGCCCAGCGCCGGGTGGCGCTACGGCGGCAGCTGAACGCTCTGGTGGCCGCCCGGCACCACCACACCGGCCAGCCGCACGGCAAGATCCACGCGGAGCTGCGCCGGATCTGCGGTGGCCCGCCCAGCGCGCAGGCCACGATCGAGCAGCTCGAGGAGCGCATCGCCACCGTGCAGACCCTCTGACGGGTCAACCGGGCTCGACCGGACACGAAAAACCGGCCGGAGGCTCCCCTTGCGGGTGCCTCCGGCCGGTCATGTCGGGTTGTGGACTTCTTGTCGGACCTCAGTTCGCCATCAGATCGGCGCCACGCCAGCTGAACTCCGGGTCCGCCACGAAACGCACGGTGATCTTCACGAGATCCTCTGCGTACTTGTTCGCGTGGTGCCCACAGAACACCAGCTCACTCCCACCCGAGAGGGTGATCCGGAGCTTGCCGGCAGCATTGCAGCGGTCGCACCGTTCATCGGCGGCCGGGGGGCTCACCGTCTCGGGCGGCGGCGTGAGGGTCGGGGTCATCGCCTTCCTCCTCTGGTCGTCACCGATGAACACTCTCTTCGGTTGCTCACCTATCGTGCAACACCCATCTCGGGCCCTGCCTTCCCTGTGTGCCCGCGGGGGACCGAGGTCACACCTGGCGTGGAGGACAGTGTGCCGTGCACCAAGGGTGCCACGTCAACGATCACAAACAGGCAATCGACCGATCATCGATCAATGTTCTACGGCTGGTGATCAAACCGGCACGATTTGTTGACGTACGCGGTCAGTCCAGGTAGTCGCGGAGCACCTGGGAACGCGAGGGGTGCCGCAACTTGGACATGGTCTTGGATTCGATCTGCCGGATGCGTTCCCGGGTCACGCCGTACACCTGGCCGATCTCGTCCAGGGTGCGCGGCTGGCCGTCGGTGAGGCCGAAACGCAGGCGCACCACGCCCGCCTCACGCTCGGACAACGTCTGGAGGACCTGCTGGAGCTGGTCCTGGAGCAGCGAGAACGACACCGCGTCGACAGCGACGACAGCTTCGGAGTCCTCGATGAAGTCGCCGAGCTGGCTGTCGCCCTCGTCGCCGATGGTCTGGTCGAGCGAGATGGGCTCCCGGGCGTACTGCTGGATCTCCAGCACTTTCTCCGGTGTGATGTCCATCTCCTTTGCCAGCTCCTCCGGGGTGGGCTCGCGGCCCAGGTCCTGGAGCAGCTCGCGCTGGATCCGGCCGAGCTTGTTGATCACCTCGACCATGTGCACGGGGATGCGGATGGTGCGGGCCTGGTCGGCCATGGCGCGGGTGATGGCCTGGCGGATCCACCAGGTGGCGTAGGTGGAGAACTTGTAGCCCTTTGTGTAGTCGAACTTCTCGACGGCGCGGATGAGGCCGAGGTTGCCCTCCTGGATGAGGTCGAGGAAGGCCATGCCGCGACCGGTGTAGCGCTTGGCCAGCGAGACCACCAGGCGGAGGTTGGCCTCCAGCAGGTGGTTCTTGGCGCGCTCGCCGTCCCGGGAGATCCACATCAGGTCGCGCTGGAGGTCGCGGACCAGCTTCTCCTCGCCCTCGTCGGCGGCGCGCAGCCGCTCGGCGGCGTAGAGGCCGGCCTCGATCCGCTTGGCCAGCTCGACCTCCTGCTCGGCGTTGAGCAGCGGCACCTTGCCGATCTGCTTCAGGTACGCCCGCACGGAGTCGGCGGAGGCGGTCAGCTCGGCGTCGCGGCGCGCCTGCTTGAGCGCCTCGGACTCCTCGTCGTCCCACTCGAAGTCGTTGTCGGTGGCGGAGCTGGCCGCGTCGGCCTCGGCGGCCCGGGTCAGCTCGGCCGGCTCCTCGACCACCACGTCCTCGATCTCGGCGGCCAGCTCCTCCGGGTCGATCTCACCCTCGGCGCCCTCGGCCTTGCCGCCGGCCTTGGCCGGCTTGGCCGCGGCGGTCTTCGCCGCCACGGTGGCCTTGGTGGCGCGGGTCGCCTTGGTGGCCTTCGCCGGGGCCGCGGCCTTCGCCACGTCGGCGGTGGTGGCCTTGCGCGCGGTCGCCTTCCGGGGGGCCGGGGCGGGCGACTCCTCGGCGGCCGGCGCCTGCTTCGGGGCGGGCGCGGCGGCCTTCTTCGTGGTCTTGGCGGTGGTCGCGCGGGAGGCCGGGGTGGCGGACCGGGCGGCGGCGACGCGGCGGCGGGTGCTCGCCGAGCCGTCCACCACCACCGTCACACCCGCCTCGGAGAGCGCGCGGAGGATCTTCTTGGCCTGGGCCGGGGTCACCTCAGCGGACTCGACGGTGCGCGCGAGCTGGGCCGACGTGAGCTGGCCGCCGGCGCTCTGCGCGTGGGCGATCAGGGTGTCGGTGAGCGAGCGAACGTCGGCGCCGGTCTGGCGGGGATCTGTCACGAAGACCTTCCGGAGGCGAAAGAGCGAGCACGGCCGGGTCGTCCGGCGCAGCATGGGACGGCCGCGCCGGGCGAGTCGTTGAGGACCCCCGTGTCCCGGGCCGTCCGGTCGCTGGCGGTCCGTGGCGCGTGGGCAGGGTGAATTGTAACGCCGTCTGCCGCGATCATCCCGCGCCGCACGGCGGACCTGCGGTCCGGGACCGCAGATTCGGCGCAGATGTGGACTTTGTAAGGATGATACCCGCGCACGAGACGGCCGGTCCCGATCGCGCCGGAAGGGGAGAAACATGATCACCTCGACGCCCACGGCGGGGGAGTTGCTCGCGATCGCTGTCGATGTGGCCCGGGAGGCCGCCGCCACCGCGTACCGGATGCGGGTCGAGGGCGTCTCGGTGGCCGCGACCAAGAGCACTGTGACCGACGTGGTCACCGCCGCAGACCGGGCGGTGGAGCGGCAGGTGATCGCCGCGCTGCGGGCGCGACGGCCCGGCGACGCGGTGCTGGGCGAGGAGTACGGCGCGGGCGATACCGGCCCCGCCGGCGCCGACGGCGTGCGCTGGATCCTCGACCCGATCGACGGGACCGTGAACTACCTCTACGGGCTGCCCTACTACGCCGTCTCGCTGGGCGCCGAGGTGGCCGGTGAGGTGGTCGCGGGAGTGGTGCGCAACGTCGTCACCGGCGAGGAGTGGACCGCGACGCTCGGCGGCGGCGCCTGGCGCGACGGGCAGCGGCTGAGCGGCTCCACCGCGACCGACCTCGGGCAGGCGCTCGTGGCCACCGGGTTCGGCTACGACGCCCGCCGCCGGGCGCACCAGGCGCGCGTGGTCACCGAGCTGATCCCGCACATCCGGGACATCCGCCGGATGGGCGCCGCCGCGCTCGACCTCTGCCTGGCCGCCGAGGGGCGGGTGGACGCGTACTTCGAGAAGGGGCTGGCCGACTGGGACCTGGCCGCCGGCGGGCTGGTCGCCCGGGAGGCCGGGCTGCTGGTGACCGGTCTGTCCGGGCGGGCGGCCGGCCCGGACCTGGTGCTGGCCGCGCCGCCCGCGCTGCACGGGCCGCTGCACGACCGGCTGGTCGACCTGGACGCCTCCGGCGGGCCGTGACCGGGTGCCGGGCACGCGACGGGGCGGCCTCCCCGAGGGAGACCGCCCCGCGTCGTCGGGCCGCCTGTCGCCTACTTCTCGACCGGCATCGGGCAGGTCTCCGGCGGCGCCTGTGGCGCGCCCAGGTCGCCGAGCGACTGGTTGACCTCGGTGGTGGTGGCGAGCTGCTGGAACTGGTTGCCCAGGACCACGTCGACCACGTCGTCCTTGCGGTTCGCGTCGAAGGCCTGGTTGGCCTCGTTCAGGAAGTACGCACGCAGCAGGTGCGCCGAGCCCACGGCCTTGGGCCCGAACCGGAGCTGGGCCACGCCGTCGAACGCCTTCTTCTCGTTGCCGACCTTCTTGACCTGGAACTTGCGGTTACGGAAGTCGTCCGCGACGCTGCCGGCCCGGCCGGCCTCGTCGGTGGCGTTGTAGACGTTGATCTTGACGTCCTTCTGTTCCCGCAGCCGCAGGTCGACCAGCGGCCAGCCGTCCGGGCAGGAGGCCGCCGTGCCGGCTGTGCCCTGACTGTCCTTCAGCACGGCGACGACCACGAAGACCAAGGCGACGACCGCCAGCAGTCCGACGACAACGAGTGCCCGCACTCGCGCAAAACTCATCCTGGGCGCTCCCCGGACAGTGATTGGGTGGTGGCGGGCGACGCGGTCGGGCCGCGACCGGTCGGCCGTCCAGTACGCCGCTGAGGTTAACGCCTGTCCGGCTCAGGCGTGGAAACAGTCCGACATACCGGCGCGCCACGCGGTGAACCGGTAGGACTACCCCTATCTTCGTGTCGCCTGAGTCACATTGGGAACAACTTCGGGCCTGGAGGCGTACATCTCTCCCGCGAGGGCGGTATACATGCCTCGCCCACAGGGGGGTAAGGTTCCGCGCTCACCGGGGGCTTTCGCACCGGCGAGCCCGGCCCACCGTTCCTCGGGTCGGGTGCCCGACAGAGATGGTGGCCGGTCAGGGGAACCGAAACGGCGTCGTCCGGCGTTACAACCGGCAGCGACAATATCGATATTGGAGAGTGAAACCGATGGCCACCGACTACGACGCCCCGCGTCGCGACGAGGTCGACCTCGGCGAGGACAGCCTGGAAGAGCTCAAGGCCCGGCGGGTCGACTCACAGTCGGGCGCCGTGGACGTCGACGAGGCCGAGGTGGCCGAGAGCTTCGAGCTGCCCGGCGCCGATCTGGCCGACGAGGAGCTCACGGTCAAGGTCCTCCCGATGCAGCAGGACGAGTTCCGGTGCGCCCGCTGCTTCCTGGTCCACCACCGCAGCCAGCTTGCGGTCGAGCGCAACGGCGACCTCATCTGCCGCGAGTGCGTCTGATCCCGACCGGGGACACCAGCGGCGGCCGCCTCGACGTGGCCGCCGCTGTTCGAGCCGCCGCCGCCGTGCGGGGGCGGCCGGTTGCTGCTTGACTCGTTACGGGCGGCTGCCACGCCGCGCGGAGCAGGAGGGCGGACGGGTGAGCGAGCGCAGCGAGGGGACCGGCGCGGACCGGACCCCGGCACCGGCACCGAGACCGGCACCGAGCGGCCCGGCCGAGACACCGGCACCGGGCGGCCCGGCCGCGACACCCGCGACACCCGAGCCTGTCGGTTCCGCCCCGACGCCGGGTGAGTCCGGCGCGTCCGGCGCGGACAGCACCGAGCTGGGCGCCACCGTCGCGGCACTGACCGCCGACGACATCGCGCCGGCCCGCCGGCGGCAACTGCTGGCCCGGCTGGTCGGCCAGGCCCGCTCCCGCGGCATCACCGACCTGTTCAAGCCCCGCGCGGCGGTGCGCTGGATGACCGACACGGTCGCCGAGGTCGCCCCGCACGTGCCCATCCGCGACCTCGCCACGCTACGACGGCACTTCCCCGGCCTGGACGACGACGCGCTCGCCGACCGGCTGGTCCGCAACGCGTCCCGCGCCACCGCCGGGGTCGGCGCCGCGGGCGGCGGGGTCGCCGCCGTCGAGTGGGCGGTCACGCCCACCCTGCTCTCCGCTCCGGTCCTGCTGGCCGCCGAGACGGTGGCGGTGGTGGCGATCGAGCTGAAGCTGATCGGCGAGCTGCACGAGGTCCACCGGGTGCCGCTGCCGGCCGGCGGCACCGGCCGGGCCGTGGCGCTCGTGCAGTCCTGGGCCACCCAGCGGGGGGTCAACCCGATGATGCCGGGGGTCGGCGTGAGCGCGGTGCTCGGCACCGCCGCCCGCCGGGAGCTGCGGGACAGCCTGATGCGCCGTTTCGGGCGCAACCTCACCACGCTCGGGCCGTTCCTGACCGGCGCCGCGGTGGCCGGCTACCTCAACCGCCGGGCCACCCGCGCGCTCGGCGAGCAACTGCGCAAGGACCTGCGGCGTACCGCGCGTGCCCTGCCGGGCAAGCCGTCCTGACCGGCGGCGCGGGCGGACCGTCAGGCCGCGTCGCGGGCGGCCAGCAGGACGGCCGCCAGCTCGACCGGGCGCCGGGTGCTGACCACCCAGAACGGGGTCGGGTCGGCCGGGTCGTCCAGCACCACCTGCACCGCGCCGCCGATCCACGGGCGCTGCACCACGAAGGCCAGCGGGTCGGAGCCGACGCCGAGCACCTCGCGCCGGCCGGCCGCGTCCAGCGGCACCACGTCCGCGACGTACCGCACCGGCAGGTGGGCGTCGTCCACCCGCAGCTCGCCGTCGCGCACCTCGACCCGGATCCGGCCCAGCCACCACAGGCCGGCCACCGCGGCGGGGATCAGCAGCACGAACGGCAGCCAGGCGCGCACCCCGGTCGCACCCATCCAGAGCTCGACCGCGAGCAGGCCGGCCACGGCCAGCCCGGCCGGCCAGGCCCACCAGGGCAGCCCGAGGCGCTCCGCGTACGCGGCGGTGGCCGGCGGGGCGGCGGGAGATGACGACTGACGCACACAGACGAGGGTACGGCGCGCGAGCGGCCCGGCAACCGGCAGGATGGCAGGGGCACCCCGCAGGACCGGACGGAAGAGGATGACCGTGACAGACGTCGTACCCGTGGCCGTACGGCTGCTCGACCCGGAGCTGCCACTGCCGGCGTACGCCCATCCCGGCGACGCCGGGGCGGACCTGGTGGCCGCCGCGGACGTCGAGCTGCCCCCCGGCGGCCGGGCCCTGGTGCCCACCGGCGTGGCGGTGGCGTTGCCGGACGGCTACGTCGGGCTGGTGCACCCCCGATCCGGACTCGCGGCCAGACTCGGCGTGACGGTGCTCAACGCGCCCGGTACGGTCGACGCCGGCTACCGGGGTGAGATCCTGGTCAACCTGATCAACCACGATCGGGACACGCCGGCCAGGATCAGCCGGGGTGACCGGATCGCCCAACTGGTGGTCCAGCGGGTCGCCCGGGCCGAGTTCCGGCCGGTGGCCGAGCTGCCCGCCTCCCGGCGCGGCGCCGGTGGGCACGGATCCACCGGCGGGCACGCCGGGCTGGTCCCGGCGCCGTCCGGCGGGCAGAGCGAAGAGGTGGCAGGGTGAGTGTGAACAGCGGAGGGTGGGCGCAGTGATCTTCTCCCGGAAGCGGGCCGACGAGGCGCGTGACAATGGGGTCCTCGACGCCGAGGAGACCCCGTCGGCGCCGGACCGCGGCCCGTACGACGTCAGCGAGGCACCCGACGCGCCTCGCCTCGACCTCGGCAGCCTGCGGATCCCGGCGGTGCCGGACGTGGAGGTGCGGGTCCAGGCCGACCCGCAGGGCGTGATCCAGCAGGTCGTGCTGGTGCACGGCCAGAACGCCCTCCAGCTCGGCGTCTTCGCCGCGCCCCGCTCCGAGGGCATCTGGGACGAGGTGCGCGAGGAGATCCGGCAGTCGCTTGTCGGCGACGGCGCCACCGCCCAGGAGGTCGAGGGGGAGCACGGGCCCGAGCTGCGTGCCCGGGTGCGTACCCCGGACGGTCCGACCGACCTGCGGTTCGTCGGCATCGACGGCCCGCGCTGGATGGTGCGCGGTGTCTTCCAGGGCGCGGCCGCCACCGACCCGGCCGCCGCCGGCCCGCTCGCGGCCTGCCTGGACGGCCTGGTCGTCGACCGGGGCCAGGAGGCCAAGCCGGTGCGCGAGCCGCTGCCGCTGCGGCTGCCCCGCGAGGTCGCCGAGCAGCAGGCCGCCGACGCGCAGGAGGTCTGATCCAGAACGTGCACGGGCCCGGCGCGACACGGCGCCGGGCCCGCGGCGTGTCCGGTCCCGGCCGGCGGTACGCGCCACGGCGCTCCCGTCGACGCGCCACTGCGCGTACGCTGGCGGGACGGTTCCGGGCATGCGGGGCCCCGCTGTGGAGAGGGTGACGCGGAGGTCATGACGACCGACGAGAGCCGGGGGTCGCTGCGGCGGCTCCTGCACCGGCTCACCGCGAGCGAGGCCGAGATCGAGGCGCAGGAGCTGCGCCGGGAGAGCGCCGAGTCCGGCGGCACGCCCGCCCACCAGTGCAACAGGGGTCAGGTGGTGTCGGTGGCCGGGCGGTTGCGTACCGTCGTCTACACGCCCCGCACGAACCTGCCCACCCTGGAGGCGGACCTCTACGACGGCACCGACGTCGTCACGCTGGTCTGGCTGGGCCGCCGGCACATCGCCGGGATCGAGCCGGGCCGGCACCTGACCGCGCGCGGCCGGGTGGCGGTGCGCGACGACCGCAAGGTGATCTACAACCCGTACTACGAGCTGGAGTCGCCGAAGTGACGACCGGACAGCACACCCCGCCGGGTCTCGGCCCGCAGGACGAGGAGCGGCTGCCCAGCCTCGCCGAGCAGATGGCCGACCAGCTCGGCGGATGGCGCGGCCTGGTCGAGTCGAGCATCCCGGTGATGGTCTTCGTGATCGCCAACGTGATCGGCGAGCTGCGCCCCGCCGTGTACGCCTCGGTGGCGGTGGCGCTGCTGATCGCCGGGCTGCGGCTGGCCCAGCGCAAGCCGGTGCGGCACGCGGTCAACGGGCTGTTCGGCGTCGGCATCGGCGCGCTGCTGGCCCTGCGCACCGGCGACGAGCGGGACTTCTACCTGCCCGGCATCCTCTACGGCATCGGGTACGGCCTGGCGCTGCTGCTGTCGGCCGTGATCCGGCAGCCGCTGGTCGGCTGGATCTGGTCCGTGCTGGTCGCGAAGGGCCGCTCCGAGTGGCGCGACGACCCCAGGCTGGTACGCACCTTCACCCAGCTCACCGTGCTCTGGGGCGTGGTGTGGCTGGCCAAGGTCGGCGTGCAGGCCGGGCTTTACCTGGCCCACCAGGACACCGCGCTGGGCGTGGCCCGGCTCGCCCTGGGCTACCCGCCGTACGCGCTGCTGCTGCTGATCACGGTCTGGGTGGTGCGCCGGGTCACCCGGGAGACCGCACCCACCCCGCTGCCCGGCGCCTGAGGCCCCCGCCTCAGGACCGCTCCCGGTCACGGTCCGTGCGGGCCGGGCCGAGGATCACCGCGCGCACGTCGTCCTCGACCGCCGCGGTGCAGACGAAGACCAGCTCGTCACCGGCCTCGATCGGGTCGTCCGGGGTGGGCACCAGCACCCGCTTGCCGCGCACGATCGCCACCAGCGCCGCGTCCCGGGGGATCGGCACCGCGTGGATGGGCTGCCCCAGGTAGGGCGCGGTCGGCGGCAGGGTGATCTCGACCAGGTTCGCCTCGCCCTGCCGGAACGTCATCAGCCGGACCAGGTCGCCGACGGTGACCGCCTCCTCGACGAGCGCCGCCATCACCCTCGGCTTGCTCACCGCGACGTCCACGCCCCACTGCTCGGTGAACAGCCACTCGTTCTCCGCCCGGTTGACCCGGGCCACCACGCGGGGCACCGCGAACTCGGTCTTGGCCAGCAGCGACACCACCAGGTTGACCTTGTCGTCGCCGGTGGCGGCCACCACAACGTCGCACCCGGCCACGTCGGCCTCCTCCAGGCTGGCCAGCTCGCAGGCGTCCGCGAGCACCCAGTCGGCGGCCGGCACCCGGTCGGGCCGCAGCATCTTCGGCTGCCGCTCGATCAGCATCACCTGGTGGCCGTTGTCGATCAGCTCCTGAGCGATCGAGCGGCCCACGTTGCCGGCGCCGGCGATGGCGATCCGCATGGCTCAGTGCCCCCCTTCCGGCGGCGCCGCCGCCACCGACGTGACCGGGCCGTTGATGTCGTCGGTCACCAGCATGAAGACCTGGTCGCCCTCCTGTACCACGGTGGAGGCGGTGGGCAGGGTGCCGATCCCGAAGCGGTTCAGGTAGGCCACCCGGGCGCCGACCGCCTGCTCCAGCTGCCGCAGCGGCCGGCCGATCCAGTCCTTGTGCACCGGCACCTCGATGATCGAGACCGTGCTCGTCGGGTCGCGGAAGATCTCCACGTTGCCCTCGGGGACCAGGTGGCGCAGCATCCGGTCGGCGGTCCACCGGACGGTCGCCACGGTGGGGATGCCGAGCCGCTCGTAGACCTGGGCGCGGCGCTGGTCGTAGATGCGGGCCGCGACCCGGGACACGCCGAACGTCTCCCGGGCCAGCCGGGCCGAGATGATGTTGGAGTTGTCGCCGCTGGACACCGCCGCGAACGCGTCGGCCCGCTCGATGCCGGCCTGACGCAGCACCTCGCCGTCGAAGCCCGCGCCGGTCACCGTGATGCCGGCGAAGTCGGGCCCGAGACGGCGGAACGCGTCCGCGTCCTGGTCGATCACCGCCACCGAGTGCCCCCGGGACTCCAGGCTGTGGGCCAGGGTCGACCCGACCCGGCCGCAGCCCATGATCACCACATGCACGGTGTCCGCTCCTCCCACGGTGCCGCCCGCCGACCCGTCGTCTGCGAGCCTGCCACGTCCCGCCCCGGACAGGGGGACCGACCGTACCGCGCGGGCCCGTCCGGCGGTGATCGACCACCCCCGCGCCCCGCGCCCGGTGGTCGTACGCTTGGCGGTTGTGGCCCGACCCACCTCGCTGCTGAAGCGACTCCTCCTCGGTCGACCGTTCCGGTCCGACCGCCTCCAGCACACCCTGCTGCCGAAGCGCATCGCGCTGCCGGTCTTCGCGTCGGATGCGCTCTCCAGCGTGGCGTACGCCCCGGACGAGATCCTCCTGACGCTGTCCATCGCCGGTGCCTCGGCGTTCTTCTTCTCGCCGTGGGTCGCGCTCGCGGTCGTCGTGGTCATGCTCACCGTGGTGGCGAGCTACCGGCAGAACGTGCACGCCTACCCCTCCGGCGGCGGCGACTACGAGGTCGCCACCGTCAACCTCGGTCCCCGGGCCGGCCTCGCCGTGGCCAGCGCGCTGCTCGTCGACTACGTGCTGACCGTCGCCGTGTCGGTCTCCTCCGGCGTGGCCAACCTCGGCTCGGTGGTGCCGTTCGTGGCCACCCACAAGGTGCTCATCGCGGTCAGCGCGGTCGTGCTGCTCACCGCGATCAACCTGCGCGGCCTGCGCGAGTCGGGCACCGCCTTCGCCATCCCCACCTACGGCTTCGTGATCGTCATCGGCGGCATGCTGCTGACCGGGCTGATCCGCATCTTCGTGCTCGGCGACGACCTGCGCGCGCCGAGCGCCGGCCTGGAGATCCAGGCCGAGCACAGCGTCACCGGGTTCGCGCTGGTGTTCCTGCTGCTGCGGACGTTCTCCTCCGGCTGCGCGGCGCTCACCGGCGTGGAGGCGATCTCCAACGGCGTACCGGCGTTCAAGAGCCCGAAGTCGAAGAACGCGGCGACCACGCTGCTGTTGCTCGGCGGCATCGCGGTGACCATGCTGGTCGGCATCATCTGGCTGTCCCGGCTCACCGGCCTCCAGTTCGTCGAGGACCCGAGGTCGCAGATCGTCTCCGGCCCGGTCGACTACGTGCAGAAGACCGTGACCGTGCAGCTCGGCGAGACGGTGTTCGGCGGCGGCTCGGTCCTGCTCTACGTGGTCGCCGGGATGACCGCGCTGATCCTGTTCCTGGCCGCCAACACCGCCTTCAACGGCTTCCCGGTGCTCGGCTCGATCCTGGCGCAGGACCGCTACCTGCCCCGCCAGTTGCACACCCGGGGCGACCGGCTGGCGTTCTCCAACGGCATCGTGTTCCTGGCCGTCTTCGCGGTAGTGCTGATCATCGGGTTCCAGGCCGAGGTCACCAAGCTCATCCAGCTCTACATCGTCGGGGTGTTCGTCTCGTTCACGCTCTCCCAGGCCGGCATGATCCGGCACTGGAACCGGCACCTGCGCCGCGAGCGGGACCCGGAGGCGCGCCGGCGGATGGTCCGTTCCCGGGCGATCAACACGTTCGGCATGGTCATGACCGGCGTCGTGCTGATCATCGTGCTGGCCACGAAGTTCCTGCTCGGGGCGTGGATCGCGATCGTCGCGATGGCCATGATGTACGTGGTGATGCTCGGCATCCGCCGGCACTACGACCGGATCGCCGAGGAACTGGAGCCGACCGAGCAGCGGGGCGTGCTGCCCGCCCGCAACCACGCCATCGTGCTGGTCAGCAAGCTGCACAAGCCGACGCTGCGGGCGGTCGCGTACGCCCGGGCCACCCGGCCGGACACGCTCACCGCCGTCACCGTCAACGTGGACGAGCAGGACACCCGCGAACTCCAGGCCGACTGGGAGCGCCGCGAGCTGCCGGTGCCGCTCACCGTGATCGACTCCCCGTACCGGGAGATCACCCGCCCGATCCTCCACTTCGTCGCGTCGGTGCGCCGGGAGTCGCCCCGCGACGTGGTCACCGTCTTCATCCCCGAGTACGTGGTGGGCCGCTGGTGGGAGAACCTGCTGCACAACCAGAGCGCGCTGCGGCTCAAGGGGCGGCTGCTGTTCGAGCCGGGCGTGATGGTGACAAGCGTGCCGTGGCAGCTCGCGTCCACCGCGAGCAAGAACCTGGACCGGTTGGACGCGACGCTCAGCCGGGGCCCGGCGCGCGGCCCCCGGGTGGCGCCGCAGAGCACGCTGCCACCGCCGGTGGCGTCCACGCCGTCCGCCGAGCGCGAGGAGCTGTCATGATCAACGGCGAGCGTTCCGGTCCCGCACCGGCCGATCCCGCGCCGGCGGTGGAGCGACCCGGTTCCGTGCCGGCGGCGGAGCGGCCCGGGCTGGAGGAGGCCGAGCGGGTCGAGCTGAGCGTCGACGCGGTCGCGCCGGGCGGGCACTGCGTGGCCCGGGTCGGCGGGCAGGTGGTCTTCGTCCGGCACGCGCTGCCAGGTGAGCGGGTGGTGGCCGAGGTGACCGAGCTGCACCGGGGTTTCGCCCGCGCCGACGCGGTGGAGATCCTGGACGCCTCGCCGGACCGGGTGACACCGCCGTGTCCGTACGCCCGGCCGGGGCGGTGCGGCGGCTGCGACCTCCAGCACGTCGCCCCGGTCGCCCAGCTCGACTGGAAGCTCACAGTGGTGCGCGAGCAGCTCACCCGGCTGGGCGGACTCACCACCGAGCAGATCGACGCGCTCGGCGTACGCGTCGAGGCACTGCCCGGCGGGCAGCTGGGCTGGCGGTCCCGGGTCCGCTACGCGGTCGACGCGGCCGGCCGGGCCGGGCTGCTCAAGCACCGCTCGCACGAGGTCGTGCCGATCGAGCGGTGCCTGATCGCGCACCCGGCGATCCAGGAGCTGCCGGTGCTCCCGCCCACCGGCGCCCGCTGGCCGGACGCCGACGCGGTGGAGACGGTCGCCAGCACCGGCGGTGACGTCGCGGTGGTCGCGTACGCCGACGGGGTTCCGACGGCGGTGAGCGGGCCGGAGCGGGTCCGGGAGACGGCGGCCGGGCGGTCCTTCACGCTGCCCGCCTCCGGGTTCTGGCAGGTGCACCCGGCGGCGGCGGACGCGCTGACCGGCGCGGTGCTCGACCTGCTCGACCCGAGGCCCGGCGAGACCGCCTGGGACCTGTACGGCGGGGCCGGGCTGTTCGCCGCCGCGCTCGCCGAGCGGGTCGGCGGCGCCCGGGTGACGCTCGTCGAGTCGGCGCCGGACGGGGTGGCCGCGGCACGGGAGAACCTGGCCGACCTGGCCGGCGTCGAGGTGGTGGCGGCCCGGGTGGAGGCCGCGCTGTCCCGGCGCCGGATCACCGGACCGGTCGACCTGGTGGTGCTCGACCCGCCGCGCTCCGGCGCGGGCGCGCCCGTGGTGCGCGGTGTGGTGGCCGCCCGGCCCCGCGCGGTCGCCTACGTGGCCTGCGACCCGGCCGCGTTCGCCCGGGACGTGCGCACGTTCACCGAGGCGGGGTGGCGGCTGGCCGCGCTGCGCGGCTTCGACCTGTTCCCGATGACCCAGCACGTGGAGCTGGTCGGGCTGTTCCTGCCTGGCTAGCCTGACCCGATGAAGATCGTCGGGCTGATGTCGGGCACGTCCTACGACGGCGTGGACGTGGCCGCGGCCGAGTTCACCGCCGACGGCGACACGCTGCGGCTGCGGCCGCTCGGGCACCGGGAGCTGGCGTACCCGGACGACCTGCGGGCCGAGATCGGCGCGCTGCTGCCCCCGGCGGCCACCACCATCGAGGCGGTCTGCCGGCTGGACAACCGGCTCGGCGAGGTGTTCGCGGACGCGGCGGCCCTCGGCGTCGAGCTGGCCGGGGGAGCGGCCGACGCGGTCGTGTCGCCCGGGCAGACGGTCTTCCACTGGGTCGAGGACGGCCGGGTGCGCGGCACGCTCCAGCTCGGCGCGCCGGCCCGGGTGGCCGCCCGGGTGGGCGTACCGGTGCTGCACGACCTGCGCTCGGCGGACGTCGCGGCGGGCGGCCAGGGCGCGCCGCTGGTCCCGGCGTTCGACGCGCTGCTGCTCGACCCGGAGGCCGGTGCCAGGGCCGCGTTGAACCTCGGGGGCATCGCGAACCTCACTGTGGTCGCGCCCGGGGCACCCGTCCTCGGGTACGACGTGGGCCCGGCCAACGCGCTGCTAGACGCCGCCGCCCGGCGCTTCCTGGACCGGCCCTGCGACGTCGACGGTGCCCGCGCCGCGGCCGGTCGGGTGCACGAGGCGCTGCTGAGCCGGCTGCTCGCCGAGCCGTACTACGCCGCGCCGCCGCCCAAGTCGACGGGCAAGGAGCTGTTCCACGGCGGCTACCTGGACACCGCCCTGGCCGCGCTCGGTGAGCCGGTCGGTGCCGACGACGTGCTGGCCACGCTCACCGAACTGACCGCCCGGACGGTGGCCGACGCCTGCGACAGGCACCGCGTCACCGAGGTGGTGGCTGCCGGCGGGGGAGTGCGTAATCCCACACTCCGGGCGCGGCTGGCCGCGCTGGGCGCGGGGCGCTGGCGGCTGCGCACCACCGACGAGCTGGGCGTGCCGGCGCAGGCCAAGGAGGCGTACGCGTTCGCGCTGCTGGGCTGGCTGTCCTGGCACGGGCTACCCGGCGCGGTGCCCTCGGTGACCGGGGCGTCCCGGGCCGCCGTGCTGGGCTCCTGGACCCCTGCGGGCCCGTCCGCCGCCGCGCCGCGCCCACCCGCGCCCCGGCGGCTGGTGGTGGACGCCTGACCTGGGTCGATGCACGGCCGAGCTGCGGACTGTTCAGCGGCCGATAGACTCTCCGGTCATGAGTGTTGAAGAGGGCACGGCCAACCACGGTCGGCTGCTGGGCACCGTCCACGGCCCGCAGGACGTGAAGCGGATGACCGCCGAGCAGCTGGACATCCTCGCCGCCGAGATCCGTGACTTCCTGATCGCCAAGGTCTCCCGCACCGGCGGCCACGTCGGCCCCAACCTCGGTGTGGTCGAGCTGACCCTGGCGATGCACCGGGTCTTCGACTCCCCGCGCGACCGGCTCCTCTTCGACACCGGCCACCAGGCCTACGTGCACAAGATCCTCACCGGCCGGCAGGAGGGCTTCGACAAGCTCCGCCAGCGCGGTGGCCTCTCCGGCTACCCCAGCCAGGCGGAGAGCGAGCACGACCTGATCGAGAACTCGCACGCCTCCACCGCCCTGTCGTACGCCGACGGCCTCGCCAAGGCGTACGCGCTGCGCGGCGAGAAGCGCTCGGTGGTCGCCGTGGTCGGCGACGGCGCGCTCACCGGCGGCATGTGCTGGGAGGCGCTGAACAACATCGCCACCGCCGGCAACCCGCTGGTGATCGTCGTAAACGACAACGGCCGGTCCTACTCGCCGACCATCGGCGGCCTCGCCGACCACCTGTCGTCGCTGCGGCTCAACCCCGGCTACGAGAAGGTGCTCGACACCGTCAAGGACGCGCTGGGCAACACCCCGTTCGTCGGCAAGCCGATGTACGAGGTGCTGCACGCGGTCAAGAAGGGCATCAAGGACGCGGTCGCCCCGCAGGCCATGTTCGAGGACCTCGGCATCAAGTACGTCGGCCCGGTCGACGGCCACGACGTGCCGGCCGTCGAGGCCGCGCTGCGCGCCGCGAAGAACTTCGGCGGCCCGGTGATCGTGCACGCGGTCACCCGCAAGGGCTACGGCTACCGCCCGGCCGAGGATGACGAGGCCGACTGCCTGCACGGCCCCGGCGCGTTCGACGCCGAGACCGGCAAGCTGCTCGCCGTGCCGTCGGTGAAGTGGACGAACGTCTTCGCCGACGAGCTGGTCGCGATCGCCGACGAGCGCCCCGACGTGGTCGGCATCACCGCCGCCATGGCCGAGCCCACCGGCATCGCCACGCTCGCCCGCAAGTACCCGGAGCGGGTGTACGACGTGGGCATCGCCGAGCAGCACGCGGCCACCTCCGCCGCCGGCCTCGCGATGGGCGGGCTGCACCCGGTCGTCGCGGTCTACGCCACGTTCCTCAACCGCGCCTTCGACCAGGTCCTGCTGGACGTGGCCATGCACAAGCTGCCCGTCACGTTCGTGCTGGACCGGGCCGGCATCACCGGCCCGGACGGGCCCAGCCACTACGGCATCTGGGACATGTCGGTCTTCGGCGTGGTGCCCGGCCTGCGCATCGCCGCGCCCCGCGACTCGGCCACGCTGCGCGAGGAGCTGCGCGAGGCGGTCGCCGTCGACGACGGCCCGACCATCCTGCGCTTCCCGACCGGCACCGTCGCCGCCGACCTGCCGGCCGTCCGCCGGGTCGGCCCGGTCGACGTACTGGCCGAGTCGGCGCGTACCGACGTGCTGCTGGTCGCGGTCGGCTCGTTCGCCGGCCTCGGCGTGGAGGTCGCCACCCGGGTCGCCGAGCAGGGCTACGGCGTGACCGTGGTCGACCCGCGCTGGGTGCGCCCGGTGCCGGCCGAACTGGTCGAGCTGGCCGCCGGGCACCGGCTCGTGGTCACCGTGGAGGACGGCGTGCGCATCGGCGGCGTCGGTTCCGCGCTGGCCCAGGCGATGCGTGACGCCGACGTCCGCGTACCGGTCAAGGACCTGGGCGTACCGGCCGACTGGCACCCGCACGGCAGCCGCGCGCAGATCCTGGCCGACCTGCGGCTGACCGCGCAGGACGTGGCCCGCGACGTCACCGGCTGGATCTCTGGCCTGGACGCCGCCCCGGTGGACCCGGCCACGAACGGCGCCCGAGCCCAGAGCTGACCCACCGCCCAGCCCGCCTCGTCGATCTTGCACTTGCGGCCCTCCTGATGTCGGTTTCGCCCGATCAGGGAGGGCCGCAACCGCAAGATCGCCGCACCGGTCGACCTCGCGCTGTTGACCAAGGAGTTTGGGTGCTCGAGGAGTCCTTCGGGGGACACGAAAGGAGTCCTTCGGGGGACACGAACTCCTTGATCACCGGAGCGGGCGGGGGAGAGGGTCAGGGGGTGGGGAGGGAGCGGTACCAGGTCTTCTCGGTGCCGGCCAGGCTGAACGTCTGCCTGGCGTCGGTGTGCTCGACGACCACCAGGCCGGGACGGTCGACCAGGCGCGTCGTGCCGGGCGGGGCGGAGAACGAGGCGTCCCGGGTACGCCAGGACAGCACCGCCAGCGGGCGGCCCGGCATCGGCAGGTGGTACGCCTGAAGCGTGGTGGACCGGTCGGCGGGGGAGACCACCGGGCTGCCGCCGTCGGCCGGGCGGTAGACCACAGCCGTCATGGTCCCGCCCGAGGTCTCCCAGCTGAGCTGCTCCAGCTCGCCCGGCTCGCCCTCACCGAGAGCCACCGAGCCGAGTGAACGCGTGGTGATCTTCGCCATCGGCCAGGACTCCGGCGCGGATCGGGGCGCGTCGCGGTCGCCGATGCGCCGCGGCACGCTGCCGAACGGTCCCCGTTCGCCGGCGAGCACGCAGGTGTCCAACCCGGTCAGCGCGCGCCTGCCGGCGCCCGTCTCGTCGCGTACCAGGGGGTAGCGGGGCGCTTCGGTGGCCGTACCCAGGTCGAGGACGCGGTCCGCGGCCAGGCCGCGCGGCAGCGACGTCGTGGGTCGCAGCGTCGCGGTCAGCTCGACGGCCCGGCACTCCGGTACGGCGACCGGGTCGGTGACGCCGTCGGTGCTGCCGAGCACCTTGCCGTCCGGGCCGGCCAGGCGCTCGACGCGGGTCGAGGTGAGGTAACGGCGGCCGGACGGCTCCCGCACCGGCAGCACGTCGGAGTAGACCAGGTAGCCGCGGTCGGTGTACTCGGTGGCGTGGGCGACCCGCCAGCGCTGCCCGTCCCGGTCGAGTTGCAGCAGCCAGGAGGCGGCCTCGCCGGGCACGTCGGCGGCGACCAGCGCGAGCGCCGACCCGGCCACCTGACCGGAGAAGAGGATGCCGGAGGTGGGCACGTGCACCCGGTCGTCCACGGGGGAGCGCCAGTCACGTACCGCTGTGGTGATCGCGGCGGTGGCGTCGGCGTCGCCGGCCAGGCTGCCGCGTGGCGGCCAGACCGCGAGGGTGCCGTCCAGGCTGTCGTAGCCGACCCGCAGGTCCGTCGGCCGCCGCTCGGCGACCGGCCCGCAACCGGCGGTGACCAGCAGCAGAGCTGCCAGCGTGGTGCCCGTCGTAGCGCCTCGGCGGGCTGAAAACACCCTGATCCCCTCGCCGGTCGTCGGTCGGAAGCCCACATGGTACGAGACGGCCGGTCACCCGGCCGCGACTGGCTCACCCTTTCGGCCGATCGGCCACTGCGGAACGTGACGGGCGATTCGGGTATCAATATCCGGCTCCGGTAGACTCCGCCGACTGTGACGCCTGCCGAGACCCGCGGCGCCTCGACGCCGGACGCCGCCGCCCCGACGGGCCACCGTGCCGTCACTTTGGAAGCACCCCCGGTGACCGTCGCCGACGCGCCGGCCGAGCCGGAGGCGGCGACCGAGCCCGAGGCGCCGGCCACGCCGGGCGCGCGGCGCGAGCGCCGGTGGCGGTGGACGCGCCGCCGGATCGACCTCCTCGTGTACGGCGGATTCCTGCTCGCCGCGATCTGGGTGACCAGCGGCATCTGGGTCGACCCGGCCGGACGGGTCGCCGCGCTCTACAGCAGCGACCCGGCGCAGGTGCAGTTCTTCCTGGCCCACTCGGTGCGGGTGGTGCTGCACGGCGAGTTCCCGTTCTTCACCGAGCAGTTCAACTACCCCGACGGCGTCAACCTGATGGCGAACACCGCCATCCTGGCGCTGGGCATCCCGATGGTGCCGGTGACCCTCCTGTTCGGACCGGCGGTCTCCTTCGTCACGCTGGTCACGCTCGGCCTGGCCGGCACCGCGGCCGCCTGGTACCGGGTGCTGTCCCGGCACCTGATCCGGCACCGCCCGGCCGCCGCCGTGGCGGCCTGGTTCTGCGGGTTCTCCCCGGCCATGCTGTCGCACGCCAACTGGCACCCGAACATCATCAGCCAGTTCCTGCTGCCGTTCATCGTGTGGCGGGTGCTGGTGCTGACCCGCTCGGCCCGGCCGGTCCGCGACGGCGTGCTGCTGGCGCTGCTGGTCACCGTGCAGGCGTTCATCAACGAGGAGATCCTGCTCTTCACCGCGATGGGCCTGGGCGTGTTCCTGATCGCCGTGGTGGTGCAGCAGCGCGAACGGTGGGCCGCCGCGTGGCGGCCGCTCGGCGCCGGGCTGGCGGTCTGCGCGGCGCTGGCCGGGGCGCTGCTGGCGTACCCGCTGTGGGTGCAGTTCGCCGGGCCGATGGCGTACCACGGGCTCAGCGACGCGGTGCGCGACTACGGCAACGACATCGCCGCGTTCTTCGCGCCCGGCTCGCCCACCTTCGGCGGCAACGAACGCGCGAACGTCAACCTCGCGCCGAACTACTCCGAGGAGAACGCGTTCTTCGGCTGGAGCCTGTCGCTGCTCGTCGTGGGCATCGTGGTGTGGCTGCGGCGGGACGCGATCGTCCGCGCGCTCGCCGCCACCGGGCTGTTCTTCGCCGTGCTCTCCCTCGGCGAGCGGATCTCCTGGTGGGACCGGGAGATCGCCACCGGCCCGTGGGAGCTGCTGGTGCGGCTGCCGCTGCTCGACGCCGTGGTGCCGACCCGCTTCGGCCTGATCACCGGCGTGACGGTGGCGATCCTGCTCGGGTACGCGGTCCGGCGCCTGTGGGCGCTGCGCGGCGTGGACCGGCGGACCGCCCGCAAGCTCACCGTCGCCGGCCTGGTCCTGGCGCTGCTGCCGATCGCGCCGATGCCGTTGCGGGTCACCACGCGGGAGCCGGTGCCGGAGTTCATCACCGCCGACAGGTGGCGCAAGTACGTCGGACCCGACCAGACGCTCGTCTCCGTGCCGGTGCCCGCGATGGGCAACACCGACCCGATGCGCTGGGCGGCCAGCACCAACCTCGACTTCAAGATCCCCGGCGGCTACTTCCTCGCGCCGCGTAACGGCGTCACCGGCGACCCCGGGCGCTTCGGCGGCCGGCCCAGCGGCATCGGCGAGATGCTGCGCGAGGTGTCCTCCACCGGCCGTACGCCGAAGCTGGACGACCGGCAGCGCCGCCGCTACCTGGACGAGCTGCGGCACTGGAACGCGGCGCTGGTGGTGCTGCCGCGCGACGAGCAGAACGCCGAGCCGCTGCGCCGGACCGTGGAGCAGTTGGTCGGCCCCGGCCGGCAGGAGCTGGACGTGTGGCTGTGGGACGTGCGGAAACTGACCAGCCGGTCCGCCTGACCGAACCGGCGGTCCCCGCCCCCGCGCCCCGCCGTCGCCGGCCCCGCCCGGTCGACGCGCTGGTGGTGGCCGGCTATCTCGGTCTGGCCGTGCTGCTCACCACCGGCCAGTGGCGCCGGCCGGAACGGCTGTTCCACCAGGCCGGCGACCAGATGCTGTTCGAGTGGATGCTGGCCCGGGCCGCCCGCGCGGTCACCGGCGGCGAGAACCCGCTCGCCAGCGGCGCGCTGAACGCCCCGGACGGCGTGAACCTGATGGCGAACACCTCGGTGCTCGGGCTGGGCGTGCCGCTCACCCCGGTCACCGTCGTCTTCGGCTCCCAGGCGGCCTTCCTCGTCGCCGTGACGCTCAGCCTCGCCGGCACCGCCACCGCCTGGTACGCGCTGCTCGCCCGCCGGCTGGTCCGCTCCCGGGCCGCAGCCGCGGTGGGCGGCCTGTTCTGCGGCTTCGCCCCGGGCATGGTGGCGCAGGCCGGGGCGCACCTGCACATGGCCGCACAGTTCCTGGTGCCGGTGATCCTCGCGCTGGTGTTCCGGCCCGCCACCGGCCGGGTCCGGCGCGACGGCGTGCTGCTCGGGCTCGCAGTCGCGTACCAGGTGTTCCTCGGCGAGGAGGTGCTGGTCTTCCTGGCGCTGGCCGCCGGGGTGTTCGCCGGGGCGTACGCGCTCGCCGACCGGGCCGCCGCGCGCCGGCTGGCGCCGGTGGTGGCCCGCCGGCTGGGCATCGGCGCGCTGGTCGCGGGCGTGCTGCTGGCGTACCCGCTGTGGTTCCAGTTCGCCGGGCCGGGCCACTACCGGGGGATGCCGTTCCACACCGAGGGCTACCGGCTGGACGTGGTCTCGTTCGCCGCCACCGCCCGGCAGACGGTCGCCGGGGACGCCCACCGGGCCGGGCTGCTGTCGCCGAACCCGACCGAGCAGAACTCGTTCTTCGGGCCGTTCCTGCCGCTGCTCGCCGTACTCGTGGTGGTGCGGCTGTGGCGACGGCCGCTGGTGCGCGCGCTCGCCGTGTGCGGCCTGCTGTTCGCGCTGCTGTCGCTCGGCACGAGCGTGGTGGTGAACCGGCACGACACCGGGCTGCCCGGCCCGTACCGCCTGCTCGCCGGGGTGCCGCTGCTGGACCTGGTGGTGCCGGCGCGGTTCGCGCTGGTCTGCGTACCGGTGCTCGGGGTGCTGCTGGCGCTCGCAGTAGAGCGGGTCCGGGGTGGCGGCGTGCGCACCTGGGCGCCGTGGGCCGGCGCGGTCGCCGCCGCGCTGCTGCCGCTGGCGCCGACGCCGATCCGCACGGTGCCGGTCGCGCCGGTCCCGGCTGTGGTGTCCGGCGGCGGCTGGCGGGAGTACGTGCCACCGGGCCGGACGCTGGTGCCGGTGCCGCCGGTGACCGGTGCGGCGGTCAGCCCCGCCATGTTCTGGTCGGCGCGCACCGGGCTGGCGTTCGACGCGCCCGGAGGCTATTTCATCGGCCCGCGCTCGGCCACCGACGAGGGCGCCCGCTGGGGCGCGCCGGACCGGCCCACGTCGCTGCTGCTGCGCCGGGCCGCCGAGACCGGCCGGGTGCCGCCGGTCGGCGAGGCGGAACGCCGGCAGGCGGTCGACGACCTGCGGCACTGGCGGGCGGCGGCGCTGGTGCAGGCCGACTCGACACCCGGTGACCCGGTCCGCGCCACTGTGGACGCGCTGGTCGGCCCCGGCCGGGACGTGCCGGGCGGGCACCTGTGGGACGTCCGCCCGCTCGCCGGCTGACCGGCGGGGTCACCACCGGTCGCGCACGTCCCAGATCCACACGTCGTCGACCCGCTGCGGCGGGCCGAGCAGCTCGGCCATCAGGTCACGCAGCACCGCCTCGCGCGGGCCGGCACCGAGCACCACCACCGAGGCACGCCAGAAACGCAGGTCGTCCACGGCCTGGCGGCGGTTCTCCTCGGTGATCTCCGGCACCTCGTTGGCGTCCATCGTGGAGTAGATGAGCGTGCTGGTGGGGCGGTTCGGGGCACCGAAGACACCCTCGCCACGTTCGTTCGGGCCGATGAAGTAGCCACCCGGGATCGGGAACTCGTGCCCGGTCAGCGCGCTCCAGCGCAGCGTGTGCAGCCCGTGCACGTTGCTGGGGATCGGCACCGGCACCAGCGTGCGGCCCTCCGGCACGTACGGCCGCCATCCGCCCGCGGTGATGAAGTGCGGCGGCGGGTCGATCCGCTCCGCCGGCAGCGGACGCGGGATCAGCGGCACCACGGCGGCGGCGATGGCGACGAGCCCGGCCAGGCGAAGCACCCGGCGACGCTTGTCGCGCGCGGCCGTCCCGTCGTCGCCGTCGGCCGCGTCGTCGGCGGCGGCGCGGGGGGCGGGCACCGGCGGGCGGCCGGCCCCGGCCAGCGTGTCCCACGCCAGGGCGAGCAGCACGCCAACGGCGGCCACCACGACCAGGCTCAACCGGGTAGGCATCATCATCTCGACCAGCGGCAGGTCGTCCGGCACGTACGCCCACGGCCCGTCGATGTCGGTCTCCGCGCCGTTGAACCGTACGACCGGGCCGATCGAGGCGATCGTGAACACCACCACCAGCACGGCCAGGATCCGGGCCGGCACCGACCGGCGGACCAGCAGCACCAGCGCGGCCAGCGCCACCAGCACCAGCGGCCAGCCGAACCAGGTGTTCTGCTCGGTCAGGCCGATGGTCTTCTCCACCGCCTCGTCGCCGGCGATCGTGTCCCGGGCGAATGTGACGAACGCGACCAGGTCCTCGCCCCAGTTGTGGAAGACACCGCCCTGCAACCCCCGGTAGGACTGCGGGCCGTTGAACTGGAACCAGATCGGGTAGGCCGTCAGCAGCAGCGCCAGCCCGCCGCCGAGACCGAGTGCGGCCAGGAACGACCCGGCCCGCTCCCGGGCCGCGCGGGGCCGCTGCACCGCGTACACCACCACCACGACCAGGCAGGCCAGCGCGGTGAGCAGCAGCATCTCCTCGTTGATGAAGATCTGGTACGCGACCAGCAGCCCGAGCGCGAGCCCGTTGCGCCGCCAGCGGCCCGGCTCGCCCAGCCGCAGCACCCGGGCCACGATCAGCGGCAGCAGGAAGTTCGACACGAAGTTGGGCTGCCCGTTGGCGTGGTGCACGATGCCCGGCGCGAAACCGAGGAACGCGCCGCCGACGAACGCCCCGGCCCGGGAGCGGACCAGGTGCCGCGACAGCACCCAGTACGACGTGGCGGCGGTCGCGGACAGCGCCGCGCCCAGGTAGAGCGCGTACATCACCTGCGGGCCGAGCAGCAGCGTCAGCGGCGCCAGCGGCAACGTCACCCCGAGCAGCGAGGTGTTCGCCATCATGTTCACCCCGTCCGGCGCGTTCTGCCGGGTGGTGAACAGCGGGTTCTCAAGGTGCTGCACGGAGTACGCGCCGTGCGCGAACAGCCACTCGAACCAACTGTGGTCGGTGGGCAGGTGCGAGGAGACCCGGTTCTCGACGTCGCCCCAATAGTTGAGGCAGACGAGGACACCGAGCAACACATAGGCTCCGATGGCCAGTATGTCGGCGCGGGCCGGCCGGCGACGGGCGCGGCGCGGCGGATCGGCCACGACGGCGTCCGTCTCGACGGACGAGGGGTTCAACGAGGGGTCCACCACGGGCACGGCCACGACGCGCCATCGTACAGGCGGTTCGTCACATGTCCGGTCACGGCCGGGCGGCGGCCCGGCGCGCGGGAGAGGATGGTCGTGACCGTCATCGATCTGGGGGAGTGGCGCGACGAGGCCTCGCCCGGGCCGGCCCCGCGCCCGCCGCGAGCGGTCGGGCGTCCGTTCCGCGTTCTCGTGGCGCTGCTGGTGGCGCTGCTCACGCTCACCGCCGCGGGGCCGCCGCGAGGTCCGGTCGAGTGGACGCTGCCCGGCGGGCTGGGATCGGCCGTGTTCGTCACCGGCGACGTGGTGTACGTGGTCCGGCCGGACCGCGCAGGCGCCGGCGGCGGGCGGGAACTCGTCGCGTACCGGGGCGACCGGGAGCGGTGGCGCAGTCCGCTGCCCGGTGCGGGCGCCGTCGTGTCGGTGTGGGAGCAGGACGGCCGGGTGATCGTGGCCGGCCGGAGCGTCGACGACACGGACTGGCAGACGGTGACATACGACGCGGCGAGCGGCGCGGACGCCTGGCGCCGGCCCGGAATCGCGTTCGCGGTGGGCCGGGTGCTGCTGATGCAGTCGGCGGAGTCCGACACCAGTCCGTCGTACACCCGGGTGGACCCGGCCGACGGCCGTGCACTGTGGATGGCGCCGATGACGGGCATGCTGGGTCTCGACGTCGAGCCGACCGGGCCGGCACGCATGGTGTTGTCCCCGATGTCCGGGCAGACCGTGGTCGTGGACGCGCGCACCGGTGCGCGGCTCGTGGCCCGGGACCTGTACCCGGTGCGACCACCCGCCCTGCGCCAGTTGCAGATCGCCGCCGGCCTGCTGCTGGAGATCCGCGACGGAGACGGTTCCATCGAGGCGTACGACCTGGACACGCTCCGGCCGCGCTGGACCGCCACGTGGAGGCTCTTCGGCCACGTCGAGAGTTGCGGCAGCCTGCTCTGCACCGTCGGGCCGGCCGGCGGGATGACCGCACTCGACCCGGCGACCGGCGCCGTGCGCTGGAGCGTGGAGCGGTGGGCGGGCGTGGTGGCTGCGCGTGGCGGCCGGCTGCTCGTCGGCGTCCCCGACACCGGCATCGACGACGGCCTGGCCGTGCTCGGCCAGGACGACGGGCACCTGGTCGCCGACCTGGGCGGCTGGGCGCTGGTCCCGCAGCACGATGCCGGCGGCCCGCTGCTGGCCACCCGGCCGCTGGGCGGCGGCCGCCAGCTCCTGGCCGAGGTGGACCTGTCCGGCGATCCGCCCTCGATCCGGGGCACGTTCACCGGCACCGACTGCACCACCGGCGTCACGTTGCTTGTCTGCCGCCGACCCGGCGGCGACTACATGGTGCGGCGGCTGACGTGAGCCCGGTGATCGAACTGGGGGAGATGCGGCACGGGGAGTCCGCCGACGAGCCGGTCGTCGCGCCGCCGCGCCGGCCGCCGGGGCCCACGGCGCGGGTGGCGCTCCTCGGCTTCCTGGTGCTGCTGGTGGTGACCGCCGCCGCCGGGCCGCCGCGCCGGGCCGAGCCGATCCGGGTGCCCGCCCCGCAGGGCGCCGCGTTCGTGATCCTGCCCGACCGGGTGGTGGTGGCCGACGGCCCGGCCGCGATCGGCCCCGGTGGACGGGTGGTCGTCGCGCACCGGCTGTCCAGCGGGGAACCCGTCTGGCGGTTCGCGCTGACCGCCGGGGACCACGTGCTCGGGCTCACCGCCGTGGGCGGAGGGCTGCTGGTGACGAGCAGCCCGGCCGGGGACGGCGACTCGGTGTCGGCCATGCTCGACCCGGCCACCGGCACGCTGCGCTGGCGGCATCCCGGCTACCCGGTGCGGACCGCGTCCGGTGGGCTGCTGCTGGAGAATCCGCGCCCACCGGGCGCGGGCACCGTGCGGGCCGTGGACCCGGCCTCCGGCGCGGTGCGGTGGACGCTGCCCGTGCCGGGCCAGGAGGTGGGTTACCGCCGCGACGACCACGGGGTGACGCAGCTCGTCCTGGTCACCCCGCAGGGCCGGGTGACCGTGTACGACGCGGACTCCGGCGCGGTCGCGCACACCGGCCGGGTGGCGTCCGTGGCCGACCGCGCCGCCTACCGGTACGCGCAGGTGGTGGCCGATCTCCTGCTGGTCGAGGACGCCCAGGGCTCGGTCACCGCGTACGGGCTGGACCGGCTCGACGAGCGGTGGAGCGTGCCGGTCGGCTCCCGCGCCGGGCTCTGGTTCGCCGAATGCGCCGGGATGGTGTGCCTGCGGAACCAGGTGGGCGGTGCGCAGGCACTCGACCCGGCCACCGGCCGCCCGGCCTGGTCGGACGAGCGCTGGCTCGGGCTGGGCCCGGTCGGCGACCGGCTGATCGCGGCCGAGCGCGGGGTGGGGGAGGAGCTGGAACTGTCGGCGCTGGACCCGTCGACCGGCCGGGTGCTGGCCCGGCTGGGCCGCTGGCGCGTCTCCGGCAACGACCTGCCGTCCGCGCCGCTGATCGGACTGCGCACGCTCACCGAGGACCGGACGCTCGTCGGCGCGCTGGACGTGGCGGCCGGCCAGGTGCGGATCCGGGGGATCCTGCCGGGTGCCTGGTCCGAGTGCGCGGACACGGGTACCGCGCTGGTGTGCCTGCGACCGACCGGTGGCATGGTGATCTGGCCGGTCGGCCGCTGATCACCAGTTGGCCTGTGCCGGTGGCGGCGGCAGCGGCGTCGACTCCGGCCGCAGCACGTACGCGACCCCGCCGCTGCCCGCCTGCCAGGCGCTCTCGAACGGTTCGCGCGGCACGGTGCGGCGGACCCGCTCGTCGTCCGGCGCGTACGGGTCGTTGAGCACCGGGTCGCCGTCGGCGGTGAAGCCGGCCAGCACCATGAGGTGTCCCCGGGTGTCGTAGTCCAGCCCGGGCACCTGGCCGGCGGTGAACGCGGCCGAGACGATCAGCGGGATGCCGGCGGCCACGAACCGTTCCGCCTCGGCCAGCGAGCGCAGCCGGGTGACGAAGGCGTCCACCCCGTGCGTGGCCGCGTACGCCGTGTTGAACGGCCAGTTGCCCGGCCCGCCGAAGGCGTGGTCGTAGCAGTGCCGGGCGGCGTGCACCACCTGCGGGCGGGGGCCGGGCGGCGCCACCCAGGCGTACCGGTCCGGGGTGGGGCCGGCACCCCAGTAGTCGAGCACCATCGACACACAGGTGGGACTGCACCAGGAGTCGCCGCCGCCACCCCAGCGGGTCTCTCCGGCGGCGTGCAGCCGCTGCGCGTAGCGCGGCACGTCCAGCACCCGTCCCCACGCGCCGTCCGCCCCGCCGCCGGCCGCCTCCGCGCCGCGGGGCGGGTCGGTCGAGGCGACCACGCCCACCGTGCGCAGCACCGGGCCCGCGGGCGCGTCGAGCCGGCGGTGCATCGTCACGCGGGCCTGCCAGCCGGTCACCGTCGTGCCGGTCACCCGCAGCGTGTCGGCGGCGACCCGTGCCCGGTCGTCCTCCTGCCCGGGTACGGAGGCGCGGTGCACCGCGCTGTCGTCGGCGGCCCAGTGGCCCAGGTCGTACCAGCCGGTGGCGGCCGTGCCGCCGGCCCAGCCGCGCAGCTCGACGCGCAGCCAGCAGCCGGGCGGGGTGTCGGCGGTCCAGGAGGGCACCAGCTCGGTGACGGCGAAACCGGCGGGTGCCACCGGGGAGGTCCAGGTGCCGGCGGCGTACTCGGCCGTGGTCCCGGAGTGCGGGTCGGTGTGCGTGACCCGGCCCGCCGCGCCGTCGAGCGTCAGCCCGTCCGGCCCGGCACGCAGCCCGTCCGCGTGACCACGGTCCCGGTCCGCCGGGAAGCGGAACCGGTGGTACGCGACGTCGCGGCCGGTCACCGGGAACCCGCCCGGCGTGGACGTGACCTGTGGCTGCTGCGCATGTCGATCATCGCCGCCGAGCATCGCGTACCCGAAGGTTTTCTGCAACGGCGGCGCGTGCCGCCGGGCGCGGCCGACCGTCGCGCCGCGCCGTCACCCAACGTGGCCGGAGCTCGCCCCCGGCACCATCACCCGCGCGCCCTTTGCTCTGCAGCCTTATGCGCGGCGGTAACGGTGGGCGACGGTTGCGCCGGTGGCTGCAGAGCAAAGGGCGCGCTGGGGTGTCTCTGGTGGTGCCGGCCGACTCGCTGTTTCTGCTGCTCACGGCGCTCTGCTTCCGCCGACGTTCCATCCGGCCCCCACAAGCACTCATCACGGTGCGTGACGTGTCGATGGGCGCGACGGAGTGACGTTCAGTCACCACCCGGGGCCGGTGGCAGCAGGTGGAGCGCGGCGCGCGCCGGTCCGGGGCGACTACCGCGCTCCCCGGCGGTCCGGTTTTGCCTGCCGCACTAGGTTGTCAGGGGTCACGAGGTGGGAGGCCGGGATGCGGGTATTGGTGGTCGAGGACGAGCGCAACCTCGCCGACGCGATCGCGCGCGGGCTGCGCAAGCGTGGGATGGCCGTGGACGTCGCCTACGACGGCGACGCCGGGCACGAGGCGGCATTCGTCACCCGCTACGACGTGGTGATCCTGGACCGCGACCTGCCCGGCGTGCACGGCGACCGGATCTGCGCCGACCTGGCCTCCTCCGGCGCGCTGACCCGGGTGCTGATGCTGACCGCCAGCGGCACCGTCGCCGACCGGGTGGAGGGGTTGCAGCTCGGCGCCGACGACTACCTGGCCAAGCCGTTCGCGTTCGACGAGCTGGTGGCCCGCGTGCAGGCGCTCGGCCGCCGCGCCACCCCGGCGGCGCCGCCGGTGCTGGAGGTGGCCGACCTGGTGCTCGACCCGGCCCGCCGGGCGGTGAGCCGGCGCGGTGTGCCGCTCGACCTCACGAACAAGGAGTTCGGCGTGCTCGCCGAGCTGCTCAAGGCGCGCGGCGCCGTGGTGTCCAGCGAGGAGCTGCTGGAGCGGGTCTGGGACGCCAACACCGACCCGTTCACCACGATCGTCCGGGTGACGGTGATGACCCTGCGCAAGAAGCTCGGCGACCCGCCGCTGATCGACACAGTCGTGGGCGCGGGATACCGCATCGGCGGGGTTCAGCAGTGACCACGCGGACTGCGCGCCGGGTGCGGCCCACGCTGCGGCTGCGGCTGACCCTGCTCAACGGCGTGCTGCTGGTCGGCGCCGGGGCGATCCTGGTGTTGCTGGCCTGGCTGCTGGTCCGCGACGCGCTGCGCCCCACCGACGAGCTGCTACCCGGCACCACGGTGGTGCTCAGCGACGGGCGCAGCCTCGACGCCGGGCAGTGGCAGCGGCAACTGGTCGACGCAGCGTCGCAGGAACTGCTGGTCAAGGGGCTGCTCGCGCTGGTCGCGATCAGCATGGTCGGGGTGGCCGGGGCGTACCTGGTGGCCGGCCGGGCGCTGCGCCCGCTGCACCAGGTCACCGCGACCGCCCGCCGGCTCGGCGAGGCCACGCTCGACGAGCGGATCGGCTGGTCCGGCGCCGACGACGAGGTGGCCGAGCTGGCCGAGACGTTCGACGCCATGCTCGACCGGATCAGCGGCGCGTTCGAGACGCAGAAGCGGTTCGTCGCGAACGCCTCGCACGAGCTGCGTACGCCGCTGGCGGTGATGCGTACCGAAATCGACGTGACGCTCAGCGACGACGACGCCGACCTCGCCGAGTACCGCCGCATGGCGGGCGTGGTGCGCGACGCCTCCGAACGCGCGAACGGCCTGGTCGACGCGCTGCTCGTGCTGGCGCGCAGCGAGGCGCAGACCGGGCGGCGGCTGGCCCGGCGTACCGAGTCGGACCTCGCCATCGGCACCGCCAACGCGCTGTCCGCCGTCTCCCGGGAGGTCGAGCGCATCGGCCTGAAGGTGCACACCTCGCTGCGCCCGGCACCGGTGGTCGGCGATCCCGGCCTGCTCGACCGGCTCGCCGGCAACCTGGTGGAGAACGCGGTCCGCTACAACCACCTGCACGGCCGGATCTGGATCCGCACCGGCACCGACGGGGAACGGTCCTGGCTGGTGGTGGGCAACACCGGCTTCGAGGTCGCCCCGGCCGACGTACCCGGGCTGTTCGAGCCGTTCCGGCGCGGCGGCCAGGAACGCACCGGCGCGCGCGGCTCCGGTCTCGGCCTGTCGATCGTCCGGGCGGTCAGCGACGCGCACGGCGGCACGGTCAAGGCGGTCGCCCAGCCCGGCGGCGGCCTGGAGGTGACAGTCACGCTTCCGTCGGCCGACCCGGCGGCGGCCACCTGACCGCCGATCCGGCCCGCCCGGCCGGTGAGGCCACCTCACCTTTTCGTGCGGACGGCCTCGGCTGTCCTGGCCGGACCGGACGGTGGTCGGCTCCGGCGGCGCGGTGGTCGGGCAGAATGCGCCGCCCGCGCTGGACGCGGAGCCGCTGATCAACGGAGAGTAAGCGCAGCGACGCCTCACCCTGCTCACCCACCGGAGCTGCCCGTGACCCACCACTCGGCCTCGCGCCGCCGCCGTCTCCTCGCGGTCCTCACCGCCGGCGCCCTCACCGTAGCCGGTCTCTCTCCGGCCACGCCCGCGGCCGCCGCCGCGCCCGGCCACGACACAGTGGTCCACACCGTCCCCTCCGCCGCCTCGCCCGACGTCCAGGACGGCTCGGTCGACGCGATCCACGACGCCGGTACGAAGATCATCGCGGGTGGCTCCTTCACCCGGGTGCAGAACCGCAACTCCGACGTCGACATCCCCCGCGACTACCTGCTCGCCTTCGACAAGGCCACCGGTCAGGTGGACACCGCGTTCGCGCCCACGCTCGACAACGAGGTGACGGCGGTCGTCGCCGGTCCCACGGCGGGCACGGTCTTCGTGGCCGGCAAGTTCAACACCGTCAACGGCGTGACCCGGCGCAAGGTGGCCCTGCTCGACGTCGCCACCGGGGCGGTCGTCACCAGCTTCGCGCCGCCGGCGTTCAACGGGCTGGTCAAGGACATCGCGCTGGTCGGCAACCGGCTGCTGGTCGGCGGCATCTTCACCACGGCCGGCAACCCCAACCCGCGCGGCGGGCTCGCGTCGCTCAACGCCACCACCGGGGCGGTCGACGGCTACCTCACCACGACGTTGACCGAGAACCACAACTGGGACGGCGTCAGCGGCGCCAAGGCCGGCGTGGGCGCGGAGAAGCTCGCCGTCTCCCCGGACGGCACACAGCTCGTCGTCATCGGCAACTTCAAGAAGGCCGACGGGGTGCTGCACGACCAGATCGTCAAGATCGACCTGGGTGCCACCGCCGCCACCGTCGCGGACTGGAACACGGCCCGTTACACGCCGCGCTGCAAGTGGCAGTCGTTCGACTCGTACGTCCGCGACGTCGCGTTCTCCCCGGACAACAGCTACTTCGTGGTGGTCACCACCGGCGCCCCGTACGGCGGGACGCTCTGCGACACCGCGGCCCGCTGGGAGGCCGGCGCGACCGGCGCCAACCTCCAGCCGACCTGGGTCGACTACAGCGGCGGCGACACGTTCCTGTCCGTCGGCATCAGCGAGCAGGCCGTCTACGTCGGCGGGCACCTCCGCTGGCTCAACAACACCGCCGGCACCGACAACGCCCGGGCCGGCGCGGTCGGCCGGGCCAGCATCGCCGCGCTCGACCCGGTAAACGGCCTGCCGCTGTCCTGGAACCCGGGCCGGCACCCGCGTGGCATCGGCGCGTCCGAGATGCTCGTCACCGAGTCCGGGCTCTGGGTCGGCGGCGACACGCTCTGGATCGGCAACTTCCAGTACCGCCGGGAGCGGATCGCGTTCTTCCCGCTGGCCGGCGGCAAGGCGCCGCACCCGACCACCACGGCCACGTTGCCCGGCAACGTGTACCAGGCCGGCCTGCCGAAGCCGACGAACGTGCTGTACCGGGTGAACGCCGGTGGCCCGGTGGTGGCGGCCACCGACGGCGGACCGGACTGGGCGGCCGACACCAGCTCAAGCCCCAGCCCGTACCACAACACCGGCAGTTCGACCTCCAGCTTCAACACGGTCGGCAGCCTGGACTCGACCGTGCCGGCCGGCACCCCGGCCGCGCTCTACAGCGACGAGCGCTACGACCCGGCCGGCGGCGCGGAGATGCTCTGGCAGTTCCCGGTGCCCACCGGCACCGAGGTGCACGTACGGCTCTACCTGGCCAACCGGTACGACGGCACCTCCGCCCCGAACACCCGCGTCTTCGACGTGGCGCTGGACGGCACCGTCGTCCTCGACGACCTGGACCTGTCCGCCAGCGTCGGGCACAACGTGGGCACCATGCGGGAGTTCACCGTCACCAGCGACGGCACCGTCGACATCGAGTTCCGCCATGTCAAGGAGAACCCGCTCGTCGATGCCGTCGAGATCGTCAAGACCGGCCCTCCGCCTTCCGGCACCGGCGAGGAGGTGCAGGTCCGCTCGTACGACGGGCTGACCGGCGTCGGCACGCCCAGCCCGGTGGCGAACCCGGACGAGACCGTGTGGTCGGCCACGCGTAGCGCGTTCTGGGTCGGCGGGACGCTGTTCTACGGCAACGACGGCGCGCTGTGGCGGCGTACGTTCGACGGCACCACGTTCGGCACGCCCGAGCTGGTGGACCCGTACCACGACCCGTACTGGGACACCGTGATCACCAACTCCGGGCCGACCGGGCAGACGTACGTCGGCGCGACCACCGGCTTCTACGCCGAGATCCCGAACGTGACCGGCATGTTCTACTCCGGCGGGCGGCTCTACTACACGCTGACCGGGCAGAACGGCCTGTTCTGGCGCTGGTTCACGCCGGACAGCGGCGTGGTCGGCGCCGACCGGTTCACGGTGGCCGGGGCGAGCGGGTTCGCCGACACGGGCGCGGTCTTCGTGGCCGGCGGCACGCTCTACAAGGTGAACCGGAGCACCGGCGACCTGTCCGCCGTCGACTGGACCAACGGCGCTCCGTCGGGGACGTTCACGGTGCGCAGCGGCCCGGCGGTCGACGGCGTCGACTGGCGCGCGAAGGCGGTGTTCGTCGGCCCGTAAGGAAGGGCCCCTCATTAACGCCTGCGGTAGAGGAAGGGCCCCTTGTTAACACCTCGCTGTTAACAAGGGGCCCTTCCTTGCGCGAGCGGGGTTGTGTGCTCGGCGCGGGCGGTGGAATGATCAACCGGTCAGCCCGAGAGGTGGAAAGGGGGTGTGGTCGATGTCCGTCGTGAACCGTCCCGCGCCCCGCGTTCCCCGCTGACGTCCCACTCCGCCGGGGCGCGTTCCCCACAGGAGGAAGCACCATGAGTGCACAGATCCACTGCGTGACCGTCGAGTCCGACGATCCGTACACCCTGGCCGGCTGGTGGGCCCGCGTGCTCGACCGGCAGCTCGCCGACGACGACCACCCGGACGACCCGGAGGCGGTCCTCGCCGCCCCCGCCGGACAGGGGCCCGACCTGCTGTTCGTCCGGGTGGGCGAGCGGCACGGCAAGGGCGCGTTCCACATCGACCTGCACCCGGCCGAGGGCACCCGGGACGAGGAGGTGGCGCGGCTGCGCGACCTCGGCGCCACGCTTGTGGCCGACCGGCGCCGGCCGGACGGAAGCGGCTGGGTGGTGCTGGCAGACCCCGAGGGCAACGAGTTCTGCGTCTGCCGGAGCTGGGTCGAACGGGCCGCGTCCGCCTGATCCGGAAACGACACCGGGCCCCCGCCGTGACGGCGGGGGCCCGGTGCGTGACGGGTGTCAGTCCTGCTTCTCGATCTCGCCCCGCATGGTGACGAACTCCTTCTGGAGCTCCGCGGCGGACTTGAAGTAGACGACGACCATGCCGAGGCTGCCCCGGTCGGCCCAGATGCAGACGGCCACCTGCTCACCCGAGGCCTTGCCGTCGGAGCACTTGGCGTCGCCGCCGAGCGGACCCGCGTCGACCGTCTTGAAGTCAGTGGTGCCCAGGTCCGGCGTGACCGCCGTGACGGCGTCGTTCAGCTCCTTCTTCGGGTCGGCCATGACGCCGGACACGGCGACGATCATGACCAGGTCCTTCTTCGCCGGGTCGCCGTAGAAGGCGCCGGCCGTGCTCGTCGCGTCCGGCACGTCCTTGCTGAGCGAGGCCTTCATCTGCGTCGCGGCGCTCTGCAGCTGCGGGTCGGTGACCTTCGGCCGGCCGCCGAGCGTCTGCGGCTCGACCACCCGCGTCTTGGTGGCGGTGACCACCTCGTCGACCGTGTCCTTCGTGGCGAAGTAGGCGGCGACACCGCCGCCGACGCAGAGCACCAGGACCACCGCGAGGACGATCAGCAGGATCTTGCCGACGCCGGACTTCTTCTTCGGCGGGACCGGCGCACCGAGCTGGCTGCCGTACTGCGGCTGCTGCGGGTTCTGCGGGTAGTCGCCGCCGTACTGCGGCTGCTGCGGCGGCTGGTAGCCACCGGGTTGTTGCTGGGGGGAGGGGTAGTTGCCGGAGTAGGGACTGGACGGCGGCTGGGACATGTAGGCAGCTCCTGTGAGAAAACTGGACGCGTGATCGTAGCCAGCCCCACCGACAGCCCGCTGTCCGCCCAAGGGCGGCGTCGCCAAACCGCGACCTACCCGTGACCTGGGCCGCAGACGCCGATCGCGGTGGCCGGGCCGTCCGGAACGGACAGCCCGACCACCGCGATCGATGTGTTTGTGTCAGCGCAGGCTGGCCACGCCGCGCGGCAGGAAGCGCTTGCCGGTGACCCGCTCGGAGGTGCCGGTCCGGTCCAGGTACGGCGTGACGCCGCCCAGGTGGAACGGCCAGCCGGCGCCGAGGATCATGCACAGGTCGATGTCCTGTGCCTCGGCGACGACGCCCTCGTCGAGCATGAGCCGGATCTCCTGCGCCAGCGCGTCCAGCGCGTTCTGCCGGACCTGCTCGGCGGTGAGCGGCTGGTCGCCGACCACGAGCAGCTTCGCCACCTCGTCGTTGATCTGGTCGTCGACCACGATCGGCTGGCCCGAGTCGGCGATCCGCTTGAGGTTCTCGCTGACGCCGAAGCGGTCCGGGAACGCCTCGTGCAGGGTGCCGCCGACGTGGTACGCCACGGCCGGCCCGACGAGCTGCAGCAGCGCCAGCGGGCGCATCGGCAGGCCCAGCGGGTCCAGCGCGCTGTTCGCCACGTCCAGCGGGGTGCCCTGGTCGACGGCCGCGAACACGGTGCCGAGGAAGCGGGTCAGCAGCCGGTTCACCACGAATGCCGGGGCGTCGGAGACCAGCACCGACGACTTCTTGAGCTGCTTGCCGACAGCGAACGCGGTGGCCAGCGTGGCGTCGTCGGTCCGCTCGCCGCGGACGATCTCCAGCAGCGGCAGCACCGCGACCGGGTTGAAGAAGTGGAAGCCGACCACCCGCTCCGGGTGCTCCAGCTCGGCGGCCATCTCGGTGATGGACAGCGAGCTGGTGTTGGTGGCGAGCACCGCCTCCGGCTTGACGATCTTCTCCAGCTCCGCCCAGACCTGCTTCTTGACGCCCAGGTCCTCGAACACGGCCTCGATGACGAAGTCGGCGTCGGCGAAGACGGACTTGTCGACCGAGCCGCTGACCAGGCCGTACAGCTTGGCCGCGGTGCCCTTGTCCATCCGGCCCTTGCTGACGGCCTTCTCGATCTGGGTGTGCACGTAGCCCACACCCTTGTCCACGCGGGACTGATCCAGGTCGGTCATCACGACCGGCACCTGGAGCCGCCGGGCGAACAGCAGCGCGAGCTGGCTGGCCATCAGGCCGGCACCGACGATGCCCACCTTGGTGACCGGCCGGGCCAGGCCCTTGTCCGGCGCCCCGGCCGGGCGCTTGGCCCGCCGCTGCACCAGGTCGAAGGCGTACAGGCCGCTACGCAGCTCCTCGGAGAAGACCAGGTCCGCGAGGGCCTCGTCCTCCGCCGCGGTGCCGGTGGCGAAATCGGCGTCCTTCGCCGTCTCCAGCAGGTCGAGCGCCTTGTACGCGGACGGGACCGCGCCGTGCAGCCGCTGGTCGAGGGTCTGCCGGGCGAAGTAGAGCACGCCCGCCCACATGTCCTTGTCGACCTCGGGCCGGGTGACGGTGACCTCGCCCCGGACGACGCCGGCGGCCCACTCCAGCGACCGCTCCAGGAAGTCGGCCGGCTCCAGCAGCACGTCCGCGACGCCCATCTCGGCCGCCTGCTTCGGCTTGAGCATCTTGTTCTGCATCAGCGGGTTCTGGATGATGACCTGCGTCGCGGCCGGGATGCCGATCAGGTTCGGCAGCAGCTGCGTACCGCCCCAGCCGGGGATCAGGCCGAGCGAGACCTCGGGCAGCGCCAGGGCCGCCGCGCCCGCCGACAGCGTCCGGTAGTGGCAGTGCAGCGCCAGCTCCAGGCCGCCGCCCATCGCCGCGCCGTTGACGAACGCGAAGGTGGGGACGGTGCTGTCCTTGAGCCGGGCGAAGACCCGGTGGCCCAGCCGGCCGATCTCCAGCGCCTGGTCGCGGTTCTCCAGCGCGGGCAGGCTGGTGATGTCCGCGCCCACGCAGAAGATGTACGGCTTGCCGGTGACCGCGATGAACGCCGGCTCCGCCGCCAGCGCGGCGGTGATCGCCTCGTCCAGGCTGGTCAGGCCGGCCGGGCCGAAGGTGTTCGGCTTGGTGTGGTCGAAGCCGTTGTCCAGCGTGATGAGGGCGGCGGGCCGGTCCAGCCCGGGTACGGCCACCTGGCGCAGCAGCGCCTTGGTGACGACCTCGTTCGGTGCGGCGAGGCTCACTGCGACTCCTTCGTTCGCGACTGCGGGGCTCGCAAGCTCACTCCTCGCGCTCACTGATCTCCACCCTCCCAGTGCGGGTTCTCCCAGATCACGGTGCCGCCCATGCCGATGCCGATGCACATGGCGGTGAGGCCGTAGCGGACCTCGGGGTGCTCGGCGAACTGGCGGGCGAGCTGGGTCATCAGCCGGACGCCGGAGGACGCGAGCGGGTGACCGATGGCGATCGCGCCGCCCCACGCGTTGACCCGCGGGTCGTCGTCGGCGATGCCGAAGTGGTCGAGGAAGGCGAGCACCTGCACCGCGAACGCCTCGTTCAGCTCGAACAGGCCGATGTCGTCGATGCTCAGGCCGGCGATGCGCAGCGCCTTCTCGGTCGACGGGATCGGGCCGACGCCCATCACCTCGGGCTCGACGCCGACGAAGCCGAACGACACCAGGCGCATGCCGACCGGCAGGCCCAGCTCGCGGGCGGTCTCCTCGGCGACCAGCAGCGCGGCGGTGGCGCCGTCGTTCAGGCCGGCCGCGTTACCGGCGGTGACCTTGCCGTGCGGCCGGAACGGGGTCTTCAGCCCGGCCAGCTTCTCCATCGAGGTGTCGCGGGGCGCCTCGTCCACGGCGGCCAGGCCCCAGCCCGTCTCCGGGTCGCGGGTCGCCACCGGCACCAGGTCGCCCTGGAGCTTGCCGTTGGCGTACGCCTTGGCGGTCTTCTGCTGCGACGCCAGCGCGAACGCGTCGGTGCGCTCCTTGGTGATGTGCGGGACGCGGTCGTGCAGGTTCTCCGCGGTGGAGCCCATCACCAGGGCGGACGGGTCGACCAGCTTCTCCGCGACGATGCGCGGGTTGGGGTCGACGCCCTCGCCCATCGGGTGGCGGCCCATGTGCTCGACGCCGCCGGCGATGGCCACGTCGTACGCGCCCATGGCGATGCCGCTGGCCACTGTGGTGACGGCGGTCATCGCGCCGGCGCACATCCGGTCGATGGCGAAGCCGGGCACGGTCTTGGGCAGGCCGGCCAGCAGGGCGGCGGTACGGCCGATGGTCAGGCCCTGGTCACCGATCTGGGTGGTGGCGGCGATGGCCACCTCCTCCACCTTCTCCGGCGGCAGTTGCGGGTTGCGGCGCATCAGCTCGCGGATGCAGCGGATCACCAGATCGTCGGCGCGGGTGTTGGCGTACATCCCACCCGCCTTGCCGAACGGGGTACGGACGCCGTCGACGAAGACGACATCCCGAACTTCACGGGGCACTTGGAGCCTCCCTCGGCACGGGCATTTCCCCGGATGCTACTCGTCAGTAACCAGACGTGGCACCACCCCCCGCGTGGCCCACCTCACACCGCCGCCGCCGATGTCACTGCTGCGGGGTGCGCAACGCCTCCGTCAGGGCGGGCAGGAGCAGCCCGATCTGCCACTCGCGGGCTCCGTACCCGCGTAGCGCGTCCGCAACCGTCCCGTCGCTGACCTCAGCCGGTGGCTGCCAGGCCAGCCGGCGGATCGAGTCCGGCGCGATCAGGTTCTCCGCCGGCAGCCGGTGCGCCCCGGCGGTGCCGACCACCACCTCCCGGGCGCGGGCGAGCCGACCGGCGGCCACCGGGTCGCGTTCGGCCCACCGGTGCGGCGGGGGCGGCCCCTCCACGGCCGGGCTCACCGGCAGCGCGTCGTCCGGCAACTGGCGTGCGTCGTCGAGCGCCGCCAGCCAGGTACGCGCCAGCCGGCGCACCGAACGCCCACCGAAACCGGGGAGCGTGAGCAGCGTCTTCTCGTCCTTCGGGTCGAGTTCGGCGGCGGCCACGATGGCCGAGTCGGGCAGCACCCGGCCCGGCGCGGCGTCCCGGCGGGAGGCGATCTGGTCCCGCGCGTACCAGAGGGAGCGCACCCGGGCCTGGGCGCGGGCGCCGCGTACCCGGTGGATGCCGGACGTGCGCCGCCACGGCTCGGCGCGCACCTTCGGCGGGCGGGCGCCGCCCCGCACCAGCGCGTCGAACTCCTCTGCCGCCCAGCCGGACTTGCCCTGCCGCCGCAACTCGTCGTCCAGCGCGTCGCGCAGGTCCACGAGCAGTTCGACGTCGAGCGCCGCGTACGTCAGCCAGGACTCCGGCAGCGGCCGGCTGGACCAGTCGGCGGCGGAGTGGTGCTTCTCCAGGCTGTACCCGAGTAGCTGTTCGGTCAGCGCGGCCAGGCCGACCCGCTCGAACCCGGCCAGCCGGGCGGCCAGTTCGGTGTCGAACAACCGCCGCGGGCGCAGCCCCACCTCGGCCAGGCAGGCGAGGTCCTGGCTGGCGGCGTGCAGCACCCACTCGGTGTCGGCGATCGCCGCGTCCAGGGCGGACAGGTCGGGCAGCGGCAGCGGGTCGATGAGCGCGGTGCCGGCGCCGGCCCGGCGCAACTGCACCAGGTAGGCGCGCTGGCTGTAGCGGTAGCCGGAGGCGCGTTCGGCGTCCAGGGCCACCGGGCCGGTGCCGGCCGCGAAGCGGGCCACGACCTCGTCCAACTCGGCGGGTGTGGCCACCGGGGCGGGCGTGCCGTCGCGCGGCGCGGTCAGGGGGACGGCCGCGTCCGGATCGGTCTCGGTCCCCGCGTCCGCCGGCTCCGGCAGGGCCGGCGTCGGCTGGGCGGATGCCTCCCCGGTACGGCTTTCGGCGGCCCGACGGCGCAGGGGTGGTTCGTCGGTCACCTGACAACCCTAGTAGGCCGGACGATCCGGTGTGCGCAGCCGGTCGGGCGCGTGTCGGCGCGATGGCCGGCAGGTGACCGGAAAGCACGGGTTGCGGAGCCGTGAGAGGGTCGGACAAGAGGGAAGACAAAGCCCGATCCCGCCGGTACGGTCCATCGAGCCGCGAACGGCGTACGGGCCGGACCACAGCGGTCGGGGGGCGTCGGCGAAGCCGACGGGGAGGACGGGCGAGCATGACAGGCGGGTACGGAACCGGCGACGACGTGCCGGGGCAGGGCGGCGGCGACACGGCAGCCGACCGGCCGGGACCGCTGCCGCCGCGCTTCGCCCCGCCCGCCGCTCCGGCGCCGGTGCCCGGATCGTTCGGCGGAGCGCCCGAGTGGGGCGGGGCCTCCGGCTACCCGGCGCAGTCGGCCCGGGCCGCCGTCCCGTCGCCCGCCGGCTACCCGGGTGACCCGGACCCGGCCGGCACGCCGCGGACCAGCGCCTACGCGTCCTCGTCCGGCGTCGCGACCCCGCCCGCCACGGCCCAGCCGGCCCAGCCGTCCTACGGCAGCACGCCGGCTCAGCCCTCCTACGGCTCCACGCCGGGCCAGCCGTCCTACGGCTCCACGCCGGGCCAGCCGTCCTACGGCACGACACCGGCTCAGCCCTCCCACGGCGCCACGCCGGGCCAGCCGTCGTCCTTCGGCGCCGTGCCGGCGCAGACCTCGCGGTCCGCCGCACCGGCCTACCCGGGCCCGCCCGGCAGCGGCCCGGCGTATCCCGGCCAGCCGGTGTCCGCGCCCAGCTACCCGGGCGGGCCGGTGTCCGCGCCCGCCTACCCGGGCCAGCAGGTGTCCGCCCCGTCCCAGCCGGGGCAGCCCGGCTCCGCGTACCCCGGTCAGCCGGCCCCCGTCGGCGCACCCGCCGCCGGCCGGCCGTCCCGGCGCAGCCGGGTGGCGGTGGTGGCGCTGGCCCTGGTCGCCGTGCTGATCGTGGTCACCGGCGTGCAGGCGTACCAGATCTACCGGCTCGACGACCGGCTCGCCGCCGCCGACAAGCGGATGGCCGAGGGGCAGGACTCCGACGCCGGCCGGCTCGACGGCCTGGAGCAGCGCGCCGGCAGCCTGGAGAAGCAGGCCGACGCGGCGTTCAACCCGGAGGCGGTGGCCAGCGCGGTGCTGCCGAGCGTGTTCCGGGTGCGGGCCGGGCAGTTCACCGGTACGGCGTTCGCCGTCGGCAAGGCGCCGTCCGGTGGCGGTACCACGCTGCTCACCAACTTCCACGTGGTCGAGGCGGTCTTCAACGCCGGTGAGCGCAAGGTGTTCCTGGAGCGCAAGGACCAGCGGTTCGAGGCGACGATCATCGCCACCGACAAGGAGAAGGACCTGGCGCAGTTGCAGGCCACCGCCAAGTTCACCGGGCTGGTCGCGGCCCGCGCCCCGGTCCGGTCCGGCCAGCAGATCATCGTGGTCGGCGCGCCACTCGGGTTGCAGGACAGCGTCACCACCGGCGTGGTCAGCGCGTTCCGCGACGACGAGCGCGGCGGCGGGCCGGTGATCCAGTTCGACGCGCCGATCAACCCGGGTAACTCCGGCGGCCCGGTGATCAACGGCTCGAAGGAGGTCGTGGGCATCGCAACGGCCAAGGCCCGCAACGCCGAGGGCATCGGGCTGGCGGTGCCGATCAAGACGGCCTGCGACCGGTTCCGGCTCTGCTGACCGCAGGCCCACACCGGTGTGGGCCGTCCGTACCGCATCGACCCCGGCCCACCGGGCCACCCCGCGGGGGACCAGAACATCTGGAGGAACGACATGTCCTACCCACCGGCCGGGGGCGAGAACCCGCCCCCGGCGCCGGGGGGCACGGTCTACGGCAGCCCGTACGGCAGCCCGCCCGCGCCCCAGCAGTACGACCCGAACCAGCCCGCGCCGACAGTGCAGCAGCCCGGCGTGCCGGACGGTCACGGGTACGGCGGATACCCGCCCGCAGCACCGGCCCAGCCGGGATACGCCCCGCCACCGGCCCAGCCGGGATACGCCCCGCCACCGGCCCAGCCGATGTCGGCGCCGCCGGTCTCCGGGCCGGGCTACGCGCAGCCGATGTCGGTCCCGCCCGCGTCGGCCCCGCCGGTCTCCGGCCCCGGCTTCGCGCCGCCGCCGATGTCCGGGCCGCCCGGCCCCTACGGCCCGGCGGGCCCCGCGCCGGCCGCGGGCGGCGGCCGGAGGTGGGCGCCGCTGGTGCTCGGCCTCGTCGCCGCGTTGCTGTTCGTCTTCGGCGGCGTCATGACGTTCCTGTACGTCTCGACGAACGGCGACCTGGACGAGTCGCGGCAGACGGTCAGCCAGCGCGACAGCACCATCTCGACGAACCAGCAGGAGATCGAGAAGCTCAAGGGTGAGCTGAAGACGGTCCAGGAGCGGCTGTCGGACACCCAGCAGGACCTGACCGGCACCAAGAACGACCGGGACGAGCAGGCCCGGCAGAAGAAGGTCATCGCGAACTGCCTGGACAAGCTGACCACCGCCATCGCGGCGGCGTCGCGCGGCGACCGGGCCGCCTTCGAGACGGCCAGCAAGGGTCTGGACAAGATCTGCGACGAGGCCGAGAACTACCTCTGACCGGCGTCCGCTTCGAGGCCGCCCCGGTTCGTCCGGGGCGGCCTTCGCGCATCCGAGCGGGTGCGGTCAGGCGGCGCCGTAGGAGCGGCGTGCCGGCAGCGCGGTGACCCCGGGCGGCGGCAGGCCGGCCGTGGACGCGAGCAGCGTGCACCAGCCGAGCAGGTGCGGGCCCAGGTCGGCGCGCAACGGCGTCCAGGAGGCCCGGATCTCGATGTCACCGGCGGCGGGCGGCCCGGCCAGCTCGCCGAAGCGGGTGGAGAGCGTCTGGGTGACGGTGCCGCCGATCGCCCGGTGCCCGGCGCCCTGCGCGTCGAGCGCGTCGGTCAGCCAGGTCCAGCCGACGCCGGGCAGCAGCGGGTCGCTGGCCAGTTCGACCTCCAGTTCGGCGGTGACGTACGTGACCAGCCGCAGCGTGCCCTGCCACGCCTCGTGCCCGGCCGGGTCGTGCAGCAGGATCAGCCGGCCGGTGGCCACCTCGTCGTCGTCGCGCAGCACCGCGGCGGAGAGCGCGAACGCGTACGGGGCCAGCCGCTGCGGTGCGCCGACCTCCTCCAGGACGATCTCCGGGCGGGGTGTCACCGACCGCAGCCCCGCGACCGCGCGAGCGAACGTTTCCGGGAGCGCGATCGGGGGGGCCATGCGGGCAGCCTATGTCGCACCCACCGTGCCGCGCGCGACGGCGCGCCGGGTGATCGGCGGTTAAGGCACCGCTCCACCGGAGGCGTCTTCCTTCTACGTCACAAATGCGGACGGTGAGCGCGGACGCGCGCCGGGGGCGTGGCACGATTGCCGCGATGACCACCGACACCACGGGCACTGCCGCCCGAGACGGAGAACCCCGCCGCGGCGGGCCGGCCGACTCGCCCTTCGTCCGCGCCTGCCGGCGCGAGCCGGGCCCGCACACCCCGGTCTGGTTCATGCGCCAGGCCGGCCGGTCGCTGCCGGAGTACCGCGAGATCCGGGCGAACGTGCCGATGCTGGAGTCCTGCCGCCGACCGGACCTGGTCACCGAGATCACGCTTCAGCCGGTGCGCCGGCACGGCGTGGACGCGGCGATCCTGTTCAGCGACATCGTGGTGCCGGTCGCGGCGGCCGGCGTCGACCTGGACATCGTGCCCGGTACCGGCCCGGTGGTGGCCGAGCCGATCCGTACGGCGGCCGACGTCGAGCGCATCAACCCCATCGGGCGCGACGACGTGTCGTACGTGGACGAGGCGGTCCGCCGGCTCGTCGTCGAGCTGGGCGACACCCCGCTGATCGGCTTCGCCGGGGCCCCGTTCACGCTGGCCAGCTACCTGGTCGAGGGCGGGCCGTCGCGCACCCACGCCAAGACCAAGGCGCTGATGTACGGCGACCCGGACCTGTGGCACGCGCTGTGCGCGCGGCTGGCCGAGGTGACGCTGGCGTTCCTCCAGGTGCAGGTCGACGCCGGGGTGTCAGCGGTGCAGCTGTTCGACTCGTGGGCCGGCGCGCTCTCCGAGGCCGACTACCGCCGCTTCGTGCTGCCGCACTCGACGTACGTGCTGGGCGGGCTCGCTGACGCGGGGGTGCCGCGGATCCACTTCGGGGTGGGCACCGGCGAGCTGCTCGGCGCGATGGGTGAGGCCGGCGCCGACGTGGTGGGCGTGGACTGGCGTACCCCGCTGGACGTCGCCACCGGCCGGATCGGGCCGGACAAGGCGGTGCAGGGCAACCTCGACCCGGCGGTGCTGCTCGCCGGATGGCCGGTGGTGGAGGCCGAGGTGCGGCGCATCGTCGAGCAGGGCCGGGCCGCACCCGGCCACGTGTTCAACCTCGGTCACGGCGTCCTGCCGGAGACCGACCCCGAGGTGCTGACCCGGGTGGTCGCGCTGGTGCACGAGCTGACCGCGCGACCGGAGCGCTAGGAGGAGACAGTGGTGCGACCGTGGCGGGTGGCGATAGTCGGTGGCGGGATCACCGGGCTGGCCGCCGCCGTCCGGTTGCGCGACCGCGCTCCCGAGGGCACCGAGGTCACCGTGTACGAGCAGTCCGGCCGCCTCGGCGGCAAGCTGTTCACCGGTGAGCTGGCCGGCGGGCCGGTCGAGTTCGGCGCGGAGTCGTTCCTGATGCGCGACCCGGCCGGTGGGGAGTCGGCGGCGGTGACGCTGGCCCGCCGTCTCGGCCTGGACGCCTCGATCGTGCACCCCACAGTCGGGCAGGCGGCACTGCTCGTCGACGGCACGTTGCGCCAGGTGCCGGGCGGCACGCTCGTCGGCGTACCCGGGGATCTGGACAAGGTGGCGGCGGTCGCGCCGCCGGCCGCGGACGCCGACCGCGACGCGGGCCGGCCGCTGCTGGCCGACGGCGATGACACGTCGGTCGGTGAGCTCGTCCGCAAGCGCCTCGGCGACGCGGTGGTGGAGCGGCTGGTCGACCCGATGCTCGGCGGCGTGTACGCGGGCCGGGCCGACGACCTGTCGCTGGTCACCACGATGCCGGCGCTGGCCCGCGCGGCACGCACCGAGCACACGCTGGTCGGTGCGGTACGCGCCGCGCAGGCGGCAGCGCCGCGCGCGCCCGGCGCGCCGGTCTTCGGCACCCTGGCCGGTGGGCTCAGCACGCTGGTCGAGGCGGCGGCCACGGCGAGCGGGGCGACGATCCGCCGGGGCGCGGCGGTACGCGAGTTGCGCCGCACCCCGTCCGGTTGGCGGCTCACCGTCGGGCCGACCCGCGACGCCGAGCACGTCGAGGTCGACGCGGTGCTGCTCGCGGTGCCGGCCCGCCCGGCCGCCCGGCTGCTCGCCGCCGCCGCGCCCGAGGCGGCCGAGACGGTCGGCGGGCTCGACTACGCCAGCGTCGCCCTGATCACGCTGGCCCTTCCCGGCCCGGCCCTGCCGGAGCTGTCCGGTTTCCTGGTGCCGGCCGGCGAAGGGCTGACGATCAAGGCGTCCACGTTCTTCACCACCAAGTGGGGGCACCTGCGGCGGCCGGACGGGCTGGCGCTGGTGCGCGCCTCGGTGGGCCGGTACGGCGACGAGACGTCGCTCCAGCTCACCGACGACGACCTGGCCGACGCGGTGCACCGGGAGCTGTCGGCGGTGCTCGGCGCGCCGCTGCCGGCGCCGGTGGCCCGGCACGTGCAGCGGTGGGGTGGCGCGCTGCCGCAGTACACGCCCGGGCACACCGCCCGGGTGGCGGCGGTCCGGGCGGCGCTGCGCGCCGCGTACCCGACGCTGGCAGTGGCCGGAGCCGGTTACGACGGCGTCGGCATCCCGGTGTGCGTCCGCTCCGGCGAGACGGCGGCCGAAGAGATCATCACGGCACTGGAAGGATCGGCAGCATGACCGAGCAGACCAACGCGGCGCGCCTGCGGGAGCTCAACGAGACCATCCGCTACACCATGTGGTCGGTGTACCGGGCCACCAGCCCGCTGCCGTCGCTGCGGGAGAACGTCGTCGACGAGGTCGAGTCGCTCTTCACCGAGCTGGCCGGCAAGGACGTCACGATCCGGGGCACGTACGACGTGGCCGGGCTGCGCGCCGACGCCGACCTGATGATCTGGTGGCACTCGTCGTCCAGCGACGCGCTCCAGGACGCGTACCTGCGGTTCCGCCGCACCACGCTGGGCCGGGCGCTGACCCCGGTCTGGTCGCAGATGGCGCTGCACCGGCCGGCCGAGTTCAACAAGAGCCACATCCCGGCGTTCCTGAACGACGAGGAGCCGCGCGCCTACCTGTGCGTCTACCCGTTTGTGCGCTCGTACGAGTGGTACCTGCTGCCCGACGCCGAGCGCCGCGAGCTGCTGGCCGAGCACGGCAAGATGGCCCGGGGCTACCCGGACGTACGGGCCAACACCGTCGCCTCGTTCGCGCTGGGCGACTACGAGTGGATGCTGGCGTTCGAGGCCGACGAGCTGCACCGGATCGTGGACCTGATGCGCGACCTGCGCGCCTCCGGCGCGCGGCGGCACGTGCGGGAGGAGATCCCGTTCTACACCGGCCGCCGCCGCCCGGTGGCCGACATCGTCAACTGCCTGGTGTGAAAGGAAGGGCCCCTTCTTAACGCCTGCGGTAGCGGAAGGGGCCCCGCTTAACACCCCAGCGGGTGTCGAGCAGAGCCCCGACCGGGATGGCAGTCGTCAGGCGGTCGTCGTGCAGGACAGGATGCCGGGCACCGGGTTCGTCGCACCGGCCGACCCGGTGAAGCCGAACGAGGTGCTGGCACCCGGCGCGAGCGAGCCGTTGTAGGCCACGTTCCGTGCCGTCACCAGCGTCCCGCTCGTGGTCACGTTGGCGTTCCACGCCGAGTTGACCTGCTGGCCGTTCTGGTAGTTCCAGCTCACCGACCAGCCGCGAATGGGTGATCCGCCGCTGTTTGTGACCTTCACGTCGGCCTGGAAGCCGCCGCCCCACGACCCGGTGATCGCGTACGTCGCGGTGCAGCCACCGGCCGGGTTCGGCGTGGTCGGCGGCGGGCTGGTCGGCGGGGTGCTCGTGGGCGGCGTGCTGGTGGGCGGGGTGGTGGTCGGCGGGGTGGTCGGGCCGGACCCGCCGAAGTCCACGTCGCTGCACAGGTAGTAGGACTGGTCCAGGTGGCTGGCCTGCCAGATGGTGTAGACGATGTGCCGGCCGGTGCGGCCCGGCGCGTTCGCCGGGATCTGGATGGACACGCCGTCGACCTCACGCGTCCACTGGCTGGCCGGGGTGTTGCCGATCTGGCCGACCAGTTCCAGGTCGCTCCAGCGCAGTGGCGAGGTGAGCGCGTTGAAACCCTGCTTTGTCACGTACACCCGGATGTAGTCGGCGCCGTGGCTGGCCTGGTCGAAGAACTTGACCCGGAAGTTGTTTGTCACCGGCACCGTCTTCCAGGCGCCGACGGTGTCGAGCGCGTTGTACCGGCCGCTCTGGGTGCGGCCGCCGCTGCACAGCTGCCCGTCCGGGATGGCGCCCTGGTGGTTGCCGGCCACGCCCTCGCGGAACAGGCCGTTCCAGTTCCACATGGCGTTCGGGTCGGCCTGCCACGCCTGCCAGCACATCGGGTCCTGGGTGGCCATGGCCGGGTTCTGGAAGTCACCGCCCCAGCGCTGCCAGCAGCTGTAGGCGCGCGAGGCCGGGTCGACCACCGACCCGTGCGCCGAGGCCGGGCCGGAGAACGCGGTGGTGAGCAGCGCCGCCACCACCGCGCAGACGGCGAGGATCGCCGCCGCGAGCGGTAACGGGCGGCGGTACGGAGTGGACATGGAAAGCCTCCGGGATAGGTGTCGGTGCACGACGCCCGGACTGTCGGGAGTTGCCCTCTCCCGCGTGGCGGCTCCGCCCGCACACTGCCACAAAAAGCGACAAACGTCAATGAGTCGGGTCGCGGCGCATCGGTGTGTGCGGGATGCCGTCCTCGACGTAACCGGGGCCGTCGACGGCGAAACCGAACCCGGCGTAGAAGCCGACCAGGTGCGTCTGCGCGTCCAGCACGCACTGCCGGTCACCCACCACCGCCAGGGCCTGCGTCATCAGCGCGCCGGCCAGGCCCGCGCCGCGGGCCGCCGGCGCCACCACCACCCGCCCGATCCGCGCCACGCCGCCGGGGTCGGCCAGGATCCGCAGGTACGCGGCCACGACGCCGTCGCGGCTCAGCCACAGGTGCCGGGTGCCGGGTTCGACGTCCCGGCCGTCCAGTTCCGGGTACGGGCAGGACTGCTCGACCACGAACACGTCGATGCGCAGCCGGAGCAGGTCGTGGAAGGTGCTGGCGTCCAGGTCGGCGAAGCCGGCCAGGTGGGACTCGACGGGCATCGGCCCAGGTTAGGCGGCGCGTCTGCGGCCGGTCGTGCGCACCCCAGGCGCGCGGCGGTTCGGAGGCCCGGCCCGACGTGGTTCGGCGTGCCGGCTCACGCGCGCCCGGGCCGACGCGGCTCAGCCCTTCGACGCGCGCAGCCCGGTTGCGGTGGCGGTCACGGCGCGTTCGAACCAGGTGCCGGTGTCGGCCGCCGAGCGGGTCCAGACCCAGACGCACTGGGTCACCCGGTCCTGCTGGAGGCAGCCGAAACGGTGCGGGAAACGGGTGCCGTCGGACAGGGTCATGGTGGCCGACACCATCCGGCCCGGCACGCCCAACCCGGCGGGCAGCTTCCCGGCCGTGTGGCCGGCGGTGACCTGGCCGGCCTCCTCGTCGCGCTCGCACGCCTCCAGCACGCCGAAGGTCTGCCGGACCGCGTCCGCGGCGGTCGCCTCGTCCGGGTAGACCACCGTCTCCTGGGCGATCTCGACGAACTCGCCGGCCGGTGTCTCCTCCGGCGTGCCGAAGACCCGGGTCGACACCACGAGCCGCCGGTCGAGCAGGGGCAGCGGGCGACCACAGGCGACGCCGTCGGAGTCGAGTTGCTCGCTGGCGTTCTCGGGCTTTTCGGCCAGGCCGGCCAGGCGGCCGGTCGCCGCGTACCGATCGCGCAGCGCCGCGGCGGCGCCGCCGTCGGTGGGTGAGGGCGCGACGAGGGCCGGATCGGCGGCGGGGGCGGGCTCGGTGGCGGGAGAGCAGCCGGCGAGGGCGGCGGTCAGAGCCGCCGCGATGATCTTCCGTCGGGACACCGGAGGGATGCTAGACGGGGATCGACGCCGATGGCGTCCCGCGAGGGTACGCGTCAGGCGGGGCGGGCGCCGACCGCGTCGCGTACCTCGGCACCCTGCTCGCCCTCGACGGCGCGGGCGCAGTGGGCGCAGCAGAAGAAGCGGCCGGAGACCTCGACGCCGTGGCCGACGATCTTGGTCTGGCAGTGCTCGCAGATCGGCGCCATCTTGTGCACCGCGCACTCGAAGCAGTCGAACGTGTGCCGCGACCCGTCGACGGTGCGCACCTCGAACGCCATCCAGTAGTCGTTGCCGCAAACCTCGCAGGCAGCCATGCGAAACCCCCCGAAAACGGACCTGTGATCCGAGAGTCGCGCAGAAGACACCATCGAGCAACCGGAACCGGCGAACCTGATCCGGCCCCACGGCGAGTCGCTCCCGGCGTGTCGCGCGTTGACCCCGGTGACCGCCGAACATCCCCGGAGGATTCGTGATCAAGCGCAACAGGCTCTTCGGCAACCAGACCCGGGTGACGTTCTCGCTGCCCCGGGACACCCCGGCCGGCACGGTGAGCGTGGTCGGCTGCTTCAACGGGTGGGAGCCCGGCCGGCACGAGCTGGTGCCGCGCCGCGACGGCACCCGTACCGTGACGGTCCGGCTGAAGCCGGGGGAGTACCGCTTCCGCTACCTCGCCACCGGCGGGGTGTGGCTGGACGACGAGGCCGCCGACCAGGTGGACGAGGCCGGCGGCCTGCTGCGGCTGTGAGGCCGTCAGCCGGCGCTGGGCTCCAGCCGCACCGAGATCGAGTTGACGCAGTGCCGGGTGTCCTTCGGGGTGAAGCCCTCACCCTCGAAGACGTGCCCGAGGTGGCTGTCGCAGCGCGCGCAGCGGATCTCGGTACGCCGCATGCCGAGCGTGTTGTCCGGGATCTCCTTGACCGCGCCCGGGATGGCGTCGTCGAAGCTCGGCCAGCCGCAGTGCGAGTCGAACTTGTCGTCGCTGCGGAACAGTTCCAGCCCGCAGGCCCGGCAGCGGTAGACGCCGGGGGTCTTGGTGTCGACGTACTCACCGGTCCAGGGCGCCTCGGTGCCGGCCTCGCGGAGCACCCGGAACTCCTCGGGGCTCAGCCGCACGCGCCACTCGTCCTCGGAACGGGGCAGTTCGTTGTCGGAAAGACTCACCGTTCCACGGTACGTCGGCTGTCGGTGGCATCGCATATGGTCGCGTGATGGCGGGCAGGAGCGCGGTCGAGGAGATCGAGGTGGCCGGGCACGCGGTGCGGCTGAGCAGCCCCGACCGGGTGATCTTCCCGGAGCGCGGCTTCACCAAGGCCGACGTCTTCCGCTACTACCTGGCCGTCGGCGAGGGGATCATGCGCGCCCTGCGCGACCGGCCGACGACGCTCCAGCGCTTCCCCGACGGCATCGAGGGGGAGATGTTCTTCCAGAAGCGGGTGCCGCAGCGGGGCGTGCCCCCGTGGGTCCGCACCGCGCGGATCGCCTTCCCGAGCGGCCGCCCGGCCGACGAGCTGTGCCCGGCCGACCTGGCGCACGTGGCCTGGGCGGCGCAGATGGGCACCGTGGTGTTCCACCCGTGGCCGGTGCGCGCCGCCGACACCGACCGCCCCGACGAGCTGCGCGTCGACCTCGACCCGCAACCCGGCACCGACTTCGCCGACGCGGTCACCGCCGCCGGTGAGCTGCGCGGGCTGCTCGACGAGCTGGGCGTGCCCGGCTGGCCGAAGACCTCCGGCGGCCGGGGCGTGCACGTCTACCTGCGCATCCAGCCGCGCTGGACGTTCGTCGAGGTGCGCCGGGCGACCATCGCGCTGGCCCGGGAGCTGGAACGCCGCCGCCCCGAGCTGGTCACCACCGCCTGGTGGAAGGAGGAGCGCGGCGAGCGCGTCTTCGTCGACTTCAACCAGATGGCGCGGGACCGCACCATCGCCTGCGCGTACTCGCTGCGCGCCAACGCCCGCGCCACCGTCTCCACCCCCGTCGAGTGGGACGAGCTGCCCGAGGTCGACCCGGACGACTTCCACCTGGGCACGGTGCCGGCCCGGTTCGCCGAGCGCGGCGACCCGCACGCCGGCATCGACGACTCCCCGTGGGACATCACACCGCTGCTGGAGTGGGCCGAGCGGGACGCCGCCGACGGGCTGGGCGACATGCCTTATCCACCGGAATACCCGAAGATGCCCGGCGAGCCGAAGCGGGTGCAGCCGTCGAAGGACCGCGACCGCCCGCGCCCCTGACGCGCCTCCTTTCGGCGAGTGGAACACCATGGGTGTCTCCGGGGCCCTGAGACACCCATGACGTTCCACCCGACCGCGGGTGGGCGCGGCGAGGTGCCGCGTGCGCCGCGCTCGGGTGCCGCCGGCTCAGTCGAGGGCGGTGAGCAGGGCCCGGACCGAAGCGACGATGTGCCGAGGGCGGCGGTAGAGGTCGGTGGCGGTGTAGACGCGCACGCGCCAGCCGTGCTCGGCCAGCCAGTTGAGCCGGGAACGGTCGTGGTGCATCCGGCCGGGGTCGAGGTGGGATCGGCCGTCGTACTCCAGGCCGATGCGCCGACTCCGATAGCCCAGGTCGAGGCGGTAGATCGGCAGCCCGGCGGGGTCGGGAACCCACAGTTGCGGCTCCGGTGGCGGTAACCCGCCGTCGATCAGCAACAGGCGTAACTGGCTCTCCTGCCGGCACTCCGGGCGCGGGTCGGCGAGCGCGGCGAGTTGCCCCGCCTGTCGTACTCCCCGCAGGCCGGCATGCCATGCCACTTCGGCGAGCAGGTCCTCCCGGCGGCAGGCGCCGGCTCGGAGACAGAGATCCAGCACCGGCAGCGCGTCCGACCGCCGGATCACCCGGGCGAGGTCCACCGCGCAGCGGGCGGCGGGCGCGCAGGGGATCCCGGCGATCTCTGTCGCGTCCCGCACCGGCAGCACCGTCTGGTGCGTCGCCACGCCCCGGATCCGCCGTGCACTCGCACCGGGCGGCACGATCACGTGCACCCGATCGTCGGTGACCGCCCCGAACCGGTGCAGTCGCGCGCCGGTGTGGAATCCCGCGACGGTTCCCGGCGGCAGCCGCCGGAACAGGGCGCGCAACCGGCTCGCCTCGTCCTCCGTGCAGCCGTAGACACCCCGGGACAGCCGGCCCAGCCGTCCCGCCGACACCTGATGCCGGACCGCTCCCCGGCTCATCCCACCCGCCCGCAACTCCCCATACCGCCACACCCGCCCACCCTCCCGCCCCACGCCCCCGAAATTCCGCCCCTGTGGACAGCCCTCGCCCTGCCCCGTCGATCTTGGAGTCGTGGTCGTTCCCAAAAGGCACATAGAACGCATTCGAGGTGCCACAACTCCAAGATCGACGGGGAGGTGGCGGGCGGCGCGGCGAGAGGACGGCGAGGGACCGATAACGATCATGTAACGGGCGCGAACCTTTTGGTGGGTGTCACTGCTCTCTCTCGGCATCGGCCCGCCGGGGCCAGGAGAGGACGTCGGATGAAGCTGGTGTGGAGGCGGGCGGTAGAGGCCCGAGGGCTGCTGCTCGCCGCCGCTGTCGCGGCACTCGTCGCGGTCGCGCTCGTCACCGGGCTCTCCGACTACAACCGCCGGGCGGTCGAGGCGGGCGCCCGGGCGGTGCTGGACACCGCTCCGGCGCAGGAGCGCAGCCTGCTGGTCAGCGGCTCCGGCGGGGCCGACGCCGCCGCGTTCGCCGAGCGGGACCGGGCGGTACGGGAACAGTTCGCGAACGGGCTCGGCGGCGCCCCGGTCACCGTGGCCGCGACCCGCTCCGGGACCGGCCGGGAGCTGACCGGTGACGTGGGCGCCGCCCGCACCGACGACGACCCGATGTTCGCCAACCTGGCCACGCTCGACGACCTGCCCGCGCACGCCGAGCTTGCCGCCGGGGCGTGGCCGGTGCCGGGCAGCGACCCGTTGCAGGTGACGTTGCCGGAGAAGGTGGCCGCGCAACTGAGCATCGAGATCGGGGAGCGGGTGCCGCTCTACGACAGGGGCGCGGAGCGCGCCGGCACCGTGGTGGTCGTGGGCACGTGGCGGCCCCGGGACGCGACCGAGGCGTACTGGCGTCTCGCCCCGGGGGTGGGGGAGAGCCAGGGCGACGCGGCGGTCACCTCGTACGGGCCGTTCGCGCTGGACCCGGCCGACTTCGCCGGCACCTTCCCGGGTTCCACCTCGGCGGCCTGGCTGGTCGATCCGGATCTGGTGGCGGTCGAGCCGGCCCGGCTGCCCGCGGTGACCAAAGCGCTGGACGAGATCACCGGGAAGCTGCCGGACGCCACCGGGCTGGGCTCGTCGGCGCAGCAGGTCAGCCACCTGGACCGGCTCGTCGACCGGCTGAGCCGGGCCGATCTGGTGGGCCGGTCGGCGCTGCTCACCCCGCTGCTGCTGATCGTCGTGCTCGGCGGGTACGCGCTGGTGCTGGTGGCCGCCCTGTTGAACGAGGACCGGCGGGCACAGACCGCGCTGCTGCGGGCCCGGGGCGCCGCCCGGGGGCAGATCGCCGGGCTGGCCGTACGCGAGGCGACGCTCGTGGTGGCGCCGGCGCTGCTGCTGGCCCCGGCGCTGACCGGGCAGGCGATCCACTACCTGGGCGCGGACCTGGGGCTGGCCGACGGCGACCTGGCCCGGGTGTGGCTGGTGGCGGTCGGCGCGGCGACCGGCTGCCTGCTCGCCATGGTGCTGCCGGCGATGCGTCGGGCCGGCACGTACGTCGCGGACATGGCGTCCCGGTCCCGCCCCTCCCGGGGAGCGGCGGCGCAGCGGGCGAGCGTGGACATCGCGCTGGTGGCCCTCGCCGTGCTCGCCTGGACCCAGTTGCGGCAGTACTCGTCGCCGCTCGCCGGCGCGAACGGCAGCCTCGGCATCGACCCGCTGCTGGCCGCCGCGCCCACCATCGGCGTGCTGGCCGGCGCGGTGATCGCGCTGCGGCTGCTGCCGCCGACCACCCGGATCGCGGAACGCTTCGTGGACCGGCGGACGTGGAACGCCACCATGTTCGGCATGTGGCAGGCGGGCCGCCGCCCGCACGCCGGCCCGGTGCTGCTGCTCGCGCTCGCCGTCGGCGGCAGCACGCTCGCCTGGTCGCTCGTCGCCTCCTGGGAACGCTCGCAGCGCGACCAGGCGCAGCACACGGTCGGCGCGGACCTGCGGCTGACCGAGCGGGACGGCACCGCGCCCGCCGACCGGGCCGCGCAGCTGGCCGCCGTACCAGGCCTGGACCGGGCGCTGCCGGCCTGGCGCGACGACGTACGGGTGGGCCGTGAGGCCCGGCCGGCGACTGTGGTGGCGCTCGACACCGCCGCCGCGAAGGGGATGATCCGCCTCGACGACACCGGCGGCGACGCGTCCACAGCCGCGCTGCTGGACCGGCTCGCCGCCGGCCGGACCGCGCCGGTCGGCGGCGTCCTGCCGGCCGGGGCGAAGACATTCGCCGGCACCGTGCGCACCCCGGTCGAGAGCATGTTCGACAGGCCCCGGGTGGTGGTGACCGCGCTGTTCGTCACCGACGCCGGGGCCACCTGGCGGGTGCGGCTGGCCGAGGCCGGCGGCGACGGGAAGCCGGTACGTTTCTCCGTGCCGCTGCCCGACAGCGGCGGCGCCCCGCTGCGCCTGGCCGGCTTCGAGGCCGACGGCGGCGACGTCACCGGCAGCTCGTACCGGCTGCTCCTGGACGAGCTGCGGCTCACCGACGCCGCCGGGGCGGTCCTGCCGGTGCCGGTGGAGGGGTCGTGGCGGGTGATCGACCCGGGCGCCGGGCCGCGTGGCACCGCCAAGGCGAGCCCGACCCGGATCGACGGGACGCAGGGCTTCGACGTGCCGGCCGGGCTGTTGCAGTTCGCCCGGGTGCCCTCGTCCCGGTTCGCGCTGGTGCCGCAGGCGCCGGACCGTCCGGTGCCGGTGCTCGTCACGCCGGGCGTGGCCGCCGCGATGAGCGTCAAGACCGGCGACACCGTCAAGCTGTCGGTCGCCGAGGTGACGCTGGAGGTCACTGTGGTCGGCCAGGTCGCCGCGATCCCGGGCACCGGCGGCGAGGGCGTGCTGCTGGACCTGCCGGCCGCCACCACCCAGCTCCTGGAGCGCAGCGGCGGCGTCCGGCCGGTGGCCGAGTGGTGGCTGGGCACCACGCCCGGCGGGCACGCCGCCGCCGCTGACGCGCTCGCCGCGACCGGCGGCACGGTGCTGCTGGACCGGCGGGCGGTGGCCGCGGAGGCCGCCGAGGATCCGTACTGGCAGGGTGCGCGCACCGGCCTGCTGGCCGCCGCGCTCGGCTCGGTGCTGCTCGCCCTGGTCGGCCTGGCTGTCGACGTCTGGGCCACCACCCGGCGGCGGCTCACCGAGTTCGCCGTGTTCAACACGCTCGGCGCGAACACGCGGCTGCTGGCGCGCGCGTACCTCGCCGAACAGACGTTCCTGGCCGCGATCGGCGTCGGCGTCGGGCTGCTCGTCGGCGCCCTCGTCGCGGCCACCATGGTGCCGCTGGTGATCCTCACCCCGGCCGCCGGCCGGCCGGTGCCCGAGGCGGCCTTCACAGTGCCCTGGGTGCCGATCGGGACGACGGCCGCCGGGCTGCTGCTCGCCGCGCTCGCCTTCGCCGCCCTCATCACCACCGGCATCCGCCAGCGGGTCGCCGCCGCGCAGCTCCGGATCGGAGGAGAACGATGAGCCTTCCTGGTGCCGCGCGCCGGGTTCGCGCGTACGGGGGGCAGTTCCTGCTGCTCGCCGTCCTGACCCTGGTGACCGCGCTGCTGATCACCGGGGTGCCCCGGGTCGCCGACCGGCTGACCGGGCAGGGGCTCACCGAGTACGTGGCCGGTCAGCCGGTGGCCCGCCGGGACCTCACGTACAGCACCGCGCCGGACGCCGTGCCGGCCTCGGCCCAGCCCGTCGTCGCCAGCCGGGGAAGCCAGCTCGCGGCGATCGAGGAGAAGATGCCCGCCGAGGTACGCGACACGATCGGTGAGCGCTGGTTCGCGGCGCAGACCGTGCCCGGACGGCTGCGCGGCCCGACGCTCGGCGCCGACAAGGGACTGATCGACGTGCATCTGCGTGCCGGCACCGGCATCCGGGAGGCGGCCACGCTCGTCGACGGGCGGTGGCCGGAACGCGGCGTCACCCCGGCCGGCGCGATCGAGGTGACGCTCGCCGAGACGATCGCCACCACGCTGGGCGTCGGAGCCGGCGACCGGTTCCTGCTCCTCATCCTCGACCCGGACGGCAACGTGCTCAAGTCCCGCCCGGTCGACCTGGTCGGCGTGTGGCGGCCGAACGACCCGGCCGACGGCGTCTGGGACACGCTGCCGTCGATGCTGAAGCTCACGCCGCCGGAAGGCGACGGCAAACCGTTCGTGGGCGTCGCCTACACCGCCGACGGCGGCGTCGACGAGGCCGTCGCGACCGGCTGGCCGGTGAGCTTCGGCTGGCGCTACCGGATCGCCCCGGAGCGGCTCGAACCGGGCCGCCTCGACGAGCTGATCGCCGGGGTCGACGGGCTGAACCGCGCCCTGCCCACCGAGGTCACCGTGACGCTCAGCCAGGGCGTGGACATCCCGCTGCGGCGCTTCGCCGACTCGCTGGCCGCCGCGCGTACCCTGCTCGCTGTCATCGCCGCCGGGCTGCTCGCCACGCTGGCCGGGCTGACGCTGCTCGCCGCCCGGCTGGCCGCGCGCCGCCGCCGCGCCGAGTTCCACCTGATCCGGGCGCGCGGCGGCTCGACCGGCGCGGTGCTGCGCCGCGGCCTGGCCGAATCGCTGCTGGTGCTGCCGGCCGCCGCCGGGATCGGCTGGCTGCTCGGCGGGCTGCTGCCCGGCGCCGGGACGTCGTGGTACTGGGTGGTGATCGCCGGGCTCCTGGCCACGCTGCTGCCGCCGCTCGCCGCGCTCGCCGTGGGCCGCCGGGCCGGTGGCCGCGCCGACCTGGGCGGCCGGTCGCCCGCCGTCCGGCTCACAGTCGAGGTGGCGGTGCTCGGGCTCGCCGTGCTCGGCGCGTTCCTGCTGCGCCGCCGTGGGCTCACCGCCGGGTCGGTGGATCCGCTGCTGGTGTCCGTACCGGTGCTGCTGGCGATCGCGGCGGCGCTGCTGGCGCTGCGCGCGTACCCCTGGCCGTTACGGCTGGCCAGCCGCGTCGCCGCCCGGGCGCGCGGCAGCGTCGCGTTCCTCGGCACCGCCCGCGCGGGCCGGGCCGCGACCACCGGGCCGCTGGTCGTGGTGGTGCTGGCCGTCGCCACCGCCGCGTTCTGCGGCGTGGTGGCGACCGGCATCGAGACCGGCCGGGACACCGCCGCCGCCCAGGCCGTGCCCGGTGACCTGCTGGTACGCGGGGAGCGCTTCACGCCGGACACGGCCGGGGAGCTGGCCGCGCTGCCCGGGGTACGCGCTGTCGCGCCGGTGCTGACCATCCCGGCCGAACGCCCCTACGCCGACCAGGCCGGGCGTCCCGCCCCGGTCACCGAGCTGCGCGTGGTGCTCGTGGACGGGGAGCGGTTCGCCGAGGTGGCGCGGCAGGCCGGCGTACCGGTGGACGTGCCCGACCCGGTGCTGGCCCGCGCCGACGGGAGCACGCCGCTGCCGGCGCTGGTGTCCCCGGCGGTGGCCGGGGACCTGGCCGACGCCGGGCTCGCCGACGCCCGCGGCGAGCGGCCCGCCTGGCTGGACGTGCAGGGCAACCGGCTGCCGGTGCGCACCGCCGCCACTGTCGACGGGTTCGCGCTCGTGGGCGAGGGCGTACGCCGGTTCGTGGTGCTGCCGTGGCCGGCGTTGCCGGCCGACGCCCCGCACCAGCTCGCGCCGACCGGTTTCGTGCTCGCCGGCTCCGGCGTGGACCCGGCCGAGGTGGACCGGGTCGCGCGTGAGGGACAGCGACGCTACCTGCGCATCGGCGGCGTCGACGCCGGGGACCAGGCCCGCGCGCCGGAGGTGACGACCAGGTCGACGGTCCGCGCCGACCTGGGCGGCACCGGCGTGAACGGCCTGCTGGTGTTCGGCTTCGCACTCGGGGCCGGGGGCGGCGCCGTGCTGGGGCTGCTCGGGCTGGCGCTCGCGGTGCTCGCCGGGGCGCGCTCGCGCGGGCAGGTGCTGTCCCGGCTGCGCACCATGGGCCTGTCCCGCCGGCAGTGGCGCGGACTGCTCATGGTGGAGCTGACCCCGCTGGTGCTGGTGTCGGTGCTCACCGGAGCGGTGGTCGGCGCGTTGCTGCCGCTGCTGCTCACGCCGGTGCTCGGGCTGCCCGCCTTCACCGGGGGCGTGGAGGTACGCCCGAGTTTCGAGCCCGGCCTGGTGGCCGGGGTGTCGGTCCTGGCCATGCTGGCCCTCGGTTTCGCGATCGCCGTGGAAGCCGTGAACAACCGCCGGTTGCGCCTCGGTGAGGTGCTGCGGCTCGGAGAGGAGAGCTGAGATGACCGCGACCGCCGAGGCGTCCGTACCGGATCTGGCGTCCCTGCAACAGCGTGCCGCCGAGCGTGCCGCCGAACGGGCAGGCGGGCGGGACCGGCTGCGCGGGCACATCGTCTGCGACGGGTTGGTGCGCATCTTCAAGACCGAGGGCGTCGAGGTCGTCGCGCTCCAGGGCCTCGACCTGGTCATCGACAGGGGCGAACTGGTCGCGATCGTCGGCGCCTCCGGCTCCGGCAAGTCGACGCTGCTGAACATCCTGTCCGGGCTGGACACCCCGACCGCGGGTATCGCCCGGGTCGCCGACTACGACCTGCTGTCGCTGTCGAACAAGCGGCGGCTGGCGTACCGGCGGGACGTGGTCGGGTTCATCTGGCAGCAGACCGGCCGGAACCTGCTGCCGTACCTGACCGCGCTGGAGAACGTGGAGCTGCCGATGAAGCTGGCCGGGCGGGCCGGCGGGCGGCGCAAGCGGCGGGAACGGGCCCGTGAACTGCTGGACATGGTGGGTGTCGGCTACTGCGCGGACCGGCGGCCGGGCCAGATGAGCGGCGGCGAGCAGCAGCGCTGCGCGGTCGCCGTGGCGGTGGCGAACGACCCGGAGATCCTGTTCGCCGACGAGCCGACCGGCGAGCTGGACGAGGCGACCGGCGCGGAGGTCTTCGCCGCGCTGCGCACCATAAACGCCGAACTCGGCGTCACCATCGTGGTGGTCACCCACGACCACGCCGTGGCCGGCCAGGTCCGCCGTACCGTCGCGATCCGCGACGGCCGGACCGCCTCCGAGGTACGCCGGACCGCGCGCGTCACCGCCGACGGCGGCACCGAGATGGTCAGCGAGGAGTACGCGGTGCTCGACCGCACCGGCCGGATGCAGCTGCCCGCGCAGTTCGTGGAGGCGCTGTCCCTGCGCGACCGGGTTCGGCTCAACCTGGAACCCGACCACGTCGAGGTGCGCCCCGGCGACCGGGCGCACGCCGAGGAGAGTGAGTGATGACCGACCAGACAGTGGTGCTGCCGGCCGTGCCGGCGTCGGCCGTCGAGGACGTGGTCCGGGTCGAGGGGGTGAGCCGCACCTTCGGCAAGGGGGAGCACGCCGTGCACGCCGTGCGGGACGTCTCGTTCACGGCGGGACGCGGCGAGCTGGTCGCCGTCCGGGGCCGCTCCGGCGCCGGCAAGACCACGCTGCTGAACCTCGTCGGCGGCCTGGACCGGCCGGACGCCGGGCAGATCCGGGTGGCCGGGCACGACGTCACCGCGGCGGGCGAACGGGAACTGCTGGCGTTGCGCCGGGGCACGATCGGGTTCGTGTTCCAGACGTTCGGCCTGGTGCCGATCCTGTCCGCGGCGGAGAACGTCGGGGTGCCGCTGCGGCTGGCGAAGGTGCCGGCGGCCGAGCGGGAGCAGCGGGTGGCGGTGCTGCTGGAACTGGTCGGGCTGGGCGGGCACGCCGCGCAGCGCCCGTACGAGCTGTCCGGCGGGCAGCAGCAGCGGGTGGCGGTGGCGCGGGCGCTGGCGAACGAGCCGGACCTGCTGATCGCCGACGAGCCGACCGGTCAGCTCGACTCCGAGACCGGCCGGTCGATCATGGACTTGCTCCGGGCGGTGGTGCACGCCCGGGGCATGACCGCGCTCGTGGCCACGCACGACCCGGCGCTGATCGAGCTGGCCGACCGTACGCTCACGCTGCGCGACGGCCGGCTGGTGTCTGAGGACTGATCCGGGGTGCCGGGCCGCTCGCCTTCGGGTGTCGGCCCGGTGCCGGATCAGAGCGCCAGCTTCATGCCCTCGTGGCTGGCCACGAAGCCCAGGTCGCGATAGAACCGGTGCGCGTCGGCGCGCTGCTTGTCGGTGGTGAGCTGCACCAGCGCGCACCCGCGCTCCCGGGCCCGGTCGATGGCCCAGCGCATCATCGTCCCGCCCAGGCCACGGCCGCGCCGGTCGGAGCGGACCCGCACCGACTCGATCAGGCACCGTTCGGCACCGTGCCGGCCCAGCCCCGGGATGTACGTGAGCTGGAAACAGCCGACCAGCTCCCCGCCGTCGTCGGCGACGATCAGGTGGTTGCGCGGGTCGGCGTCGAGGTCGGCGAAGGCCCGCTCGTACGCCTCGTCCACCTCGGGCAGGTCACGGGTGCGGCCCAGCACGTCGTCGGCGAGCAGCGCGAGCACGGCGGGCAGGTCGGCGCGAACCGCCTCCCGGAAGATCACCTCGGTCACCCGGCCAGCCTGGCACAGTGCCTCGCGCCGGTGTCGCCCGGGCGTCCGGCTGGTCCGACGCCGAGGTGGTGCGGCGGCGTCAGTCGCCGTCCAGCCAGCTCCGCAACGCCCACCACCAGTGCACGGTCTCCGGCACCGTGCACCGCGCGCCCTCCTCGACCGGTGGCCCGCCGGTCAGCTCCCGCAGCCGTCGCAGCCGGTAGCGCACCGTGTTCGGGTGGACGTGCAGCTCGGCGGCGGTCTGGTCGAGCCGCTGGCCGTGGTGCAGCCAGGCGAGCGCGGTGACTGCCAGCTCCCGGTGGAAGTCGTCGGCCGGGTCGAGCGCGCCGAGCAGGCTCGCCCGCAGCAGCTCGGCGAGCAGCGGCTGGGCGGCGAGCGCGGTCTCCCCGGCCAGGTCGGTGACCTGACGCAGCCCGCGCAGCCGGCGGTCGGTCGCCGTGGCCAGCGCCGCCAGGCAGAGCGCGTACATGGCCGGGGCCCGCGCCAGCGGTTGCGCGGGCGCCACAAGTGTCAGCACGTCGGCCGGTACGGCGTCGGGCGGTCGCGGCAGCAACCCGGCCAGCCGGTCCTCGACCGTGCCGAGCAGGCCGCCCCGCGTGGTGAGCTGCCGGTGCAGCGCGTACGCCCGGACCGGGTCGGGTGGCGCGGCGACCAGGCAGTGGTAGCGCCCGTCCGGCCGCAGCCCGAACCGGGTCAGCTCGGCCCGGGACAGTCCCGCCGGTCCGTCGCGCAGCAGCCGGCGCAGCAGGTGTGTCCGGGCCGCCGCGCCGGTGCGTACCAGTTCCCGCTCCGCGCCGCGGTGCCCGTCGACCACGGCCCGCTCCACGGCCGCGGCGTACCGGCCGATGGTGAGCAGCCCTTCCAGCAGCACCTCGTCCGGGATGCCGGCGGCCCGCCCGTGCCGGACCACCAGCTCCACCGCCCGGTCCCGCCCGGCCTGCACGCCGCTCAGCAGGCCGGCCACCGAGACGCCCTGCGCGGCCCGTTCCGCGCCCAGCCGGCGGGCCTCGGCGAAGTCGCGTCCGGCCGGGTCCTCGCGGCGTTCCAGCGCGCCCAGGCCGCTGGTCAGCAGCAGCACGACCTGGCGGCGTACCTCCTCGGCGGGAAGCCGGGCCACCTCGGGGGAGTCGGCGCGGGCCGCCCGCGCCACCTCGTCGACGGCGGCCGGATCGGCGGACAGGTCGCGCAGCAAGGCCCCGAACGTCGGGGCCTGTCCGGTCCGGGTCATCGGCACCCCGCCGCCCTCCGTTGTCGACGCGGCACAACCGGGCCGCGCGGGCGTTGGCGTCGGATCCCTAGCCCCGGCGGGCGGCCGGTTGCTCTCCTGGTTGTTACCGCAAGGTAACACCGCTCGCGCCACTGAGAAACGTCGATGCCGTACCGGCTGCCAGGAGGCGTCCATGACCCCCGTGCCACAGCACCCGTCCCGTACCCGCCGCCGCGCCGGCCTGGCCGTGCTGGCCGCGCTCGCCCTGATCGCACCGGCGCCCCTGGTGACGGTGCCCGCGCCGGCCGCCGCCGCGGTCACGCTCCAGGAGGTGATGTTCGTCGGCAACAACTGGGACGGCACCGCCGACGTCATCAGGTCCCGCGGCGACTACGCCAGGCTCGGCCGGATCAACGTGATCCCGGACCGCGCCGCCCGACTGCGCGAGATCTACCTCAACCCGGTCAAGCTGGCGTTCTTCCTCGGCATCCGGCAGGGCCCCGGAGAGGGCCACGACCAGCTCATCGACGACATGTACACAACGCCGGACGGCACCGCGCTCGTGGTGTCCCGGCCCAGCTTCGCCGACGTCGTCTCGATCGACCTGGCCACCGGCGCGCTGCGCTGGCGGTTCCCGGTCTCCGGCTACCGCGCCGACCACATGGCCGTCTCACCCGACGGCACCCGCGTCGCGGTCTCCGCCTCCACCTCCAACACGGTGCACGTCCTCGACATCCGCACCGGCGCGCAGCTGGGCTCGTTCGGCGCCGGTGACAAGCCGCACGAGAACATCTACACCGACGGCGGCACCCGGCTGTGGAACATGTCCATCGGGGAGGTCAACACCGACCTGGACGCGCCGTGGCTCGACTGGACAAAGGGCGACCGCCGGATCACCGTCGCGGACACCAGCACATACCAGGTGGTCAAGGTGATCGACATGCGCGACCGGTTGGACGCCGCCGGCCGCAAGGACCTCTCCGACGCGGTCCGTCCCGCCGTGTTCACCCCGGACGGCAGCCGGCTCTACTTCCAGGTGTCCTTCTTCAACGGCGTGGTCGAGTACGACGTGGCCACCGACCGGGTCACCCGCGTCGCCACGCTGCCGAAGAACCCGGCCACCAGCGAGGACCGCACCACCTGGGTAAACGACTCCCGGCACCACGGCCTGTCGATGAGCCCCGACGGCACCCGGATCTGCGTCGCCGGCACCATGGACGACTACGCCACGGTGCTCGACCGGGCCACGCTGCGCGAGGGCCCGCTGGTGCCCGCGAGCAAGCCGTACTGGGCCACCGTCAGCGGGGACGGCCGGGACTGCGTGATCTCCGAATCCGGCGCGGACCAGGTCACCGCGATCAACTTCGCAACCGGGCAGAAGGTCGCCAGCGTGCCGGTCGGCGACCACCCCCAGCGCGTGCGCGTCGGGCACATCCCGCAGGGCTGGACGCCCCCGGCCGCCGGCTGATCACGCCCGTGGCCGCCGGCTCGCTCACGCCGCCGGCCGCGCCGTCACCGGGCGGGGCAGCGCAGCCCCTCCCGGGGGACGGTGAGCGAGATCAGGTACGCGTCGACGGCAGCCGTCACGCACGAGGTCTGCGGGTAGGCGGTGTGCCCCTCGCCCTCCCAGGTGAGCACCCGTCCCACACCGAGCATCGACGCGAGCGCGGGCGTCTGCTCGTACGGCGTCGCCGGGTCGCCTGTGGTGCCGACCACGAGGATCGGCGGGGCGCCGTTCGCCCGGCCGGTCGGGTACGGGTCCCGTTCGCCGGGCCACTCCACGCAGCCCAGCATGCCCATCGCCAGGGCGGCGCCGAACAGCGGGTATTTCTGCCGCCACTGCGACTGCAACTGGCGGACCTGATCGAGGGTCGGCTTCTCGGTCTCGTCCGCGCAGTTGACCGCCAGGTTGGCGTCGAACAGGTTGGAGTAGTGCCCGTCGGGCTCGCGGCCCGCGTACGAGTCGGCCAGCTTGAACACGCCGTCCGGGTCGCCGCCCTGCAGGTCGTCGATCGCCCGGGCCAGCTCCTGCCAGCCCTGCTCGGTGTAGAGGGAGGAGATCACCGCGTAGAAGATCCAGCCGGCGGTGGCCTCCCGGCCGCCCTGACCGCGTACCGGAGAGGTCCTCGCCTTGTCGATCTCGGCGGTGATCGCGCCCCGGGCGTCCGGGGCGATCGGGCAGCCGCCGGCGTTCGTCGCGCACCACTTGGTGAAGTTGTCGAACGCCCGCTCGAAGCCCTTCGCCTGGCTCTCCGACCCGGCGATCAGCTTCTGCTGCGGGTCGACCGCGCCGTCGAGCACCAGGGCGCGCACGCGCTGCGGGTAGAGCTGCGCGTAGGTGGCGCCGAGCAGCGTGCCGTAGGAGTAGCCCAGGTAGGTCAGTTTGTCGTCGCCGACCGCCGCGCGGACCGCGTCCATGTCCCGCGCGGCCTGCTCGGTGCCGTAGAGCGGGAGCTGGTCGCCGTACTTCGCGCCGCACCGCTGGCCGATGCGCCGGTTGAGGTCGACGAAGCCGTCGAACGACGACTGGCTCCGCGGGTCGGGGTCGTAGCCGAAGCTCGCATCGAGGTCGGCGTCGGAGATGCACTTGACCGGGCTGGACCGGGCCACACCACGCGGGTCGAAGCCGACGATGTCGAACCGGTCCGTGATCGCCGTCGGCAGGCCGCCGAACGCCGGACCGAAGGAGAGGTAGACGGCGGTGTCGACACCGGAGGCCCCGGGACCGCCGGGGTTGACCACAAGCGACCCGATCCGGTCGCGTTGCTTGGTCGAGCGTGCCCGGATCAGCGCGATCTCGAACGTCTCGCCCGCGCCCGGCCCGGCGGTCGCGCCGGTGGTGGCCCCGGTGCCCCAGTTGCGCGGCACGGCGATCCGGGCACACTCGTAGCGCATGTCCGTCGCGCCCCGGCCGACCAGCTCGTCGGGCACCTCCGGGCAGGCCCGCCAGTTCGCGGCGGCCCCCGGCGGGGCGGCCTCGCCCTCGCTCTCGGCGCGCGGAGCGAACGCCGGCAGCGTGCATCCGGCGGTGAGCACCACCGCCGCGACGAACGCGGCCAGGACGGGCCGGAACCGGCGGGTCCGGTCGGGGAAGCGTGTCACGTCGGCGCCTTCCATGATCGTGTCGACGGTCAGGCTACGCCCGGCCGCGGGCGTCACCGACCGTCGCCGCCGGATCGCCGCGCAGCACCTCGTCGACGTCGTAGCGGATCGGGCGGTCGAGCTGGCCGTAGTCGCAGGAGCGGGGATCGCGGTCGGGGCGCCACCGCAGGAAGCGGGCGGTGTGCCGCAGCCGGTCGCCCTCCATCGCGTCGTACGCCACCTCGACCACCAGCGCCGGGCGCAGCGGCTCCCACTCCAGGTTCTTGCCGCCGGTCCACCGGCTGACCCCGCCCGGGATCCGCTGGCCCCGCTCGTGGTCGCCGTGCACCCACGGGTGCTCGTCGCCGACGTCGCGGCAGGGCTCCAGCTCGTCGAGCAGCTCCTTGCGGCGGGCCATGGTGAACGAGGAGCTGACGCCGATGTGGTGCAGCACGCCGTCGTCGTCGTAGAGACCGAGAAGCAGCGAGCCGACCACCGGCCCGGACTTGTGCCAGCGGAAACCGGCCACCACCGCGTCCATGGTGCGCGCGTGCTTGACCTTGAACATGAGCCGCTTGCCCGGCTCGTACGGCAGGTCGGCCGGCTTGACGATCAGCCCGTCCAGCCCGGCGCCCTCGAACACGTCGAACCAGCGGCGGGCCGTCTCCGGGTCGGTGGTCACCTGGGTCACGTGCACCGGTGGGCGCACCCCGGACAGCGCCTGCTCCAGCCGCTCCCGGCGGCGGGGGTAGGGCTGCTCGGTGAGCAGCTCGTCGTCGATCGCCAGCAGGTCGAACGCGACGAAGTCGGCCGGGGTCGTCTCGGCCAGCAGCTTCACCCGGGAGGCGGCCGGATGGATGCGCTGGGCCAGCAGCTCGAAGTCGAGCCGCGGCTGCCCGCCCGGCCCGTCCCGCCGGATCACGATCAGCTCGCCGTCGACCGCGCACCGGGGCGGGAGCTGCCGGCGGGCCTGCTCGACCACCTCGGGGAAGTAGCGCGTCATCGACTTGCCGCCCCGGCTGGCCAGCTCGACCTCGTCGCCGTCGCGGAACACGATGCAGCGGAAGCCGTCCCACTTCGGCTCGTAGGTGAGGCCGTGGTCGGTGGGCAGCTCGGCCACGCTCTTCGCCAGCATCGGCTCGACCGGAGGGTTGATCGGCAGGTCCACGGCGACCAGTCAACCAGACCCCACCGACAGTGGTGAGGCAGATCACCGCCGGTCGCCGGGCGGCGTGTCCCGTCCCGGCCGTGTTCGTCACCGCCGCCCGAATGGTGAAACCACAGGTCAGAGCTACCGTCGCGGCGTGCCGGGGTGGAGTTGCGGATGCTGCGGGCGCTGGCGGGTCAGCGTCGAGTTGATCCGTGGCCGCTACCGCTACCGGCTGGCGCACCGCTACCCGCCCGAACGCGGCGGCGGCGTCAATGTCCTGGGCGAGGTCGGCTCGGTCACCGAGCTGGAACGCCTGCTGACGCGGTACGCCCCGGTCACCCTGGCCGACCTCCACGAGGCCGCCTGACCCCCACGAGGCCGCCTGACCCCCACCCGCTCCCCGTCGGCCGGGGTCGCCCGGAGCAGGGCGGCGCGGGGTGGGGCTCGGGCATAGGCTGAGGGGACCGTCCACGGGGGAGGGAAAGCCCATGCGGTTCGCCGAGTCCGTCGAGATCGCCGCCGACGTCGAGCGGGTCTGGGACGTGCAGAGCGACGTCGAGCGCTGGCCGGAGTGGACGCCCTCGGTCACCGCCGCGCGCCGGCTGGAGCCCGGTCCGCTGATCCTCGGCTCGACAGCCCGGCTGGAGCAGCCACGACTGCGCCCGGCGGTGTGGCGGGTCGTGGAGATCTATCCGCCGTACTCGTTCGCGTGGGAGTCGGCGAGTCCCGGCGTGCGCACCCGTGGTGAGCACCGGCTGATACCGCTGGAGGACGGGCGGACCCGGGCCGAGCTGGTGCTTGTACAGACCGGTCCGCTGGCCTGGCTCGTCGGGCTGCTCGGCGGCTCGACCATGCGCCGCTACCTGCGCCAGGAGGCGGACGGCCTCAGACGCCGCTGCGAGCAGGACTGACCGTCTTCTCCAGCACGGCGAGGCGGTTGCCGTTCTCGTCCGGCCGGTGCGCCACCACCCGGTAGCCACGGCCCGCGTACAGGGACAGGTTCGCCGCGCTGTCCGCGCCGGTGAACAGCGCGAACCGGGTCACCCGGCCGGCGCAGGCGTGCTCGACGGCGTCCAGCAGCCGCCCGCCGACGCCCCGGCCCTGCTGGTCGGGCGCGACCGAGAGGCGGCCGACGTGTGCGGTGCCGCCGTCGACGCGGGCGCGTACCGAGCCGACCAGGCGGGTGCCGCACCGGGCGGCGAGCACCACGTCCGGGCCGGTGAGCGCGGCCCGCACCTCGTCCAGCGTCTCGGTCAGCGGGGGCAGGAAGACGTCGCGGTAGCGCTGCGCCTCCACCAGGTACGCGGCACGCTGCACGGTGAGGATCTCCCCGGCGTCGGCGAGGCCGGCGGGGGCGATGGTCACGTCGGTCACCGGCTCAGCTCACCACAGCCCGCCGGGGCGGCCGTACCCTGGCGGGGTGTTCTCCACGAGCGAGGGGGTGACCGGCGTGCCGGAGCTGACGTACCCGGAGGTGGGCGCGACCCGCGACGGCGGCCTGCCGGCCGGCTACCACCACCTGCGCCACCGGGTCCGGCTGCCGGACGGCGGATTCCCGCTGGCGGCGGACGCCGTGCTGGGCTGGCGGCTGCACCGCGCGGCCGGCGTGGTGATGCGCGCGGACGCGCCGCGCGCCGCCCCCGGGGTGCGGGTCACGCCGGGCGTCGGTGTCGGCCCGGTGCGGCTGTGGGGCCCGACCGAGGTGGTCTGGACGGTGGACGAGCCGGACCGGGCCGGGTTCGGCTACGGCACGCTGCCCGGGCACCCGGAGGTCGGCGAGGAGGCGTTCCTGGTGACCCGGGGCGCTGACGGCGTCTGGTTCGAGGTGACCGCGTTCAGCCGCCCCGCCCACTGGTACGTGCGGGCCGGCGGGCCCGTCGTGCTGGGATTCCAGCGGTTGTACGCCTGGTGGCTGGGGCGGACGCTGCGGCGGCTGTGCCGGCGGAGCTGAGACGGTCAGTAGCGGGCGAAGGAGCGGATCGGGGCGCGCGGGCCGTACTTCGGTGCCTGGACGCCCGCCGCCTCCAGCAGCACGCACACCCGGCCCCGGTGCCCCCGGAACGGCTCCAGCAGCGCCAGCATCCGGGCGTCGTCGCCGCGCGGCTCACCGGCCAGCGCCCACGCCACTGTGTTCGGCACGTGGTAGTCGCCGACGCTCACCGCGTCCGGGTCCCCGTACGCGATCCGCACCACCTCGGCGGCGGTCCACGGCCCGATCCCGGGGATCGCGGTGAGCCGCCGGGTCGCCTCCGCCGAGTCGGCGCAGCGTTCCAGCCGGTCCGCGACGGCAGCCGCGCGGCGTAGCGTGTCGGCGCGCCGCTGTTCCACCCCGAACGGGTGGAACACCCAGTACGGCGTGGCCGCCACCGCGCCCGGCTCCGGCGGCAGCAGCAGTGGTTGCAGCGGGCCGGGCGCGGGCTCCCGGAAGTGCCGCACCGTCGCGGCGTACGCCCGGTACGCCTCCTTGCCGGTGACCTTCTGCTCGAAGACCGCCCGCAGCAGCCGGGGGAAGATCTGCCCGGTGGCCGGCATCCGCAGCCCGTGGTGCGTGTGGGCGAGGCGGGCCACCAGCGGGTGCACGGCGGCGAGCGCGGCGAACCCGGTCAGGTCGTCGCACAGCCCGGCGATCCGGTCGGCCCGCTCGACGACCCAGCCGGCGCCCGGGCCGTACCCCTCGGCGGTCAGCTCGCCGGCCTCCGGGCGCAGCGCCAGCGTGGCCGGGCCGTCCGGGGTGCGGGTGGCCCACCAGAACGTGCCGGCGGCGATCCGCGCGCACGGGTCGTACGGGCTGAACGTGAGCGCCCGCACCGACGCGGCCAGCCGGTAGCCGGCCGGCGGGCGCAGCGTACGGCGGGCGTCGGGCGAGGTCACCCGGCCACTCTGCCACGCGACCCGGCCGTGACGCCGGGCACGCCCCGCGTGCCGGGAGGCGGGCCGATGCCGGTACGCCCCGCCTCCCGGGTCCGCGACGGTGACCGGCCGCGCCCTCCCCGGCGGCGACCGGTCACCGTGTCCTGGCGGCTCAGTACGAGTAGTCCGAGCCGCCGCCGGAGCTGTTCGAGCTGCCCGCCGCGGGCGGCGCGACCGGCTTGGGCGTGCCGGTCGGCAGGCAGGTCAGGTTCTTCTTGCCGTTCGGGTCGACCACGAACCAGGTGCCGCCGACGCCCTGGCCCTTCCACTGGCCCGGCTTCTTGTCGCCGATGTAGCGGTAGACCGGCCAGCCGCCGATGGTGAGCTGCCGGGTGCCGTCCTGGCGGGTGATGGTGCCGACCTTGTCGTCGGAGACGCCCCGCAGCTTCGGGTTGCCGTCGGTGAGCGACGGCGGCCAGACCTCGGCGCACTTGTCCACGCAGTTGGACTGCGGCGGGTCGTCGGAGTCCTTGTCGAACCGGTACAGCACCCAGCCGTCCTGGTCGGTGACGACGCGGCCCATCCGGGGCAGCTTCTTGCCGACCAACTCGTCGGTGATCTTCACGTTGGACGGGGGCGCCTTGTCCGCGACCGGCTCCTCCTCGGGAGCCGCCGACGCCTCCGGTTCGGCCGCCGCTGTGGGTTCGGCCGCGGCCACGGCGACCGGCTCGGCCGCGCCCGAGTTCGCCCCGTTGTAGCCTGCTGGGGCGCAGGCCGTAAGTGCGACCATCGCGCTCGCGACGATGACGGTCGTCCGCATGTGGTGTGCCACGTGCCCTCCTCGTTCTTGGCAGTTCGCCGAGTAGTACGGGCGCTGCGCTGTCAAGGTTGAACCCGTACGGGTGGCACATTTCACAGTGGACCGATTGAACCGACAGGCGTCGCCGCGCGTGCGTCAGCACGAGGGGGTCCGCCGGCCGGGCACGACGCGACGGCGCCGGGTGGCTCAGCCACCCGGCGCCGCTCAGCGTTCGATCAGATGTCGTCCACAGTCACCAGCGGACTGGCCACCCCGTTCGCGTCGACCGACTGCACCTGGAGCTTGTCGATGTCGCGCACCGGGGCCGAGGTGGACGCGTTCAGCTCCAGCGGAAGCTGGTTCTGGTTCGTCCCGTAGCCGCCGACCGGCACCGACCAGGTGCTGATCACCTCGCTGGTGGCGTTCTTGCGGACCACCACCAGCCGGCACGTGCGCGGCCCCGGCAGGCGGCTCAGCTGCACCGCGATCTGCGTGCCGTACTCCTTGCGGGCCAGCCACATGGTGGTCTGCACGCCGGTCGCCGGATCGGTCGCGTTGTGCTTGTCGCCCTCGATGTCCTGTGGCCCGCCGACGCCCGGGTCGTTCGGGTTGCCCGGCTCGCCGCTGGACGCCACAGTCGGCGCGGCCTGCGTCGGCACCGCCTGCGGCGGCGCCGGATCGTCGCCCAGCATCCCGGCCGCCGCCGCGCTCGCGCCGCCGAACACCACCACTGCCGCCGCGGTCGCCAGCAACTGCCGCACCCGGGTACGACGGCGGTCCCGCCGCACCGCCATCAGCGTCCGGTCCAGCAGCGCCGGATCGGTGTGCGTCTGCTCCAGCGCGGCCATCGCCTCGCCGTCGATGCCGGAGAGCAGCCCCACCACCGGGACCATCGTCTCCAGTTCCGCCGCGCAGGCCCAGCAGGTGGCCAGATGCTCCTCGAAGCGCTCTGTGTCCTGCGGATCCAGCACGCCGAGCGCGTACGCGGCGACGTCCATGTGATCGGCCCGGCTCATTCGGTCACCCCCCTCTCCTGCAGAGCCGTGCGCAGCGCGCGCAGCGCGTAGTAGACCCGCGACTTGGCGGTGCCGAGCGGAAGCCCCAGCTCCTCGGCCGCCTCCGGCACGGTGCGCCCCCGGAAGTACGTCGCCACCAGGATCTCCCGGTGCGACTGGCTCAGCGTACGCAGCGCGTCCGCGACGGTCATCGTGCGCAGCACCCGGTCGGTGCTGTCCGACTCGGCGAACATGGTCAGATCCCGGTCGTACGTCTCGGGCGGGCGGGCCTGCTCGCTGCGGTGCTCGTCGATGGCGATCCGCCGGGCCACAGTGACCAGCCACGGACGCAGCGAGCCCTGGCCCTGCACGCCGAGGCGGTGCGCGTTGCGCCACGCCCGCAGCAGCGTCTCCTGCACGATGTCCTCGGCGCGCTGCCGGTCCCCGCCGGTCAGCCGCATCACGAACATCAGCAGCGGGCCGGCGTGCTCGGCGTACAGCAGGCGGATCAGCTGGTCGGAGTGGCTGGCCTCGGCCGAGGTCGCCTGGTGGCGTCCGGGGGCGGGTCGCGGCGGCACCGGGTCATTCTGGCGATCGGCGGACCGGGCGTCGACCCCCCGGCCCGAACGCGAGGCGCGCGAGTGTGGTTGTGCCCGGGCGAACATCCACTCGGGCCGCGCCACCTCGCCGTGCCAGCCGGCCGCCACCGCATGCATGCAGACCTCCGCTGTCCAATGACATCAGCCGGCCCCCCACGGGCATGGCCGCCCGGTGATACGCAGCGGCCAGCCGATCGGATCAACGTTTGACCGAGAAAATTCCCGGCGGCGGGGGAGTGGAGTCGACGGCGTCCGCGTCGTGGACCACCGGCGCGCCCCCGGCGAACCGGTCCAGCTCGGCGCCGGCCAGCACCCGGCCGGGGAACCAGTCGCCCGCCGCCCGCCGGGTCAGCTCCGGCACCGGCGGCTCCACCCGGGACGCCACCAGCACCAGGTTGCCGTAGCGCCGGCCGCGCAGCACCGCCGCGTCGCCGACCAGGCAGGCCCGGGGCAACACGGTCCGCACGGTGGCGACCTGCGCCCGGGCGTGCCGCAGCGGCGGGCCGTCGGCCACGTTCGCCAGATAGCTGCCGCCGGGCGCGAGCACCCGGGCCACCTCGGCGGCGTACTCCACCGAGGTCAGATGCGCGGGGGTACGGGCGCCGGCGAACACGTCCGCGACGATCACGTCGTACGCGCCGTCCCGGCTCGACGTCAGCGTCGCCCGCGCGTCGGCCACCCGGACCCTCAGGCGCGGATCCGACGGCCAGGGCAGCTCGCGGCGGACCAGCTCCACCAGTGCGCCGTCCACCTCGGACACCCGCTGCGACGAGCCCGGCCGGGTGGCGCGCACGTACCGGGGCAGGGTCAGCGCGCCGCCGCCCAGATGCAGCACCCGCAGCGGCGCACCGGCCGGCGCCACCAGGTCCAGTGCGGCGGCCAGCCGCCGGACGTACTCGAACTCCAGGTGCGCCGGGTCGGTCAGGTCCACGTGCGACTGCGGCGCGCCGTCCAGCAGCAGCGTCCACGAGCCCGGACGGTCGGGGTCCGGCACCAGCTCGGCCCGCCCGGTGTCGACGTCGGCGACCACCCGGTCGGCGTCGCGTCGCCGGCCCATCAGCGCCGCATCCCGCGCGCCGCGCCGGTGAGCACCCGGTGCAGCAGACGCGCGTCGCCGAGCATCCCGCGCAGCCGCCGTTCCAGCCCGGCGATCGGCACCAGGTTCTGCGGGGCACGCGGATCCTTGTACGGGGTGGAGGCGAACCGGGGCAGCGTCACCAGCGACAGGTCGGCCAGCGCCACCGCCTCCGGCACTGTGAGGTCGGCCGAGCACTCCACCCGCACGATGCCCGCCCACGGCGCTCCGGCGCGCACCGGCAGGCGCAGATACCACGACCAGCCGCCCCACGCCGTGCCCAGCCGGAACACCGGGCAGCGCTCACCCGGCGCCAGCCCGGTCACCACGGCGGTGAGCCGGGCGTCGAGATACTGGCTGTGCTGCGTCTTGATGTACCCGAGCGTGCGCGGCAGGTTTCGCCGGCTGCGCAGCGGGCCGTCCACCACCAGCAGGTCGCCGTCGGTGCGTACCGCGTCGGAGACGGCCACCTCCAGCGCGGTCAGCGGCGCCTGCACCGCCGCGGGCAGCTTGCTCAGCTCACCGGTGCCGCTGACCCGGTGCACCGGGTAGCGGACCGTCCCGGCGACCACGTCCTGCGCCGACGGGCTCGCCGTGAACAGGCCCCGGCCCACCCGGGCGCCGGCCAGCTCGGCGGCGCCCCGGTCCAGGTCGCAGCGCACCACACCGGCCGCGTACGAGGCGGCGATGCCGGGGAACGAGCCGCCGTCCTCCTCAGCCGTCCAGACGCTGGCGTCGATCCGGCGTACCCCGTCGACGAGCAGCACCACGTCCGGCGACCGCACGTCCGCGCGGGGGCCGATCGCCCGCCAGTCGGTGGCCGGCAGCTCGACGTCGGCCTCGACCTGGGCGCTGCTCGGCGCGGCCGGCCCGGACCCGCCCGCCGCCTCGAACGACGCGCCGTACGACGGATCCCAGGCGTCGACGTAGAACGCCGGCGACGGCCCGGTCACGCGGCGCTCCGCCGGGACGTGCCGGTCACAGGCCGGTCCGTTCCACGCGGGCCGTCCGCGCGTCCTTGCGGACCTCGAACCGGACCGGGATGCGCTCGGCCAGCGCCGGCACGTGGGTGACCACGCCGACCATCCGGTCGCCCCGGGCGGCCAGGTTCTCCAGCGTCGCCGCGACCGTGTCCAGCGTCGCCGCGTCGAGCGTGCCGAAGCCCTCGTCCAGCACGATCGACTCCAGGCTCGCGGCGGTGGTGGACATGCCGGCGAGCTGCTCGGACAGCGCCAGCGCGAGCGCCAGCGACGCCTGGAACGTCTCCCCGCCGGACAGCGTCCGCACCCCGCGCCGCAGCCCGGCGTCGTGGTGGTCGACCACGAAGAACTCGCCCTTGTCGTGGACCAGGTCGTACTGCCCGCCGGACAGCTCCCGCAGGATCCCCGACGCGCCGTCCACGAGCAGGTCCAGCGCCTCGGTGAGCAGCCAGCGCTCGAAGTTGTTGGCCCGCAGGTGCGAGGCGAGCGCCCGCGCCACCCGCGCCTCGTGCTCGTGCCCGGCCCGCTGTTCCCGCAGCCCGGCGGCCTGCTCGCGGCGCTCGTCCAGGCGGCGCAACTCCGCCTCGGCCCGCTCCACCGCCACCGCCACGTCGCGCGGCGCGTCCCGCGGGGCGTCCAGCCCGGCCGCGGTGAACAACGCGGCGATCCCGTCGGCCACCTCGGCCGCGGCCCGCTGCGCCGCCTCCACCGAGTCGGCCAGCCCGTCCCGCTCCGCGCGCCGCGCCCGCGCCTGCTCGCCGGCCCAGCCGGCCAGCGCCGCCCACGCCGCCGCCACGTCGTCCCGGTCGGCGGCGGGCGGCCCGAACCGGGCCAGCCCGTCGCGTACCGCGTCGAAGTCGCGCCAGGCCCGGCGCAGCCGCTCCTGCGCCGCGTCGAGCGCGCCCCGCGCCCGCCGGGCCGCCTCCCGGCCCGCCCGCACCGCGCCCGCCGCCTCCTCCAGCGCGGTCCGCAGCCGCGCGTGCTCGGCCAGCGACTCGCGCAGCCGCTCCGGCGCGGGCGCGTCCGCGAGCTGCTCGTCCAGCTCGGCCAGGCGCGTGCCGAGCTGGTCGTGCTGGGTGCGGGCGCGCAGCAGCACCCGGTCGGAGTCACGGGCCGCGGTGTCGCGTTCCTGCACGACCCGCTTGGCTGCCTCGCTCGCCGCCCGCGCCGTCTTGCCCGCCTCGATCGCCCGGCTCACCGCCGAGCCCTCCGGCACCGCCGGCACTGTGGTGACTGTCTGCTCGCACACCGGGCAGGGCGCGCCGCCGACCAGGTGCGCCCGCAGCGCCACCGCCTGGTCGGCGGCCTTCGCCTCCTCGTGCGCGCGGAACGCCGAGTCCAGCTCCGTCTCGGCCCGTTGCGCGTCCGCCCGCGCCGCCGCCAGCGCCGCCACCGCCGCGTCGTGCTCGGCGCGCGCCGCGTCCACCGCCGCCCGGACCGTCGCCGCCTCCGCGGTCAGCCGGTCCCGGTCCGCGTACGCCTTCAGGTGCAGCCGCAGCGCGCTCTCGTCACCGGCGGCGGCCAGCTCCCCGCGCAGCTTCTCCTCGCGCTCCTCGGCCAGCCCGACCGCGCCCGCCGCCTCGTCGGCGGCCACCCGGGCCTGCGCCACCGCCCGCGCCAGCTCGGCCGTGCCGTCCGGCGGCCGCACCCCGGCCAGCACACCCAGCTCGGCGTCGAGGGCGGCCAGCGCCGCGGCCCGCTCACCCGCCGTGGCCCGGGCCAGCTCCCATTCGGGTACGGCGGCAGCGACAGCGGCGGCCAGTTCCCGCATCGCGTCCACCCGCTCCCGGGCGGCGGTCAGGCTGTCGTCGTCGACGTCGGCGAGCCCGCCGAGCATCTTGTCGACGGTCTCCAGCTTCGCCTCGGCCTGCCCGGCCCGCTCGACGGCCTTCTTCTGCACCGACTCGTAGACGCCCAGCCCGAGCAGGTTCACCAGGATCTGCTGGCGGGTGGCCGGCTTGGCGTGCAGGAAGTCGGCGAACTGCCCCTGCGGCAGCACCACGCACGAGGTGAACTGCTCGTACGGCAGCCCCACCGCGTCCAGCACCGCCTGCTCCATCTCGGCCGGGGTGCCCGCCACCACCTCGCCCAGGTCCTCCGGGCTGAGCCCGGTGTCGAGCTTGGTGATGTCGAATCCCGGCGGCATGAGCTGGAGGCCGGCGTTCGCCGTCTTCACAGTGCCCCGGCCGTCGCGGCGCACCACCCGTGTCGCCACGTAGCGGTCACCGGCGGACTCGAAGACCAGCCGCACCCGCGCCTCGGTCGCCGACGGTGCCAGCGCGTTGGCCAGCCCCCGGGTGCCGCCCCAGCGCGGCACCGTGCCGTAGAGCGCGAAACAGATCGCGTCCAGCACCGTCGACTTGCCCGAACCGGTCGGCCCGACCAGCGCGAAGAAATCCGCGTCGGTGAAGTCGACAGTCGTCTCGTCGCGGAACACCGTGAACCCGGCCATGTCCAGCCGCATCGGCCGCATCAGTGCTCCACCTCCTCGAGCAGCTCGTCGAAGAGCTCCCGGACACCCTCGTCGGCGTGCCCCCGGCTGTCCAGGTAGTCGCCGAACAACTCGCCCGGCGACCGGCCGGCCCGCTGAGCCGTCCGGGTCCCGCTGCCCGGCGCGGGCACCAGCTCCGGGTCGATCCGGATCTCCAGCGCCCGGGGCAGCAGCTCCTGCACCTCCTCGCGCAGCCCGGCCCGGGGCTGCTCCCGGACGTAGACGCGCAGCCAGCCCTCCGGCGCCTCGATCTCGGCGAGCTGCGCGAGCGTGCCGCGCACCGTGCGCAGCGGCACCGCGCCCGGCACCGGCACCTCCCGGACGCGGGCGGCGGTGGTGGCGGTGACCTCCACGATCGTCACCGAGCCGACGTTCTCCTGCTCGCCGAAGTCGACAGCGAGCGGGCTGCCGCTGTAGCGGATCGGGCACGGGCCGATGACCCGCTGCGAGCGGTGCAGGTGGCCCAGCGCCACGTAGTGCGCGTTGCCGGGGAAGACGGTGGCCGGCACCGCGTACCCCAGCACGGTGTGCGCGTCCCGCTCGCCGCCGCCGGTGCTCGCCCCGACCACTGTGAGGTGCGCGGTCACCAGGTGCACGCGGTCCGGCTCGGTGAAGCCCTCGGCGAGGCGGTCCAGCACCCGGCCCAGGTGGTCGGCGTACGTCTGGTTGGCCTCGGCCGGGGTGAGCGTGTACATCTCCACCGCGCGCACCGCGTACCGCTGGGACAGGAACGGCAGCGCGGCGATCCGCCAGCGCTCCCCGCCGGCGGTGACCCCGTCGACGACGTGCTCGTCCGGATTCTCCCGTACGCTGCCGCGCAGCGTGATCCCGGCGGCCTCGGCCCACGGCCGCAGCGCGTCCAGCGCCGCGCCGTTGTCGTGGTTGCCGCCGATCGCCACCACGTCCGCGCCGGTCCGCCGCAGCGCGGTGAGCGCCCGCGTGACCAGCCGGGTCGCCTCCGGGGTGGGCGCGGCGGTGTCGTACAGGTCACCGGCCACGATCACCAGGTCGGGCCGCTCACGCTGGGCGATCTCGATCACCTGGGCGAGGACCTGCTTGTGCTCCTCGGCCCGGGACTGCCCCTTGAGGACCTTGCCGACGTGCCAGTCGGAGGTGTGCAGGATCTTCATGGTGGGTGCCGCCTAGAACGGGATGTCGTCGTCGGAGGAGCCGGAACCGACCACCGCGAACGGGTCGGCGGCCTGGGTGATCGACCGTAGCGTCTCCGAGGGCGCGCGGCCCGCCTCCGAGACCCGGGTGGCCCACGCCGGGAACGGGAACTCCAGGCACAGCGGCACCGGGATGTCCGGCTGGTTGACGAACATGGTGCCCGGCTTGGCCAGCAGCGCCCGCTGCCGCTGGGCGGGCGGCAGGAAGCCGTACTCCGGGCGGGACGCCTCGGCCGGGTCGAGCCGGCCGACCACCCGGATCGCCGAGTTGGTGACGATCCGCCGTTCCACCTCGCTCGCGGTCTGCTGCGCGCCGACCAGGATCACGCCCAGCGAGCGGCCCCGCTCGGCGATGTCGAGCAGCACCTCCTTGATCGGCGACGAGCCCTCGCGCGGCGCGTACTTGTTCAGCTCGTCGAGCACGACGAACAGCAGCGGCTTGGCGGTGCCGGCCTTCTCCTTGCGCTCGAACTCGCTCTTGAGCGTCACGCCGACCACGAACCGCTGCGCGCGGTCCGGCAGGTTGTGCAGGTCGACGACAGTGACCTGGGCGCTCTCCGCCGTGTTGATCGAGTGCGGGCGACGGGTCGCGAGGTCGCCCCGGATCAGCCGGCCCAGGTCCTTCTTGCTGCCGATGAGCCGGCGGGCGAACGCGTTCACGGTGCCCAGCCCGACCGCGCTGCCGGCCCACTCGCCGCGCGTCTCGTCGTCGTTGAGCTGCTCGACCACGTGGTCGACCAGATCCGCGTACGAACCGAGCCGCACCCCGTCGATGCTCACCCCGCCGTCGGCGGGCTGGGCGTAGCGGGCCAGGTGCGCGGCCACCGAGTGGACCACCATCGTGTACTGCTGGCGCTCGTCGTCGGCGTCGGCGAACACGTACGGCAGCAGCCTATCGGCGCAGAACTCGGACAGCGTCCAGTAGAAGCTGTCCACCCCGGTGAGCCGGCTGCTCACATCCGGCGTGCCCGAGGAGTCGCCGACCCGCGGCGGGGCATAGACCCGCACGTCCGGGAACGCCCCGGCGTCCAGGCCCAGCTTCGCGTACGCCGCCCGGGTCGGGTCGTCGAGCCGGCTGTTCGGGTGGTCGAGGAAGAGCAGGTCCTCGCCCTTGACGTTGAAGATCAGCGCCTTGGCGTTGACCGCGTCGCCGCCCAGCACGCCGGAGCGGAACACCGAGTAGAGCAGGAACGTGGCGAAGCTGGTCTTGGTGGCGACACCGGAGATGCCGGAGATCGACACGTGCGCGCCCCGGGTGCCGTCGAGGAAGTCGGCGTTGAGGTAGACCGGCACGCCGTCGCGGCCCATCCCCATCGGGATCCGCCGCTCCATCCGGTCGAAGTGCAGCGCCCGGGCCCGCGCGTCGCCCTCGGCCCGGTGCACCACCGCGCCCGGCGTGGGCGGCACGTAGAACTCCGGGTCGACCCGCGTCGTGGTCACCTCGGCCGCCTCCTGCACCTGCGCCGGCAGCGTGCCGTCGGCGATGGCGAAGACGTCGGAGTCGAACTGCGCCCCCTCGTGCCGGGCACGTACCTGGGTCACCACCCCGGCGATCGTCACCGGCTCACGGTCGGGCAGGTCGCGGCGGGTCACGACCACGTCGTCCAGTTGCAGGTAGCTGCCCGGCGCGACAGCGGTCCAGAAGGTGAGCGGGGTGGCGTCGGCGGTGCCGAGCACCCGGCCGACACCCTCGCCGGGCCCGTCGAGCTGGTCGTCGGTCATCGGCGGTCTCCGGTCGGCTGGTCGTACCGTTGGCGGTGCACGTCGTGCATCCTGCCCGAGGGATGCGACAGGTTGCCACGCGACGCGGCGGACGCCACGCCACCCGTGCGCCGAACGGTAGCCGCCCGAATCCGCCCGACCACAGTGCGTGCGTTTCCTCCACGTTCGCCCCTCCGTCGCCGGCCGGCCGCCGCCGTCGCCGCCGGTTCCGGACGGCCCGCCCGCTGACGGTCAGCAGTGCCGCCGGGTCCACCGAGAGGGCGTCGGGCGTCGCGCGGTCAGATCCAGTCGCGCGGGTGGAACACAGGGGTGTCTCCGCCGGCCCATGACACCCATCGCGTTCCACCCGTCGTCCGCCCACCCGGCATGCACCGCTTCCGCCCGCATCTTCCTGAAGAGCGGGAGTCGTGTCCCGCGTGCCGTCTGCCATCAGGCGGCGGGGGCGGCGCCTGCGGGTGGTGTCTGGGCGGGGTCGCGTGCGTAGCGCAGCATCAGCACGCCGTCGGCGGCGGCCAGCACGTGCCGCAGCGGCAGGTGGCGCGGGACGCTGGCGTCACCGGCGGTGATCCGGCCCGTGCCGGCGCCGGCGAGCAGCGGCGCCACGGTCAGGCACAGCTCGTCCACCAGGCCGGCGGCGGTGAGCGCGCCGAACAGGTGCGGGCCGCCCTCGCAGAGCAGCTGGTCGAGCCCGCGCCGGCGCAACTCGGCCAGCCCGGCGACGAGATCGACCCGCCCGGAGCCGCTGGCCCGCCCGGCGTCGTCGCCCTGCCCGGAGCCGCCCGTCCGTCCGGAGCCGCCCGTCCGTCCGGAGCCGCCCGTCCGTCCGGAGCTGTCGGCGCGGCCGCTGGCGTCCGGCCGGGCGGCACCGCCAGTCCGGCCGGAGCTGTCGCCTCGGCCGGTCTCGTCGGTGCCGCAGCGGATGACGTCGGCCACGTCGGTCAGGCCGGGCGGCGGTACGGCGTCGGCGTGGGTGAGCACGATCGGCCGGACCGGGGCGTCGGCGAAGGCGGCCTGCGCCGGGTCGAGGTCGAGCGAGCCGGAGACGACCACGAGCGTCGGGTACTCGGCCAGTCCTCGCTCGCGGCGCCAGGCCCGGCGGTCCGGGCTCAGCCGCACCGCCCGGTAGCCCTCGTGCCGTAGCGTGCCGGCGGCCACCACGAGGGCGTCGCAGAGCATCCGCAACAGCCCGAAGACCCGCTTGTCCGGCTCGCCGGAGAGCCCGGCGGAGTAGCCGTCCAGAGTGACCGCGCCGTCGGCGCTGGCGACGAAGTTGACCCGTAGGTGCGGGTGGTCCGCCCGGTCGTAGAGCGCGGTGAGCTGCGGATCGGTGAGCGCGCCGGTGGCGGGTGCGGGCCAGATCCGTTCGATCGGGGTTCCGACGCTCATTCGCCGGCCGGACCGGTGACCGGAGGGGTGGGTTCGGGGGTACGGTGCTGGCAGTCGCACCACTTCCGGCCGGGACAGTCGTCGTGCCGCCGTTCCCGGCAGGCTCGGCAGATCATGCAGGCAGCCTATGCCCAGGAAGGACGGGACGTCGTGTCGCGTCAGATCTTCCAGCTCACGGTGTCGCTGGCCGGTGTCCGGCCGCCGGTGTGGCGGCGGGTTCTGGTGCCCGGCGGCTACACCCTGGACCGGCTGCACCGGGTGATCCAGCACGCGATGGGCTGGCGCGACTGTCACCTGCACTCGTTCGACGTCGGCGGCCGGCAGTACGGCGAGCCCGACCCGGACGGCGAACCGGCGCTGCGCGACGAGCTGGACGTCCGGCTGGACGCGCTGGTCGGCAAGGGCGACCGGTTCCGCTACACCTACGACTTCGGCGACTGGTGGGAGCACGACCTGGTGGTGGAGGACGCCTGCGCCGCCGACCCGGACGAGAGCTACCCGGTCTGCCTGGACGGCGAGCGCGCGTGCCCGCCCGAGGACGTGGGCGGTCCGGCCGGTTACGCGGTCATGCTGGCCGCGCTCGCCGATCCGGGGCATCCGGAGCACCTGACCATGCGCGAGTGGGCCGGCTCGGCGTTCGACCCGGCCGCATTCGATCCGGCCCGCGCCACAGTCCTGCTGCGCCGCTGCTGCTGACCGCAGCGCCGCCGAGCCGCCGAGCCGCTGAACGCAGCGCCGCCGAGCCGCCGCAGCGCCGGCCGTTGCTGGCCCGCGGCGCCGGCCGCCGGTGACGACGGGGCAGGCAGTGCCGCTGACAGCGGCCTCCGCCGAGGGCCCGGGCGTCCACGCGGTAACGAAATGGGAACGCTCCCAACGGTCTATTGACACCCCTGTCACCTCCCGGCAACCTCATGGGAGCGCTCCCGAGAGTGGTGCGGATCTCCCTCCTGCCCGCTCCGGCCCGCGCGACACGCACCCCCCACCACACAGCAGATATCGCCTCACCACCGAAAGAGGGGTCTCGGATGAGCGTCCCAATCCGTCGTCGGCGGTTCGCGGCCATCGCGCTCGCGTCCGTCGTCGTGCTCGGCACCACCGCCGCCTGCGGCGACGACTCGGACAGCGGCGACAGCGGCAGCGGCAGCGGCCCGGTCACGCTGGTCGTCGACGTCTTCGGCGACCAGGGCTTCGGCTACGAAGAGCTGTACAAGCAGTACGAGTCGGAGCACCCGAACGTCAAGATCCAGGAGCGGGGCAAGGGCCTCGGCCTCGGTGACTACAACACCCGCCTGACCCAGCAGATCACCGCGGGTTCGGGCGCCGGTGACGTGGTGGCCCTGGAAGAGGGCACCATCGTCCAGTTCTACGCCCAGGCCGACAAGTTCGTGAACCTGGCCGACCACGGCGCGAACGACCTCAAGGGCAACTTCCTGCCGTGGAAGTGGGAGCAGGGCACCACCCCCGACGGCAAGGTGCTGGGCCTCGGCACCGACGTCGGCTCGATGGCGCTGTGCTACCGCAGCGACCTGTTCAAGGCCGCCGGGCTGCCCACCGACCGCGAGCAGGTCGGCGCGCTCTGGCCCACCTGGGACAAGTTCATCGAGGCCGGCCAGACGTTCGCCGCCGCCGACAAGAAGCACAAGTTCGTCGACTCGGCGACCAACTTCTACAACGTCGTGCTGATGCAGATCGCGGGCCAGGGCAGCGGCTACACGTACTACGACAAGAGCAACAAGATGGTCATCGACCAGAACCCGGACGTGAAGACCGCGTACGACCTCACCACCAAGATGATCGCCGCGGGGCTGTCCAACAACCTCCAGTCGTTCTCCAACGAGTGGAACGCCGGCTTCAAGAACGGCACCTTCGCCACCATCGCCTGCCCCGCCTGGATGACCGGTGTCATCAAGGGCCAGGCCGGTGACGCGGCGGCCGGCAAGTGGGACATCGCCAAGGCGCCGGGCGCCGGTGGCAACTGGGGCGGCTCCTTCCTCGGCGTGCCGAAGTCGAGCAAGCACCAGAAGGAGGCCGCGGAGCTGGCCAAGTTCCTGACCAGCGCCAAGGGTCAGATCGGCGCGTACAAGGCGGTCGGCAACCTGCCCTCGAACCCGCAGGCGCTCACCGACCCGGCCGTGGCCGACTCGACCAACGACTACTTCAGCAAGGCCCCGGTCGGCAAGATCTTCGCCGCCGGCGCCACCGAGCTGAAGCCGGTCTACCTCGGCCCGAAGAACAACGCGGTCCGCACCGCTGTGGAGAACAGCCTGCGCGCCGTGGAGCAGGGCAAGTCGGCCGGCGAGCAGTGGCAGGCGGCCCTGAAGAACGGTGCGGCCGCCGGTAAGTGACCGGTTGAGCCGCCCGCGGGTGGCGTCGGCAGCCCCGGCTGCCGGCGCCACCCGCGGTGCCCGCAGAGTCCGGCGTCGCCCGTGTGGCGGGTGACGCCGGCCGAGGAGAAGGACTCCCCATGAGCCTCGACCTGCACGCCGCGGCGCCGCCCGAACCCGGCCCGCCGCGCGCCGCTCGTCACACGCGCCGCCGTTCCGCCTCACTGACGCGCCTGGACCTGAAGTACTCGCCGTACCTGTACGTCCTGCCGTTCTTCGTGATCTTCGCCGTGTTCGGCGTGTACCCGATCGCGTACACGGTCTGGATCGCGCTGACCGACCGGTCGCCGCTGAACTCGACCATCTCCTTCGTCGGGATGGACAACTTCGTCGAACTGATCACCCAGGACCCGCAGTTCTGGAACGCGGTGGTCAACACCTTCGGCATGTTCCTGCTCTCCACGGTGCCGCAGTTGCTGCTGGCGCTGATGCTCGCCAACGCGCTGAACCGGAAGCTGCGCGCGCAGACGTTCTTCCGGATGGCGATCGCGATGCCGATCATCACCTCGACCGCCGTGGTCGCGCTGATCTTCTCGATGATCTACGCCAAGGACTTCGGCCTGGTCAACTGGCTGCTCGACAGCGTCGGCCTGGACCCGATCGACTGGCGGGCGAACCGCTTCGCCTCCTGGTTCGCCATCTCCACCATGGTGGACTGGCGCTGGGTCGGCTACAACGCGCTGATCTACCTGGCCGCCATGCAGTCGATCAGCAAGGACATGTACGAGGCCGCGGCGCTGGACGGCGCCTCCCGGCGGCGTCAGTTCTGGTCCATCACGGTCCCGCAGCTGCGCCCCACGATCATCTTCACGCTGATCATCTCCACCATCGGCGGCCTGCAGCTGTTCACCGAGCCCCTGCTGTTCACCAGCGGCTCGGGTGGTCTCTCCGGCGGTTCGGAGGGCCAGTTCCAGACCATCACGATGTACCTGCTCGACGTGATGAACCAGCGCTTCCGGTGGGGGTACGCCGGGGCGGTCGCGCTCGTGCTCTTCGTGCTCATCGCGTTGATGTCGGCGATCAACTACCTGCTCGCCCGCCGCATCAGCTCCGACAAGTGAGGTGACGAGATGACGACCACCGCCGTCCGCCCGCCCACCCGGCAGAACCCGCCGGTGAAGACCACCCACCGGGCCGAGCGGCTCTGGAAGGCCAGCCCGCTCACCATGATCGGCCTGATCTTCGGCGTGCTGCTCTCCCTGTTCCCGTTCTACTGGATGATCGTGATCGCCAGCCGGACGAACGACGCGGCCAACTCCTGGCCGCCGCCGTTCCTGCCCGGCGGCAAGCTCGGCGAGAACATCGAGCGGGTGCTCGCCAACAGCGACGCCAACATCGTCAAGGGCCTGATGAACTCGTTCCTGGTCTCCGGGACGATCACCGTCGCGACGGTGTTCTTCGGCTCGCTGGCCGGCTTCGCGTTCGCCAAGCTGCGCTTCCGGGGCAAGAACGCGCTGCTGCTGATCATCCTCACCTCGATGATGGTGCCGATCCAGCTCGGCGTGCTGCCGCTGTACATCCTGATGGCCAAGCTCGACTGGCTGAACACCATGCCGTCGGTGACCGTTCCGTTCCTGATCGGCGGCTTCGGCATCTTCATGATGCGCCAGTACGCCGAGCAGGCGGTACCGAACGAGTTGATCGAGGCGGCCCGGGTGGACGGCTGTTCCACCTGGCGGGTGTACTGGCACGTGGTGGCGCCCGCGCTGCGTCCGGCCGCCGCGGTGCTGGGTCTGCTGACCTTCATGGAGCAGTGGAACCAGTTCTTCTGGCCGTTCGTGGTGCTGGCGGACCCGTCCAACCCGACCGTCCAGATCTCGCTGCGCAGCCTCAACACCGCCTACTTCGCCGACAACTCGCAGATCTTCGCCGGTACGTTGATCGCGACCCTGCCCCTGTTCGTCGTGTTCGTTCTGTTCGGCCGCCAGATCATCGGCGGCATCATGGAAGGCGCCGTCAAGTCGTGAGCAACCCAGCAAGCCCACCCGCCGTCGGCGTCCTCGACGCCGGTCCGGCCCTCACCTTCCCGCCCGACTTCCTCTGGGGCGCGGCCACCGCCGCGTACCAGATCGAGGGCGCGGCGACGGAGGGCGGCCGTGCCCCGTCGATCTGGGACACCTTCAGCCACACCGAGGGCCGGACGGTGGCCGGGCACACCGGCGACGTGGCGTGCGACCACTACCACCGGATGCCTGACGACGTGCGGCTGATGGCCGACCTGGGCCTGCGGTCGTACCGCTTCTCGGTGAGCTGGCCGCGGGTGCAGCCGGGCGGCACGGGCGGGATCAACCAGGAGGGCATGGACTTCTACCGCCGGTTGATCGACGAGCTGCTCGGCCACGGCATCGAGCCGTGGCTGACGCTCTACCACTGGGATCTGCCGCAGCCGCTGGAGGACGCGGGCGGCTGGCCGGCCCGGGACACCGCCGGCCGCTTCGCCGAGTACGCCCACCTGGTCGCCGAGGCGCTCGGTGACCGGGTGAAGTACTTCACCACGCTGAACGAGCCGTGGTGCTCGGCGTTCCTCGGCTACGGCTCCGGCGTGCACGCGCCGGGCCGCCGGAACGGCGCGGACGCGGTCCGGGCCGGGCACCACCTGATGCTCGGTCACGGCCTGGCCGTGCAGGCGGTACGCGCGGCCCGCCCGGAGGCGCAGCTCGGCATCACCGTCAACCTCTACCCGGTCACCCCGGCGAGCGAGTCGGCGGCGGACGCCGACGCGGCCCGGCGGATCGACGCGCTGGCGAACCGGTTCTTCCTCGACCCGGTGCTGCGCGGCGCGTACCCGGCGGACCTCGTGGCGGACCTGCGCGGTGTCACCGACATGGGGCACGTGCGCGACGGCGACCTGGCGACCATCTCCACGCCGCTGGACATGGTCGGCGTCAACTACTACAGCCGGCACGTGGTCGCCGCGCCGGTCGAGGGCGCGGAGCCGGAGCCCTACTGGCGGGCACCGTCCTGCTGGCCGGGCAGCGAGGACGTCCGGTTCGTCACCCGGGGTGTCCCGGTGACGGACATGGACTGGGAGATCGACGCACCGGGCCTGGTGGAGACGCTGGAGCGGGTCCACCGGGAGTACACCGACCTGCCGATCTACGTCACCGAGAACGGGTCGGCTTTCGTCGACGAGGTGGTCGACGGCCGGGTGGACGACCCGGACCGGCTGGCCTACTTCGCCGCGCACCTGCGCGCGTCGCACGCCGCGATCGAGGCCGGTGTGCCGCTCAAGGGCTACTTCGCCTGGTCGCTGATGGACAACTTCGAGTGGGCCTGGGGCTACACGAAGCGGTTCGGCATGGTCTATGTCGACTACGACAGCCAGGCCCGGATCGCGAAGTCCAGCGCCAGGTGGTACGCCGACGTGATCCGACGCAACGGACTGCCCGCACAATAAGCTGGGCCAGCCAGTAACGGGCGGCCCGGCGCCGACGCCCCAATCGGTGCCGGGCCCGCCCGACCGTCGGAGGAGCACAGACGATGACAACGCAGCGCACCCGCTCGCTCGGGCGTCCGACCCTCGACGCGGTCGCGGCCCGCGCCGGCGTCGGGCGCGGCACGGTCTCCCGCGTGGTCAACGGGTCGCCGCAGGTCAGCCCGGAGGCTCGGGCCGCGGTCCAGCAGGCCATCGCCGAGCTGGGGTACGTGCCGAACCGCGCCGCCCGTGCGCTGGTCACCCAGCGGACCGACTCGGTCGCCCTGGTCGTGTCCGAGTCGGGGGAGCGGGTCTTCACCGAGCCGTTCTTCGCGGCCATCGTCCGGGGTGTCAGCTCCGGGCTGGTGGAGACGCCGATGCAGCTCTGGCTGGCCATGGTGCAGTCGCCGATCGAGCGGGAACGGGTCGAGCACCACCTGACCAACCAGCACGTGGACGGCGTGCTCCTGCTCTCCCTGCACGACTCCGACCCGCTGCCCACGCTGCTGGAGGAGCGCGGCCTGCCGACGGTGCTCGGCGGCCGCCCGGCCCGGATGCTGCACCCGAACGCGCAGCCGGCGTGGTTCGTCGACATGGACAACGTCGGTGGCGCGCGGCAGGCGGTGGAGCACCTGTTCCGCAAGGGCCGCCGGCGGGTCGCGACCATCGCCGGCCCGCAGGACATGGGCGCCGGCCTGGCCCGGCTCTCCGGCTACCAGGAGGCCGTGCGCGCGGCCGGCGGCCGGGTCGATCCGAGTCTGATCGCGTACGGCGACTTCAGCGAGGGCAGCGGCACCGCGGCCATGCGCCGGCTGCTCGACGTCTGCCCGGAACTGGACGCCGTGTTCGTCGCCTCCGACCTGATGGCCTTCGGCGCGCTGCGCGCGTTGCGCGAGGCCGGCCGCCGGGTGCCCGAGGACGTGGCGGTGATCGGTTTCGACGACGCCCCGATCGCGCGCCAGGCCGAGCCGCCGCTGACCACCGTGTTCCAGCCGGTGGAGGAGATGGGCCGGCAGATGGCCCGGCTGCTGGTCTCCCGCATCCGCGGCGAGGAGGTCCCCTCCCCGCACGTGCTGCTGGACACCGAACTGATCCACCGGGCCTCCGCCTGACAAACCCCCTCGGCTGAGCCGGTCAGGCCCAGCGGCGCAGCTCGCGCCGGGCCAGCGACGCGCGGTGGACCTCGTCCGGACCGTCGGCCAGGCGCAGCGTGCGGGCCTGCGCCCACAGCTCGGCCAGCGGGGTGTCCTGGCTGACCCCGGCCCCGCCGTACGCCTGTATCGCCTTGTCGATCACCCACTCGACCATCAGCGGCGTAGCGATCTTGATGGCCTGGATCTCGGTGTGCGCGCCCTTGTTGCCGACGGTGTCCATCAGCCACGCGGTCTTCAGCACCAGCAGGCGGGCCTGCTCGATCCGGACCCGCGACTCGGCGATCCACTCGCGTACCACGCCCTGCTCGGCGAGCGGGCGGCCGAACGCGACCCGGTCGAGCACCCGGCGGCAGAGCAGTTCCAGGGCCCGCTCGGCCATGCCGACCAGGCGCATGCAGTGGTGGATGCGGCCGGGGCCGAGCCGGGCCTGGGCGATGGCGAACCCGGTGCCCTCCTCGCCGACGAGGTTCTCCGCCGGCACCCGCACGTCGGTGAAGTCGATCTCGGCGTGGCCGCCGTGCGGGGCGTCGCTGTAGCCGAAGACCCGCATCCCGCGCCGTACCGTCACGCCGGGGGTGTCCCGGGGGACCAGGATCATGCTCTGCTGGCGGTGCCGCTCGGCGTCCGGGTCGGTCTTGCCCATCACGATGAAGATCTCGCAGCGCGGGTCCATCGCTCCGGACGACCACCACTTGCGGCCGTTGATCACGTAGTGGTCGCCGTCGCGGGTGATCCGGGTGCCGATGTTCGTCGCGTCGGAGGAGGCCACGTCCGGCTCGGTCATGCAGAACGCGGACCGGATCTCGCCGGCGAGCAGCGGCATGAGCCACTGCTTGCGCTGCTCCTCCGAGCCGAACTCGGCCAGCAGTTCCATGTTGCCGGTGTCCGGCGCGGCGCAGTTGAGCGCCTCCGGGGCCAGGTGCGGGCTGCGGCCGGTCAGCTCGGCCAGCGGCGCGTACTGCAGGTTGGTCAGCCCGGCGCCGTAGCGGGCGTCCGGCAGGAACAGGTTCCACAGCCCGCGCTCCCGCGCCTGCGCCTTCAGCTCCTCCATCACCGGCGGGCGGGCCCACGGGTCGCCGGCCGCGAGCACCTGCTCGTGGTGCACCGGCTCGGCCGGGTAGACGCACTCGGTGAGGAACGCCTCCAGCCGCTGCCGCAGTTCGACAGTGCGGTCGTCGTACGCGAACTCCATCAGCTCTCCCTCACCGCGCGCAGCCCGTGTGCCACGAGCGGCGCCACCATGTCGCCGATCCGGTCGAAACCCTCGCCCAGCGTCTGCCCGAGCGTGTGCCGGTAGTGGATGCCCTCGCAGATCACCGCGAGCTTGAAACAGCCGAGTGCCACGTGCCAGTGCAGCGGGCCGACGTCGACGTCGCTGCGCCCGGCGTACCGCTCGATCAGTTCGGCGCCGGTGGGGAAGCCGGCGCGCGGCCCGATGCCGTCGGCCACCGGGTTGCCCTCGCCGTGGTCGCTGTCGCCGAGCACGTCCCAGTACGTCAGCAGCAGGCCGAGGTCGGCCAGCGGGTCGCCGAGGGTGGCCATCTCCCAGTCGAGCACGGCCCGCACGGCCACCGGGTCGACGGTGGCGAGGAGGTTGTCCAGCCGGTAGTCGCCGTGCACGATCCGGCCGGCGTTGGCGCCCTCGGGCACGCTGGCGGCCAGCGCGTCGCGCAGCTGGTCGATGCCGGGCAGTGGCCGGCTGCGGGACCGGTCGAGCTGGCCGGCCCAGCGGCGTATCTGCCGGGCCAGGTAGCCCGCCGGGCGGCCGAAGTCGGCGAGCCCCACCTCGGCCGGCTCGACCCGGTGCAGCGTGGCGAGCGTGTCCATCATCGCCATCGCGAGGTCGCGCCGCTGCGCGTCGGTGAGCGTGTCGGTCTGCTCCCGCCGCCGGTAGACCTCGCCGCCGACCTTCGCCATCAGGTAGAACGGCGCGCCGATGACATGGTCGTCGGCGCAGAGCAGCAGCGCTTCCGGCACCGGTACGCCGGTCGGCGCGAGCGCCGAGATCACCCGGTGCTCGCGGACCATGTCGTGCGCGGTGGCCAGCACGTGCCCCAGCGGCGGCCGGCGCAGCACCACCTCGCGGTCGCCGGCGCGCAGCAGGTAGGTGAGGTTGGACTTGCCGCCGGCGATCAGCCGGGCCGACAGCGGCCCGCTCAGGTCCGGCCGGTGGACGGCCAGATGGGCGGCGAGCCGGTCGAGGTCGAGCCCGCGCGGGGCGGGACCGGTCGAGGGCGCGGCGACATCGGCGGCCGGATCGGTCATCCGATTAGTTGATGGCAGCTCAGCTTTGTTGTCAAGGTCGGGTTTTCCCGGCGGGACATGCCCTTGCAACAGGGGCGAAATGGTCAACCGGCAGGCTGGGCCCCAGCCTGCCGGCGCGCCGCCGGCCCGCCGAGCGGAGGGGATCAGACATGCTGCTGAGAGTTCGGGTGACCCTGCCGGACCGTCCGGGCACGCTCGGCCAGGTGGCCCGCACACTCGGCGTCTCCGGCGCGGACATCGTGCAGGTGGTCGTGCTGGAACGGCTCGGCGGCCGGGCGGTGGACGACTTCACAGTGGTCTGGCCCGGTGCGGCGCGGGTGGAGCGGATGCTCGCCGGGCTGGCCGCGATCCCCGGCGTCCGGGTGGACGGCGTGTGGCGTGCGATCGGCGCGCCCACCACCACCGGGCAGGACGCCGAACTGCTGGCCCAGGTGGCGGCCAACCCGGTGGAGGGGATGGCCACGCTCGTCGACGCGGTGCCGGGGCTCCTCGCCGCGGACTGGGCGGTGGCCGCCGTCGTACCCCTGGACTGGGCCTCACGCAGCGGCGGGGCCGGCGTCGCCGCCGTCGGGCACGCGAGCTGGCGGGCGCCGGCGCCGCCCCGGCTGCCGGAGGTGACCCCGCTGCGGGCACGCGCGATGACCAGCCCGGAGGGCCACCACTACGCGGTGGCGCCGTTCGGCCGGGCCGGGCTGGTGCTCGTGGTCGCCCGCGACCACAGCGAACCGCTCACCGCCGCCGGGTTCCACTCCACCGAGGTGGACCGGCTCGCCCAGCTCGTCCGCGCCAGCGCGGTGATCCTCGGTGACCGGCTGGACCTGGTCGGCACGCCGCCCGTGACCACGGTCACCTGACCGGACGGCCCGCGTCACCCCGGGGCAACGGGCCCGCAACAGGCGGACGGCATGGTCGGTGCCGAGGAAGGGAGACAACCATGGCGCTGTGGCGGATCCGAGCCACCGTGGACGACCGGCCCGGCTATCTGTCGGTGCTCACGGCGAGCCTCGCGTTGCGCGGGGTCAACATCCTCAGCGTGCAGGTGCACACCACCGAGGCCGGCGCGGTCGACGACTTTCTGGTCGACGCGCCCGAGCAGGTGACCGAGGCGGAGCTGCGGGCCGCCGTCGAGCGGGGCCGGGGCCGGGACTGCTGGGTCGCGCGCAGCGAGGCGCGCGGGCTGGCCGACGAGCCGACCCGGGTGCTCGGGCTCGCCGGGCGGCTGGTCCGCGACCCGGAGGCGACCGGCGCGGTGCTGCGGACGCTGCTCGGCGCGGACGCGGTGAGCTGGCGTCCGACGCCCGCCGCCGCGCCGGGCGGGGTGGGCGGCACCACGATGGTGCTCGCCGACCCGGCTGGCGGCGCCCACGAACTGCACCGCCGGGAGCCCAGCTTCACCCCGGCCGAGTACGCCCGCGCGCAGGCCCTGGTCGAGCTGGCGGCCACGCTCGCCCGGCGGGACGCCGACCGGATCACGCTGGTGCTGCCGGACGGCGGCGAGGTGTCGGTGCGGGCCGCGACCGCCGAGGACGTCCCCGGCGTACGCGACCTGCACGCCGCCTGCTCGGCGCGCAGCCGGCAGCGGCGCTACCTGAGCGGTGCGGCGGACCCGTCGCCGGCCCGGCTGCGCCGGCTGCTGGAACCGGCCCGGGGCGTGACACTGCTCGCCACGGCGGGCTCCGGCGGGGCGGCGGAGCCGGTCGTGGCGATGGCGAACCTGCTCGGCGAGGGCGACGAGGCCGAGGCGGCGCTGCTGGTCCGCGACGACTGGCAGCGCCGGGGTCTCGGCTCGGCGCTGCTGCGCCGCCTGCTGGGCCACGCCGACCGGGCCGGGTACGCCGCCGTGCTGCTGCACGTGCAGTCCGAGAACACGCCGATGCTGCGGACGCTGCGCCGGCTGGACCGGCCGGTGGCGATGGAACGCGACGGCGCCGTGCTGACCGCGACGCTGCCGCTGACCGTGCGGCAGCCGACGGATCAGTTCGCGCGCGCCGAGGCCGCGGTGCCGGCACAGCGGTCGAGTTGAGCTGACGGCCGCCGGCCGGACCACGGAGGTGCGCCGCAACGGCGCGGCACACCCGAGGGGTACGGACGGACGGCCGCAACCGGCGCGGTCACGCGCCACCAGGGCCGACCTCCGATACGGAGGACGGTGACACGGCGGGGCTCCCGATGCGGGGGCCCCGCCCGTCTGTTCGCGATCAGGTGGCCGGGTAGCTGCTGTAGTCGGGGAAGTTGCCGTAAAGCCGGCCGTCGCCGCCCACTGTGACCGCCTGCACGAGCAGGTCGCCGCCGACGAACGCGCCCTTCCAGGACGCGCCCCGGCCGCCGAACGGCTCGTCCCGGTCGCCCCGGGAGCGCGGCTTGTTGATGCCCACCTTGAAGGCCTGGAGGTCCACCGCCAGCTTGCCGGCGAGCTCCTCGTCGTCGCAGGCCAGCGACGCGACGAGCGCGCCGTTGGAGGCGTTCATCTGGGCCAGCAGCTCGTCTGTGGTGTCCACCACGACGATCGTGTCGACCGGGCCGAACGGCTCGGCGTGCATGAGGCGGGACCGGCCGGGCGGGGCCAGCAGCACGGCCGGGGCGACGTACGCGGACGTGTCCTGCCCGTCCAGGAACGGCGCCCCGCCGAGCTTGCCGCGGTGCAGCGGCACGGCGCCGCCGCGTACCGCCTCGTCGACCTTGCGCCGCAGCTCGTCGGCCTTGGCGCCGCTGATCAGCGGCCCGAAGTCCAGCTCCGGCAACGGGTCGCCGGCCCGCCACGTCTCGTCCACCGCGAGTGGATGGCCGAAGCGGATCGAGCGAACCACCGGCAGGTACATGTCGAGGAACTCGTCGACCAGGTCGCGCTGGACCACGAACCGGGGGTACGCGGTGCAGCGCTGCTTGCCGTACTCGAAGCCCTTGCGCAGGTGCGCGGCGAGCGTGTCCCACTGGGAGAAGTTCCAGATGCCCCAGGCGTTCAGGCCCTCCTGCTCGATGAAGTGCCGCTTGTCGCAGTCGAGCAGCGCGGCGGCGACCTTGCCGCCGTTGGAGCGCCCGCCGACGAACGCCACCGCGCCGATCTCCGGTGCGCGGACGAGCACCTCGGACAGCTCCTCGCCGCTGCCGGACAGCAGCGTGGCGGGCAGCCCGGCGCGGCGCATCAGCGCGTGCGCGACGGTGAGGCAGACCGCGCCGCCCTGGGAGGGGGTCTTGGCGATCACCGCGTTGCCGGCCAGCAACTGCACCAGCTCGGCGTGCACCAGCACGCTCATCGGGTAGTTCCAGGAGGCGATGTTGCTGACCGGGCCGGGCAGCGGCTCCCGGCCGTCGGCGAGCATCCGCTCGATCTCCCGCACGTACCAGCGCACGCCGTCCAGTGCGCGGTCCACGTCGGCGCAGGCCAGCCGCCACGGCTTGCCGATCTCCCAGACCAGCAGCAGGGCGAGCAGGTCGCGGTGCGCGGTGAGCGCGTCGAGCGCGTCGGTGACCCGGGCGATGCGCTCGGCCAGCGGGGTCTGCGCCCACTCCCGGTGCGCGTCGGCGGCGTGGGCGACGGCGGCGCGTGCGGTGTCGGCGTCGAGGCGGGCCAAGCCGATCAGCACGGTGTTGTCCACCGGGGTACGGACGGCGGTGGGCGTGCCGAGCGCGCGCCAGTCGCCCTGGACGAGGTTGTGCAGCGTGGTGGCGCCGTCGGGGCCGGTGCCGAACGCCTCGGGCGTGGCGGCCACCGCCCGGGCGAGCGTGTCGGACCAGGAGGTGCCCTCGGCGAGTCGTAGAGCCATCGCGATCTCCTCAGTGTCGTCCGGGGAGCGGCGGCGTCGATGGCACCGCAGGTGAGGCGTACTGTCCCGCGGGGCCGAACGGCCGGGCAACCGTACGCTCGTATGCCAGGACGGCCGAGCTGCCGCCGACCCCCTCGGGGGTGCGTTCGACACGTCGGCGATGCCCCTGAGCTGGGAAAGAACACTCTCTATATCGATTTCTATCGATAGTGTGATCCAGCTCCCGATGGTTACCCGTGAGTACGCCCGGACGTCCCGGATCAGTGCGCTCTTCCCCTGTGATGAACGGCGCATTACATTGTCGTTTATCCATGGGAGCGCTCCCGAGGCTTCCCGGATACCCACCACCACCGCCACGCGGCAGCCGGAGCCCCGAATCCCCGTCCCGCTCCGGCTGCCGCCCCGGCGCCAGCCACAGGAGCTCGCCATGCCCCGTCCGATATCGCCGCCCGGAGGCCGGTCCCGGCTCCGCCGGCTGTTCGCCGCAGGCGCCGCGCTGGCCGTCGGCCTGGCCACGGCCGTCGCCGCCCCGCCACCCGCGTCCGCCGCCGCGCAGGCCGCACCAGCGTTCAACTACGCCGAGGCGTTGCAGAAGTCGCTGTTCTTCTACGAGGCGCAGCAGTCCGGCCGTAAGCCGTCCTGGAACCGCGTCTCCTGGCGCGGCGACTCGGCGCTCACCGACGGCGCCGACGCCGGTGTCGACCTCACCGGCGGCTGGTACGACGCCGGTGACCACGTGAAGTTCGGCTTCCCGATGGCGTTCAGCGCCACCATGCTGGCGTGGGGCGCGGTCGAGTACCGCGACGGGTACGTCGCCTCCGGCCAGCTCACCCACCTGCTGAACAACCTGCGCTTCGTCAACGACTACTTCGTCAAGGCGCACGTCGCCCCGAACGTCCTCTACGGACAGGTCGGCAAGGGCGACGACGACCACAAGTGGTGGGGCCCGGCCGAGGTGATGCCGATGGCGCGGCCCGCGTACAAGATCGACGCGAGCTGTGGCGGCGCGGACCTGGCGGGGGAGACGGCGGCCGCGATGGCCGCCTCGTCCATGGTCTTCCGGCCCACCGACGCGGCCTACGCGGACAAGCTGCTCGGCCACGCCAAGCAGCTCTACACGTTCGCCGACACCGTGCGGAAGAGCTACCACGAGTGCATCACCGACGCGACGAGCTTCTACAAGTCGTGGAGCGGCTACCAGGACGAGCTGGTGTGGGGCGCGATCTGGCTGTACCGGGCCACCGGCGACGCCACCTACCTGACCAAGGCCGAGAGCGAGTACGACAAGCTCGGCACCGAGCCGCAGTCCACCACCCGCTCCTACAAGTGGACCATCGCCTGGGACAACAAGCAGTTCGGCGCTTACGTGCTGCTGGCGAACCTGACCGGCAAGCAGAAGTACGCCGACGACGCCAACCGGTGGCTGGACTACTGGACGGTGGGCGTCAACGGGCAGCGGGTGCCGTACTCGCCCGGCGGGATGGCGGTGCTCGACTCCTGGGGCGCGCTGCGGTACGCCTCCAACACGGCGTTCGCCGCGCTGGTCTACAGCGACAAGACCACCGACACCACGCGTAAGGCGCGCTACCACGACTTCGCCGTCCGGCAGATCAACTACGCGCTCGGCGACAACCCGCGCAACTCCAGCTACCAGATCGGCTTCGGCGCCAACTCGCCGCGCAACCCGCACCACCGCACCGCGCACGGCTCCTGGTGGGACAGCCAGACCGTGCCCGTCGAGACCCGCCACGTGCTCTACGGCGCGCTCGTCGGCGGCCCGTCGGCGGCAAACGACGCGTACACCGACAGCCGGTCGGACTACGTGATGAACGAGGTGGCCACCGACTACAACGCGGGCTTCACCTCCGCGCTGGCCCGGCTCGCGAACGAGTACGGCGGCAGCCCGCGCGCCGGTTTCCCGTCCGCCGAGACGCCCGACATGGACGAGATGACAGTGGAGACCACTGTCATGCAGGCCGAGCCGCGCGCCACCGGGCTCAAGGCGATCATCTACAACAAGTCCGCGTTCCCGGCCCGGGCGCTGACCACCGGTAAGTTCCGGTACTACTTCCGGCCCGACGGCACCGGCCCGGTGACGGTGACCCCCGGCTACACCCAGGGCTGCCCGTCGCCGTCGGCGGCGAAGCAGTTCTCCGGCGACATCTGGTACGTCGAGGTCGACTGCACCGGCTACACCATCGCGCCGGCCGGGCAGTCGCAGCACCGGATGGAGGTCCAGTTCAAGATCGGGGTGCCGGAGGGCGGCACCTGGGACCCGACGAACGACCCGTCCTACCAGGCCACCGCCGGGCCGAACCGCAAGGTGCCGCTCTACTCCGGCGGCGTGCGCGTCTGGGGCGAGGAGCCGGGACCGGCCACCCCGGACACCACCGCGCCGAGCGTGCCCGGCACGCCCGTGGCGTCCGCCGTCACGTCCAGCGGGCTCACGCTGACCTGGGCTGCCTCCACAGACACCGGCGGCAGCGGCCTGGCCGGGTACGAGGTGACCCGTACCTCGGCCGGCGCCGACCCGGTCGTCACCGCCTCGACCGGGACCACCCTGGCCGTGACCGGGCTGGCGCCGGAACGGACGTACCAGTTCACCGTGCGGGCGCTCGACGGCGCCGGCAACCGGTCCGCGGCGTCGGCTGCCGTCAGCGTCACCACGCCGGCCGGCCCGGCGCCGGACACCACACCGCCGACCGCGCCCGGCACGCCCACCGCCTCCGCTGTCGGTGCGACCGGCCTGACGCTGACCTGGGGGCCGTCCACCGACGCCGTCGGGGTCACCGGCTACCGCGTCTACCGCGGCGGGACCGTCCTGGTCGGCTCGACCACCGGCACCACGCTGGCGGTGACCGGGCTGACCGCCTCCACCACGTACACCTTCACCGTGGTGGCGGTGGACGCGGCCGGAAACGTGTCGCCCCCGTCGCCCGGCGTCACGGTGACCACCACGGCCCCGCCGGTCGGCGGCGGCTGCGCGGTGACCTGGACGGCGAACACCTGGGACACCGGGTTCACCGCGAACATCACGGTCGCCAACACCGGCACCACGGCGATCAACGGCTGGACGCTGGCGTTCACGTTCCCGAGCAGCGGGCAGAAGGTCGGGCAGGCGTGGTCGGCGAACGTGACCCAGACCGGCGCCGCGGTGACCGCCTCGAACCTGTCCTACAACGGGACGATCGCGGCGGGGGCGTCGACGAGCTTCGGCTTCAACGGCACGCACACCGGCAGCACCGCGAGGCCCGCCGCCTTCACCCTGAACGGTTCCGCCTGCACCGTCTCCTGACCGGTCGGCGGGGCGGACGAGGCGGCGGTGCCGGTGAGCCAGTAGACCGAGACGTCGGTGAGGACGCGATCCACGCTGACGGCCGACCCCGGGTCGGTCCACTCGGT